>JAIJTS010000002.1 GCA_022732885.1 Atopobium sp. | reverse complement strand
AAACCAGAACATCCAACAGACAACGTGTACCTGGACTTTGCTGCAGCTACACCAATGGATCCGCGTGTAGTTGATGCAATGATTCCGTACTTCACGGAAAAGTTTTATAACCCATCAGCTCCGTATGCGCTGTCTCGCCAGGTTCGTGACGATGTAGAACGTGCACGCGCTGTCTTGGCACACGTCATCGGCGCTCGTCCAGGAAATGTAGTGCTCACGGCTGGTGCTACAGAGGCCAACAACCTAGCCTTTGCAACAGTTTCGGAAGACGCGCACGTTATCGTTGACGCTATTGAGCACGAGAGTGTTCTTGCGTGTGCAGGGATTTTCTCGCACAAGACACTTCGCGTAGAAGCAGACGGTCGCGTGGACCCAGAGCGGATTGCAAAAGCACTCAAGCCAGAAACCGAGCTGGTTTCTATTGAACTTGCAAACGGTGAGATTGGCACCATCCAGCCTATCCGAGAGATTTCCCAGGTGCTTGCCAAGGAGCGCTCGCGTAGGCTTGCAGCAGGGGAGACTCGTCCGCTGCACTTGCATGTAGACGCTTCTCAGGCAGCTGCGTACTTAAGCGTGAATGTGTCGTCGCTGGGCGTTGATATGTTGACGCTTTCAGCGGCAAAGCTTTCCGGTCCAAAGCAGGTAGGTCTTCTGTGGGCCTCCGGTGATGTGCGCTTAAGGCCGTTGGTGTTGGGTGGCGGACAAGAAGGTGGCGTTCGTTCTGGTACAGAAAACGTTGCGGGCGTCATTGGTTTTGCGTGTGCTTTAGCGCTTGCAGACGAAACTCGCGCTGACGAGGCAAAGCGGGTTTCTCGCCTTAGAGATCAGCTGCAGGAGCTGTTGTGTAAGGAGTTTCCGCAGATGATTGTCTCGGGGCCAAAGAACGCCAAGCTCAGGCTTCCTAATTTGCTACACGTTTCTTTCCCGGGACTTGAAGCTCGCCGTCTGGTCATTCTGCTGGAGCGCCTAGGTGTGTCGGTGGGAACGGGCTCTGCCTGCGCTGCATCAAAAATGCAAATATCTCACGTGCTTGAGGCAATTGGCGCACCGCGAGAAGTAGCTGCGGGAAGCCTCAGGTTAACGCTTGGAAGGACTACCACAGAAGACGACATCTTGTACGCAGCTTGGGCAATCTCTGAGGCTGTCAAGCAGGAATCTGCTCGTGTAGGAGTGACATGGGAGAACTAGTTTACCTTGGCATGAGCGGTGGCGTTGATTCGGCGCTGTCTGCGGCTCTACTTCTTGAGGCGGGCTATAACGTCAAGGCTATCTATATGCGCAACTGGTCCAAGGACCTGCCCGGCTTTAAGTGTCCTTGGGCAGATGATTTGGCAGATGCTGAGCGCGTCTGCGTAACACTTGGCATTGATTTGGACGTGTGGGACTGTGAAGCCGAGTATAAGGCCACTGTTGTTGATTATCTGCTTGATGCCTACGAGCACGGTCGTACGCCCAATCCAGACGTTATGTGTAACCAGACGGTAAAGTTTGGCACCTTTGCGGAACGTGCTTTTGCTGAGGGTGCAGATTTTGTTGCAACAGGCCACTACGCGCAGAACATTCCGGGTACCAAAAAGCTTTTGCGCGCCGCAGATGCCCATAAGGATCAGACCTATTTCCTGTGGCGTGTACCAGGTCATTTGTTTGAGAGAACGCTCTTTCCAATTGGACACATTGCCACTAAGGCAGAGGTTCGCGCCATGTGTGCAGAGAGGGGTCTGGGCATAGAAGCCAAGCCAGATTCTGATGGCATTTGCTTCATTGGTCCTGTAGGTTTGCGCACGTTTTTGCTGGACACTTTTCAGAAAAAGCAGGGCGACGTCATTGAGTGGGAGACAGGTAAGGTTCTTGGCACCCATGACGGAGCGTTTCTTTTCACTGTTGGCCAGAGAAAAGGCCTGAATATTGGCGGAGGTCCTGCTCGTTATGTAGTAGCAACCGATACGCTTAAGAATGTGGTCTACGTAACCTCTGACCTTAATTGTCCAGCACTTTGGACCCACCGCATGGAGCTTTCGGATATGCACTGGATTTCTGGAGAACCCGCAGCTGATGGTAGGTATGTGGTCAGAACTCGTCACACGGGCGCACTGGTCCCTGTAACGTTTACCCTCACGGATAATCAATGTGGATTTATTGAATTTGACCAGTCCGTCAAAGCTGTTGCAGCAGGTCAATCAGCTGTTTTATATGACGGACAGGAAGTCATTGGCGGTGGCATTATTGAGGCCGACAAGAGTATACTTGAGCGGTTCGTATAAACTGAAAGCAGCTAGTTGGCGAGAAACCCTTTGAGGTTGCATCGTTTACCTGCGCAGAGTGTTGTTTCTGTACACGTATTGTGATCCAGAGTCCAAGGAGGTGCCCATGGATCGCCCAGATGGCGCGTCTGAAACCGAGCACCCCTCATCTACACCAAAGGTAACGGTGAAGATTGGATCTACAACCGTTAAGGGTGTTTCTACTAAAAAACCTAAGATTAGTGTTGCTCCTACTTCTTCATCTGAGCAGGTAGAAGAAGCAAAAGAGAGCTTTGGTCAGGTTAGAAAAAGTATTCTTTTCCTTTTTGCGGTTGTAATACTTTACGCACTCTACATTGTATTTTCTGGTCAGTTTGATGAGTTTGTTGTTGCTCTGGCAGACGTAGATACAGGTTGGCTCATTGCTGGTGCTCTCTGTTACTTTGTTTATTATCTTCTAGGTATTCTTGCGTATGTCATCTCGGTCATTACAGATCCTGAGAGTCCCGTTGGCGTGCGAGACCTGATGAGCGTTGAAGCGTCAGGTATCTTCTTCATGAACCTTACGCCAAACGGCGCAGGAGCTGCTCCTGCTCAAATTTATCGCTTGACTCGTGCAGGTATTTCCGTAGGCCAAGCAGGAGCCTTGCAGTTCACACGCTTTGTTATGTACGAGGCGGGCGAGGGTATTTTCGCAGCTCTTATGCTTATCTTCAGAGCTAGTTATTTCTATGAACAATTTGGTGATGTAACTGTTATTGGCGTTATTTTATTTGGTGCAAAGATTGTGATGGTAGCCGTCATCCTAGCAATTTGTTTGCTTCCTAAAATGGTAAAGGCAGTGGGTAACTGGGGCTTAAGGCTGCTTTCGCGTTTGCGTATTGTAAAGCACTATGATCACTGGCATGGCATTATTAACACGCAGGTAGATGAGTTCTCTAATGGCTTTAAAACTGCGGCAAAAAACATTCCAGAGATGTGTGTTGTCTTACTAGTTACCTTGGCTCAGCTTGGTTGCCTCTATGCGCTTCCATACTTTGTCCTACGTGCACTTGGCCAGCCCGCAGATCTTCTGACTTGCTTAGCTTCTGGTTCAATGCTTGAGCTCTTGACCTCGGCTATTCCACTTCCTGGTGGTACTGGCGGTGCTGAGGGTGGTTTTGCCTTCCTGTTTGGCCATATGTTTGGTGGGGAAATTGCCGCAGGCTTTGTGCTTTGGCGTGCTATTGAGTATCTGCTTCCAACTCTGGCAGCAAGTATGCTTTTGGGTCTCAGGTCTCACGACCACGAGTCTATCTACCACAAGTGGAATCGTTTCCGTCAGCGTTTCTCTGCCTTTGTAAATGGCGAGAAACCCGCTGTTGCTTCTACATCTCCTCGTCCAGATACCTCTGGTATTCAAATTAAGGTCAAGCGTAAGAAGTAGGGAAGAAATAGGGAAGAATAGCCAAATCTACTACTTGTAGCCTTGGTTAAGGACACGTTTGACGCGCACGGACTCTAAGCTTTAATCAGAACATCTTTTGCAAATTTCTAAAAAAGTTGAGTTTAACGGTTGCAAGAGGGGTGGGTTTCTCGTAATATATCCCTTGCTGCATCCCCAGCAGCAAACATATTCGGGCGTTTAGCTCAGGGGGACGAGCGCTTCCCTGACACGGAAGAGGTCATAAGTTCAAATCTTATAACGCCCACCAACTGTTCACAGGTCAGAGTAATCTGGCCTGTTTCTTTTTGATTTTATAAATAGTAATCATTATTGTTATTGACAAAAGAGTTAAAGGTAGTAAACTTCTCTGTAGTACGTTTTATAAGTAGTTTTACTTACAGAAAGGAACTGACTATGTCTCTTATTGGTAAGCAAATTGGTGATTTTAAGGTAAACGCCTTCCAGAACGGTGATATCACCGAGGTAAGCAAGGAGTCTACGCTGGGCAAGTGGAGCCTGTTCTTCTTCTATCCAGCTGACTTTACCTTTGTCTGCCCAACTGAGCTTGAGGATCTTGCAAACAACTATGACAAGTTCCAGGCTGCTGGCGCAGAGGTCTACTCTGTCTCTTGCGACACTGAGTTTGTTCACAAGGCATGGCATGAGGAGTCCGAGCGTATCTCTAAGGTAACCTACCCAATGCTCGCAGACCCAGCTCACGTTCTTGCAAGGAACTTTGAGGTTCTTATTGAGGACGCTGGCCTTGCTGAGCGCGGCGCATTCATCGTTGACCCAGAGGGTGTTATTCAGGTTGAGCTTGTTACCGCTGGTGGTATTGGTCGTAACGCTGAGGAGCTTCTCCGCCTTCTCCAGGCTGCACAGTTTGTTGCAGAGCACGGCGATCAGGTTTGCCCAGCTAAGTGGCAGCCAGGTGCTGAGACCCTTAAGCCAAGCCTTGACCTTGTTGGTCAGCTCTAAGTTCTAGGGAGTTAACAATGACCGACGTCAAAGACCTCTACGACGCGGTGATTATCGGCGGTGGGCCAGCAGGGCTCACCGCCGCCCTCTATCTGGCCCGCGCTCGCTACCGTGTTCTAGTTGTCGAGAAGGACCATTTTGGCGGACAGATCACTATCACTAATGAGGTCGTTAATTACCCGGGAGTATTCTCTACTAGCGGCTCCGAGCTCTCTGAAACCATGCGCAAGCAGGCTGAAGCCTTTGGTGCAGAGTTTTTGCTTGCAGAAGTTACCGGTCTGGACATGTCCGGAGATGTCAAGGTAGTTCACACCACCAAGGGTGAGCGTCCCTGCCTCTCGGTACTTCTCGCCACAGGAGCTCATCCACGCCATATTGGCTTTGTGGGAGAAGAAGACTATCAGGGTCACGGTGTTGCGTACTGCGCTACCTGCGATGGCGAGTTCTTCACGGGCAAAGAAGTCTTTGTGATTGGCGGAGGCTTTGCAGCCGCTGAGGAAAGCGTATTTTTGACTAAGTACGCAAAGCACGTCACGGTTCTTGTGCGTGAGGAGGCGTTTACCTGCGCTCCCGCATCGTCTGAGGGTGCTCGTACCAATCCAAACATTACGGTTCTCTACAACACGCAGGTTGAGTCTGTTGCCGGAGATTCCGCACTCAGATCTATTACGTACAAGAATCTCAAGACGGGTGAGAAGACCACCTTTGCACCAGAAGATGGAGATTCCATTGGCGTCTTTGTCTTTGCGGGCTACGCACCAGAGACCGATCTGGTAAAGGAGCTGGCTCAGACTGATGACCACGGTTATCTGATTACCAACGAGCACCAGGAGACAACCCGTGAAGGTCTTTTTGGTGCAGGCGATGTATGTCAAAAGCCACTGCGTCAGGTTGCAACGGCTATTGGTCAGGCGGCAACTACCGCCACCGAGATGGAGCGCTATATCAAGCGCGCTCAGGAGAAAACCGGCCTTGTTCCACAGATGAACGTTACGCGCATCTCGTCTAAGAAGGAAGCTCCTGAGGCTCCAGCAGCCAAGACTGTCTCTGACTCCAAAGAGCTTTTCACTGATGACATGAAAGCGCAGCTTAACGCTGTCTTTGAGCGCATGGCACGTCCGCTTGTACTTCAGTTAGAGCTGGATCAAAGACCTGTCTCTGAGGAGCTTGTAGCTTACATGCAGGAGCTTTCTTCCATGACTGACAAGCTGAGCGTTCAGACAGTCTCAGACACGGGCGAAAAGAACCTTCCCGTTGTTCGTGTTTGCACACAGGATGGAACTCCAACAGGCCTTGCGTTCCACGGTGTTCCTGGCGGCCATGAGTTCACTTCGTTTGTACTTGGACTCTACAATGCAGCAGGACCTGGTCAGCCTATCAGTGACGAGGACAAAGCATCTATTGCCGCTATTGGGTCAAAGACGCATCTGCAGGTCTTGGTGGGACTTTCTTGTACCATGTGCCCAGATGTTGTTGTGGCTGCTCAGCGCATTGCTGCAGACAATCCTCAGGTTACCTGCGATGTCTACGATATTAATCACTTCAAGGAACTCAAAGACACTTATGACGTCATGAGCGTCCCTTGCTTAGTTATCAACGACGGCCAGAAGGTTGACTTCGGAAAAAAGAACCTCTCTCAGATTTTGTCGCTGATTCCTTAAGATCCATTTGCGTCAAGGAGAGGGTGACGCTTATGAATATGCCGAGAAGATCAACGGTCTTCTCGGTATTTTTTGTAACGTAAGAAGTAAGCATATGAAGCTTGTTTAGAGGTGTAAGGCCATGCTACCTTTTACAGGGTTTTTGCTGGTAGAGGCCTGCATCGGTAAAGCCCTGGGCGCGATAGTAAGCGCGCGTTCCAATTGAGCTGATGACGTTAAGGCTGGTATAACCCGCCTCAGCCGCAATAGAGGAGGCTTTGGCAAGAAGCTTTTGCCCTAAGCCCTGGTGCTGGGCAGACATTCCTTCCGAGCCTAGTGAGAGCGCCTGTCCGTACACGTGGAGTTCTCTAATCATGGCTTGACCTGGATGTACCAGCAGTTCATCGGCAGAAACATCACATGCGCCAGAGGTCAGCTTGTCCCAGTGGGGAAGTGAAAGCCTACAAAATCCTGCAATTTTGTTGTCGGTGGTTACCCATTGCAGGAAGTGCTCATCGCTGACTGCGGTGGTGTAAGCAAAGTCTTGAAGGGTAAGTTCTGCGGCACGTACCTGCTGCTGGTTAATCTCTCTAAAGCGAATCTCCTGCACACGACTTGCAACGTTATCAGCAGCAAGCTCTTGCTCCACCATTTGGCGTAGATTGGTGTGTTTATTTCCTACCAGAATATCGGTAGCGCTAATGTCTCTAATCATGCGAGAAATGCGCACGTATGGCGGCGTGTTAAGCACGTCTTGAACAAGTACGTCTACCAGCTCATCTTTGGCATATGGTTGCCATGCGCCTTCACGATACTTCTGCACCAGTTGTGTTCCAGATACCAGCGCACAGGGGTAGAGCTTGATTTCGTCGGGGAGAAATCCTTGATCAGTAACAAACGTTTTAAAGTCCTGTTTGTCTTCCTCAGGAGTTGCGCCCAACAGGTTAATCATCAGGTGAGAGTGAATTTTAAATCCGTATAAGCGAATCAGCGAGAACGCACGTTTAATTTGAGCAACGCTCATCTGACGCTGGTTTGCGTCAAGAATTTCTTGACGTGTGCTCTGAATGCCAATTTGAATTTTGGTGCATCCAAGCTGCCTAAACATGCGTAGGTTTTCTGGCGTGATGGTATCGGGCCTGGTCTCAATTACAAGGCCAACCACACGGGCGGCGGCTGTCTCATTAACGTGTTGCTGTTCTACCAGCTCATCATAAGTACTTTCCATCTGAGACCAGGCGCTTTGATGAGGCTTACTGGTGTCGTAGAGCTTATGAAAAGCTTGGTTGTACGTGACAGCATCATCAAAGACTGCTGTCTGCTGTTTAGCAACAAAGGAAGAAAGAGCTTCTTCTGTGTTCTTCAAGCCAAACGAGGTATACCAATCTAGGCGCTCCTGGATATGTTGAGGAGAGCTAGGCCATTCATTAAGCGCGCGGAAAAGCTCCTTAATAAACCAGTACTGGTAGCCCTCTGAATAATCGCTCCAGGTACCACCAAGCACAATAAGCTCCACTTTGTCAGTTGAGTGACCCATCTGGTGGAGTGCCTGAAGACGAGCAGCAACTTGGACGTATGGATCAAAAAACGTAAGTTCAGCGCGCTGACAGGCAGGCTCGTTAGCAAGGTAGCTTTTAGGCATACGCAAATCGCACGGGCAATAGATGCAATTGCTTGAACAGGTGTGAGGTCTGGTGATTACGGTAATGGTGGCCACGCCAGAAGCGGTGCGACGAGGCTTCATGCGCACGGAGCGAATAAATCTTTCTTCCAGCTCAGGCGTCACGTTCCATGATTGCCAGAGCTCATCGTTTTTCTGCTTGACCTGCAAAAAATAGGGAAGAATCGCTCGTTTGGGAATAAGTTTCCCGCGCTCTGTACTGTGGGCGCTGGAATCAATTCCGCTGTTGTGCGAGTTAATGAGCATCTCAAGCTGATGCGTATCAAGAGCTCCTTGTGAGCCATCTCTGAGCTGCTGCAATATGTCCAAAATGAGTTCATCCATACAAACAGTATAGGCAATAAGGTAAGCTTCTGACCTTTGAGAGTGAGGCAGTGACGTAAAATCTCTGTATGGATACTTCTTCAAACAGAAAACATACACAATCTATCAGCGCGTCTACAGCTGAGCAGCTGAGCCGCATTACCTCTGAGTTTTATGTTCAGCAGGCACAGAGTTTCTCGGCAACGCGTCAGATGCCTTGGCAAGGATGGCAGCAGTGCTTAGACGCTATGCCTCAGCTTTCAGCTGGCGAGAAACCCTTTGTGCTTGACGTAGGTTGCGGAAATCTGCGTTTTGCTCGCTTTCTTTGCGATGAAGCGGGGATTGTTCCGACAACGTATTTTGCTGTAGATAATTGCAAGCCGCTTGTGGAGAGTGGGGAAACGGACACCCAGACTCCCCAGGTAACATTCATCGAATTAGATGTGATAAAGAGTCTGCTTGATAACACGCTTTCTTCGCGTCTGACTGTTCCGGCCTGTGATTTAGTGGTTGCGTTTGGATTTTTGCATCACGTACCAGGCGCAGGGAAGAGACTCCAGCTTCTACGTACGTTATTAGAGAAAGCCAAACCTGGTGGCTATGTCTGTATTTCTTTCTGGCAGTTTATGAACAGTCAGAAACTTGCTGCCAAGGCTCAAGAAACTACTGCTCAAGGACTGCAAGCCCTCGGTATAGATGCCTTAGAACTTGAGGAAAACGACTATTTGATTGGCTGGCAAGATAAGGTAAATACCTGGCGTTATTGCCATCATTTCTCGCAAGAGGAGCTTGATGAGCTTCTTGCAAGTCTTGGCTCTGACGTACGCGTTTGTGCGCAATTTAGCGCAGACGGTAAAGACAACAACCTTAATCGGTATGTGATTTTGCAACGCGTTTAGAGGTTTACAAAAATTTTTTGTAAAGATAATTCTGCTTACAAGAAAATCCCCCGGACAGAAAACGTACGGGGGATTTACATTCAGTAGGCAAAGTGGACGTATAAGCCGGGTTCTGTCGCGGACAACCATTTATCTACTACCAGCATTGCTACTGGTCTCTAGCGCGCAACCCGAGCGCAGTGCGGGCCACACCATAGCGCTCCTATTTGCGTTTGCTCCGGATGGGGTTTACCAAGCCACGCTGTTGCCAACGTGCTGGTAGTCTCTTACACTACCGTTTCAGCTTTTCTCTTTACGCGAATGCGCAGGTGAGAGTCTTCTTTTCTGCGGCACTTTCCGTCGGGTCACCCCGCCTGGCCGTTAGCCAGCATCCTGCCCTGTGGAGCCCGGACTTTCCTCATAGCACCCTTCCAATTAGCTGGACGGGCACTCCGCGGTTGTCTGGTCCACTTTGCATGGGCGATTGTATCACGTTCATAAGGCCAGAAGCTTTGAAGTCAAATAATCTCCAAGTAAATGAGACGTTGTGAGGCCGCGGGTTTCTCGCCACACGTTGAGTGGCGAGAAGTGCGTGATTTGGCACGCTGTGTTCATGAAAAGCAACAGCGGTCTCTTTGAATGCTGCTATGATGGATAGGCAAAAATACGAAAGGACTAGCATGGGACTCTTTGATCTTTTCAAGAAATCTTCCAAGACAGCTGCGCCAGAGGCTCTTGTTGTTTCTGATTACACTGCTAAAACAATTTATGCACCAGCAAGCGGAAAAGTTGTTGCGTTAGAGAACGTTCCTGATCCTGTTTTTGCAGGTGGCATGCTTGGTCAAGGTCTGGGTATCTGGCCTTCTGAGGGTGTTGTGTATGCGCCAGTCTCGGGCACTATTACCGCAACTACTCCAACTGTTCACGCATTTGGAATCACGGCCGATTCTGGAGAAGAGGTTTTGATTCACGTGGGCGTTGATACCGTTGAGATGAAGGGTGACGGTTTTGCTGCCCTTGTTAAGCAGGATCAGCACGTTGAAGTTGGTCAGCCACTCATGACGTTTGACCTGGATAAGGTTAAGGACGCGGGCCATCCTGAGGTAGTTATTCTTGCTATCACTAACTCTAGCGAGTACAGCAACGTAGAAGTTCTTGCCTCTGCAGACCAGCTGGTTTCTGCTGGCGAGAAGGTCTGTGTGCTCGCATAACTGCGGCACTGTAGTTGCTCCATGTCTGACACATCCTACAAGACACTCAAGCTGGACTTTGTTGCGGAAGGTCTCTTTGAAGACAGAAAAAGCCGCTTCATAGCCCAGCTTTGTCATGTAGAAACAGAGGCAGAAGCGCAAGAGTTTCTCGCCACAGTAAGAGCAAAGCACTATAACGCTCGCCATAACGTGCCTGCATGGATTTTGGGGGACGGAACAGAGCGTGCCTCCGACGACGGAGAGCCTTCCAGAACGGCGGGAATGCCGGTGCTGGAGGTATTGCGCGGCGCGGGACTGAAGAACGTCTGCTGCGTTGTCACGCGCTACTTTGGCGGAACGCTTTTGGGGCCTGGAGGACTTGTTCGTGCGTATACGGCGGCAACTCAAGAGGCTTTGGCTGCTGCCGAGGAAGCATCTGCTGTTCAGGAAATGCTGCAAGTTGTGAGGGTGGAGTTGTCGGCCCCGTATAACCTGTATGAGCAGATTCAGCGCCTGGTCTCAGATACCGGTGGCAAGGTTATAACAGCAGAGTTTGGAGCGGACGTTTTTCTCGCCATAGACTTTAGGTGCGGAGAAGAAGCGGCGTTCACGGATGCGCTGACAGAGCTCAGCGCTGGAAAGATTACACCCGAGGTCTCCGCGGCACGTTTTGATCTGTTCTAGTAGGTTTGATAAATCTAGCCTCGACAAACCAAAAAATACCAAATAAGAGAATAGTGAGGATTGCGCGGCCGTTTTCTGGAAGCATGCCTCTTGAATCGCAATACCAGATCAATAAAAAGAACACTAGGATAGTAGCTCGTAAAATGACACGCTCTTTTGAAATTGCTCTCATGAGAGCCTCCAGAAAATAAGCTTGAACTTATCTTTTTATCAGTATAGACCAGTAAGGCCGGCACAGAAAATTCTGTACCGGCCTTGTGTGCACTTATGTCCGTATTTAGTAGGCTACGGTTAAGCGTTCCTTATTTGCGGTTACGACCACCAAGGGAGTAGCCAAGGTTCTCCCAGAAATCAATCTGGACATCTTCGCCCTCGTCCCAGACCTTGAGCAGGTCCTCTGGAACATACTGACGACGAACATCAGCCTCGCCACCGTAGAGACGGAACCAGTCTGCGCTCATGATGAGGTAGCCGTCCTTACCGGAGTCCTTACCCCAGCTGTTCTCAATGCGCCACTGCTTAGCCTTACCGTCCTTATCAAGCTCAACACCCTGGAAGGTCATTGCGTGGGTAAGAGAAGTCTCATAGTTCTCAATCATTGTGGTGCGATCCATGTCAAAATCAACGCCAAAGAGGCCGTTGTAATCCATGGTGTTGGTTGAAAGAACGTAGTTGAAGTCCTCATTGTGACGAGGGAACTCCTGCATAACATCGCAGGCCATGCAGACAGGGTTGCCGTCCTTCAAAGAAGCAATGGTAGCTGCCTCAAGAACCTCTGGCTCAACGTTTAAGAAACGAGTCTTAATGCCGCCCAAAACGGTATCGACGAAGGTTGGGTGATACACCTTGCCGTAAGGGTATTTCTTGCTTGGAACAGAGATGAGCTGGACAAAGCCGCGAGGATCAACGCCACAATAGCGCTCAGCAAACTCAAGAGGAGTAATGCCAAAGTCGCGAAGAATTTGAGTGCCTTCCTCGTCCTTCTCGCCATCCTTCTTGTCCTTGTTGTCAGAAGCCTTACTTGGCTCAACAGGGGAGAGCTTTGCCTTATCTACCTGTGCGTCTTTGCCAACCTTGCACTCAAAGTCAAAGGTCAGAGGTGGCTCGCCAAGGCAGACGGACAGAATCTGGTGGAAGCCCTTGAGCTGCTCCTGCTTAAGCGCACGAAGCTCGTCTTGAGATTTACCAGCTGCGTATGCTGCGCGGAGCTCAGCGGCGCTCTTCCTGAACAGGCGGTCAATACGCTCATCCATTTGAGTAGAGTTCTTGGAACAAGCAGTCTCTGGCATAGCATCCTTAGGAACCAGGCCGTACTTCTCAACCAAGCTCATAGCAAATGAGTAGTAGCCACCGTCGCCAATGCCCTCGGTCAGAAGTGTGTGGACAACACGAGAATCGGTTGGCTGGTCAGCGGTTTGAATGATGTACTCAAGTGCGGAGTTAGCCTTCTCAAGCTTGTCGTAGAACATGCCATATGCCTGGCTGAACTCAAAGGTATCAACGTCAAGCTTCTTGATTGCCTCCTGGCGAAGTACGTTGAAAGAAGAGAACATCCAGCAGCGACCACTCTGACGCTGGTTGGTGACGTCACCCGTCTTTGCAACGGCAACACCGTAGGTGTCAGCGTAGGTGCGCATGGTGGTGATGTCGCGAGCAGCTGCGGAAACGCCCATAGAGGTTACGGAGTTGCGGGCAACGCGGTTAGCGCGGTCTGCACTGAAAGCAGCAGTTTCCTCGTTTGCCCACTGTGGATTTACGGTCTGATCAGCCATTGAGGCTCCTTTTGTTTGTAGCGTTTAGAAAAACCTGGCGAGAAGACCGGTCTTCTCGCCAGATGGTTTGTACCTTAGCGAAGCGTTGCAAGAGAGCCCATTGGGTCCCATGGCTCGAGGACGGTTGCTTCCTCGGTCTCAAAGGTCTTGAGCTGCTCAGGAGTGAGGTACTTCTTATCAACAACAATCTGGTAGACGTACTCATCAAACCAAGGGTCAGAGATGGTATCAAAGCCATCACGGCCATGGTCTTTACCCCAGCTGTTCTCAACCTTCCAGAGAGTAGTGTTGCCCTCTGCGTCAAAGTTAACGCCCTCAAGAACCATAGCGTGGGTCATCAGAGACTCGCCGTAGTCAAGGCGCTCTGCGCGGTTAAGGGCGCCCTCAACAGGGAAGCCAAAGAGGCCATCAACGTCAAGTGCACGGGTATCCATGATGCCCTCTTCACGAAGGTAAGACTGAGCAACATCGCAACCAAACCAAACAGGCAGGTTATCCTTGAGCTGAGCAACAGCAAGGCGCTTGAGCTCAGGAATCTCAAGGTTGAGGTAACGAACGCCGCCACCCTCAACAACGTTGCCCAAGCGGGAAACGGTGTAGGTGTGGTTGAAAGGCTTATCAGCAGTAGGAGCAGAGATGATTGAGATGTAATCATCAAGGTTCATCTCAACAGTCTCAGCGAAGAACTCCTGAGGGGTAAAAGTGCCAGAAAGAGCGAGGTTATCGTCTTTATCGCGCAGGCGTACCTCAAAAGATACAGGAGGCTGACCAAGGCAGGTTACCAGCAGGGTATAGACGTCTTCCATCATTTCTTTTTTCATCTCACGCAGAGACTCAAGAGACTCGCCAGCTTTTGCGGTCTCACGAAGACGCTTTGCAGCACTACGAAGATAACGGGTAAGGTAGGTGTCCATCTCATGTGTGTTACAAGAGTTTGCAGTCTCTGGCATAGCGCTCTTTGGCACAACGCCGTACTTCTTTACAAGGCTCTTGAACATATCCCACTGACCACCGTCGCCAATTGGGTCGGTAAGCAGGAAGGATACAAGACGACCATTAAGAGGCTCTTCAAGGGTGTCCAGAATGTTCTCAAGGAACCAGTTGGACTTCTCCATCTTGTCCCAGAACAGAGGATATGCCTGAGAAAGCTCAAAGGTAGAGAGGTTGTACTTGTTGATGATGCGATATCTAAAGGTGTTAAGAGATGCAAACATCCAGCAACGACCAGAGCGTTGTTGATTAGTACGCTCACCCTGCTTTACCTCTACGTCAAAGGTGAGAGGATTAAGGGCAACACCTTCTGGAACACGAGCTGCTTTTCTAACGCCAGCGCTTGTTGCAGCATTTTTGGCTACTGTGTGTGCGCGATCGGACTCAAAGTTTTTCTGAGCCGCAGCAATGTCATCAAAGGAAATGCTTTTCATCTGATCCATACGATCTCCTTAACTGGAATAAGTAATACAAAGACTATATTCCCAATTAAGAAGTCCCTAGTCTAAGAGTTACTAGTTAGAAACTTTTATTTTTTATAAGTTTTTGATTAGACAAGTTCTGTTTTAGCTACAAGAGATTTTTATGACGTCATTGAATTGACGAGAAAATATTTTTATGCAATTTACCAGCGGTTATAAAAGTATCAGCACATAGAACATATGTTTGTATTAGTAGTTATTGTCTGATGAATCGGCTACACTATACAAAGAAATTAAGAGCCCTTGGTAAAAGAACAAATTTTGAAGCACAAAGAGAAGAGCGTAGAAAAAGATGGCATTTGTTCACCTCCACAACCACTCAGATTTTTCCATTCTTGATGGAGCTAGCCGTGTCCCAGACATGGTTAGTAAAGCTGTAGAGTTTGGCATGCCTGCACTTGCTCTTACTGATCATGGTTATCTCTTTGGTGTTCCAGATTTTGACCTTGCATGTCGCAAGTACAATGAGGCGCTTAAAGATTTTGGCCAGTGGTGCCATGATGTGGAATGTTTTGAAAAGGGCTGGGATTTAGAAGAGCCTCCAGTAGATGATCCCAATGCTGGTGAGCATGACAAAGTCCATGCTCAGTGGGCTTCTGACGTTCAAATTTGGAACCAGACGCATGATATTGAGGCGGTTAAAGCCAACAAACCTTCACCACTTATCAAACCAATTTTTGGTTGTGAAGCTTATTTCATTCTTGATGATTGTATTGAGAAGGGCACTAAGCAGGTACGTTATCACCTTATCTTACTTGCTAAAAATGAGACAGGCTATGTCAATCTGATGAAGATGATGTCAGAGGCTGGCTCAAAAGAGATGTTTTATTACAAGCCTCGTACTACGCTTGAGATGCTTAAGCGTTATCACGAGGGTATTATCTGCACCTCGGCCTGTGTTTCTGGCATTATTCCTCGTATGTTGTTTGAAGGTCGTCCAGAAGAAGCAGAGCGTTGGGCAAAAATTTATCAAGACATCTTTGGTGATGACTTTTATTTAGAGATTCAAGACCACGGGTTATCTGATCCAAGTTGGGGTGGATATACCGATAGGACTCTTGCTGAGCGCATTGTAAAGATGGGTCATGACCTTGGCATTAAGGTTGTTGCCACCAACGATAATCACTATCTCACTAGAGAAGATGCTAGTGTGCAAGATATTGCTTCTTGCATTGGCTCGGGTGCTCGTGTTGATGATGAGAACCGCAAGCGCATGACAGGTAGTGAGTTCTATCTTAAGAGTGAGCAAGAAATGCGCCAGATTTTCTCGTGGTGTCCTGAGGCTATTGAGAATACCATTGAGGTTGCAAATAAGTGCAACTATGAGCTGGACTGGACCCATATGTACCTGCCAAAGTTTCCAGATTTGGCAGAGGGTGAGACCTCAGAAGAGCGCTTCAGAAAAGAGTGTGAGCTTGGTCTTGCAAGGCGTTATGGAACTGATTGGCAAAATGTTGTCATCAATGGAATTAACGTTAAAGATCGTTTTGAATATGAATATGACATTATCTGCAAAAAGGGTTTTGCTGATTACTTCTTAATTGTTCAAGAATATGTTCGCTGGGCAAAAGAGAATGGCATTGGTGTAGGTCCTGGTCGTGGATCTGCGGCCGGCGCTATTGTTGCTTATGCAATGGATATTACCTCGTTTGATCCTCTTGAGAACGGCCTTATGTTTGAGAGGTTCTTGTCTCCACAGCGTTCAGAGATGCCAGATATTGATATGGACTTCGACGATGAGCGTCGTCTTGAGGTTGTTGAGCATGTCCGTCAGATTTATGGATCTGAGCGTGTTTCTCACGTTATCACATACTCAACTATTAAGGCAAAACAGGCAATAAACGATGCTTGTCGTGTTTTGGGTTACCCCGTTTATATGGGACAGCGTCTTTCTAAGATGATTCCTGGAGATCCTAACGCTCATCTTAAGTTTGTTCTTCACAAGGCTCAAGAAGGTCAGAAGGGCGCTGATCAGTATTCAGCTGACTTTGAAGAAGCGTATGAGAATGACCCTGATGCTAGAAGAATCATTGATGCTGCTTTGTCTATTGAGGGTCTGCATCGTGGAGAAGGTGTACACGCTTGCGCCGTTTTGATTGCTCCTACGCCTGTTAATGACCATGTTCCCACCAAGGTAGATACCAAAGGTGGCGTAGAGATTACGCAGTATGAGGGACACTCTGTTGCAGACATGGGTCTTCTTAAGATGGACTTCTTGGGATTGAGAACTCTAACGGTTATTTCTCGCGCTATCAAAAACGTGAAGGATAACTACGGCATTGATATTGATGTAGATAGCATTCCGTTTACAGATCCAGAGATTTATAGACTTCTGAGAGAAGGACGAACTGCTGGTGTTTTCCAGGTTGAGTCTGCAGGCATGACAGCAACCATTAAGGGTATGAAACCAACGGAATACAAGCACATTGTCGCACTTATCGCCTTGTATCGTCCTGGCCCTCTTAACGCAGGCATGGTTACCAGCTATATCAACCGTATGAACGGTAGAGAAGAAGTTAAAGATTACGATCCACGTCTTCATGACATCTTGGAAGAAACCTATGGAACTATGGTTTACCAAGAGCAGGTTATGCAGATTTCCATGAAGATGTCTGGTTTTACTGCGGGCGAGTCTGACAAGGTCAGAAAAGCAGTAGCAAAAAAGAAGATCAAACTCATGCAGGAGGTTGTTCAGCACTGGGATGACGGTACTGATGAGACCATGGAGGCCCACTGGAAAAACGGTGCGGTTCGTAATGGATTTGATCGCTCGGTTGCAGAAAGCATCTGGGATGATGTTCTTGAATTTGCATCCTATGCATTCAACAAGTCCCACTCTGCTGGTTATGCAATTCTTGTTATGCAGACTGCTTGGATTAAGGCTCATTATCCACATGAGTTTATGGCAGCAGTTCTTACTTCGTATATGGGCAAAACCGATAAGATTGTTCACTACGTAAGTGCTTGCCGTCATGAGGGAATTAAGATTCTTCCACCAGATATTAACGAGTCTGGTAAAGACTTTACGGCTACTAAAGAGGGTATTCGTTTTGGCTTTGCAGGAATTCGTGGCGTAGGTGCTGGTGTTGGTGAAGCTATTATGCTTGAGCGCCAAAAGGGCGGTCCTTTTGCCAACATCCATGATTTTGTTGATCGTGTTGATGCAAGTCAGGCTAAGCGTAACGTTGTTGAGGCCCTTATTAAGGCAGGAGCTTTTGACTCTACGGGTTACACCCGTATGCAGATGATGAGCTTTGTCGATAAGAATAACCCACAAAACATCATTGATGCTGCAACTAAACGTCAAAAAGATAAGGCTGTTGGCCAGTTCTCTATGTTTGACATGTTTGCAGAGGTAGAGGGTTCTGGCTTTAGCGATATTGTCCCAGAGCCAGATGGTGTTGAGTGGGACAGGCGATTCAAGCTGACCAAAGAGTACGAAGTCTTAGGTATTTATGTTTCTGATCATCCGCTTCGTCCGTACGAGTATGCCCTTGCTAAGAGTAGAGATTATGCCCTTGCAGAAATTGAAGAGAATGTAGAGGTTCAGCTGCCTAATGGTGCTATGTCTCAGCAGTTCAAAGTACCAGAAGGCAAACCTATTCGCTTTGCGGGCATGGTTACTAACGTTATGAAGCGCACCACTAAAAACGGCGACCCAATGGCAATTGTTACGCTTGAAGACATGGAAGGTAGCATTACTATTGTCATGTTCCCTAAGCTCTACAAGAAGGCTGCAAGGCTTCTTGCTGGAGATGTTGATCCAGAAACCGGAGAGAGTCAGAGCGATATCTTTATTTCTGTTCTTGGAAAGTTGGAGCGCTCCGATAGAGGAGACCAGGTTATTGCTCAAGAAGTTAATCCAATTGAGCTTAATAGCGCCAATAACACACCAAAGACACTTGTGATCCATATGCCTGCTTCTCAGCTTAAAAAACAGGCTATCGAGACACTTGGACAGATCTTCTCGCGCTATCCCGGCATGGACTGCATTGAGATTAGGGTAGAAACAGACATGGGAGATGTTATGCGCATGGAAATTCCTACCAGAATTGATGGACGTAGCATGGTTCTTTTGACAGAGCTCAAAGATTTTATTGGTCAAAATGGATACGCACAGATTGTTTAGATTGTGTCAATTCTAAATTTGCACTCTGTGCTTAAGTAATAACTGTTACTATTTAAGCAGCACTTTTAAGAAATTCTGACATCTTTGGATGTCGTGAGAGGAGAAAAAATGGTCGACGCAAAGTTTTATCGTAACAAGGAGACGGGCGCTGTTGTTTACGGCGTTGCAGGCAACGTTGAGGCTGCAGGCCTTGAGCTTCTTCAGGCTGGCGTTACTGACGCTGCAGCAGAGAAGCATGTTCCATTTGTTACTCGTGAGGGCAACACTATTACCGTCCGCGTAGGCGAGGTTGCTCACCCAATGCTCGAAGAGCACTACATTGAGTTCATTGCTCTTGTTTCTGATAACGGCGCTCAGTTTGCACAGCTTAAGCCTGGTCAGGAGCCAGTTGCTACTTTCACCCTTGAGGAGGGCGTTGAGGCTGAGGCTTATGAGTACTGCAACCTTCACGGTCTTTGGAAGGTCTCCCTCTAAGGCTAAGCGCTTGCTTAACAAGCACGGCTTATCTGTGAATTTGAACGGAGCTGCTACCTGCGGCTCCGTTTTTATTACTACACCTGTTTGTTTTTGGGTAAAAACAAACTAAGCACTTCAGAATAGGAATGATATGCGCATAGCAGTTGCACAAATGAATACTCAAGCCGGAGACTTTGAGTTTACCGCTCAGGCTATGCTGGAATATGCTCAGAGAGCCCAACAACAAGGCGCTGAGCTTATCATCTATCCTGCACCAACCCTTACGGGACTGCTCAGTGTGCCAGAGGCTGACACAGATGGATTCTTTGCAGATCTTTCTGAGGTTTTGAATTCTCTCTCAGAAAAACTTCCTATTGCGGCTCTCATTCCTGTAGTAACAGAGTTTGATGGAAGTGCAGCTAGTGAGGCTCTTCTTGTCAGAAATGGTGCTGTAACCCCACTTAAACTGACTGCTCAGATAGCGCACATGAGCGCTCTTGCTCGTTCTTCGCACTCTACGCAAACGCCTAGCGAGAATACCGTTGAGCTCGCAAAGTTTGACGCAGGCGGCCTTACGTTTGGCGTTGCTTTTACCTACAACGATCTTGACGCATGGCAAGATGTTGACAACTCGTTAGATGCTGTTATTTACCTGCCGTATTTTGGATTTGCAGTTGATGATTCGTCATCTGCTATGGGTATGGCGGTGGCAGAAAGCCGCTATCTGGAAGATGTTGAAGAATTTGATAGCTGGCTTATTGCTGCAAATGCAGTTGGCGCCTATGACAATCAGGTGTTTTGTGGTTCAAGTTTCTTTTTGTCACCTTCAGGAGACTTGGTAAAACAAGCGGCGTCATTCACAGAAGACATGATTGTCTGCGAAGTTGACCAAGATACCATTGAAAACTTTGATAGAGAAGATACTGCGGGCGTCTACAATAGCGCGCTTACTACCTGGGGTGTATTGGCTACAGGCGTGCGAGACTACACGATAAAGTCGGGCTTTGACGGCGTGTTTATTGCGGTTGACGGCTCGCTTAATTCTCTTGTTACCATGGCTCTTGCTTCGGACGCCTTAGGTCCTATGCGTGTGCACGTAATGCTGCTTCCAAACAAAGATTCTCGAGCAACAAGCGCTGCAGAATTGCTTACCGCAAGACTTCGAGTGAATAAAGTTGCTGTGGATAGCACGGTTTTCTCGACATTGACTGACGCAAAATTGGTGAGCGCATACGGCTATTCCTACGCTGACCAGCGCAATTACTTGACGCTCGAGACTGCCGATAAGACCATCCTTGCGCTCAAGGGAACAGAGATTTCTAGCGCTCACTCTCTGTGGCCTCTGGGAGATATGTATCATGCAGACATTATTGACCTTGCAAGGGTAAGAAATACCTTCTCGCCGGCTATTGACCATGCAGTTCTCGAGAATATCTCTGAGGTTGTCACTGATGGCCTGGAAAATGCCGCACCAACTCCTCAGGAACGTATTGAGTTTGTTGATTACGTACTCACCAGCTACCTTGAATGGAATAAGAGCATTTCTGCCATTGTGGAAGAAATGGGAAAGGTTGATGAGGTCAAAGCAATTATTTCTCTGCTCTACACTCGTCAAAAAGACCGTAGAAATACCACTGAGGTTCTGGAGATGTCTTCCAAGAGCCTCACAAATGCTCAAATTCCACAGGCGTCTGCCTGGCAAGACAGAATGAGAGATACAAAAGCTTCAGAATCCGAGCTGGTAAAATCGCTGCGAAATTCTTTGCGAGAAATTCAAGGTAACTCTACGCATCTACCTGATCTCTCAGTTGATCCAGCAGAAACCCAAGAGGGCTTCAAAGATATGCTGGAGCTTTTGAAAGAGCTCGCTCAAGAAACTGACACACAAATTGGCATGGTTGACCCCAAAATGTGGAGAGGTCCCTTCTCAGAAAATTAGTTGCATCGTTTGCAAAGACAGTGTGATAATATAGAACGAACGTTCTATATTAGGAGGTGCAATGGTAATTCTTGGAATAGACCCTGGTCTTGCTCATACTGGATGGGGAATTGTTGAGACAAGGGGCTCTGAATGCCGCGCACGTGCCTATGGATGCATTACTACAACTGCAGATGAGCCAATAGATATGCGTCTGGGAAGAATCTATAACCAGATTGTTGAGGTTATAGATAAGTTCTCACCAGAAGCTCTTTCTATCGAGAGTATTTACTTCGGTCAAAACGTTAAATCAGCTATTCCTACCGCTCACGCTCGTGGTGCTGCTATTGTCGCTTGTTCTAAAGCAGGTCTTACCGTTGGAGAATATACTCCAATGCAGATAAAGCAGGCTGTTGTTGGTACAGGAGCTGCAGATAAACAGCAGGTAATGTATATGGTTCAAAACATATTATGCTTGGATCATCAGCCTCATCCAGACCACGCGGCAGACGCTCTAGCTGCTGCAGTCTGTCATGCTAATCTTGTAAGAACCACCTCGCTTGGAAAGGGAAGAATACAACTATGATTGTCCAGCTTACGGGCACACTTGTATCCGTTACTCCTTCAGTTGCTGTTCTTGACGTTAACGGCGTTGGGTATGAGCTGGGTATCTCAGCTTCAACAGCTGCCGCACTTCCACAAGCGGGTGAGGCAGGTGTTACTGTTTTAACTCGTATGGTAGTTAGAGAAGATTCAATGGAACTCTTTGGATTTGCTTCGCGAGAAGAACGTGCACTTTTTGATCGTTTACGTGCAATTTCTGGGGTTGGTCCTAAATTAGCTCTTTCTGTTCTTTCTACATTTACTCCACAGCAGCTTGCGGTAATTGTGGCTACTAATGACGGAAATCGTCTTAAGAGTGTTTCCGGTCTAGGTAAGAAAAAGGCAGAGCGCTTGGTTATTGAGCTTTCTGATGTGTTTGCAAAAGACGCAGAACTTAAACAGCTTGTTGGTCTTACTTCTCCTGCAGACTTTGCTGCTATTCCAAAACCTGCTGTAACTTCAGTAGAATCAGAAGCTATTGAGGCCCTTCTTGGAATGGGCTTTACTTCTCAGGAAGCAACACTTGCTCTTGAGGGCTATGAAGAGGCTGGCGCTATTACAATTGAAGCTGCTATTGGATATGCATTAAGGCGTTTGGGAAGTGGTAATTAATGTGGGAAGCAGATGCAGATAACCTTTTTGACTCATCGTCTACTCCTGCTCCATTTCCAGGGCACACGTCTCAGCGTGTAGTTTCTAGTGGACTCCAGGCAGAAGACCTTGAGCAAGATAGAAATTTGCGTCCAAAAACGCTTGATGAGTATTTAGGCCAGGAGCGTGTTAAGTCCAACCTGCGTGTTCTTATTGAGGCTGCAAAAAGTCGTAATGAGCCTCTTGATCATGTTATTTTTTCTGGCCCTCCAGGTCTTGGTAAAACAACGCTCGCAGGTGTTTTAGCGGGAGAAATGGGCTCAAAGCTTCATACAACCTCTGGTCCCGCAATTGAGCGAGCAGGAGATTTGGCAGCAATTCTCACCAATCTTGAAGAGGGAGATATCCTCTTTGTTGATGAGATTCACAGGCTTAATCATCAGGTTGAAGAAATTCTGTATCCAGCAATGGAAGATTTTTTCTTAGATATTGTTATTGGTAAGGGTCCTGCTGCTAGATCAATCAGGCTGGATATTCCACGCTTTACTCTTGTAGCTGCAACAACAAGAACAGGACTTCTGACTGGTCCTTTGCGTGATCGTTTTGGTATTTCTTATCGCCTTGACTACTACACCATTCCTGAGCTGCAGACTATTGTTATGCGTTCAGCAAATATTCTTGATGTTGAAGTGGATGAGCAGGGAGCTGCTGAAATTGCCTCTCGATCTAGAGGCACACCGCGTCTGGCAAATCGTCTGCTCAAACGCGTACGAGATTACGCTCAAGTTAAAGCTGAAGGTACTATCACCTGGCAGGTAGCCTCAGAGGCTCTTTCATTTTTTGAAATTGACGAGCTTGGTCTAGATGTAATGGACGTGCGTGTTTTGCGTGCGCTTTGTGAGACGTTTAGAGGTCGTCCAGTAGGCTTAACTACTATTGCAAGTGCAGTTTCAGAGGATCCTTCTACACTTGAAGATGTTTATGAGCCATATCTTTTGCAGCAAGGGCTTATTATTAGAACTCCTCAAGGTAGACAGGCAACGCACGCTGCATTTGATCACTTACGTATACCTGTTCCTACTAACTAGTAGATTGGAACAAAATGCTTCAACGAGATTACATTCTGGAAGTAATCGATGACTTTACTTCGTCGGTTACAGCAGGTTTGGGAAATGCTTTAGAGACCCAAACTGAAGAGTCTCTTGATGGGGTAGAGGCAGCTGTTGCAGAGCTTATTGATTTGAGTCCAGAGACCGCCCTTGCGCTTTCGCCAGATTCTCTTGTAACCATGATGCTGCTCTCAGGTGTAGCTGATTCAGTTGCCGAATATGTAGTGTACGCACTCGACAGACTTTCTCATGTTTATGATCAACTAGGAGATGAGGATAAGGCTGGTCTCAGAAGACAGCAGGCAGTAGCTGTTGCACAGTCATTCTCGGTAGATCAAGATGCTACCCCAGAGCAATTTAAGGATTTTGAAGCAAAGTATTTTGCTTAATTATTTTGCGTAATTATTTCATAAGCTCATAAATAAACCCCAGCTCATTGTGAACTGGGGTTTATTGTTATAGAGCTCTGAAAATTATTTTGGTTACCAGATAACAATCTTTGTTCCAGCAGGAATGTTGTCATAAACCCATTTGGCGTTTTCTGTTGCAAGTCGTACGCAACCGTGAGATCCATTGTATCCAAGCTTGCCATCTCGGACAGTATAGCCGTCTGAGTTATAGAGGATGGAGTGAATAAGATACTCACCAGAAATGGTTGTGTAATACCAGCATCTAAAGCCAGAACCGAAGTAAAGACCCTTGTTACCTACGGTAAATTGGCCATGAGGAGTCCACATTCCTGGTGCTCCTGTAGTGCACTGCCATTCATACCAAACAACCCAGTTGCCGTGATAGCCCTTATATACAGCAAAGCGATTGCCGGTAGTATCAATCTGGATAAGCCAGTTGGTGGCGCTGTAGTAGTTCTGAGCATAACGATACATATCGGGGTAGTAGCAAGGCTGTTCCTCCATGGCGCCATTAGCACCGGCCCAGTAGAGTTTGCCACCCCATGTTAAATAACCGGTTTGCATAGAACCATTATTGTTCAGGTAGTAATCTTTACCGTTATCTTTAATCCAGCCAGTTTTCATTTTTCCGTCTGAATCAAGGAAGTACCAACTTCCCTTTGAATACTTCCAGCCAGTTTGCTTTTCTCCATTGGAATCAAAATAGTACCAAGTGTCGTGAATATTAAGCCATCCAGTTGCTGGTGCGCCATTTGATAGATAGTAAAAATCTTTATTGTTTTCTTTTACCCAACCTGTCTTAACTTTATGATCAGTGCCGACGTGTAAAGTTAGTCCAGGAAGCTGTACTGTTCCTGTTGGTTGAGAACCATCGTCTGCAGAGAAAACTCCTTGGGGAGAAATGAATCCAGTAAGTGCGCCATCTGGGCCTGCCCAACGTTTTATACCATCTGAACGTGTAATCCATTCATTTTTTGCAAGACCATAGCTTTTATCAAAGTAGTAATTCTTTCCATCAATAGAGTGCTCTCCAACAAATGCGGCATGATCAATTGAAGATGGATTAAAGTACCATGTTTTATTGTCAGGTGTAGTAAACCAGCCAGAAGCAAGCGCACCGCTCGATTGAGCCCATGACCAACTACCATTTGGTAAATGAACCCAATTATTAGCAGTCATACCAGAATTTTCATCGACATAATATGAACCGCTAGGGAGCTGGAAAAGTCCAGTTTTCATACGGTGAATTGGGTCCTCAGGGTCAAAATAAAACCATTTACCATTTGGGAAATGTTTCCAACCTGAATAGAATGATCCATAAGTGTCTACCCAAGACCAAGTGCCATCATCATTGTGAACCCAACTATTTCTATATAGTCCGTCGTTTTCATCAAAATAGTACGTTTTGTCATTAATTGTTACATTGCCGGTAAGTGCAGGATGCTCTGGAACCGATGAATCAAAGTACCAGGTTTTACCATTTGGAGTGTTAAACCAGCCAGAAGCAAGTACTCCATTTTTTTGAGCCCATGTCCACTTGCGAGTTGGTAGCTGTATCCAACTATTTGAAATCATACCTGCGTATTCATCAATGTAATAAGAAGTGTCAGAAAGCTGAATTGTTCCAATTAGCATATGATGACGAGGATCGTCTTGATCAAAGAAGAACCACTTGCCGTTAGGCATGTGCTTCCATCCTGAATAGTAAGAACCATCTTCAGAGGCCCAAGACCAAGAACTTGCTGAGCGATATACCCAGTTATTTTTAATAAGACCTGTAGTTGAATCGAAGTAGTAGAACTTACCGTCGATTTCAGTTTCACCAATAATTGCTGCATGTAATGGGTCATTTGGATTGAAGTACCAAGTTTTTCCGTTTGGTGTTGTATACCAGCCTTTGATTGTATTACCGGCAGCATCCACATAGTGCCAACCAGAATCATCTTTAATCCACTGATTTGTAACGAGTGTTCCATCTTCGTTGTAATAGTGGAATTGACCGTTTTCTTGTCTCCATCCAGAAGTTGGCGCAGTTGGTGCAGTTGGTGCAGTTGATGCAGTTGATGCAGTTGGTGCAGTATTGTTTGTTGGTGCAGCGGGTGCCTGTTTTGCTGTTGGAGTTGCAGACGAAGGAGACTGAGAGTTTTCAGTTGTTGCGACTGTTTCATTTGTTACCACAGGAGCAGCAGTTGAAGAGGTATCAAGCGACTCTGCAAGAACAGGTCTTGTCTGAAATCCGCAAAGCAATGCACTGCCTAAAGCGGCAATTGCAATAAGCTCTCGCATAGAAGGTTTGCTAGAAAAATACGTTTTTTGCTTCATAATAATATCCTTCTTTGAAGGGATAACTTTCTATATAAATAATAGTTTGATATGTCTATTATTGTTCTTGTAAATTAAGCTTATACAAATTCTCTATTTTTTAAGAAGAATACCCAACTAATAAAAATCGTTTAATAGCAGATTCATCTTTAAAAAGATCTGAAAGACAGTCTGTTTACTCTACTGTCACCGGCAGATGGTGTAAAAACCTCCTTGAGCGGTTTCTCGTTCCATAAGTTGTTAATTAAGGTATTATGTTTCATGTGGCTTGACGTCACGGTATCGCGCTCCACAGGCGCAGTTTTGCCCTGCGGGGCTAAGAAAGAAAGGCACGAAATGGCTCAGGGTACTGTAAAGTGGTTTAATCCAGACAAGGGTTACGGCTTCATCTCTCGTGAGGATGGCGACGATCTGTTCGTACACTTCTCCGAGATTCAGATGGACGGTTTTAAGACTCTCGATGAGGGTCAGCCTGTTGAGTTTGAGATTACTACCGGACAGAACGGTAAGCTCCAGGCTTCTAGCGTCCACAAGATCTAGTACTTGCGAACACTACCATCTAAAGGAGGCCTTCGGGTCTCCTTTTTTTGTTATAGACCATTTTTATAGTGACGATAGTCAGAATCTTTAATACCAGTGTTCAATGGTGAAGTCAGCAAGTTCAGAGAGTTTCTCGATATCTTGAAGTTCATCGTCACACCTGACCGCACAGGTAATAAGACCAAGAGAGTTTCCTGTTTTAAGAGCAATTGGAATGTCTTCAAACAAAATTGTTTTTTCTGCTTTAGCTTTAAGACGAAAAAGAGTTTCTCTATAGAGATGTGGTTCATCTTTTGCTGAACCAACATCTGACGCAAATATCTGAGTATCAAATAGTGTAGACAGGTGTAAACGAGATTCAAGGAGAGCAAGAAGATCTGGCTCGTTAACAGTTGCTAAAGCAGTAGAGATGTTTCTTTCTTTCAACTTGGTAATAAAATCAACAACACCAGGACGAAGCCGCACT
The DNA here is from genome assembly GCA_022732885.1 of Atopobium sp. Taxonomy (GTDB): domain Bacteria; phylum Actinomycetota; class Coriobacteriia; order Coriobacteriales; family Atopobiaceae; genus Lancefieldella. Next base: position 107,600 of record JAIJTS010000002.1, on the reverse strand, counting down.
GAGTTTACAAAAAATCTTTTGCTCAGTTCTTTCCACTCGGTGACAATTTCTTCTGGATTTTCCTTTAGTCCATAGGTAGCAATAGCCCATTCGGCTCCCTTTTCAAATCCAAGAGGGGAGAGAATCTTGCCAATTTCTGGAGTATAAGGAATACCTCGCGACTCAAAAAACTCTTGGTCAACAAGCTTCCAAATATGATGCGTATGAGCAATAGTGCCATCAAAATCAAAAATTGCTGCCTCGATATCTGTTGCAAGAATATCTTCAAGTGTCGAGAAAATCACTGAGTTCCAATCAAGTTGCGGTGAGCTTGTGTTTTTTATTGTTGAAATGTCAGTCTAGTGTAAACTTTTACTAACTATGAAGAGGAGTAAAACACATACTTTTCGGAGGACCGCATGAATCGCAGCTTATTTAACACTCGCGGAAAGTTGCTTGCTGTTTTGTTTTTTGTTGTTATGTCACTGTTTGCAACAACAGTTCAAAGCGCATATGCAACTACCTACACCACGATGGATGCTCAGGGAAACATAATTCAAAGTCAGTCTCTGAGTGACGCTGTTGCGCTATCTCGTGCAACAGGAAGGCCAATTGCGCTAGATCCTGGTCACAGTGACGGAACAAATGGTCGAGATCCAGGTGCAACGTATTACGGCATAAAAGAAGGCGATATTGCTTGGGCTACAGCCATGTATGCTAAAAAATACCTTGAGCAATGGGGAGTCTCTGTTGTAGTAGTTCGTGGAGAGCATGAAGATCCATCACTTAGGACTCGTGTACAACGCGCTGTTGACGCTAATGCCTGCGCCATTATTTCTTTGCACTACAACGCGGGCCCAGCATCCGCTACAGGCTCTGAGGTTTTAGTACCTCATGATGTAAGTTATAACCATGACCTTTATGTCTCAGGGCAGACCCTTGCAGATAAGGTTAACTATTACTTAAGAAATAAAGCAGGTATTGTTACTCGTGGTGATGGCGCTACTGAGCGTGGTTATAACGATAAGAACGGAACAGATTATTACGAGAATGGCGACGAGTCCGATTACTTTGGTATTGTTCGCTATGCCCGTCAAAAAGGCATTCTTGGCGTAATTATTGAGCACCAATTTATATCTAATCCTACTCACGCCGCTGAGTTTAGAGATCTTGGTCCCAATTCAAAGGTTGATTATATTGGTTGGGCTGATGCTTGGGCAATTTGGGAAATGTATCACTCCGACACCTGGTGGAATATGAGGAGTATTTCCGCAGTCCAACAGGGAAATGATGTAATTCTTAAACCAGTACTTACTGGTGTAGTTACTGGTGCAACATTTACCTATAGTTACGTTGGTCCAGATGGATCAAAGGTGACAGTAGCATCTAACTCATCTGATACTTCAGCAACATTTGCTCTTCCAACAAGTGGTCGATATACCTTATATATCACTACAAAATCTTCTGATGGCCAGGAAATTACTCGTCAGATGCAATTTGACGCAACAGTAAAAGAGCAACCTGGTTGGCGCAAAGTAGCTGATGGCTGGAAGTATGCTGATGATCAGGGAACTCCTTATGTCAGCCGTTGGCTAAAAGATAATGACGGATGGCATTATTTTGATGCAAGGGGTATTGCAGTCTCTGGCTGGTATACCACACCAAATAATAAAGTTTGGTATTTTGACTCTAACGACATTCATAACGCAGCTGCGATTGGCCAAAGCTCTATTTCAGGAAAGTCATATTACTTTGATGAAATAGATGGCCTTGTTAAGAATTATTGGATTCATTTGTCTGATAACTCTTGGTCGTGGGCAACGGAAGACGGTTCATTGCAGTCTGGTTGGAAGCGTATTCCTAACGGCAAGTGGTTCTACTTTGATAGCAATAATGGCTATCGAGCTACCTTTGGTTTAATGTCCGATGGTTATCAGAAGTACTACATTGATGCTGATCGTGGCCTTATTTCAAACGGTTGGATTAGTTTGCCAGATGGTAATTGGGCTTGGGCTAATGCTGACGGCTCTCTTTATGCTGGCTGGAAGTATATGCCTAATGGCAAGTGGTTCTACTTTGATGAGAACGCAACGTATCCTCTTATGAAAACTGGCGTTATTTCTACTGCTAGTGGCTCATATTATGTTGATGTTAATAATGGCATGACCTCCAATAACTGGGTTGCATTGCCTAACAATGTTTGGGCTTGGGCTCAGTCAAGTGGCGCTTTTGCGTCTGGCTGGTTCAATACTCCAAACGGTAAAACATGGTATTTTGACCCATCAACTACTGAGCATGGTGCTCTCTTTGGTCTTCAAGCAATTAACGGATTGTACTATTACTTTGATGAGACAAACGGACTTCTCCGTTCTCAAGACGTCACGCTTTCAGATGGTCGTGTTGTACATGCAGATGCAAACGGCGTTCTCAACATGAATCCAACTGATACAAATACTGGCAGAGGCGGAAACGCTGGTGGTAATAACAATGGAGAAGATAGGGGCGCTGCAAACAACAACATTCCAGCAGACAATAATTCTCCAGTTGAACCAACTCGAGGTAATTTCTCTGACCGTACCAGTGTTCTTGGAGCTCCTCTTGTCTCTAAAGAAGTACTTCAGAGAGATTTTAATAAACGCGTGGGTGCTGCCTATCCAGCTGTTTATGCGGAGAAGGGCGCTGCAACCGGAACCGATTTTGTAAATCAACTATGGCAAGCTGCTATTGATGAGGGGGTTCGTCCAGAGCTTCTCTATGCGCAGGTTATGGTTGAGACGGGTAATCTGCGTTTTGGCGGCGATGTCCTTCCTGAACAGTGCAACTTTGGTGGTCTTGGCGCAACTGGAAACGGAGCTCGTGGACTTTCGTTTGATACCGTTCTTAAGGGGCTTCGTGCACAGGCTTTGCACCTTCGCGCATACGCAGGCTATGAGCCTCTGACAGTTGACCCAAGCAAGGCTCAAGATGTTGACCCTCGCTACGGTGCATGGATTCTTGCTAAGAAAGCTAACATTATCCGCAAACTTGCTGGTTCGTGGGCAATGGATAAGAACTATGCCGTCAAACTTGTCCGTGTAATGAACGAGCTGTAGCTGGCAGTACTGTTATTCATATATGTGAGGAGGAGCTTTGAGAAGTCAAAGCTCCTTTTTTATCATTGATTGGTTAGTTTTTTTGCCATGAACGCTATACTCACATATGTGGATGATTGGATTGACATGGCAGTAATGCACAACGTAACTGATACAAATAAAATGCTGGTAGCTTCTGATGTAACTTCAGATCTACAGAATCGCTCGCTTATTATTTTTGACTTTGATGGAACAATGGCAGATACATTACCTACTATTGTTTCTACCGCAAAGATGGCAATGACTGATTGTGGTCATACAGACTTTATTGAGTCAGACCTTAAAAAGCTTGTAGGGCCACCGTTTCCTTATGCGTATGAGTTGGTCTTTGGCCTGAGTCATGAGGAGGCTGTTGCGGTTACTAAACGTTACCGAGAGCTCTATGTAACTACAGGAAAATGGCCTCTTTTTGAAGGCATGAGGAGCCTCATTGATGATTTGCATGCAGCTGGTAAGAAAGTTGCTGTGGCAAGCTCAAAAAATCTACCCATGCTAGAAGTGGGGCTTAGGGACAACAATCTTATTGGTGTTCTTGATGCCTACGCCGGAAGAATAGATGAGGAGGCTACTGATAAAGTCACTGCAATCGCTCACGTTATGCTTCAGCTTAGCTGCGATGCTTCTGAAAGTATTATGGTAGGAGACCGCCGTTTTGATATGGAAGCTGCATTTCCAAATCAGATTCCATGTATTGGTGTGCTGTATGGCAAAACTACCAACAGACAAGAGCTTATTGATGCGGGCGCGGTTGCAATTGTAGATACGGTAGAAGATCTACATCACGTTCTTCTCGCCTAAGAAGGAATTACATATGCACAAAAACGCCTTGCCACCAAGATGACAAGGCGTTTTGTATTACAGAAGCTGGCTGTTACTCAAGCTCAAAGGCTCCTGTGTAAAGCTGGTAGTACGTTCCTCGCTTGGCGAGAAGTTCATCGTGCGTGCCGCGCTCAATAATACGACCATGGTCAAGAACGACAATAACATCTGCGTTTCTGACCGTAGAAAGACGGTGAGCAATAACAAAGGTGGTGCGGTCATACATCAAAGCATCCATACCACGTTGAACAATTGCTTCAGTACGCGTATCAATACTGGAGGTGGCTTCGTCCAGAATCATGACTGGTGGATCTGCGACTGCTGCTCGGGCAATAGAGATGAGCTGACGCTGTCCCTGGGAAAGCGCGCTACCGTTGTCTTTGAGCATAGTGTGGTAACCCTCTGGAAGGCGCCTAATAAAGTCATCAGCTCCAGCAAGTTTTGCGGCCTTTACGCAGTCCTCATCAGTGGCATCAAGACGACCGTAGCGGATGTTATCCAAGACGGTACCCGTAAAGAGGTTAACGTCTTGAAGAACAATACCGAGAGCACGTCGGAGAGAGCTCTTTCTAATTTTGTTAATGTTGATACCGTCGTAGCGAATTTTGCCGTCTTCAATGTCATAGAAGCGGTTGAGCAGGTTAGTAATAGTTGTTTTACCAGCACCTGTTGCGCCAACAAAGGCAACCTTCTGACCAGGTTTTGCATAAAGAGAAATATCATGTAACACGGTGTGGCCAGGCTCGTAGCCAAAGTCAACATCAAAGAGGCGAACGTCACCCTTGATAGGAGTGTAGGTAACCGTGCCGTCACTGTGTGGATACTTCCAAGCCCAGTAACCGGTGCGGTACTCAGCTTCTTGAACCTGTCCGTCAATCGTTTCTGAGCTGACTAAGGTGACATAACCCTCATCAGTTTCTGCCGGTTCATCAAGCAGCTCAAAAATGCGATTGGCGCCAGCAACGCCCATGACAACGGAGTTAATCTGAGCTGAGATCTGGTTAATCTGAGCGGAGAACTGACGTGTCATGTTGAGGAAGGGAACAGCTACTGCGATGGTAAACGGTAGTCCTGAAATAGAAATATTTTGAATATTTAGAGCAATAAATACGCCAGAAACAATAGCAACAACGACGTACATAATGTTGCCCATGTTGTTAAGTATTGGCATAAGGGTATTGGCGTAAAGGTTTGCATTTCTAGAAGCAACCATCAACTCATCGTTAATCTTGTTAAAAGATTCAATGGTTTCTGGTTCATGGCTAAAGACCTTGACGACCTTCTCGCCATTCATCATTTCTTGAATATGACCCTCAACGTCTGCTGTGGTCTTTTGAGTTTTGACAAAGTTCTTTGCGGACTTTCCACCAAGATGTTTGGTTGCAAGGCCCATTAAAGAAACGCCAAACAAAATGACTAATGCCATTAAGGCGCTGTAGTAGAACATGATGAAGACAACAGAAATAATTATTACAGAGGTAAAGAGGAGCTGTGGAAGACTCATGCCAATCATTTGGCGCATGGCATCAATATCATTAGTGTAATAACTCATGATGTCGCCGTTGAGGTGCGTATCAAAGTACCTAATAGGCAAGTCTTGCATGTGCGAGAACATCTTTGAACGCCATTTTTGCAACGCTCCCTGGGTAATGAAGGCCATACCTTGAGTTGAAATGATGTTTGCAAGAAGTCCAATGACATAGAAGATGGCGAGAAGTGCTACGTTTTGAAAAACTAAACCCTCAGCAGAACTCCAGTCACCGGAATCCATATAGTTTGAGATGATAGAGAGAATACGCTCAAGAAAGACACTTGGAAGCGATTGCATGATTCCCTGGATAATAGTGGCAAGAAGTGCCACAGGAAGAAGAAGGGGATAGAACTCCCAAAGCATTTTAATGGTACGAATAAGAATTTTTCCCACGGGAAGCTTTGGCCTTGTACCATTTGTTTCTACTGCCTTACTCATGAGAAATCACCTCACCTTCCTGGGACTGGTTTTCATCAACACTTTGTTTATTCTGCGAGAAGTACACCTCGCGATAGATTGGGTTATCTTTCAAAAGCTCTTCATGCGTACCAATGGCATTTATACGGCCGTTATCCAGAACAATAATCTTGTCAGACTCTTCAATACTGGATGTTCGCTGAGCAATGATGATCTTGGTGGTATCGGGCAGGTAATCTTTGAGGCCTGAGCGAATTAAAGAATCAGTCTTTGTATCAACGGCACTGGTAGAGTCATCAAGAATGAGTACTTTTGGACGTTTAAGTAGTGCGCGTGCAATACAGAGACGCTGCTTCTGACCGCCAGAAACGTTGTTTCCACCCTGCTCAATATGAGTTTCATATTTATCGGGGAAGGTTTGAACAAAGCTGTCTGCCTGAGCAAGACGTGCTGCCTCAAGAATCTCTTCATCGGTAGCGTCAGGATTACCCCAGAGAAGATTTTCTTTGATGGTACCGCTAAAGAGCACGTTCTTTTGAAGAACCATGGCAACAGCACCACGAAGAGTATCAATGTCGTAGTCTTTGACGTTGTGTCCGCCAACAGAAACGCTACCAGCAGTTACGTCGTATAGACGAGGAATAAGCTGAACTAATGTGGACTTAGCCGAGCCAGTACCACCGATGATGCCAATGACCTCACCAGAGGCGATGTGAAGGTTTACGTCAGACAGGGCTTCTCGGCCCTCAGGACCGGAATAGGAGAATCCAACGTTTTCAAAATCAATGGATCCGTCTGTAACCTCAGTCAAAGGATTTTCTGGATTGTTAATGGTGGAAGTGGCAAGCAGCACCTCACAGATACGGCGAGCACCTTCCTCTGCGATGATGATCATGGCAAAGACAAAGGAGAGCATCATAAGCGACATGAGCATCATAAAGCCATAGGTGATAAGGGAAGAAAGCTGACCAACACCAAGGCTTGTTCCCTGAGAGGAAACAATAAGGTACGAGCCAAAGTAAAGTATCAAAACAAACAGTACGTAAATGGTGAAGTTCATAAATGGCGAGTTTAAAGCCAAGAGCCTCTCTGCTGTAGTGAAGTCTTTACGCAACTCTTCCGAAGCATTATCAAACTTCTGGCGCTCAAAGTCTTCATTGACAAATGACTTAACAACGCGAATGCCAGCAAGGTTTTCTTCTGCAGACTCATTAAGTGCGTCGTACTTCTTAAAGATCTTTTTAAAGATAGGGATAACTTTAGAAATAATGAGGTAGAGACCAAATCCTAGAAGCGGCATGATAGCAACAAAAATAATTGCAAGCCAGCCACCCATGATAAAGCCCGCAATAAAGGCCGAGATAAACATGAATGGAGCTCGGACTGCCATACGAATAAGCATCATAAATGCCATTTGTACGTTAGAAATATCTGTAGTCAGACGCGTTACCAATGATGATGAGGAGAAGGTATCAATAGTGGTAAACGAGAACTTCTGAATATTTCGGAACATATCACGGCGTAGATTGCGGGCAAATCCAGTAGATGCCTTAGCAACAGAAATACCAGAGAGTGTTCCAAATAGCAGCGACAACATTGCCATGGCAGCAAGAATAAGTCCAGCCTGAAGAATAGCGTTAAGATTTGCCCCTGCGCGAAGGGTATCAATGAGAGCTGCTGTCCTAAAAGGAATGAGAATCTCTAAGATGGTCTCAACCAAAACAAATACCGGAGTAAGGATAGCGTCTTTTTTAAACTCGCCGATACTTTTAGCAAGGACGGTAGCAATCTTTCTAAACGATAAAGTGCTGACATCTACAATACCTGACAGGGTAGAGAGAGCCAAAGTAGTATCTGCTTCAGATGTTTCAACCATGTTTTCAAGATCTTCAGTTGATGTTACTTCTTCTGACATGCCGTTTCTCCTTTCTCATCTTTATTAAATGTGTCCCAGTGTTCAACTAATCGATCTAGATATCCGCAAAAGGCAATTTTTTCTTCATTTGAAAGAACCGATAAAGCCTGCGCTTCAAATGATTCAATAGATTCTTGAGCTTCTTGTGCCTGTTTACGCCCTTCTTTTGTTAGTGAAAGAAGTGCCTTTCTGCGGTCTTTATCAACACGTGTTCGTTCAATGAGACCTTTTGCTTCAAGTTTGCTCACCATTTCTGAAAGAGATGCAGATGTATTCTTTGTCTTGGCGAGAAGATCTTTTTGTGTCATATCTCCATCACGATAGAGCGCAGTCAAAATAAATTGTTGACCACCATGACATCCGCGCGTGATGTAAAGATAATGACCTAGATGGCCAAGATTGCGAATAATACGCATTTCTTGAGTAGGTGAGGTAGGTGCTTCATGCATGAGTACCTCCCATATAAGAAATAATTCTTAATAGCTATTTTACTCAAAAAATTTTGAGATAGCAAGGTACTTAACAATTAAGTACCGAAGTTTTATATTCTTGAAATAAAAGCACGTGATTAGGCTCATCTGATAGCTCTTCTGTTAAAGAGATGCAAGATTTGCAAAAATCCTTCTTACTACAGCACCAGGAGATACCTTAGGAACATTGTGAGGACACCCAGGGATAAAGACCAGACGAGCGGTTGGAATTGCCTCGGCAATACGACGGGTTTCCTCTGGATAAATCTCGTCATGCTCACCTGCCATGACAACAACAGGAACAGAAATATGTCCAAGGGTTGTAGGGTCAATATGAGGGTTATCTACCATGAGCTCAAGATGCTCTGCTATTCGAGCAGCCTCAGCAGGCGAGGGAACAGGATAGCCATCTTCTAAAACAGCGCCTTCCCAGCCTTCGGCTGCCCAACGCTTATTACCCTGGATGCTTTCATATAGCCAGGTCATATCACCTAACGTATCAGGTTCAAGATTTGCTCCGATAGATACGAGAGAGGCAACTACGTCTGGATAGTCACGTGCCAGAAGAAGACCAAGAATAGCTCCGTCAGAAAAGCCCACAATGTGAGCGGAGGTAACACCAAGCTGCTTTAGAACAACATATGTATCTTCTGCCATCTGCTCGTAAGTAAAGGCAGCCGTTCCTCGAGTACTTTGCCCCTGATCTCTCGAATCAATACCAATTGCGATGTAGCCGCGGCTGCATACTTCGTCAATGATGGTGCCAAAGATGCCGTGCTCTTCTCCATTTCCGTGGAGAAACACAATGGGCGCAGCATTGGTACCGTTAGTAACAGACGCCAAATAAGCCGCAGTAGAAGTCAGGTCTTCACAGGGTTTCTCGCCAGCTGAAGTGCTAGGAGTGTAGACAAACGTTGCAATTTCTGCTCCGTCATCAAGCAACACCTGAAGATGGCTCTTCAGGTGTGCTGTTGGCTTGCTATAGGGTTTTGGACGGTAGACGGGTGGAAACTCAACCACGTATGCTCCTAGCTGCGTGTATTTTAGTTCTTCTGGCTTGGATGTGCTTTGAAGAAATCAAAGCGAGGAGGAAGCTCTTCAAGCTTGTGCTCTTCAGCATTTTGACCAAGCTTTGCAGCAAGCTCCTTTGGACCCATAAAAGCATTCTCCCAAGAGAAAAACTCTTCATGGGGGAAGTTGAGAGCATCTGCAATGCGCTCGCAGCCCTCAGGAACAGCTGGATGCATAAGCAGGGTGATGGTCTTGAGTGCATAGAACGCATCAGCTAATGCTTGATCATAGGCCGCATCGCTGCCCTGAGCAGCCTTAGAAGCCTCACCCCAGCGTTTGTTTTCTGCGCGAGCGTACTCGTCAACAGCGGCAAGTGCAGAGTGTGCATCAAAACCGTATGCAAGCTGCTCGTACTTAAGCAGAACCTCTTGAGCAGCGTTGATAACTTCCTGGTGTGGCTCACTGACAGGCAGGTGACCACCACAAGCATTGGCCGCACCATACAGGCAACTACGAGCCATGCGGTTAAAGATATTGGTGAGGAATGCGGATTCCTTGAGCGCAGGGTCAACAACGCGAGGATCATCCTTTACCAGAAGATCCGGCTCGCCGTCTTTACCCTTCCTGGATACAGAGGTGTCAAAAGCCTTTGGCGAGAAGGACACAGCGCGCTGATCAAGACCAAGAGAGAGCCAGTGAGCGCGGAGCTGCTCAGGCGTGTAGAACTGAAGAAGTTCCTCTGCCATTGGAGGTTTAATAGCGCCAGAGCTGGAAGCCTTCTTGTTCATAAAAAGAATGTGGTAGTTAGCAACTGGAGTATCAGTGATGAGACCCCAATCAAGTGCATCCCACAAAGGGTTCTGGACAATGCAGTAGAAGAAGATGTTGTCCTGGCCAATAAACTGGTAGACAGCAGCATCATCGCTGCACCACCAATCGCGCCACTCGTCAGAAGAGTAGCGGCTACCGCCATTGCTGGCGTCTTCAGAAAGAGCAGCGCGAGTAAAGGTGATAGGAGCCCAGAGAGACTCAGTCCAAACCCAGATGGTGAGGTCTTTAAGATCCTCAATGTCTGGAGACTTGAGACCCCAAGAAATGTTGCCCGTCATGCGGTAAGGCAGAAGCGTCTTGCTTGTTCTGAAACGAATCCCAGCCTCTTTGAGTTTCTCGCGAGCTTCATCTCTATCTTGCCAGTTTTCAAAAACAACTGAGAAAGAAGAAGCGTTTCCTTCTGGCTCAATGACACTATGAGCTGGGAGGGAAGAGGCAACACCGTCAAAGTCTTGGCGGTAGGAGTTTTGGATGTAGATAATAGGCTCGGTCAGAGTTTCTTGAACGGTTGTGGTAACAACTGAACGAATCTGTGGGTTGTGCTTCCACTTTTCTACCAGGTTGTTTAGAAACTCTTTGTATTGTGGCAAGTCAAAATACCAGCTTGGTGCAGGACGAAGTTCTGGTGTAGTGCCGGTAAGCTGCGAAACAGGAGCAATGAGCTCCTCTGGGTTGAACTGATGGCCCAGATCACATTCTTCTGCATAAGCCTTCTCTGACTTACAGCCCTTGATGGGGCAGCGTCCATTGACCTGTCGACCATTAAGGAAGGTCTGAGCTTCGGTATCGTAAAACTGTTTGGTTGAGAGCTTAGAGAGTTTACCATGCTCGTAGAGGCGGTGCATGATGCTATCTGCCATCTCTTCATGAATCTTTGCTGCAGGCTCTAATGCGGAGCCGCCGTAGAAATCAAGCGAGATGTTATAGGCGTCAAGAGCGCTTTTCTGCAGGTTATGATTTTGGTTGACGTAATCGAGGATAGTTCCTTCGTAGCCCTCTTCCTCAACCTTTTTGCGATAGCCCTCTGCAATAGGAGAACCATAGCAGTCAGTTCCCGAGATAAACAGAACGTTTTTCTGGCCAATTCGATCTCTTAAGAAACGAGCAAAGAAATCTGCTGGGACAAAGACACCTGCAATATGTCCAAAGTGAAGATTCTTATTACCGTAGGGCATACCTCCGGTAACGACAGCACGCTTAGGAAAATGTGGGCGGTTGTTCATGTCGTAGCTTTCGGCCATGGATACCTCGCTGTTGAAAGTAGTAGATTTAAGCAAATTATCTTCTTATTCTAATCTTTTTTGATTCACTACACGAATAGATTCAGAAGTCGATACTATAGTGAGTAGAAATTATGTAAGGAGAGTTCGTGGGAAGAAAAAAGCCAAAGACAAGTCTTGAGTTCGTTCAAAAGAATCCACCAAAGTCTGTGGTGACGCCCTTCCTTGTGGCTGACCTTGCTCTTTTACTTATGTTTGTCTGTCATATTCCGCTCATGGTTATGGGAGAGCTTTCGCCAAACGATATGCTTCCATCCATGTTGAGTCTTCTGGGAAGCATATTGGCTGGTAGCCTAATTCTTGTGTGGGTTACCCGTATAAATAAGCGTGATTTGAGGTCTTTAGGTCTTCGAGCAAGCATGTGGCCGGGTTTTATGCGTGGAGTCACCTTTGGCTTTTTAATGGTGCTGTTTACCTTTGGTTCTATTTTGCTTATTGAAGGTTTTGATTTTAACTTCAACGCTTCCTATAACGTTTTTGCTGCTCTTTTTTTACTTGTAGCAACCCTTATTGAGTCTGCGGCAGAAGAAATCTTGTTTAGAGGTTACCTACAAACTGGCGTTGCAGCTAAAAGTTCTCTTCCTGTAGCGCTTGTACTTCAAGCGGTACTCTTTACTGCAACGTATGGGTTAACACCAAATATCTCTGTTGCTGCGGCAATTTCCGTTTTCTTGATGGGCATTCTCTATGGTCTGGTTTTTTGGCTTACGGATAACCTACTCATGACCATTGCTATGCACTTTATCTGGAACTTTGTGACCGGTCCCATTTTGGGTATCTCGGTTACTACTACGCTTCTTCCTACCACGCTTTTAACGGCATATCCCCCAGCGTCTGAGTTTATCTCAGGTGGCGCTTATGGTATTGAAGCAAGTGTTGTTACTATTTTTGTATGTCTTGCTGCCTGCGCTATAGTAGGTTGGAAATGTTATAAGGCACAAGGCGAGAAGAACTAATGGCTTCAAATATGCTTCAGTCAATTGAGACTCTTTCAGTAGAGCCGGGAACACCGCTGCTGCTCCATGCATGCTGTGGCCCATGCTCACTTGAACCTTTAAAACATCTGAGGGAAGAGGGCTTTGAGCCAACCATCTGCTGGACTAATCCTAATATTCAGCCTGTTGAGGAGCATGATAAGCGTCTTCAAACCTTACTTACGTGGGCTCAAGAAGAGGCTCATGTTGAGGTAATTGTGGCAGGAGATCCTCGAGAGCAGTGGGAGCGCGCTGTGGCTCCTCAGGGATTTGAGCGAGATCGTCGTTGTCGTGCTTGTTACGCAATCCGCTTGGCAGAGAGCTGTCGTGTAGCGGTTGAGCGCGGATTTGAATACGTTTCTACAACACTGGCTGTCTCGCCCTACCAGCTTTTTGATGCGTGCGAGGATGAGCTGGTGTCTATTGCGCATGCTCACGGGCTGACGCCTGTATGGAGAGATTTCCGTCCATATTACCCAGAGGCTACAAAAGAGTCTCGTGAGCTTGGTATGTATCGACAAAATTACTGCGGTTGCAGATATTCTGCAGCCGAGGCTCAGATAGAGCGTCATGAAGCTCGTGACGCAAGAAAGGCAGCACGTCATGCGAACTGATGATTTTGACTACAACCTTCCAGAAGAACGAATTGCACAAGCTCCCGCCGAGCCAAGAGACTCCTGTAGGTTGTTAGTGCTGCACAGAGATGATGGCCGCATAGAACATAGGCACTTTACCGATATTGTGGAGTATCTTGAGCCAGGTGATTTGGTTGTAGTTAATCAGACGCGTGTTATGCCAGCTCGTCTTGTGGGCAAAAAGCAAAATACGGGTGGCGTCTCAGAAACGCTGCTTTTAAAACGTCGAGAAGACATTGATGCTTTGGGTAGTGTATGGGAGTGTCTAGTAAATCCTGGTAAGCGTCTCAAGCCTGGTGCTGTAATTGAATACCGTGCAGGTGGCTTGCATGCTCCTGATTCAGCTCCTGTTGTGTTGAGGGGCACCATTGTGGACTTTGTTGATGACAACAGGGGAGGCCGCCTGGTACGTTTTGAAGCACAGGGAGACCGTACTCTCGATGAGGCTATTCATGAGGCAGGACACGTTCCGCTGCCTCCGTATATTACGCAATACGAGGGAGACCCGGAGAAGTACCAGACAGTTTACGCTATGCAGGACGAGCATTCTGCTGCAGCTCCTACCGCGGGTCTTCACTTTACTCCTGAGCTTATTGAAACTATTAAAGCAAAGGGTGTCCAGTGGGCATCTGTTGAGCTTGAGGTGGGTATTGATACCTTCAGGTTGGTAACAGAGGATGATCCTACTAAGCACGTCATTCATACCGAGCGCTACCACGTAGCTCCAGAAGTTGTAGAAGCAGTAAAGGCCACAAAAGCCGCTGGCCATAAGGTTATTGCCATTGGCACCACCAGTGTTCGCTCGCTTGAGAGCGCCTGGGATAGTCAGGTCCCAGCCGATCAGCCTCCTGTTGTTGCACGTCGATTTGAAAAGGCAGAAGATTCTGCTGCGGTAACTCACAAAGGCGATATGGTTGCTCGAGAAAACGCTACTACTAACTTATATTTGATGCCAGGATCAACATTCCACGTGGTAGACACTATGGTGACTAACTTCCACGTCCCTCGTTCAACTTTGATGATGCTTGTTTCTGCGTTTGCAACGCGCGAGCAGATTATGGACGCCTATCAAAGTGCCATTGACGAGAAGTACCGCTTCTTGTCATTTGGTGATGCCATGATCATCATTTAGTTGTTTGCTCTTGACGTTTAGCTTGAAAGCTTAGTTTAAGATCAACAAAAAGGTGCTCACGCTTTGTGAGCACCTCTTTTACATATCTAAAATGTATCTGCTCTTGTAAAGGCTTTATCGGTTAAAAATCAGCCATACAAAAGATGCAAGAATCGCTAACATACCAAGAACAACAATGACAAAGCCAATGCGCTGACCACGAGTTGTCTCTCGAAGGATTTTCTCGCCATCAATAAGACCCTTAAGCGTAAGTTGCTTAGTAGCAATATTGTCTTCTTGCGCTTTAACGGACCTTCTGAGTTGCTCAGTAATTTCTGGAGTTGCATAAATTTCTTTAGCATCATCAATGATTGATTGTGCTTCATCATGCTTATCTGCTGCGTCGTTAAAGAGCTCTTTGGCTGTTTTAATGTTCTCTTCAAGGCTTTCTATGTCTTTGCTTAAAATCCTTTGACGGGCATTAGCCTCAGCTAATACAGCATCATATTCTTGCTGTTTTTGTTCATAATCTTTACGAGCTGCATCAATAGAAGACTCTGACGATTCCAATGATTTACCCTGGGTCCAGTAATGAGTTTGAGCCATTTCAAGAGAAGACTGGAAAGAATTCTTCAGTTCATCAGCTTGCTTTTTGGCTTGTTCGGCGCGAGCAAGCTCTGACTTAAGATCTTCTTCAAGGCGAACAATTGCCTCGTGATGAGCAGCAGGATCTTTTTTAAGACTAGAAAGCTCTTCTCTTAAAGAAAGTTGTCTTGCTTGGGAGTTTTCCAAAGCTTTATTTGCAGAAGCTACAGCGGCATCGCGTTTTTCAGTTATTTCTTTAAGTTGAGCTTCAGCATTTTTAACGCCACGCTGCGCCTCTGAAATTGTCTTTGAAATATCATCAAGTCTGCCTTTGGCTGTGGCAGCAACCTCTTTGTAAGGTTTAATTTTTGTTTCATCATCAACTTTTTGCTGCTCAAGCTTCTGAATAACTTGATTTTTCTTAACCGTGAGAAGATCGACTTGTGTAGATTGATCACTCATGATCTGAGCGGTCTCTGCAAGAATTTTCTCTTGCTCGGCAATGATCTGTTCAAATGAGCCCTGTACGTAGTCCCTGTGCTCTAGATCTTGCTTGTCTTTAGTAAGATGTTTTTGCATCTGCTTAAGCTCTTGCTTTGCAGAGTTTGTTTCTTTGGCGGCGTTGTGGACTTCTTTGGTAGCCTGAAAACCTTCTGCAACGGCAGTTGTAGCACTCTCAATTGCGCTGCTTACGCCCTTTGTTACTATCTGGGTAGTGTCTTTAGCAATCTTTTGGATGTCTTGAGATTTGCTCAATCCAGAAGCATCTGCAGATTCATTTTGTTCATTCAAAGTTGTTGATAAAGTAGGTATGTTGTCCGATTCCTCAGTTTTGAGGTTTTGGATATCGTTTTCAGCCATAGTGAACCTCCCATAAGAGTTCTGACTTTTTATTTTTACCCCGTTTTTAGGGAATTCATAGTCTAATTTGGTTCTTTCTGGAAATAAGATTGGATATAATACGTAATGTTTTGTTACGATAGTAACGATTAATCGAGAATAACTCTCGAGTAGATTTTTTGGTTTCCGGAAGGGGAGTCCACTTATGGTTTCAAAGCAGACTACTATCATCAATGCAACTGGTCTTCACGCTCGTCCTGCATCCGTCTTTGTTTCTGAGGCAAAGAAGTTTGAGAGCAACGTCACCATCAAGAATGTTGACAAGGACTCCGCACCAGTTAACGCTAAGTCTATCATGATGATTCTTGCTGCTGGCCTTGGTACTGGCACTAAGATTGAGATTGCATGCGATGGCGCTGATGAGCAGGCAGCTCTTGATGCTCTTATCGCTCTCGTTGATAGCGGCTTTGGCGAGTAAGTTTTAACTTACATAAAAGTGCATGTTAAGCCCGGCTTTCGCCGGGCTTTTTTCAAAGAGAGGTTCGTATGAAATTTGTTGCAACATGGCTTGTAACTACCGTGGCTACGTTGGTGGCATGTACCTTAATCTCTGGAATGACCATTGTGGGTGGCTCATGGGCAGGTCCCATTTTGTTTTCATTAGTACTTGCAGCAGTTAATACTGGTATTAAACCTATTGTTAAGCTGCTCTCGTTGCCTATTAACGTGCTTACTTTAGGCATCTTCTCGCTCTTTATTAATGCCTTTATGCTTGAGCTTGCAAGTTTTCTTTCTAGAAATTTACTGCATGCAGGCGTAGCTATCGATTCTTTAGGTACCGCTATTCTGGCCTCAATAGTTATTTCAATTGTTTCTTCAATTGTGAGTAGTCTTACTGGCCTAAAGAAGGAGAACCTTTCCTAAGTTCCTTTTGGGCCTTATCAATTTTGGCAAAACCTTCTGAGATTGCAGAGGTCAGCTGAGAAATCTGCGAAGACTCAGTAATGTTTTCAATCAAAGAAGTTGCTGATGCATTGACAAGTGAACTGAGGAGGTCAAAAAAGACCTCTTTGGTTTGCTTTTCTGTTTTTGCAAGCGCTGCAATTACAGGTTGTAAGCTTGTAGGCGAGCTAATTATGTCACTGAAATAAATAGCTCCGCCAGCAGAGAGGGCGTCAAAGAGCTCGTTGGTAAAACGCTCTCTTTCTGAAAGTGGCAGCTCTTTATACCAGGTACTAAATGCTTCGTTGATTTTTTTACATTCAAGTTGGAAGTCATCAGCAAACTCAAATGTGTTGCGCATAACCTGCCATGAAACGCCATCGTGCGCCAGCATGCCTGTTTCTGAACTTTTTACAATGAGCTTTGGAACAGCAGGATCATCAAAAATCATGCCAACTACGCTGAATTCAGGCAAAATTCTGATGTATTTATCGCCTAATACCTGGTAAGCAGTAGCGTGGAGAAGCTCTGGACACATATTAGGGCCATCGTTACTCCAAACGCGCTCGAGCGTACCAAGTAGCTCTTCAGGACAAACCGTTGCTGCGTACGCTGCAAGGTTGCCGCCCTTGGAGTGACCACCAACCATAACGTTTGCACAGGTATTACTGTTTCCTTCTGCAATATGCTCACGAATACGCTTCTCAAGGTATAGAGCAGCTGACTTATCGGCGGAAGTAACCTGAAAGCTAAGGTTAAGATTTTCTCGCCAACCAACCAGAGTGCCGTCAGTTCCTCTAAAAGAAACAAACATCTGTCCCGTAGGTAGATAGGCAGTAAACGCTGCAAACTGTAGGCTTTTCTCAACATTGATGCGGTCTACATAACGACCTAGTTCTATGTTGGCAAAGCGCGGAGCGTTAACCAGTGCTTCAAGGAAAGTTTCGTCAACGCGAGAAAATCCCGTAATAAGAGACGAATCGTCTTTGAGTTTCTCCAGCATTTTGGCGCAAGCGTTGCCTAGCTGAACGCGTTTCTCGCTGCGCTCAGAAGGGACTACGCCGCCAAAACCCAGGTAGGATAGGATTGAAAGAATCAGATTGTCAACGTTGTTAAAGGGGTCTTTGTCAAACGTCAGATCACCGCGCCAGTGTAGATAGTCAACGACATTTGCCATGATGCCTCTTTCCTGCTGATATATTTCGTATACTTAGCTTAGTAGAAGTTTGATTACTTTGGGGAGAAGCCCGTGGAAAAAGCTACAGTTTCTTCAAAATCAGCAGCTGTCAAGAAGCGCTTTGTTTTTGCTGATGTTCTTACTATTCTGGCAGGTATTGCAGTTGTTATGTTGCACACCTCGCTCAACGTGTTTTCTCTTTCACACACTAAAACATGGGCCTTTTCTTTAGCGCTGCAAGCTGTGTTTATCTTTGCAGTACCAATCTTTTTTATGCTCAGTGGCATGAATTTACTTGGTTATAGAGGCAAGTACTCCACAAAAACATTTTTCATGAAGCGTGCCAGAAAAACGTTGATGGCGCTTATTTTTGGAAGTGTAGTGGTGTATCTGATGTATACATTTTTTCCTACAAAGTTTTGGGGCGCTGAAGAAATTGCTGCAAGTGCTAGCGTTGCTGATTTCGTTGAACGCTTTTTGACCAACAAGATTAACTTCCCGCTTTGGTTTATCTATACCATTTTGTATCTGTATCTTTTGACGCCTGTTCTCTCCTTGGTAGTACAGAAAAAAGAAACTTTGCTCTATGTTATGGCACTTACGCTTTTTGTGAGCTTTGGCTTGCCGCTTCTTGAGTTTATTGGTGTTCGCGGTATCTATTTTGATCTGCTATTTAGATGGGCTGCCTTTAACAGCGAATGTCTTTTCTATTATTTGCTTGGCTATTACGTTAAGACGTATTACGAGGATCTTCCAAAATTTACTAAAAACAATATTGTTCTTGCTGTATTTTTCTTGCTTTCATCTGCGGCTATGTTTGGATGGGGACTAGTTGTTAATAACTTTGGAACTCCGTTGACGCCAGAAATGACGTATCAGAGTTATCCAGTTGCTATTAAAAACTTCCTTTGTGTAATACAAGCGGCATCTTTATTTCTTTTTGTACGTAATCTTGAGCCAAAGCTACAGGAGTTCTCTGATGCTGCTAAGAAGCGCATTAGCACAGTATCTGCAGGTATTCTAGGAGTCTATTTGTTCCAAATTCCTGTTATTAACTTCTTGGGGCTAAGGCTTGGCCGATTCCCCTATAGCTTGCTTGGAAACGCTTTTGTTCGAGGTGTTTTTGTCTTTATAGTGACGCTTGTTTTAGTGATGACATTTCAGTGGCTCATAAGGCTAGTAAAGAAAGCTCAAAAGGCTAGCAAGAAAAGCATTTAAGACTTCTAGTTTTGACCAGTGACTATCGTAAGCGTTGCTTCTCCAGAAGCGTTTGCCGAGCTCACTTCAACGTCAATAACGGTTGGAATATTGCTTGCAATTTCAACAATTTGGGACGCACTAACGTCTTCAGAAAGCTTTCCTGTGGCTCGTTGTTTAAAAAGAGTGCCTGCGAGTATGCCGCGCATGTGTTTGGCATTATGCGATACAACACTACGCTTTCCCGTATGCGGGTCTTCTCGCTGCACAACAACTTGTAACAGCTCACAAGGGTGCTTTGCCGATGGCGTCCACATCTTTCTGTATTCTCCCGAGCGACAATCCACAACTATCTGATCTTTGAGAGCTGCGTTTAACAGGGGATTGAGCTGCTGTTTCCAGTAAGTTGCAACGGTGCCTATGTTAGGCAGCTTAACTGATGCAGAAAGTCTATAGTTGGGGAGAAGGTCGTGCGGCCTTACAACACCCCAGAGGCCAGAGAAAATCATGATTTCTGAGTTGAGAATATCTGCTGGTAATGCAGCTGTTGTCTGAGGGTTTTCTGTCGTGGCGTTTTCAAGTGTTTGGTTAAATTTTGCAGCCTCAAAAAGCACGCCAGTATAGAGGTTGAGCGCAGTTGTAGTTGGAGCCTCATAGATGTCTAGGTTGTCAGCAATGTCACTGACAGTGTTAGGCCCAATTTTAAGCACTTGAACCGCGTCTGCATGGGAACATACCTGGTGTAAGTCCTTGATAAGTTCTTCTCGGCAGGTAGTGAGTTCAGAGCCAAATAAAAGCGACGAGAGAACAAGAGAAGGTCCAGAGGTGGGCGCGGTTTTTCCTGATGATGGCGGAAGCAAAATAATCATGAAAATCCTTTTGATACGGGATTTTTAGTTGTTGTTTAGTTTGATTCTAATTTATGTCCGGTGTGCGTGGTAACTTAAGAAGTAAGAAAAATTGGAGAGGTGACGTATGGGCTTACTTCTGTACAAACAGCAAACAGGTGCTTTCTTATCAAACTCTGTTCAAGAGCAGCTAAGAGCTTCCCTTGAGCGGTGGGGTTCTGCTCAGCTCATAGTACCTTCTTCTGATGCAGTTTTGTTAGTAAAGAGACAGCTTGGAGCTATCCAAGAGTTCTCTGTTGGTGTAAATGTTTCAACTTTTGATGAGTGGGTGCGTGATCAATGGAAGTTGTACGGAACTTCTGATCGCCAGCTTTCATCTACGCTTCGAAAGGTATTTTTCCAGCAGATTTTGGATGGAATGCCTGTTGGTGAGCTAGGTTCTTTGAATGCTGGCAAGGGTACCGTGGAGCTTTTGTCTAAACTTGCGCCAGAGTATCTTACAGAGCTTGATCAGATTATGGAATCCGGTCAACTTTCTGCTGGTCAGATAAGTGCTTGTAAGGTACTAGGGCGCTACAAGGCGCTGCTTGAAGAAAAATCTTACGTTGAGGTGTGTCAGTGTTTGGATTACCTACTGCAGTCCATCCCAACGCAAGGACCTGCATTGGTTTTCTCGCGAGATGAAGATCTTTCGGAGGCGCGTCTTCAATTTGTGCGTAGGTTGTCAGAGAAACGTGATGTGGTGTTTTCTCTTTACGTGCCCGAAGGACCTGCAGGTTATGCGGCAGAGCAGCAGCTAGAGTTGATTGGCGGCCCGGGATGCGATTGTCGTGTGGATGCAGAGCTTGCGCCAGCCGCAAAAAGTCAGGAGCTCACCGATCTTCTCGCCAGGGTGTTTAGGGCCCAGAAGGGTAATGAGGTTACGCCAAGCGGTGCAGTAACGTTTTTGTTGCCGCTGGGTCAGCTGGCGGAGGCAGAGTCTATCAGCAGATACATCTCTCAGTGTGTAGAGTCTGGCAGCAAGAGCTTTGCGGTCTACACCTCAAACCCTCAAAGGGTTTGGGAAGCGCTTTCGCAAAAGCTTGCGGCTAAAGGGATTGCAGCTCATTATAAGCGCTCGGTGCGTATTCAAGACTCGCTTGCGGGTCGTGCGTTTGCTAGCTTAATTGATGCGTATGCCACGCTCAGTGAACGCGCAGAGCTCGAGAAAAACCTTGACTATCAGGCATCTGATCACCAGATGGGGGATATGTCGTGGTGGCCGCCTCGTACCCTTACAGACTATTTGATTTCTCCCATTTCTGGCATAAGCGTTGAGCGCGCGTGGGCGCTGGATAAGAGTTGGCGTGGTAATAGAACTCTGTATGCCACTAAGGTGCTTGAGACATTATCTAAAGCTGCTATGAGCTCGCGTTTGTGTGCAGAGACTATTAAGAGTCTTGGTCTGGGTAGAATTGGTTCTGCCGCGCTGCGCATTATTGAACATCTTGCTACAGAAACATCTGCTGAGCAGTCAGAAGCTGTCCAATCAGAAGAGGATTCTCTTCAAAACCAAGAGTCGCTTAAGGTGATGAACAAGATCGTTTCTTCTGCACAGGAACTGCATGAGGCAGGATTAAAGCTCACTGATCAGACACTCAAATCATTTATTGATCTTTGTAAAGATCAGGCAGTTATGATGTCTGTTTCTAATGGTATTAACTCTGATATTCAGGTGCTGATTGCTCCTGTAAGTCAAGCTCATTCTTTTGAGCCTCATACGTTTGATGCCGTCATTTTCCAGGGGATGGATACGCTGAATTTTGGTGTAAAAGCATCCGACGGTGCGCTGCAAGAGTTTGTTCGCCACGCTAGTAAAACGCCAAAGGTATCTGAGTTTGCACGGTATCAAAGAGATTTTTATACGGCGCTTTCAACTGCTTCTACCAGCGTTGCATTTGAGAAGGTCGAGCAAAAAGATGTCTTTAATGCGGTGGCTCTTAGTGAAGTCAAAGCATGCTATCCAAAAGACCATGCAAAGAAGACGGGACTTGTGCGCGGAGAAGAAGAGGTGCTGGTAAATCTGTTGCCTCAAGCTGCTGAACCAGAACGTGTTGCAGAACTCTCAACAATCGAGTCTGGCGAGATTGATCCTAAACTCAAAAATATCGTGGTGCTTCCACGTCATTTGACTAGGGAGACTCTTGAGCAGGAGCTGCAAGGTCTTATTG
Organism: Atopobium sp.; assembly: GCA_022732885.1. GTDB lineage: Bacteria > Actinomycetota > Coriobacteriia > Coriobacteriales > Atopobiaceae > Lancefieldella. The sequence goes on along the minus strand of JAIJTS010000002.1, from coordinate 85,697 downwards.
AGGTCTCGCGAGAAGGGCTACCGCTTCTATCTGCTTCTCAGATTGAAACGTATCTTGAGTGTCCCTACAAATGGTTCACGCAACGTCGCATCAAGATTTCTCAGGTAGACACTGAGTTTGCCCCAATGCAGATGGGTACCTTTATCCATCGTGTACTAGAGCTAACGCATGCAACACTTTTAGCAGAAGCACTTGGTTGCGATGTTGCTGAGGTTGATTCAGCAGTTGAATCCGTACTTTCGCAAGACGTTGCTGGCTCTAGGATTACATCTGATAACTTAGACCACGCAAAGCAGGTGCTAGACACCTGTTTTGCTCAGGTGTGGGATGAGCAGTTCAACAACATCAACCGAGCATCTTCAAATGAGCTTATTCCTCATAGCATTCAAGAAAGAAAACAGGTTGAGAATATTCGAGAGAACCTCAAGGATCTTCTTGAGTTTGAAGCCTCGCACTTTATTGGCTATCAGCCTAGATTTTTTGAGCTTCGTTTTGGTAGAGAAGAAAACATCGTTGAGTATGCAGGAGCTCAGTTTACTGGCTCGATTGATCGCGTAGATGTAAACGCTCATGGTCAGGCGCTCATTATTGACTATAAGCACAAGGGCACAAAAGATTTGAAGGCTTATTCAGCAAAGTTAAGTCTGGACAGTGAGCTCTCAAAAGAGATTCTGCCAAGGCATGTACAGTCTGCAATATATGCTCAGATAATGAGAAAACAGCTCACCAAGTATGAGCTTGAGCCAGTTGCTGCAATTTATCTGGGTACCAAAGAGCAAAAAGATACGCCTTCATTTGCTCTTGCAGGCATGGCAACAGAAGCGGCAACAGAACATATTTGGAATATGCATCCAGAAGATAAAAAGCTTAGGGACCAGGCAGTCATGGTTGTGTCTCAAAATTCTGCAGAGTTTGCAGACTACTTGGACGCTTGGGAGAACTTAATTGCTCAGAAGGTTCAAGCTATGCTTTCTGGAGATGTCCGAGCCAATCCTTGCGATAAGGATGCATGTAAGTATTGTCCAGTAAAACTGTGTGACAAGAGGAGGTAATCTACTATGGCTGATACACGTTATACGCCTGGTCAAGAGAAGACCATCAAGACGCTTGATAAGCCTCTTTTTGTTGCAGCAGGTGCTGGTTCAGGAAAAACTTTTACGCTTACACAGAGAATTGTGTGGGCTTTAAAAGAAGGCTCAGGAGCTGATGGAAAGCCGTACCTGAGTAGTCTTGACCAGGCATTGATTATTACATTTACCAATGCCGCAGCTACAGAAATTAAGGAACGCGTTAGGGAAGCTTTAGAAAAAGAAGGTCTTCATAGCGCTGCGTTACAGGTTGATGATGCGTGGATTAGTACTATCCACGGTATGTGCAGCAGAATCTTAAAGATTCATGCACTTGATTTGGGCCTTGATCCTGAGTTTGAAATCATTGACGACATGACTAGAAATCAGCTGGTCAATATCTCTATTGAAGAAGTACTCAAAGAGCTTTCTCAAGATGAAAGCTATGCTGAGTTTCTCTCTACTTATGCAGGTAAAAGAGATGTGCTGAAGTCCCGTATTGAAACGCTGATCTCGTATGCTCAGTCATCTCCTCTAGGAATGGATTCTATCTCGTTTGTAGGGGATAGCTCTGACCTGGAAGTTCTAAAAGCGGAGCTTGAGAATCTATACGGTGCACTTGAAGAGCTAAAGGCCGCAATTGCTGAAAAGAAACCTGATGAAGCAGAGCAGCTACAAAGTGTTCAATCTGAGCTTTCAAGTAAATTGCAGCAACACTTGGTTTTCTCGCTCACTAATTTTGACCAGGCGTTTTGGGGGGCGCTTGAAAAAGCACTCAAGATTGGTCGTTCCTCAAAAGAAATAAAAATGGTAAAAGATGAAGCTGCGTACCAACTTAAAGTTTGTAGCTCTTTATTTGGACTTATTCAGGACGCGTCTGAGGGCCAGTGCTTAAAAGATGTTACAGAGCAGGTCTACAAGCTCTTTAAACAGAAGAAACTTGCTGTTGGCGGCCTTGATAACGATGACCTTTTACACCTAACAGCAAAGGTGTTTGAAAAGCATCCAGAGATTGCAGCTGTTTACACAGATAAATTCAAGCTTGTAATGGTTGATGAGTTCCAAGATACGGATCAGCAGCAAGTGCAGATGATCAAGAGTCTCTCTGGTAAAGATGCTCAATATCTCACAACGGTTGGCGATGCACAGCAGTCAATCTATCGATTCCGCGGAGCTGACGTTGATGTGTTCTTCAGACGTCAAGCAGAGGTTCCAGAAGATTTACAACCTCGTCTTGTAGATAATTTCCGCAGCCATAATGAGATTTTGCGATTTGTTGCCAAGGTTTGTAGCGCAGATGGCATGATACCTAACTTTATGGATTTGTCTGCTGGGCGAGAAGAACCTGCAACTCCGTTCATTGCTCATTCGCCACGCGTCTATTTTGAAGTCACAAAATTTGTGAAATCGGGAAACTCTAAGCCTGGCGATGATGTTTCCAGAAAACAGCTTGTTGCTTATCAGCTTGCAGACAGAGTTAACACACTTATGCAAGACGAGAATATCCAGGCAAAAGATGTTGCAATTTTGATGTCATCGGTTAAAGAGGCACAACCCTATATTGAGGCTCTTCGTAGCTTTGGGATTGAAAGCGTGGTTTCTGGAGCATCAACGTTTGGTGAGCAACCTGAGGTTCATCTGATTGGTAGCCTTTTACAAACGCTCGCAAATATGTACGATTCATACGAGGGATTGTTTCCTGTACTTTCTAGTGAGATTTTTAGTCTTGATGCGTCTGACCTGCTTCTCTTGGGTACTAATTTTGGAGAAAATGGCCAGAGGATTACCAATAGAGATATTGCAGAGTCATTGGTAAATAACTCGTTTAACCCACCTTTTGAGATAAGTCCAAAGCTTCAAAATGTTTTAAAGGTTTTGAGTGACGCGCGTAGATCCCTCTCAAACAAAAAAGTTTCGGAAGTTATTAAAAAGGTAGTCCTTGATGCTGGATGGATTTCTCGTCTTCAAAAGATGGGTAATGAGGGACAGTCAAAGATTGCAAATATCTTTGCAGCTCTTGAACAAATTGATTGTTTGCAAATTGAGCTAAGCATTGGCGTAGCCTCAGTTGCAAAGGCGTTTAGTCAATGGTGCGATACAGCTAAAGAGTCACCAAAGGTATTGCATAGCAGTACTCAAAATGCGGTCACTTTTATGACTATTCACGCTTCTAAGGGATTGGAATTTCCTGTTGTCGCTGTTGTGGGAGCTGTATCTGGTCCTAAGGTAGCTGCTGGCAGTGAACCATTTCTGAATGTCAGAAAAGACGATTCATATCAGATTGCATTCTCAAGCAGTTCTAAACAACTCAAGGAATTGTATGACAGCTGTCATGAAGTTCCTACAAGCCTTGATGAGTGCAAGAACCTTCTTGAGTGGAGAATGTTCCTAGAGGATCAAGAGAATGAGGCTGAAGAACAGGAGCAGAACCGTCGTCTGTATGTTGCGCTGACACGTGCTCGCGAAGCGGTCATTCTTACTTCAACCATCGATCTCACTAAAGAAGGAATTAGTCCTCGTTATACACGCAAGATTACAGATGCTTTGTTTGAAAAGCCACCACTTTCTGCTGGTGAGCATTCGTTTGAATATGGCGGTAATCTTCCTGGCTGTATGCGTGTGGTTGAGGGTTCTGGCAAGAAGGACGAGCCAATTCAGGTTGAAGGTTTAGAGTTGGTTGAATCTTTTGGCGGCAAGCCTGAACCTTCTGATAGCAACCCAAATGAAGAGGAACACCCTCAAGCTGAAGAAACGTTTGACCTCTATGAGAAGGTTGAGTTGAGCGTTGTACCAGAAGCTACGTATGATCAGCGAAAAGGTTTCTTTAGTTACTCGTCAGCTCACCAACAAATGGCAGAGAACTTTAAGGGCGAGAATAACCAGAAACTTGAGGGACAGTCTCAGGTGGTACGTCAGGAGTGTGAGGCGGACAACCTTCAACCATCATCTGAGACTTCCGTTGTGTTGTCTAGCACTTTTGCTGACGATGGAGTAGATCCAACAAGCCTCGGTTCAGCCTTCCATGAGCTGGCTCAAATTATGGTTGAGACTCAGTCTAAGGTTGATGACAGAACGGTTGATAGATTGTGCTTGAAGAATAGCGTTCCTCAGCGTGCGGTATCTAGAGTTAAACAAGCACTTGATTTGTGGGCTAACTCTGAGATAAGACAAGAAGCCCTTGCTTATGATGTGGTTATTGCAGAGTCTCCTTTTACGCTGCAGGTTGATTCCAAATACGGAAACTATGTAGAAGGAGCCATCGATCTTCTTGCCTATAATAAGGGAAGCAAAGATGCGCTGGTAGTTGACTATAAAACGGGCGATAAGGGCCTCAGCGCTGCTCAGATTTACGAGCATCATCAGATGCAGGCAAACTTCTACGCCTACGTATTGATGCAACGCGGATTTACTAAGGTTGAGTGTGCATTTGTCTGTGTTGAGGTTGAAGAAACTGGTCAGCCACACGTTGCCCGTTACACGTTTGATGCAAACCATCAACCACGGCTTTAAGGAGGCAAGAACGTGCCTTTTGCACATGTTGTTTTAGACATACCAACTCGTGCTCTCTCCGGCACGTTTGACTATGCCATTCCAGAATCTTTGGAAGAGACTGCGGTTGTGGGAACAACGGTCTTGGTGCCGTTTTCTCACAGGCAGGTTGTTGGCTACATTGTGGGCGTCTCAGACCGTGTGTCTTCAGGTTTGGATGTTTCACGCGTCCTCCCAATAACACAAGTCCTGGCAGATTCAGCATTTGATGATCAGTCTGCGCAGGTAGCAGAATGGATGAGCAAAGAGTATGCCTGCAGTTATGCAGACGCCTTACATCCTTTCTTAGCGCCTGGCCAAAAGGTTAAAGTCACCAGAAAAGACGCAGATTCTCCTTGGCAGCTTGTTTGCGAGAAGTCCGGTCCTGTTGACGAGCGCTGGGTTGAGCTGACAGAAAAGGCAGCTGACTTTACGCCTTTGGCAAATGCAAGCAAGCAACGTTCGGTGCTTGAGGCACTCGCACAAGGAGCCATGAGGTTATCCGAGCTCTCGGCTACCATTCCAGGAGCACGTAGTGCAGTTACTGCTCTGCAGAAAAAGGGCATAGTTGAAGTCCGCACTCAGCGACAAATCCGTGGAAGTCAGGAGGGTTTGGGGACTACGCTTTCAAGTGGCGTAGCTCCTCGTCCTCAACAGCTTACTGAGGGTCAGATATCCGCTCTTAAAGCAATCGAGGCTGCACAAACTGCTGTTCAGGGTGATGTTGTGCTTATTGATGGCGTTACGGGCTCAGGTAAAACTGAGGTATATCTCTCTGCTATCGAGAAGACCTTAGCTGCCGGCAAGGGTGCTGTGGTACTTGTCCCAGAGATTTCTCTTACCGCTCAAACAGTTGGCCGATTCCGTTCACGTTTTGGTGAACAGGTAGCCGTCCTTCACTCAAAGCTTTCGCTTGGCGAGCGCTTTGACCAGTGGGATTTAATTAGGCAGGGTAGGGCTCGTGTGGTAGTAGGTGCTCGATCTGCGTTATTTGCGCCCGTCCAAAACCCCGGACTGTACATCATTGACGAGGAACACGAGGCTTCATACAAGCAGGATTCGCTTCCTCGCTATCACGCAAGAGAAGTAGCTGCTCAGATGGCACGTCTTCGCGGTGCTGCGCTGGTGCTTGGTTCTGCAACGCCCTCGCTTGAAAGCCTATACCGAACGGCTCAAGGAAGCTGGCGCGGTACTAACTGGACGCGCGTTGCCATGACCGAGCGTCCTGGCGTGGCGGTGCTCCCGCAGGTCCAGGTAGTTGATATGGCTTCCCAGTTCAAAAACGGAGGCAGATCGGTCTTCTCGTCAGCTCTAGCTGAGGCTTTGCAAGAAACAACAGAGCGTGGCGAGAAAAGCGTTCTACTCCTTAATCGTCGCGGATTTGCAAACTTTTTGATGTGCCGCGAGTGTGGTTGTGTGCCTGAATGTCCGCACTGCTCGACGTCTCTTACGTACCATGAGCGCACACATTCTTTAGTTTGTCACAGCTGTGGTAGGCAATGGTCTCAGCATGCGTATCCTAACCCTTCCAGCAAATGTCCAAACTGTGGAAGTCGCTACATGGGAGCTTACGGAGTGGGAACACAGCGCGTAGAAGATGAGCTCAAGCTTCTGCTTGGTGGTGATGCGCCAATCATTCGTATGGACGCTGATACCACGGCCAAAAAGGGCGAGCACCAGCGTCTTCTTGAGCTCTTTGATGCAACTCCTGGAGCAGTGCTTATTGGCACGCAGATGATTGCAAAGGGCCTTGATTTTCCTGACGTTACTTTGGTTGGTGTTATCAACGCTGATACCATGCTTAAGCTGCCAGATTTTAGGGCAGCTGAGAGAACATTTGACTTGCTTGAGCAGGTTGCTGGACGTGCAGGCAGGGGAGAAAAGCCTGGTAAGGTCATCATTCAGTCATACTGGTCAACTCATCCTGCCATTGCTTCTGTAGTTACCCATGACAGGCGTCCGTTTTTGGATGAAGAGCTTAAAGAAAGAAGAGAAGGGGTCTATCCGCCTTTCTCGCGTTTGTCCAATGTACTTTTCTGGGGTGCTTCAGAAAAAGGAGTTCGTCGCGTAGCAGACCAGATGGCAGAGGCACTGCATACAAAGTTAGATTCACAATCAGGATGGGAGATTTTGGGTCCCGCTGATTGTGTAAAAGCAAAGGTAAAAGATAAGTATCGCAGGCACATTTTAGTAAAATCTCCCGTAGATGCTCAGGTGGGAGAAATTCTTTCTGAGTGTGCTGCTTCGCTTGATAAAAGAGTGGGTATCAACATGACATTAGATGTTGATGCGTACGACATGATGTAAGGAAAGTTATGAGCTCTGAAGTTGATGATATGGTACTTTGGCCAGACCCTCGTCTGAGTCAAGAGTGTGAAGAAATTGACGATATTAACGATGATGTCCGCAAGATGGCTGAGCACATGCTCAAGGTTATGTATGCCACCGACGGCGTTGGTCTTGCTGGTCCTCAGGTGGGCTACATGAAGCGTATGGTTGTCATTGACGTTGATTACCCCAACGGTCAAAAGAACCCTTTTGTACTCATTAATCCAGAAATTAAAGTTGCAGATGGTGAGCCTCGAGTATATGAAGAAGGCTGCCTTTCATTCCCAGGTATTACTGTTCCTGTTACACGCCCAAGTCACGTTGTTGTTCACGCCTATAACCTTGATGGCGATTTAATGCGCTATGAAGCAGAAGGGGATCTTCTCGCCGTTTGTCTGCAGCATGAGATTGACCACATCAATGGCGTAACTATGCCTGATCACTTGGGACCAGGCGCTCGTATGGAGATATTGCAGCAGTATAAAGAGGCTTTGGCTTCTGGTGCCCGTCCTGGTCAGACAGACTATTAGGAGTTGGAATGCGCGTAGTCTTTATGGGAACTCCAGATTTTGCCGTTCCATCACTCACAAAACTTGCTCATGAACATCAGGTTGCTTTGGTCATCACAAGACCAGATGCTGTTCGTGGTCGTGGCAAAACACTTGAGCCGTCTCCCGTAAAAGAATGCGCACAAGAGCTTGGATTGCCCGTTCTTGAGGCAAACCGCATGACTTCAGAAGTAATTTCTGCTATGCAAGAGGCACAACCAGAAGCACTCTGCGTAGTTGCTTTTGGCTGCATTTTGCCAGATGAAGTTATCTCACTTGCACCTTATGGTGCCCTGAACGTACACGCATCGTTGTTGCCTCGTTGGCGAGGAGCTGCTCCAATTCAGCGCGCCATTCTTGCAGGTGACACGGTTGCTGGCGTTTCTATCATGAAAATTGCACATCAGCTTGACGCAGGAGATTGGTGTAAGCAAGCATCGTGTGAGGTAGGTTCTAAAAATACTGAGCAGCTTACTGATGCGCTGGCGTATTTGGGTGCTGACGCTCTGTCTGAAGCTCTTTTTGAGCTCAAAGAAGGATCTCTTGAGTGGCAAGTACAAGATGAACGAGAAGTAACGTTTGCTCCCAAAGTTACCAAGCAAGAAATGAAGCTTAATCCAGAAGATTCAGCCCAGGCAAACGCCCTGAGGGTTCAAGCTTCCTCTGATACCGCTCCAGCTCGTGTTTCTGTTGGAGGTAGGTCTCTTCGTGTTTTGTTTGCTCAGTTAGCCCCAAGTGAAGTTTCTGTTGCTCAAGGTCAGGTAGCAGTTCAAGATCATAGGTTGTTCCTTGGCTGTGCTGAAGGAACCCTTGAGCTTCTTGAGGTGCGCCCAGATGGTAAGCGCTCTATGGATGCTAAATCATTTGCGGCAGGTCTTCAGAAGTCTCAGATGACCTGGCAGAAGCTGCAATAATGGCTACGCTTACTCTAGCTCGAAGAGTGGCTTATCAGGCATTTTTTGAGTGCAGACGTAACAATTTACGCATTCGCGACTACCTACGAGAGTCAAAGGACTTCTCGGAGCTTTCTGCTCAAGATAAAGCTTTTACTACTCGTCTGGCACTGGGAGTAACGCTCACCAAAGGCAAGCTTGATGAAGCTCTAAAGAACCATCTTAAGTCGGGTATTCACCTAGAACCAAAGGTACAGGACGCCCTCCGGATTGCTGTTTTTGAGGTTTTATATTTAGAAACCAGACGCGATGCTGCTATTAGCCAAGGCGTTGAGTTGGTAAAGTCTGTATCAAAGCGTTCTTCTGGTCTTGCAAACGCAATACTCAGAAAAATTTCTGAGCAAGAGGGCAAACTTACGCGTGCAAAGAATCCTAAAACGCCATCAGAGCTTTCATGGACATCAGGCATTCCTGAGTGGATTTGCTTGGAAATTATAGAGTCACTTGGAGAATCTGCTGCTCAAAAGCTCATTTTTAATCTTAAAAACCCAGCTCCTGTGTATGTTTTGCAAAGGAATTTGTCATCTCAGCAATTGCAAAATAACTCTTTAGAGCTACAGCAAACGGTTCTGCCCGATGTGTACGAAGTCAAAAATCCTGCTCAGCTTAATGTTGATGCGTATGTTAAGAACGTCCAGCTTGTTCCTGCGGATTTAGCTTCTCAACTTGTAGCATTCCTTACTGCATCATATGTACACCAGAATATGCTTGAGGTTGGACAGGGTAGAGGAACCAAATCCTTGCTACTCTCTCATGCATGTGAGGTATTTGATCATAGCAACGCTCACATTACCGCTGTTGAGCTTGTAAAGGGAAAATCTCACGTTTCAAAAAGAAGATTGAAGACAGCTGGTCTGTCAGATCAGGTTACGTCACTTACGTTTGACGCTACACAGTTTGATTCACCAGAAGTTCCTAAGGAGCTTAATCAGAGCTTTGACGTAGTGTTTATTGATGCACCTTGTTCTGGTTTAGGTACACTTCGTCGTCATCCAGAGATTGCGTGGAACCTCACTTCAGAAAGCCTTTACGATGGAGGAACACTTACCGTTCTACAGACCAAACTTTTACAAAGCTGCAGCAGCCGTGTAGAGGTTGGTGGTTATTTAGTTTATGCAACGTGTTCTCTCTCAAATTCAGAAAATCAGCAGGTTGTAAATGATTTTCTTGCAAGTCCAGAGGGTTCTGGTTTTGAGGTACAAAGTCTTTTTGAGTGTCCAGCGCGTGCATATTTGACGCAAGAAGCGCACGAGTTTCTCGATACGTGTATTACACCAGAGGGATTTTTGCAGACGGCTTTTGCTTCTGTTGATTGCGACTCCCACTTCATGTCAGTGCTAAGACGCAAATAAAAAGCTCCTGTTGAGCTGTTCAACAAGAGCTGCAAGAGATTTCATAGATACTGTTTGATTAGCATTCAAAAAGTTCAGAGTATTAAATTACTTGCCTTTACTGTCGGTATTGTAAAAACCGCTACCCTTAAAAACGATAGCTGAGGTGTTGTATACGCGCTCAGTTTCATGTCCGCATTTTGGGCACTGAGGAGCTTCAATCTTCAGGCTCATTGGGCGCTCAATCTCAAAAGTATTGTTGCAGTGTGTGCAATGATAGCTATAACGTGCCATGCTTCCTCCATGAAAACAATTTCTAAACGTGAGATACTTTACCCTACTTAGAGTAGTTATTTCACAATTGCAGCTAATAAGTTTGGTTATGGAGGCTTTATGCAGGTAACCGGTGCAATTTTTGATTGCGATGGAACTCTTGTTGATTCAATGTTTGTTTGGCATAAGATTTTTGGTGCCGTACTTGGAAAATATGGGAAGTCCGTTGACTCAGAATTCTTTAATCGTGTTGAGGCTGTTTCACTTATGGATGGCTGCAAAATTTGTGTAGATCAACTGGGACTGCCTATTACTGCAGAAGCTTTGTATGAAGAGTTCTGCGCATACGTAACAGAGCAATATCAAAACCACGTTTCAATTATCCCTGGAGCAAAGGCGTTCTTGCAGGAACTCTACGATGCAGGAATTCCTATGGCAGTTGCCTCATCAACTCCTGTTCGAGAGGTACGTGCGGCTTTAGCAGCTCAAGGTATTGAGCACTTCTTCAAAACGGTAGTTTCAACAGAAGACGTTGGAGGAGTGGACAAGATTAAGCCTGATGTATACCTTGAAGCTCTTCGCCGTCTTGGTACTGATAAATCAACTACATGGGTCTTTGAAGATGCTCCATTTGGCGCTCGGACAGCTCAAAATGAAGGCTTCCCTGTAGCGGTGCTCTACAATGATCATGACGGGCGAGATCCCATTTTTATGCAGGAACACTCCAATATCCTAGCGCACACCTACGAAGAGATTTCTCTTCTGCGGTTGCAAGACTATGAACGCCCTCTGACCAGCTCTCCTTCTGGCGAGAAACCCCTTGAGGTCCTTGTTGTAGGTGGATCTCCCGAAGCTGTCTCAAAAACGACGCTTTCTACCTGCGTCCAGAGAGCTGACTACCTAATAGCAGTTGACCACGGAGCAGATGCTTGTCACAAAGCCGGCGTGGTTCCACAGCTTGCGCTTGGAGACTTTGATTCAGCTTCTGCAGACACTGTGTCTTGGCTCAAAGAGCACAACGTGCCTTGTATGAAGTTCAATACAGACAAATACGATACTGACCTGGCTCTTGCTTTAAAATCTGCAGAATATGAGGCTATTCGTAGAGATAGTAAGCTTTCGCTCACGGTTGTCTCCACGTCTGGCGGTCATCTGGATCACCAGCTTGTAGTTCTTGGGCTTTTAACTTCGTGGGTAATGACAGGTAAGGCAGAGGTTCGTGTTGTGGAGAATGACTTTGAGATGCGCTTTTTAGCTGCAGGTCATATAAATTCTTGGCAGTTGAATGCAGTTGATTTGAATAAAAAGATATCGCTTGTTGCCTTGTCTGAAGAGTGTGAGGTCTCAGAGGGTGGTATGAGGTGGAACCTTGATCACCAAAAGTTTACGCTTATGGGAGACGATGGTATTTCAAATATTGTTGAAAGCACTGATGCTTGGGTAAGGTGCGAGAAGGGCTGTCTTTTGGTGCAGCTTTGGAACTAAGTACCTATTCGATTGTATTTGAGGTTGCGCTTGAGTAACAAAGCCTCAAACAAACAGCATTAGGTAACAACGGTAAATAATTGAGCTAAGAAAAAAGGTCGCCTTGGCGACCTTTTTAAATTTGAGGTAAGACGAGCTTAGTTGCTTAGTTGCTTAGTTGCTTAGTTGCGAGCAATCTTGCCGGACTTGAGGCAACGGGAGCAAACATTCATCTTCTTGCGCTGGCCATCGACAACGACAGTAACACGCTGAATGTTTGGTTTAAAGGTGCGGGCCACAGTACGGTGAGAGTGGGAGATGGAGCGACCGGCAACGGCGTGCTTACCGCAGAAATCACAGACCTTCGACATGAGTAAGACCTCCATAGGATAGGCGCCCTCTGCGCCTAAAATTTCCAAATAGCCGAATCAATATAGCACAATATATTGTGTAGGCAAAGCAGGAATATAACATTCACAAATAGATATCTTTTGAATGTTTTTCATTTATTACACCAAGATTAAATAACAAGAAAAAGATTTGTCAATTGCAAGGTTATCGATTTGTATATATACGCCGCTTCAACAATAAATGTGCTCTGCGGTATACTAAATAACAATGACTAACCCCGGTTCTTGCGAGAGGAGTTATGTAATGACTACCGCTGTTCCTGGAACACTAAGAGTTTCTAATGATTGCCTTGCTGACCTGGCAGGCTATGCAGCTATGGAATGTTATGGCGTTGTTGGCATGGCAGAAATAGATGAGGCAGCAGGTGTTGCTCGCCTTCTTCCAACATACCGACTTCGTAAGGGTATTGATGTAACCCCAACTCCTAAGGGAGTTCAGGTTGACCTTCACATTGTTGTTGAGCAGGGCGTTAACATGGCGTCTGTTGTCGACAATCTTGAGAGTTCAGTTAAGTTTTTGCTTAAGCAAATTGCAGAGCTTTCATGCGTTGATGTAACTGTACATATCGAGGCCATGCGTAATTCTCGCTAAGCTTTTGCTTCAAATGAGTAGGAACTGAGGTCTAACGTGATTTCAAATGTCATTCGTACATGCTTTCCTGTAGCAGCCCTTGCTGTTGCAGACAAAGCAGAAGAGATTAACAAGCTCAACGTTTTTCCTGTACCAGATGGAGACACCGGTACTAACATGTCCCTTACCCTGGGCACCGTTGTTCGTGAGGTTCAAGATCTTCCTCAAGATGCAAGCATGCAGGATATTGCAAAGGCAATCACTCACGGCTCGTTGATGGGTGCTCGTGGTAACTCTGGTGTTATTACGTCTCAGATTCTTCGCGGTATTGCTGAGGGTCTTTGTGACGTTAAAAATCCTGAGGCAGTAACCCCTAAGGATATTGCACACGCATTCCGCCGCGGTAAAGAGGTTGCTTTTAAGGCTGTTAGAAAGCCAGTTGAGGGCACTATTCTTACCGTTCTTAAAGACGTTTCCGCTAAGGCTGACTCCCTTGAGAAGTCTCAGCTCACCCCAGTTGAGGTTTTAGACGCTCTGGTTGTTGAGGCATATGAGTCTGTAGCTCGCACTCCTGAGCTTCTTCCTGTCCTCAAAGAGAATGGTGTTGTTGACTCTGGTGCATTTGGTTTTGCAACCTTCCTTGAGGGCTTTGTAAACGCTGTTACTGGCAAGACTGAAACAACTGACTTCCAGACCACCGTTTCTGTTTCTGATGCTAAGGCTGCTACCAGTGCAAAGGTTGAGATTGAGCTCAATGATGATTGGGAGGGATCTGAGTATCGTTACTGTAACGAGTTCCTCTTCAAGGCAGATAGCCCTGACTTTGATGAGGAAGCAGCTCTGAACTTCCTGGCAACTATGGGTGATTGCGAGCTTCTTGTTGGTGCAAACCCAGACTATAAGATTCACGTTCACTCAAATACTCCTAACAAGGTTCTTGAGTACATGCTTCAGTACGGCCAGATTTTTGAGGTCTTTATTCACAATATGGACCTTGAGGCTAAGGAGCGTACCGAGAAGATCGCTGAAGATAAGAGGGCTGCGGCTGCCCCTAAAAAAGAACTTGGTTTTGTTGCTGTAACTGCTGGCTCTGGCGCTGCTTCAATTTTAAAGTCACTTGGCGTTGATGTTGTTGTTTCAGGTGGCCAGACCATGAATCCTTCAACTGCAGACATTCTTGATGCAATTGAAGAAGCTAATGCAGACCAGGTCATTGTTATGCCAAATAACTCCAACATTCGCATGGCAGCAGAGGCTGCGGCAAGTGCATGTGAGGATGTTAAGGTTGCTGTCATTCCAACCAAGTCTGTTCTTCAGGCTTTTGCTGCAATGTTTGTTGTTGCAGATGGTGTTCCATTTGAAGAGCTTGTTGAAGAGATGACTGACGCTATTTCTGGTGTTCGCTACGGTGAGGTAACCACTGCAGTCCGCGATTCTTCTGCAGCTGACGGCACTCCAATTCACGATGGTGATGTCATGGGTATCCAGGGCGGCTCTATTGATGTCGTCGGCTCTGATGTCATGCAGGTCACGCTTGATCTTATAGCTAAGATGCAGGGAGAGGAAGAAGGTGACAACCTCACCATTCTTGCAGGAGAGGACTTCTCTGATGAGCAGCTTGATCTTCTCGCCAGCAAAATTGAGGACGCCTATCCAGACCTTGAGGTTGACGCTCAGCGCGGCGAGCAGCCACTCTATCCAGTCATCTTCTCTATTGAGTAGGCAATGTCTGAATCTAAGGTAAGCATCGCTCCCGTATCAGAGCGAGTAGCACATACCTGTTCGCTTGTTGATAGTGTGACCAGGTTAAGGTATGTCAATGCAAATCGTGCCGAGGCGCTTGAGCGTCTCGGCATTCTGCGTGTTCGAGACCTTTTGCTTAACGTACCTCATCGCTACCTCGATTTTTCCCATCGCGTGCAGATTGCTTTTGCGCAGATAGGTGAGGACGCTACTATTACCGGCCGTGTTGCTTCGGTAAAAACCAAACGCCCACGCCCCAAGATGGTCATTGTTGAGATTGAGGTTGTGGATGACACAGGTGTACTTACGGCCTCGTTCTTTAGGCAACCTTGGATAGCTGAGCAAATTCATGTTGACGATGAGGTAGCGCTTAGTGGCAAGGTACTCTTTGCCTATGGTTACCGTCAGATGAAGTCTCCGTTCTATGAAGTTCTGAGCACGGCAAAAACTGACTCAAACGATGAGACGCACGTCAAAGAGACCCCTTCAAAGGCAGCAATTCTTCCTGTTCACCCAGCTACCGAGGGCGTGAGCCCCGCATGGATGCGTCGCATTATGTCCGCGGCTCTGGCAGATACAGGAAGCGTGTGTGATTGGCTGCCCTCAGAGCTTGTCTCCAAGCACCGCCTTATGTCACTTGCATCGGCGCTTCGTGAGGTTCATTTTCCAACAAGCTTGGACGCTGCTGAGCAGGCGCGCCGCCGTCTTGCTTATGATGAGCTTCTTAGTTTACAGCTTGCCCTTCTGGCCAGGAGAAACCTTGAACTTGCAGGTCATAAGCCTTTTGAACACGTTATAGATGGACCTAAAGTTAAGGCTCTGATTGAGGCTTTACCTTTTGCGTTAACTGATGAGCAGAATCACGCTGCTCAAGAGATTCTTTCTGACATGGCTGCGACACGTATTATGAATCGCCTGCTTTTGGGTGATGTTGGCACTGGTAAAACGGCCGTTGCCGCCGTTGTCTTGGCTGCAGCAGCAGATTCTTCATCTCAGGCTGCCGTAATGGCTCCTACCTCAGTTCTGGCTCAGCAGTACGCTCAAAAGATTGGCCCCTTGCTCTCACTAGCAGGGATTACGTGGGCGCTTATTACTGGTTCTACCTCAGAAGAGGAGAGACAGCAGATTGAGCTTTGCCTAGCTGACGGTTCTTTGTCCGTTGTCTTTGGTACTACCGCGCTTCTTTCTGACCGTGTAGTATTCAAGCAGCTCACGCTTGCCGTTGTTGACGAGCAACATCGCTTTGGCGTTGATCAAAGAACGGCTTTGCGCAAAAAAGGACAAGGCGTAGATCTTCTCGCCATGAGTGCAACACCTATCCCACGTACGCTGGCACTTTCTCTATATGGAGATGTTGACACGTCTCGTATTACCAAGAGACCAAAGGCGGGAGCAGGCGTTACTACTAAGTTGTGCGTCCCAGAAAAACTTGACCAAGCATACGCCGCTGTCGCCGAAGCTGTTCAGGCTGGTCACCAGGCGTATTTGGTTTGTCCGTTGATTGACCCAAGTGATTCTGAAGAAGAGCTTGAAGATGTTCCTGAGGCCGCTCGTACAAACGGCAAACTCTACAGCGCAACCCGTGTGTACGAGGAACTCTCAAAGACCGTTTTCAAGGACTTTACCTGTGATCTTCTGACCGGTAGATTACCCGAGGCTCAAAAAGATCAGGTTATGGAAAAGTTCCGCGCAAATAAGACGCAGATTTTGGTCTCCACAACCGTCATTGAAGTTGGCGTTGACGTTCCAAACGCTACGGTCATGATTGTCTTTAACGCTGACCGCTTTGGTTTGGCTACACTTCACCAGCTCAGAGGTCGTGTTGGTCGAGGAGACTTTCCAGGAACAGTCTATCTTGCCAGTAACGCCAAGAAAGGCTCTACTGCAAGAAAGCGCTTGAGCGCCCTTGAGCAAACCTCTGACGGCGCGCGCTTGGCAGAGCTTGACCTTGAGCTTAGGCATGAGGGAGAGACCCTGGGATATCGTCAGTCAGGCGGCACTACGCTTAAGATTTCTGACCTCTATGCAGATGCAGATCTTATTGAGGCTGCCCACATAGATGCCCTAGCAATTACAGCTCAAGATCCAAATCTTACCAGTGAGGCTTATGCTACTTTAGGAATTGAGGCAAAAGACCGCTTTGGCATCTATTTTGAAGAGCTTGGCTATAAGTAATAACCTGCAGGTAAACTACAGTACAAGATAGGTTTGGTGGCGAGAAACCCATGAGGATTGTTGGCGGAAAATGGAAAGGTCGTGCAATTGAAGCCCCTGATGGAAGGGGGACTACGCGACCAACCACTGATCGTACGCGTGAGGCCATTGCAAGTTCTATTTTGGCTTCTCGCGGTCTTGACCTTAGTGAGTCCAGAGTACTTGATGCTTTTGCAGGCTCTGGCGCTATGGGTTTTGAGCTTCTTTCTAGAGGAGCTCTGTACGCCGCCTTTGTTGATAAAGACAGAAAGACGTGTGATCGCATTAAGCGTACGGCTAAATCTCTTGGTGTAAGTAGTTCTGAGATGAGCGTTATTTGTGGCGATACTGTGCGCTTAGCTGAGTCATCCCAGTTATTTGGAGCTCCTTTTGACGTGGTATTTTTAGATCCTCCTTATGCGGTTGAGACGGGGGTAGTTTCCAAGCTTATTAGGGACTTGACTCAGTCGGAAAGCCTGACAAAAGACGCTGTTGTAGTGTATGAACATAGCCACAAATCTGATTTAGTTTCTCTTGATAACTTTGAGCTTTCTAAGAGTAAGCGTTATGGTATTGCTCAAGTTGATTTACTTGTTCGTAGTGAGGGATAGGAGATACGTTGAATAGCATCACTCACGTAGTTGTACCAGGTACTTTTGATCCCGTCACAAACGGACACCTTGATGTTATCAAACGTGCTTCTCGCCTTTTTGAAAACGTTACGGTAGCTGTTGCAGCTTCAAAGCAAAAACACGGCTCTGGAACCACGTTTTCTCTTGAAGAGCGTGTGCAGATGCTTAAAGACGCTCTTGTAGATGAGGGTCTTGTGGATGTTTCTGTAGAGCCTATGGAAGGTCTTCTGGTTGAATTTTGCAATGCTCATGGTGCAGGTGGTGTTGTTAAAGGTCTTAGAGCTATGACAGACTTTGAGTATGAGCTGCAACAGGCAGATCTTAATGCTCATATGGCGCCTGAGCTGGAAAGTATCTTTGTTATGTCTAGTCCAGAGTACGGCTATATTTCTTCTTCGATTGTCAGAGAAATCTCAGCCATGGGCGCAGACGTATCATTTTTGGTACCAAAGAACGTCATTAAAAAGCTTGAAGCTCTGCATAATTGCGGTAATTAAGTATATTTGCCCTGCATTTTCATTATATTCTGCTAACATTCTTAAAAAGGTGTTTTATGCGTGGTGCTCATTAGGGCTATAACTGCATATAACACAGCTTGTGTATTGGATTGAAAGGAGCCCTGGATGCAGCCAGGCGAGGAAATTGAGAGCCTTGTATCTGAGATTGAGCAGATGGTAACTGAGGCTAAGTCACCTTTTATGGATGGCGGTAACAAGAAGATTATTGATGCCCAGGACTTCTATGAGTTGCTTGACGAGATTCGTCGTGTCTTCCCAGAAGAGTTTGCAACCGCTCGTCGCATCATCAAGGAAGAAGATGAGACCCTTGAGCGCGCACGTGCTCAGGCAGAGTCAATTATTGCTGATGCTCAGCAGCAGGCTATGATCCTTGCTGGTGATCAAGAGGTTGTCCGTCTTGCACAGCAGCAGGCAGATGGCATTCGTGACCAGGCAGAGCAGTACGAGCGTGATACCCGCTATAACGCTGAGGAGTACGCTGATACCGTTCTTGCTCATCTTGAGGAGAACCTTAAGAGCCTGACAAATTCTGTTTCTCGTGTTCGTCAGACACTTGATGAGAACTCTGGTCCTCGTAACACCAGTAATAACGTTGCCTGGTAGCTCCAATGCAACCGGTTCTCTATGCACTAGATGATCGTCTTGCAAATGCAGGCGATACCGTTTCTTATGCGGGTCATCTCAATGAAGACTCGTATGAGTTAGGGGAGCATAATTTTTCTCTTCCTATGGGGATTGATTTTGATTTAGTGCTTACCAACGCAGGCGAGGGTATTTTGGTTACTGGAATGCTCCGTGCCGATGCAGTTGGTGTGTGTGACCGTTGTCTTGAGGATGCACATCTTTCTTTAAACGCAGAGGTAGATGAGTATTATCTTTTTGAAGAGCCTGTGATTTCTGCAGACGATGAAGATGAGGCTGATTACGTTTTAGTAAATGCCGATAAAACCATTGATCTTGCTGAGGCTCTTTTACCTTCGCTTGTTATGGAGACTCCTTATGTTGTGCTGTGCAAGTCCGACTGCAAGGGACTCTGCCCAGTATGTGGCTGTAATTTGAATGAAAAAGATTGCGGTCATTTGGCTCAGATTGAGCAAAAGAGAGAAGAAGATAAACTGGCTTCAAATCCGTTTGCGGCTCTTAAAAATCTTGTGATTGAGCCGGATTCGAAAGAGTAAAATAAAATTTCTTCTCCTTTATGGTGAAGAAATGCTGTATCTACGTACAAAATGAGTCAGTACGTGGTATAGTATCCAACGCATTATGTGAATGGGTCGCGCCCTCATGTGTTTTAGGGGCGCTAGCAAGAGTAAAAGAGGTTTAAGATGGCAGTACCTAAACAAAAGAAGGGCCGCGGCGCAACCCACACCCGTCGTTCGGCAAACAGCAAGCTTAACGCAGCAGCTCGCTCCGTATGCCCACAGTGCGGCGCTCCAAAGCTTCCTCACCACGTATGCCCTAACTGTGGCTTCTACAAGGACCGTGAGGTTGTTGTTACTGAGTAACATTCATACATCGTATGGCCAAGAAGGCTGGTTCTTTAGGGGCTAGCCTTCTTTTTTATAGCACTAAGGAGTTATCATGCCCGTTATTTGTGTAGACATTATGGGATCTGACCAAAGCCCTGAAGTTGTTCTTGAGGGAGTTCGTATGGCTCTTCAGAAAGACCCAGAGCTAGAAGTTCTTCTTGCTGGAGCTGATGAGTTTGTTACTCCTTTTGCCAATAAATATGAACGCGCAAAAGCTTTGGTTACTACTGAAGTGATTGCTATGAGTGAACACCCTGCTAATGCAGTAAGACAGAAAAAAGACGCCAGTATTGTTAGGGCTGCTCAGGCAGTTAAGGCAGGAGATGCTGACGGTCTATTTTCGGCAGGTTCTACAGGGGCTGTTCTTACCGCAGCAACCTTTGGTATTGGTCGTATTAAAGGGGTAAAGCGCCCAGCCCTCACACTGATTTTTCCTGGACTTGGTGGCCATAAAACAGTCTTTTTGGATACAGGCGCCAACGCGGATGTTCGTCCAGATGTTTTAGTGCAATTTGCGCAAATGGGCAAGGCCTTTGCCAGCGCATCGCTTGGGATTGAAAATCCAACTATTGGACTTCTCTGTAATGGTTCAGAAGATACTAAAGGTTCTGAACTTGCCCTTTCTTATCATG
Source organism: Atopobium sp. (assembly GCA_022732885.1). Classification (GTDB taxonomy): domain Bacteria; phylum Actinomycetota; class Coriobacteriia; order Coriobacteriales; family Atopobiaceae; genus Lancefieldella. The sequence continues at coordinate 65,977 of JAIJTS010000002.1, read as the reverse complement.
CAGCCCTTGCAGAGGCGGCCATTAATTTTGGTGGAAATGCTGAAGGTACAGATATTTTAGGAAGTCGTTTTGATGTCATTGTGACTGATGGCTTTACAGGAAATGTAGCCTTAAAATCCATTGAAAGCACGGGCAAATTTATTATGTCCAGCCTCAAAGAAGCAATTAATTCTTCCAAGAAGGCTGCATTTGGTGCACTTCTTTTGAAGGATGCTCTTAAGGCTACGGCAGCAGAGCTTTCAGGAGATTCTGTTGGTGGTGCTTTCTTGCTGGGCATTTCTGCTCCCGTACTAAAAGGACATGGTGCTACTAGCTCTTCTGCTGTGTGTGCAGGAACACTCTCTGCAGCCAATGCGGTACGTGCTAATCTTATCGAGAAAATCTCTGCTTCAATTCAGCTGTAGATACTCATTTTTATAAGTTATGGTGGAGTCCATGGGCAATTCTGTGGACTCTTCTTTTTTAAGTTTGTTTGTTTCGGCTTTAGTAATGTCATCATATAGATGCCCGTCACGGGGTAAAATTAATAGCATCATCGTTGTGTGTAAGGAGGATGTATGGATCGCACAGAAACACTTGAAAAGGTAATTGATGTTGTTAAAGAAACTCTTGATCTTGACGATTCCGTTGAGCTCACAGAGGGCACCTCATTTAAGGATCTTGGTGCAGACTCATTTGATCTTTTACAGCTTGTCACAGACCTTGAGCAAGAGTTTGATATGACCTTTGACGCAGAAAATATTGATGAGATTGCTACTGTTGGTGACGCAGTAGATGCTATTGTTGCTGCTTAAGTAGGTTTTATACGTGAAATTGCATGAACGAGTAGCTGCTGCAGAAGCTATTTGCGGTCATATATTTACCAATAAAGAACTTATAGAGGCTGCCCTTACACACCCTTCGGCGGTGGAGGGCAAGCCTGTTTCTGCTTCATATGAGCGCCTAGAGTTTTTGGGTGACTCAATTCTTGGTGCCATTATTGCAACGGAGCTGTTTGAGCGTTATCCAGATATGGATGAAGGCCAGCTTACTAGGTTAAAAATCTCTTTGGTATCCGGTCATACGCTCTCCATTGTCTCTGATGCTCTAGGAATTTCTCCCTTAATTATTATGGGAATTTCCGAGAAAGGCACGGGAAAACGTGGCTTGAAGTCTGCTTTAGAAAACGTCTACGAGTCCATAGTTGGTGCGCTCTACCTTGATGCGGGTTTTGGGCCAACGCATGATTTTGTTATGCGTACGCTTGGACCTCACATCTCTCCAGCGCTGGCAGTTCGTTCGGTAAGTCCTAAATCTCGCTTGCAGGAAGCAGTGCAGGCTAAAGGTAAGGCTACCCCTGAATATAAGCTTATTGGTGAGAGTGGGCCTGCTCACACTCCAACGTTTACCGCTGTGGTATTTGTCGACGGCCTTAAGGTGGGTCGTGGACAGGGACCATCAAAGAAAGCTGCAGAGTCAGAAGCCGCTCAAGACGCTCTGGTACGTCTTGGAGTGGATGATGCTCCGCTTGATGCTGATGCAGAAATGCACCTAAGGTAGAAAGGTACCCTGTACCCGTGTATCTAAAATCGCTGACACTCAAGGGTTTTAAGTCATTCGCTGATAAAACTCAGATGGTTTTTGACCCCGGTCTTACCGTTGTCGTTGGTCCTAACGGCTCGGGTAAGTCCAATGTCTCTGACGCAATTCTTTGGGTATTGGGCGAGCAGAGCGCAAAGATGCTCCGTGGCCAGGCTATGGAGGATGTCATTTTCTCTGGCTCATCAGCCAGGGGAGCGGTGGGTGTTGCTGAGGTAACGCTGGTCTTGGACAACTCTGACCACACCATTCCCATTGATTTCTCTGAAATTGGTATTACCAGACGCATGTATCGCTCTGGAGAGTCTGAGTACCTGATTAACGGTGCTCCTTCAAGACTCATGGACATCCAGGATATCTTGCATGACTCAGGTCTTGGCAAGGATACACACTCCATCATTTCACAGGGCAAGCTTGACTCTATTTTGTCTAGCCGCCCTGAACAGCGTCGTGAGCTTATTGAAGAGGCAGCGGACATCTCTAAGCATCGTCGCCGCAAAGAGCGTGCGGAGCGCAAAATCTCTTCCATGGATGAGAATCTTACGCGAGCCAAAGTGGTTTCTCGCGAGATTACCCGCCAGCTTAAACCGCTTGAGAGACAGGTAGATAAGGCATCTCGCGCAAAAGATCTGTCTGCTCAGCTCAAAGATTTGACGGTACAGCTTGCAGTTGATGACCTTCGACAGCTGCAGTTTACACACGGCAAGCTTGAAGCTCGCGCTAAAGAGGCAGAGGCTGCTATTGAGCTTGCACAATATCGCGCGGGCGAGAAAAACCGTGAGCTTGAAAAGCTTCAGTCGCTTCTTGAGCAAAAGGGTCTCTTTGTTGGAGATTTGGGTGAACAGCGCCGTCGCATGCAAGAGATTCTTGGTCGCATGGGATCTGACATGCGTCTTTTGGAGGAGAAGGGCAAGAATATGGTTTCTCGCCTTTCTGATACGCGCATGCAGCTTTCTGTGATGGATAAGCAGAAGGCAGACGCTGCAAAAGAGAATGAAGAGCTTTCTGGTCAGCTGGCAACAATTCGTGCAAAGGTTGCGGATCTAACAGAGAGTGTGAATGCGTTGCAAGAGGCTGCTAACCAGGCAATTGCGGAGCGTCGTGCTCTGGATGTAAAAATTTCTGACTGTACTGCGTCTGAGCGCAGTGCACGTAATAGTGCTGATAAAGAGACACTTGCGTATGTAAAGCTTGAAGAACAGATTGCTCATGCGCAGGTAGAAGATCAGATGTTTGAGTCCAGGTTGACTCAGATTACTGAGGCGCTAGAGATTGCTCAAGCTGCCCTGGAAGATAGTGGTGCTAAAGAAGCAGAGCTCACGGGCGCTCTTGAGAAGGCTCGTCAGGAGGCGGAGGCGTTTGTCGCTGAGATTTCTGAGCGTGCCTCTGCACTTGAAGCAGCTCGCGAGGCAGAGCGATCTTCTCGCCAGGAGCTTTCAAGCAGTGAAGCTACGCTTGAGGCACTTCGCGCGCTTGATGTAGAGGTTCAAAAGGGAAGTCCTCTGGCAGAAAAGCTTGTTTCTGACTCAGCAACCGCTTCTCTTGTTTCTGGCAGACTTGCCGATTACCTTGAAGTTCAGCCAGAGTTTGAGGCCCTTGTTGAGCAGCTTCTAGGAGAAGATCTTTCCGCGCTTGTTGTAGATAAGCAGCAAAACATTCAGACGCTTTTTGAGCGTGTTCAGGCGCTTTCTGAGGACGGTAAGGCTACGCTTGTTGCGCTTTCTGACGCAACTCCATCTCTTGCCGCTCCAGCCCATACAACGTCTTTACTTGAGTACGTGTCTGCTCAGAAGGGCGCCGAGGCCCTTGTACAGGCACTCTTTGGTCACGTTTTTGTGGCTCAGAGCCTTGAAGATGTCTACACCGCTCACAAAGTTGAGCCTCGCGGGCTTTATGCGCTTTCTGACGGCACACTGCTCTATCCAGATGGTCGTCTGGTCCTGGGACATGCATCTCAGGCTGAGGACGGCTCTCTTGAGCGTAAGCGTCGCATTCGAGAGCTTGAGGGTGCGCTTCCTTCCCTCCGACGCCATCTGGAGGCCGCTCGCTCTGCAGTTACCAACTGCGAGAATGAGCTGGCTTCAGTTCGCGAGAAAAGCGCGCAGTCCAAGGGTGAGGTTGCTCGCCTTAACGGTGAGCTTACCTCTATTGCTGCGGAACGAGGCCGTCTTGAGGGACAGGTTGCGTCTTCTCAGGCAGAGCTGAAGCAGGTGAGCACTTCTCGAGAGCAGGCCAAAGAGCGTGCACAAGAGGCTCGTGCTCACATTGATGAGCACAAGCGCGCGGCTGAAGAAGCTAAGGCTTGCATGGAGTCGCTAGCCTCTGAGCTCAAAGAGCTGCAAGATCAGCATGAGGATGCCATTCGCGCTCAAGGTAGGGCTAACCGAGAGCTTTCGGATGCAAAGACGGACCTAACGGTGGCAAAAGAGCGTGCAACGAGTATGGCTTCTCGCCAGGCAGAGCTTGAAAGGCGTCTGTCTCAGCTGGATGAGCAGCTTGCTGCCGCTAAGCAGGCAACGCATGCGCTTGAGGTGATTAGGCTGCGTGTGGACCCGCTGTATAAGCGCTACGATGCCTTGCACCAAAAGGCGCTTGAGTGGGCGTCCAGGCTTAAGGACCGCGCGTCGCTTGCGGAGGCAGACTCCGAGACGCTACGAGAGACCATTTCTGAGGCAAAAGACGCTGCTTCTGAAGCTGCGCTTGCGGTAGAAAAAGAGAAAGACGCCGCTAATCAGATTAGCGTTGAGATTGGTAAGCTTGAGGTCCAGGTTCAAAACGCCATCGAGGCCATTCTTGCCACGGGCGCTTCGCTGGACGAGGCTTTGACACTGCCTGAGCCAGAAGACAGAGAGCAGGCAGAACGCCTTGTTGCGTCGCTTAAGAGCCAGCTTGAGGCACTTGGCCCTGTCAATGCCGTTGCCATGGATGAGTACGAACGACTCAAAGAGCGCGCTGACTACATTAACGAGCAGGTAGCTGACTTAGAGGCGGCTCGAACTTCTCTGAAGAAAATCATCTCGGCCATTGACCGTAAGATGCGTAGCCGTTTCCTTGTTGTCTTTGACCGTGTGAATCAGAACTTCTCTGAGATCTTCTCTATGCTGTTCCCTGGCGGTCACGCTCATATTGAGCTTACCGACCCAGACCATCTCTCCGAGACAGGCATTGAGATTGTGGCTCAGCCGCGCGGTAAGCGCATTACCAAGATGATGCTCATGTCAGGTGGCGAGAAGAGCCTCACCGCCCTGGCATTGCTCTTTGCTGTGTATAGGACGCGTACTGTTCCGTTCTACGTCTTTGATGAGGTTGAGGCTGCGCTCGACGACGCTAACCTCTCCAAGCTGCTTGATGCCATTGAGCAGCTCAAAGAGACAACACAGTTGATTGTCATTTCTCACCAGAGGCGCACTATGGAGCAGGCAGACGTACTGTATGGCGTATCTATGCAGGCAGATGGTGTCAGCCACGTTGTCTCCCAGAGGCTTGATAAGACAACCGGAAAGGTAGTTGATATCTAATGGGCTTTATGGACAATCTTCGCCGCGGTCTTGAGCGTTCCCGTGAGACCTTAAGCGAAATCTTTTATATGGGCGGAGAGGTTACCGAAGACTTTTGGGATGACCTCGAAGATACGCTGGTTATGGGGGACATGGGTGCTGAGGTGGCTATGCGTGTCACCGATGACCTGCGTGAACGTGCTGCGAGAGAAAACCTTATGCGCTCCGATCAGCTTCGCCGTGCCCTTGTAGAGCGTCTGACTTCAGAGTTTCCTGTTGCAGAAAGAGATCCTTTTACGGATACGCCTTCTATTGTCTTGTTTGTTGGCATTAACGGCGCTGGTAAAACTACTACTGTTGGCAAAATTGCTGGTCGTGCACATGCTAGTGGGGTTAAGACCCTGATTGGTGGCGCCGATACCTTCCGCGCAGCAGCAATTGAGCAGCTACAGGTGTGGGGAGAACGCTCTGGTATTGAGGTAGTAACCAGAGAGCGTGGCGCTGACCCTGCAAGCGTTTGCTTTGAGGTTGTTGAGACTGCAGAAAAACAAGGCACTGAACTGGTGCTTATTGATACTGCTGGACGCCTTCATACCTCATCTGATTTAATGCGTGAGCTTGCTAAGGTTGTCTCAGTTACCAGAAAGCGTGCAGGAGATATTCCCGTGAGCGTTGTCTTGGTTATTGATGCCACTACCGGTCAAAATGGTCTTAACCAGGCAAAAGAGTTCAATGACGCGCTGTCTTTGGACGGTCTTATTGTTACCAAGCTTGATGGCACCGCAAAGGGAGGAATTGCTTTGGCAATTTCAAACCAGCTTAACCTGCCTATTTATCGTATTGGTGTGGGCGAGTCAATTGATGATCTTCAGACGTTTGATGCTCGTTCATTCTGTGAAGCACTTGTTGGTGAGGGAGTTCAGTAATGTTTAACAGCCTTCAAGATAGACTGCAAAATACATTTTCCGCTCTGCGCGGAAAGGGCCGTCTCACTGAGGACGATATCAATTCAGCAATGCGAGAAATTCGCATGGCTCTTCTCGAAGCTGACGTTAACTACAAAGTAGTTAAAGAGTTTGTTGGCCGCTGTAAAGAGCAGTGCATGACTGCTGATGTCCTGGAGTCTCTGTCCCCAGCGCAGAACGTTGTCCGTATTGTTCTGGACGAGCTCACAGCGCTGCTTGGTTCAACCGAGTCCAAACTTACGTTGGCGCAGAATCGCATTCCAAACGTCATCATGCTTGTTGGTCTCCAGGGCTCTGGTAAAACAACCGCGGCTGCAAAACTTGCCTACCTGCTTAAGTCTCAAGGCAAGAATCCTCTGCTTGTCGCCTGCGACGTTCACCGTCCAGCAGCAGCAGATCAGCTAGAAACACTTGGTTCAGAGATTGGCGTGCCAGTCTATCGTGGTGATGGCAAAGACGCCGTTGCTATTGCGTCTCAGGCAATCCAAGAGGCCGTTGATCACCTCAATGACCTGGTAATTGTCGATACTGCTGGCCGTCTTCAAATTGACGAAGAAATGATGGAAGAGGCCGTTGCTATTAAGCGTGCCGTCAAACCAGATCAGATTCTTATGGTTGTCGACGCCATGACCGGCCAGGATATCGTCAATGTTGTCAGCACCTTCGCCGAGCGCGTAGACTTTGACGGCGTTATCATGTCCAAGCTTGATGGCGATGCTCGTGGCGGTGGCGCACTTTCCGTACGTGAAGTTACCGGTAAGCCTATCAAGTTTGTTTCTATGGGCGAGAAACCCGATTCACTTGAGGTTTTCCACCCAGATCGCATGGCCAAGCGCATCCTTGGCATGGGTGACGTTATCTCTATTGTCGAGAAGGCCCAGCAGGCAGCAGACGAGAAGCAGGTTGAAGATGCCGAGCGCATGTTGCGTGAAGGCTTTACCATGGACGACCTGCTTAATCAGATGAATCAGATTCGCAAGATGGGCGGCCTTGCAAAGCTTATTGGCGCTCTACCTGGTGGTGACCGCATGATGGCCCAGCAGGGTGGTGTGGATGACAGCTCAATGGCAAAGATTGAAGCCATGATTCACTCGATGACCAAAGAAGAGCGTGTACGCCCAAAGATTATTAATGGTCAGCGACGTCGTCGTATTTCTATGGGTTCTGGTCGTAGCGTTCAGGAAGTCAATCAGCTTATTCGCCAGTGGGGAGAGATGAATAAGATGATGGGCAAGATGAAGGCTATGACTCAGGGCGGTAATACAAAGAAGGGCCGCCGTGCTATAGAGTCTATGATGAAGAATATGGGCTTTGCCGGAGGCCAAATGCCTCGCTTCTAACCTTTCAAGAGATATTGTCTTATGTTGTTATTACGTTGTTTATATATGGATTATTAAACGGCTACAAATTTAATAAATTTGCGATGTTCTCGCCTAAAGCCATGTTGGTTACTTCTTTAGATGGGCTTACAAATTCGATAAGTCCTCTGGATAAAGTTGGTTCACCAAATGGCGCATCTGAACTGAAGAAGCATTTTTCTGGTAGTTCAGTTAGGGCGGTCTTTACTGAGAGAGGAGTAAATGCTGCCGACAAATCTAGATACGCATTTTTGTGTTCTTTTGCAAAAGCAATTACATCCATCCAGTTTGAGCCACCTAAGTGTCCAAAGATGACAGGGACTGAAGGATACTTTTTACATAGATTCATTAATATTTTGATTCCTGTTCGTGTTACTGGATGAAAGGTATGCACCCATACGGGAAGATTTGTGTAATTTGACGAAGCGTGGAATATGGTGTCCAACTGTTCAACTTGATTTTCAGAACCAGGTGTAAATTCGCCAATTCCCTTAAAAGAATTATTAATAACATATGTTTCAATCCAGTTCGATGTCTCTTTTACTGAAAGTCCAAGTGGAACAGGTCCAAAGCCATAGAATCTATTGGGCGCTGCAGCTATTGCTCGTTGTAATTCAGCAATTGTGTCTTTCATCTTATCTATTCGTTTCTGTGGTGTAAAACCCCCTCCCAAAACTTTGTATAAAATTTGCATTTCATTGTTGATATCTTCCAATGTGGATGATTTTGCTTTTTCTATGTGTGGAGTAGTAGTAAATAAAATTGCTTTATCTACTTCTGCCTCATCTAGTTTTTGTATCTGCATGGTGGTAGGGAGCATGACATGTTCATGGCTATCAATAATCATGTGAAGAATCCTCTCTGTTGTTTTATTACCATAGTTAGGCTATAACTTCTTTGGATCTTCAAACAAGAACGTACTTTTTTAATACGTACTATCCTTTTTGATACGATATAAAAGAGGGGTTTGCTATGGCAAAAACAATGTCAATAACAGATCAATGTCCAATGCAGATTGGATTAAATATACTAGCGGGAAAGTGGAAACTCCGTATTATCTGGTTTCTTTCAAAAGGTCCAGTGCGGTTTAATCAACTGCAAAGGCTATTGGGAAACATAACAACCAAAACTTTGACGTCACAACTTCGTGAGCTTGAGGAACAGGACATAGTAAGAAGAGTTGTATATCCCGAGACTCCGCCGAAGGTGGAATATACGCTGACCAAATTAGGTAAAACAATGAACCCTATTTTGAAAGAACTTTGTGACTGGGGTACCTATTACCAAGAGTATATTCGCAGTGAAGCCACTTCATAATACGTTTAACAATGTACAAGCTAAATGACATTAGTAGCGGATGATAATTGGGTCACCATCGTTTGAGATGTTAAAGAGCTTTTTCTGCATTGCTGTAACTCAAATTAACACAACCATGGCTACCGCTATAGCGATAAATATCTCCACCTAATGCTCCACGCCACGGAGCATTGTGGAAGCCAACTCCCTGACTTTTCACGCCCATCCAGAAGTCAATTCGTGCGTCCCAACCTGGTTTGTCGCTTTCGTCATTTGGACCAAGAAGGCGAGTGTTTCTGATATGACTTGTTATAAACCAAACGACGGACTGTTATGTTCGTATGCATATACCAATATTACTAATATTGGTATTAAGCAAAGTGATTCTGATTTTCCTTCTGCCAGTTCATTGATCACTTCTCGCTTAGGTTCAGAGTATCTTGATTTTATGGCAAACAAAGAGCGTGTTGTAGATCTTCTGTAAGACATAAAAAACGCGCGCTTCAGAATTGTTTTCTAAAGCGCGCGTAAATTTTTTTCTAAGAAAAACCTAGTAGTGGATAATAATCGGATCTCCGTCTTTGGCAACATCAAAGAGTTTCTGAGCGTTTTCATAGCTTAGGTTAATGCAGCCATGGCTACCGCCAGTTTTGTAGATGTTTCCACCAAATGCACTTCTCCATGGAGCGTTGTGGAAGCCAACTTCTTGACCCTTTACGCCAAGCCAGAAATCAACCTTTGTATCCCATCCTGGACGACCTGACTCATCGTTTGGTCCTAAAAGGCGTGCATCTCTAATGTGGCTGGTAATATACCAGACTCCTTCTGGAGTGTTGTGATGTCCGTCTGGGATTCCTGTTACTACATCGGCTTCCCAGAGAATTGTTCCATCATCACCATAAAGGACAGCGTGCTGAGTTGTTAGGTCAACATCAATATAACGCCCGCCCCAGTCTTGTTCACCTAGTTTAGTAAATTTACCAGCTGTTTGTTTGGTAGGAATATCAATCTTTGTTGCTTGACCAGAAGATAAACCGTCAGAAATAGCTTTTACTGCAGCATCATTATCTATAACCCAACCATATGCACCGGCAGCCTTTGTGGTGAATTCTTTTCCATCCCAACGCTTATACGTTCTTGATGTTCCACGAGTATCTACCGCAGGAGCAAGTGTCTCGTTGACCCATTTAGTGATGGCGTCCGTATCAAATGAAATAGAGAGATTCTCATCAAATTTAATCCAGCTAGCAATGGTGTCTTGATCTAGTTGATATGCAGAAGAATCGCCAAGCATTAAATCAACTGAAGAGGCAATGTAGGAATTAGCAGTCTTCAAGGCTTTATCAAGGTCTTCTGCACTCATGAGGCTTTCTTGACCAAGCTGAACGGTAGTATTCAGATTATTAAAAGCATCCTGTAAATCTTTATGGACACCTTCAAGAGAAAGTCTTGTTGCAATAGCGTCGTTAGCAAAAATAAACTTTTTAGCTGAACTGTCATAGGTAATGCCATTATTTTCAAGAGTGTGCGCAGATTCTTTTGCCTGCTCAATTCTTTGATTAAAAAGTGAATCTACCTTGCTTGTATCGTATGAAGCGGTTGCATGTGGGCTTAGGGTTCTGCTATGAGTAAGCTCTAGCGGCCACATCCAAGGATTCTGCTGACTAATAGCATCACGAGCATATCCAGCTGCATCGTACGTCAAATCAATGTCAGAAGCTTTGATAGTTAGATCTACGCCGTTTCCAGAGACTTGAACGGAGTAATTTGAGGCCTCGTTTGCTCTAGAAGCCTGTAAATCTGAAGCAGGTTTTAAGGAGTAGTCCTTACCATAAATGCTGGTTTGAGGCATAAAGAAGAAATTAAAGAAGATTGCTCCACCAAGATAAATGCAAGCAGCTAATCCAATAATACTTGCCGGAATAATCCAAAAATGAAATTTTGACTTAACTGGTGCAGGCTCAAGGTTGTCGCTGCTGACATTTGTGTTGTTAATAGTGTTAGAAGCTACTTCGTCAGAGTCCAAAAAAGAAGTAGTGCTTTCTGAGGCAATGCTTGTAACAGCAGTATTTCCCAGATCTGGTATTGAATCACGCAATGACGCGGCTTTATCTGTTTCAGCACTATTTTTAAAATGATGAGACTTTAAGTTTTTGGGAGCAGAACTATCTGCAAAGTGCTTAGCCAAGGAGCACTCCTTATAAGAACGAAGGTACACAACAAGAAGTAATGCAATTTGAAAATCAACAAACAATAAGCTTTCACACTTATCATTTTATTCTAGTTCATATGCAACACATATTTTTGTGGAACTTATGAGGAATTATATATTTAGAGGACATATAGTTACTTGAATGTACTTTTGATTTAGACTTTTTTACACTATGTTTTGATTTAGGAAGGGAGTGTGGAAATAGATGAGATTGATAAATTCTCAAACTAGTTTTAAAAAATTTAAATGTGCAGTTACCTTGCTTATTTTCTTATGCGTATTTATTTCATACATTCCTACTCCTGTTTTAGCAAACACGGTATTAGGACAAACAAACTCAAATCAATTGTTATTGTATACAGAGATTAAATCATTTAATCCATCTGCACCTGATTTCACTACAGTTGTAGGAAATGATTTAGGTTCTCTGGATAATTTGACAGAAATTAAGCCCTTTGAGGAGCCAATACCAACTTCACATCTTGATTTACAAAAAGTTACTGACTTTAAATTTTTAGATAGCGATCGGTTTGACCCATCACTTTTTTCGGATGATCATGAATTGCGTTATACAACCGATGAAACTGCTGTTAATTCTTACCTACAAGCACATCCTAATCTTGTAGGTGTTACTGATCATAAAATATTACTTCCTGTTTTTGAATTCGATACAGATAATAATATCCAGGCTCATAGAGACAAAATTAATATTTATATTTCAAATGGCCAACTGATTAATGGATCTGTTGGTCAAGACAATGTTGCCATTATTGATCGCAGTATACCTTTAGGTGAGTATAAGTTGGATAAAACTCTGTCCTACGATCAAGAGCATGGTTTTTACTATATTTATACTGTTCGTGCTGGAGTTTCAGATATTTCAAGGAATCTTACTACATTTGTTGATAGCAACGGTAACAGAACTGAGAAACAAGGTCTGTATGACGCGCCTACAACAATTGGTAATAGCATTCTTGATCATAAAGAAGTAGAGCAGTATGTAATTCCTGAAGCCCATGATGGTGATGGAAATATTGTTAAGCCCAATATTTTTGTTACACATACAACGTATTACTACACTTTGGCGCATACTGCATATGTTACTGATACTGGAGAAACCTTGAAACCTACAGATGAAGGTCTTCAAAATGCTCCAGCAACAATCTCTTCGTATACTTTTAATCATACCGTTGATGCAGGACGTAAAAAAGTTTTAGACATCGATACGGTTACAAATAGGATTTTATCTGATATTAAATCTCAAGATATTGCTGATGTATTTCCAGAAAGTTCGGCAACTCGCGATGGACAAATGGGCATTAAAAAGTTGCCTGATTCTACTTACGAGGTTTCTTTATTTGAGAACGGTAGTCTTACTACTGATTTAACCTATAATCCTGACGGTTCTCCACGAGTAGTCGATGCTGAAGGAAATCCCGTATATTTCTCAAATACTTTTAATGACATTATATATTCATCTTCTCAAGACAACACTCTTCCTATAGGCCAATATAAAATTGAGTACATTTTGCTTCCAATGTCTTTTGATCCCAATACGCTTGATTCTTATCAACACTTAAAGATCAATCTTGTAATTGGAACAAAAGATTCTAATGAGCAAACTATTGCAGCTAATTGGACTCATGTATATGTAAAACAACCTCCTGCCACACCGGTAACCCCAGGATCCAACACTCCTGGAGAATCCCATAAGACAGAGAAAAAGGAGCAGCTTCCTGACACGGCGGACAATTCTCAAATTGCATTACAGAGCACTCTTATAAGCTTGTCTGCCATCTTGGTTTTGGTAGGTTACTTCCTCAAAAAGAGACCAGCAAAAGAGGAAGTTTTTTAACAAACGCAGTTTAACTTTTGTCTCAAGAGTAGAAAATAGTAAGAATCAAGAGGCAAGGGGAACATTGCTTATGTCTACATATCCAGTTATTTATTTAGATTCATCTGATGACAATCGTCTTGATGTGTATTCTCGATTGACTGACAACCAGCTACGCAATCGCCTTGATCCATCTCGTGGCATCATGATTTGTGAGTCTCATTTTGTGATTGAGACTGCGCTTTCTGCTGGCTGTAAACCACTTTCATTTCTTGCTAACACTTCTCATACAGATAACATTTTGCAAATTGTTGAGAAGTTCCGTCCTCTGTCAAATGACATTCCCATTTTTATTCTTCCCGATGAGCAGCTGACTCAGCTCATCGGTTATAAGATGAATAGAGGAGTGCTCTGTGCTATGAGGAGACCTCAAGAATCATCGTTAGAGGATATTCTTAGTACTTCTCAGCATATTGCCGTTTTAGAAGATCTTGTTGACGTCAATAACGTAGGCGCTGTTTTTAGGTCAGCGGCAGCTCTTAATGTGGACGCTGTCATCTTGACTGCTAAGTGTGCTGACAATCTCTCAAGACGCGTTTTACGTGTTTCTATGGGAACGGTTCTTAACGTACCTTGGACTCGTTTGGATGAAGAGACAACTTCATTCGATTTGATAGAAAAGCTTAAAGCTCACTCTTTTATTACCTGTGCTCTTGCACTCACAGATTCTGCAGAACCTTTAAATAAAGAGCTGGTCAAAGACAAGAAAACTGCACTATTTTTTGGTAGTGAGGGGTATGGTCTTAACGAGAAAACCATTGAGGCTTGTGATATTACTTTTATTATTCCCATGTCACATCAGGTAGATTCTCTTAATGTTGCCGCGTCATCCGCCGTTGCTTTTTGGGAACTTTTTGCTCGATAGCTTGGGTTAACATCTCTATATGCGATACAAAAAACGGCCACCTATAAACTAGGTAGCCGTTTAACTTTGTTTTTAGTAAAAGTTACTCTGCAGAAGGAGTAGAGGAGTTTTCTTCGTTGGTGTTCTCAACAACAGGAGCAAAGGTATTCTCGCGCTTAAGAATATTCATGAACTCCTCACCAGTGATAGTTTCCTTCTTTTGTAGGTAATGAGCAATCTCGTGTAGTTTGAAGCGGTTTTCTTTTAGCGTCTGAAGTGCGCGCTGGTGACCTTCTTCTACGATGCGCTTTACCTCGGCATCAATCTCCTCAGCAGTTGCCTCAGAGCAGGTAAGGGAAGAGCCTCCACCTAGGTAGCGGCTTTGCTGTTGGCTTAAGGTAACCATACCAAGTTTGTCAGACATACCGTATTGAGTAACCATAGCGCGAGCAATTGTTGTTGCACGCTCGATATCGTTAGAAGCACCATTGGTCATCTCGCCAAAGATAAGTTCTTCAGCAGCGCGTCCGCCACAGAGAACGGCAATCTCATCCATGGCCTGGCTCTTGCTCATCAGATAACGCTCATCGTCTTCAACCTGCATGGTAAAGCCAAGGGCTCCGCCAGTACGAGGAACAATGGTGATCTTTGTGACAGGAGCATCGTTTTTCTGAATGGCTCCAACAATTGCATGACCAGTCTCGTGATAGGCTACAACGTCTTTCTCATGCTCGGAAAGAACAGTATTTTTCTTCTTTGCACCAGCAATAACAACGTCTACAGACTCGGTAAGGTCTTCAGTGGTAACGCGACGACGACCAAGGCGAACGGCGCGAAGAGCTGCCTCATTAATAATGTTTGCAAGGTCTGCTCCGGATGCACCTGGTGTGGACTTTGCAATGATAGAAAGGTCAACACCTGGCTCCATCTTGACATCATTGGCGTGAATCTGAAGAACAGCCTCACGACCCTTAAGATCTGGAAGCTCAACAGGAATACGACGGTCAAAACGACCAGGACGCAGAAGTGCCTTGTCTAAGGTTTCTGGGCGGTTTGTTGCTGCAAGAACAACAATACCCTTGTGGTTATCAAAGCCGTCCATCTCGGAAAGTAGCTGGTTTAAGGTCTGCTCGCGCTCGTCATTAGAGTTGAGGGAGGCGTCACGGCGTTTACCAACTGCATCAATCTCATCAATGAAGATGATGCAAGGAGCTTTCTCATTTGCTTGCTTGAAGAGGTCGCGAACTTTTGCAGCGCCGCGTCCAACAAACATCTCAACAAATTCAGAACCTGCAATCTGGAAGAAAGGAACGCCAGCCTCACCAGCAACTGCTTTAGCAATGAGGGTCTTACCAGTGCCTGGAGGGCCTACAAGCAAAGCACCACGAGGACAGCGAGCACCAATCTCTTTGTACTTATCGGGAGTCTTAAGGAAGCTAACAATCTCTTGCATAGACTCTTTAGCTTCTTCTTGGCCAGCTACGTCTTTGAACGTAATGCCCGTGTCTTCTCCCTTAATTTCTTTAGCGCTTGAACGACCAAGATTGCCACCAAGACCACCAAATCCGCCACCAAAGTTCATGGAAGGTCCATCGTCACCCATGGCACGTTTAAGGGAACGGTTGATAAAGTAGCCAATGCCCAAGAAGAGTACAAGAGGAATTCCATACTGAATAAGGGCATAGAGCAGCATGTTTGTAGAGTTGTCAGGAATAGAAGCAGAGAAATCAACTTTGTGGTCCCTAAGCGTCTGAACTAGCGTTGAATCATTAGGGAACTGTGTGGTCTCAAAGACCTTCTCGGAATCTCCAGAGCCTGTAGTAAACCTAATGTTTCTGTTGCCAGTATTAAGGTCTACCTTGGTGACTTCATTGTTGTCAATCTTGTTAAGGAACTCACTGTAAGAAACAGTTTGTACCTGTTGGCGTAAAAGACCTGGTAATAAAGTATTGCTTAGCAGGAGATATACAAAGATGGCTACTGCAATGTAGAGCAGCATCGACATAGATCTACGGTGCTTGTTATCGTTATTTGCCATACATTTCCCTTTACCTGTTTGGCTCAAATGTGATATGAGCTCACTTAGATATTTGAGTTGTTTTACCCAATCTCTACCTTTTTATTTCTATAAAACTTTAAAAATTGAATTCCGCGTAATTTGTTAAAAACGGTTTACGCATAGGTATTACTTAGTTCAATGAGCACAAGACGTGGTAGTATTACTTACACAAGCTGTGATGAGGACAGTAGCTGGGTAGCGCAAATCTCAAGCGAGCGGAGTTGGTGGAAGTCCGTATTTGCGTCCGTGTGAACATCACCTCGGAGCTGCAGTTCAAACGTACAGGTTTTGTACTAGTAGATGCTGCCGGAAGTGGTCGCCGTGACAGGCCAGCCGAGTAAACGGATATATCCGTCGCTGGGTGGTTACAACGAAGTGTATTGTGGCGCTTCGTCCCAGCTGTGAGGGACGGGCGCTTTATTTGTGCCCAGAAAGGTTGTGCTTGATGGCAAACGAGTACAAAAAGACCACCAACCTGCCAAATACAGGCTTTCCTATGCGCGCATCACTTGCGCAGAACGAGCCTCAGCGTTTGGCTGATTGGGACCAAAACAACGTCTATGAACTCTTGATGAAGAAAAATGAAGGACATGACAAGTTTGTCCTTCACGATGGACCTCCTTATGCAAACGGTCCAATTCACCTGGGTCACGCACAGAATAAGATTTCCAAGGACATCATCAACCGCTATAAGGCTATGCAAGGCTTCCAGACCCCTTATGTTCCTGGTTGGGATTGCCATGGTCAGCCTATTGAGCACAAGGTTGAGCAGATGCTTGGCACAGAAAAGTTCAATCAGTTATCTACCGAGAAGATCCGTGAGCTCTGTCGCAAGATGGCTGTTGAACAGGTAGATACTCAGCGTCAGGGCTTTAAGCGTCTTGGAGTCTTAGGAGAGTGGGACAATCCTTATCTCACCTATGTCAATGATTACGACGCTACTGACGTTGAGATTTTCAAGGCCATCTATGACAAGGGTTCCGTGTACAGAGGTACCAAGCCTGTTCACTGGTGTACTCATGACCACACAGCTCTTTCTGAGGCAGAGATTGAGTATCACGATGTTACCTCAACTGCTATTTTTGTTCGCTTTGAGCTCACAACGGTTCCCGATGGTCTTGAGGCTTATACAGGTAAGACCTGGGTAGACATCTGGACTACCACTCCCTGGACTATGCCAGCAGACGAGGCAGTTATTCTGCATCCAGAAGCAAACTATGTTGCTCTTGAGCTTTCTGATGGACACGTAGAGATTGTTGCTGAGGCTCTTGCAGAGAAGGCCGCTACTAAGTTTGGCTATACCAATTGGAAGCTTGCTCAGGACTCAGAGGGTAACACCTGGAAGAGAACTGGCGTTGAGCTTGCAGGTAATGAGTACAAGCAGCCAATCTTTGGTGATCTTGGCAACACTGGTAAGTTTATCTACGCAGAGTATGTAACCCTTGACGATGGTACTGGTGTTGTTCACTCCGCACCAGGCCATGGTGTAGACGACTACAACGCTGGCGTTCGTTTTGATATTCCACAGACCATGCCTGTTGATGATGACGGTCACTTCTTCAAGGGTGATGGTCAGGGTACTGGCGGTCCCTTCTCTGGTATGGAGGTCAATGAGGCTAATCCTGTCATTGTCCAGTGGCTTAAAGACCGCGGTACACTCATTCTGGCAGAGGAGATTACCCATAGCTATCCACACTGCTGGCGTTGTAAAGAGCCTGTTATCTTCCGCGCAACAAATCAGTGGTTTGTTTCTATGGATAAGACTGGTCTTCGCAAGCAGGCAGCAGAGGAGCTTACAAAGGTTAAGTTCTATCCTGCAAATGCGGTTAAGCGTATTGGTTCCATGGTTGAGGGCCGTCCTGACTGGTGTATTTCCAGGCAGCGTAACTGGGGCGTTCCAATCCCAGCTTTCACCTGCGAGGATTGTGGCGAGACCGTCATTAATGACCAGACGCTTGACGCAGTTATCAAGCTTTTCCGCGAGAAGGGCTCTGATGCTTGGTTCACCGACGATCCTAAGACCTATTTAGGTGACGCTTGCGTCTGTCCTAAGTGTGGTGGCCATAATCTCAAGGCTAACAAGGACATTCTGGACGTTTGGTGGGATTCTGGCGTTTCTCACACAGCTGTTTGTAAGCATCGTCCAAACCTCAAGTTTCCAGCTGATATGTATCTTGAGGGCTCCGACCAGCACCGCGGTTGGTTCATGAGTTCTCTTATGACTTCTGTTGGAGCTTACGGCGTTGCTCCTTACAAGTCTGTTGTTTCCCAGGGCTTTACGCTTGACGGCCAGGGACGAAAGATGAGTAAGTCTCTGGGCAACGTCATTGATCCAAACGCCGTTTGCGCTGAGCGCGGTGCAGATGTTCTGCGTCTTTGGGTGGCTTCTGTTGATACTTCAACTGACGTTCCTTGTGATGATGCTATTCTTTCCCAGGTAGGCGATGCATACCGTAGGTTTAGAAACACCCTGCGCTTCCTTCTTGGTGAGCTTGAGGGTCAGTTTGATCCTGCTACTGATGCCGTTGCTGTAGCAGATCTTGAAGAGTATGACCGTCTTGTTCTTGCACGTATGTGTGAGGTTCATGCTGCAGTTACTGAGGCTTACGAGGGATATCGCTTCAACAATGTCTTCCGTACCCTCTACGATTACATTATTGAGCTTTCCAACGGCTACCTGAATGCAACTAAGGATCGCATGTACTGTGATGCTGCAGATTCTGCAACACGCAGAAGCGCTCAGACCGTCTGGGCAGAGATTCTTTCTATGCTTGTTCATGACCTGCAGCCAATTCTGGTCTATACCACCGATGAGACAATGCAATTCTTGCCAGAGTCCATGCGTGACGGCCAGAAGTACGCCGCACTTCTCGACTGGTATAAGGCTCCTATGACCACCGATGAGTACACCTCACTGCTTCCTGCATACCAGGTACTGGTTGATGCTCGCGCCGCTTACACCAAGGCATACGAGACTGCACTTGAGGCTGGCGTAGTGACCGAGAAAACCACGCAGGCCACACGTGCAGAGGTTACCCTTACTGCTGACCAGGCTGCATCCATTTCTCACGCTGGTCTTGACTTTGCTGAGACATTTGTCTGCTCTGAGGTTACCGTCTCCGAGGGAACTGAGCTGAGCGTGAGCGTTTATCCTGCAAACGGTGAGCACTGCGACCGCTGCTGGAACTATCGCGAGCTTGGTGAAGATCACCTCTGCCACCGCTGCCACGACGTTGTTGCGTAAATGAATACTAATCAGCAACAACATACAACTCACACGCTAGCAACCCGCCTTGCAGTTCTCTGCGGGGCGGGTGCTGTTGCGTGCGTGCTTGACCAGGCAACCAAGCTTTGGGTGAGAACCTCAATTCCAGAGGGAACTGCGGTGCCTTTTATCCCCGGTGTTATGGAGCTCTTCCATGTAAGCAACACTGGAGCAGCGTTTTCGGTGGGTTCTGGAAATGCTCTCTTTTTTGTAGCTCTTACTGTTGTAGTTATTGCCGCTCTTGTAGGCTTTGTACTTCGCGAGAAGAACCTCCCGTTGCCGCTTATTGCGCTTTTGGGAGGCGTTGCGGGCGGCGGAATTGGTAACGCTATTGACCGTGTTTTGTATGGTCAGGTTACCGATTTCTTTGCTACTACGTTTGTTAATTTTGCCGTGTTTAATGTGGCCGATATCTTTGTAACTTGTGGCATCCTTCTTGCTTTTGTGTACTGGATGGTTTGGGACAAAAAGCAGCAGGGTAGCGGCAATGAATGAGCGCATTGTTGACATTCTAGTTGGACCAGAAGGAGACGGCGTCAGATTAGATGCGTTTCTTTCTGCCCAAGATACGCTTCCTTCAAGAAGTGCCTGTGTCAAGCTGGTAGAAGAGGGACGAGTAACCATCAACGCTACGCTTGCTACGTCTAAGTCAGAAAAACTTATGCTTGGCGATAGACTCTTGGTATCTCTTCCAGACGCAGAGCCTCAAACAGGCCTTTTGCGCCCAAATCCACATATTCCGCTTGATATTCGCTTTGAGGACCAGTACCTCATAGTGCTCTCAAAGCAGATTGGCCTTGTCTGCCACCCATCTCCTGGTCATGTTGATGATACCCTGGCAAATGCTCTGGTAGCCCACTGCGGCTACGAGCACTTAGGAATGCTTCAGGGAGAAGAACGTCCTGGTATTGTGCATCGACTTGATATGGATACGTCTGGTCTTATGCTGGCAGCAAAGTCTGACGAGGCTCAAAAGGCTCTTCAAGACCTCATTAGGCTGCGCGTGCTTGACCGACGCTACATTGTGCTGGTACAAGGCTATGTTGCCCACGATTCTGGCACCATTGAAACAGGCATTGCTCGCTCAACGCGAGACCGTCTCAAAATGACCGTATCAGACGCTCCTGGCGCACGAGAAGCCATCACCACCTTCAGAACGCTTGAGCGCTTTGAAGCGGGTAGAAAAGGTGAAGGTTACTCGCTTCTAGAGTGCCACCTCTATACAGGTCGTACACATCAAATTAGAGTTCACATGCGCCACATTGGTCATCCTGTTGTCGGCGATCAGCTCTACGGTAAAAAAGATACAAGCCTTAACCTTGGACTTAACAGGCAGTTTTTACACTCCTGGCACGTTCAGTTTGAACACCCTTTTACGGGCGAGAATATCGTGGTAGCAGACACGCTACCAAAAGACCTACAAGAAGCCCTACGTTCTCAGAGTGATATGTCTATGGGAAGGACTTCAGTGGGAAATGAGATTTGTCCTCAATTGTAATATGACTAAAAAGTTTCGCTTCTCATCTCACGTGGTGTAAGAGAAAAGTAATCTTTAAATTTCCTATAAAACTCTGTTGTTCCACCATAGCCAATCATCGAAGAAATAGTAGAGACTGGCAATTTGGTGTGAATTAACAGCGTTTTTGCCCGCTCCATTCTTTGTTCCAAAACAAGTTCAGAAAAAGTTTTTCCACATTTTTGTCTGAGAAGTTCAGAGAGATAAGTTGGTGTATATGAGTATTTTTCTGAAAGTTTAGCCAGTGTAATACTTTCTGAATGAGCAGTAATTTCATTAAGGATAAGAGCGACTGTCTCATTAGTGTTACCTGGAGTGAACGTATAGTGAGTATCAGGAGAAAGGCAGGTAATAAGCGCTATAAGTAAGGAAGTAACAATAGCTTCCCAATTTGGTTTTCTCTCAGAATAGGTAATGACTATTTGACTATAAAGTGTATAAATTTGTTCAATATCAGCTGGATGAACTTGTTTCGGCAGTGTATTTTTATTTGATATAAGGTTTGTAGTAAAAGTAAAGAAATCTTCTGATGAAGGCATTAGAAAGAAAAGAAAACTTCCAAAATAGTTTTTACGAGCAAGTATTGAGAGACTTACAATGTCGTTTCCATAAGGTTTTGTAGAAAATTGGCCTAAATTTGCTAAATCAAAAGCAGAGGTGAGTGTAAAAAATCCTCTGATATGAGGGTTAACAGATTCTTCTGTTTCGTAGTGTGCACTCAAAATGACATTTGAAGCACCGCCTTGAGCAAGAGAATTCCCATTGGCAAGTATATTTTGAAGTGCTTGAGTTAGTCGCTTTTCGCTCATAATCAGCCTTTCAACGGTACATTCCTGCGTCAAATTATAGGGTGATAACGCAATTTTATACGAGAAACCCGCTTTTAACCTTAAAGAGTCCATTAAGTGCTTATTCTACAAGTGCAGGTAATAGTTGATGATGTTTTGGGGATGATGAGTATGAATAATCGTCTCTCTCACTTATTTGTTATACGAAAACATATGTTTTTATCTGCTCTTGGTTTGGCAATTGGATATATTGCTGTTGCAATGCTGGGTATTTTTACAGGCAATCTAATTGATAGTATGCTTAATGTGCAAGCTGTTGACGGTGTTTGGCAAAAGCTAGGGCTGTTATTGCTCCTTTCGCTTGTAACGCTTTGCTTAAGCTTTTTTCTCACTGTTTGGATTCCACAAAAGCTCAATTTAGAAGCCGCGATTGCTAGTTCTGAGGTAGCGATATCGGAATTCTTAAAGATGTCTCTTCGTATTTTTTCAAAAAAGAAAGCCGGACACTATCTTAATGTAGTTACTATGGCGGCTTTTGTTTTCAGTGGTGTTCAAATTGCAGTAAGTGTTGAATTTTTAGGCGGTCTTTTAGCAGTTGTTGTTTTGGCAATTGTGGCGTTTACGGTAAATCCATGGATCGGTTTGCTTGTCTTGCTTTATATTCCTTTTTACTTGGTGATTATTGATTATCCGAGCAAGAAAACAAATGAGATTTTGACCGAGTCAATGAAAAAACGAGAAGGCTGGCTGGATATCGGTAGACGCATAATTGAGGAAAAGTTCTCGATTAATGTGCTACGAGCAGAGAACTATTTTGAAAATGCTTACAAGGCAGCTAACGATGAGTATTTCTTCTATGTAAAAAGAAGTAGTTTTTTCAGTGCTTTATCAAAGAGCCTTCCATCAGCGCTTTCGAATTTCACGCAAGTCGCAGCCATAATTACAGGTGTTATGCTGCTTTCTATAGGTCAGATGAGTGTTGGAGAGATTTTAGCCGCCTATCTGATTTTGTCAGTATTGAGTGAACCGCTTGATACGGTTTGTTCTGTTAAAAGCTCATATCTTGCTGCAAAAGCGGATATTGATGTTTATCTTGAGCACGAGAAAGAATCCCAAGAGCCTTCAGGTTATGAGAAGCTTTGGAGCTCTTCACTTAAACCGGCTGTAAAGATAGGAGAGGGAACTCTTTTAGCTACTCCAGAAGGACCAGAACTTTTTCATACACAAGCCCTCAGCATTCCACAAGGATCTCTCGTGGTGATAAGAGGTTCCAATGGTTCAGGCAAGTCTTCTTTCGTGGATCTTTTGGAAGGCTGCTCTGATCCATCACTATTCAGTGGTGATATAGAGCTTTCGGATGATTTTAAAGACTGTTCTCGTTTTGCTCGTCCGGTACCTCTTATAGAAGGAAGCCTTGCTGACAATATGTTTGGAGAAAAGATTGATCGAACGATTTACAACTTGCTCGATTTTTCCTCTCTTGAGACGCATGATTTTGACGGAAAAGAGGAGTCCGTTTCTTTGGGTGAGCGACAAAAAATTGGTCTTTTGAGAGCTCTATCCAGAAAACAAGGGGCACTTGTTTTGGATGAACCTCTACAGAATTTAGATGCGCCAACAGTTCAGAGGCTTTGTAAATATCTCGCTAACCTCAAAGGTAGACGGACTATCGTGGTGATTATGCACTCCGATGAACTAGATCAAGAAGCAGACGTTCTTCTCGATATCCAAGACGGCCAATTACATGTGCGTTGATATGGGAGAAAAAATGGATTCAAAGGCATGGACGCTCTGACCCCTCCATTGCGTTAAGATTATAAGGTAATTGTTTGTCGAGAGATTTTGGCTGATAAAACATATTTGCCTTGAGTTTGGAGCGTAGGGATATATGCCATTGCAATTTAACAGACTCGGTATCACTCCAATCGTTGTTTTTAATTTCATCATCTGGCTTTTCTTTACACTTGCATACTTTTATCAGATTGTGTACATCCTCCGCGTTTTAGTTAAGGGTGAAGTAAAACTTCCAGAGGCTAAAAAGCAACATCGTTATGCCTTTTTTATTGCTGCCCACAATGAAGAGCCTGTAATTGGCAATCTTGTTAGGTCTATCCTTTCTCAAGATTATCCTCGAGAGCTCATGGATGTCTTTGTTGTTGCAGATGCCTGCACTGATAAGACGGCAGAAGAGGCAAGAAAGGCCGGAGCAATTACTTGGGAGCGTCATGACCTTGCTCGTAAGGGTAAGAGCTGGGTTATGGATTACGGCTTTGATCGCATTCTTAATGAGTATGGTGATAAATATGAGGCTTTCATCATTATGGACGCCGATAACCTGGTTTCTCCAAGCTACCTCAAAATTATGAATCAGGCTTTTGATGCAGGATATCTTGTATGCACTAGTTATAGAAACTCAAAGAATTTTGATTCCAGTTGGGTTAGCTCTGCATATGCAACATGGTTTATGCGTGAGGCAAAGTATTTGAATAATGCCCGCATGATGCTGGGTACTAGTTGTGCTGTTTCTGGTTCTGGCTGGATGGTTTCTTCTCGCATTATTAAAGGTATGCATGGATGGGATTTCCATACACTCACTGAAGACATTCAATTTTCTACTTTTTGTAGTGCTCACAATATTCAAATTGGGTATGCACCTGCAGAGTTCTTTGATGAACAACCTTTGACTTTTAAGGCATCGTGGACGCAGCGCATGCGCTGGACAAAAGGTTTCTACCAGGTGTTTTTCTCGTATGGTTTTGATTTGATTAAAGGTATTTTTAAAGGTCAGTTTGCCTCATATGACATGCTGATGACTATTGCACCGGGTATGATTTTGACTCTTCTTTCAGCATTTATTAATGGAACCTACCTTTTGGTTGGTTATTTGAGTCATGGCTTTGTTGCTACTGAAGCCGAGATTGCCATGAGTGTAGGCTCTTTGGCCATGACGGTTTTCTCGATGTATGTCGTTTTCTTTATACTGGCACTTATTACTACAATTTCGGAGTACAAGCATTTTCACGTAAAGAAAAAATGGCGTATTTTTACCAATCTCTTCACGTTCCCAATTTTTATGATGACGTATATTCCTATTACTGTTGCAGCTTTGTTTAAAAAGGTTGAGTGGGTTCCTACAAAACATGACATTGCTGTTAACTTTGAAGACGTTATTGCTTCAAGTGGGAGTTCAAATTAAATAATCAACTCCACTGGTGGTACAATGCCAAAACACGTAGAGCATGACCGAGAGGTCAGGAGGGAGCCGAAGACAATGGCAAAGTTCTTCGAAGGCGAATCACATACATTTTCTGAGTATCTTTTGGTTCCTGGCTATTCATCAGCTGAGAACATCCCTGCAAATGTTTCTTTGAAGACCCCTCTTGTTAAGTTTAAACGTGGCGAGAAAAGCGCAATTGAGCTAAATATTCCTATGGTATCTGCAGTAATGCAGTCAGTTTCTGGCCCTCGTTTGGCAATTGCTTTGGCCCAGCAGGGTGGTATTTCCTTTATTTACGGCTCTCAGTCTGCTGAGGATGAGGCTCAGATGGTTCGCGAGGTTAAGAGCTACAAGGCCGGCTTTGTTGTTTCTGATTCAACACTTACTCCAGAAATGACCCTAGGTGATGTGCTTAACCTTAAAGAGAAGACTGGCCACTCAACCATGCCTGTCACAGATGACGGTACTTCTCGCGGTAAGCTCGTAGGTATTGTTACCTCTCGTGACTATCGTCCTTCTCGCGATGATCGCTCTAAGCTTGTTTCTGAGTTTATGACTCCAGCCGATAAGCTTATTACCGCACCTGAGGATACTTCCCTCAAAGAAGCTAATGACCTTATCTGGGACAATAAGCTTAATGCTCTTCCTATTGTTGATAAGAACGGCCACTTGGTCAGCATTGTATTCCGTAAAGATTATGATTCTCACAAGTCTGCTCCAGATGAGCTTCTTGATGATTCTAAGCGTTATATGGTCGGAGCTGGTATTAACACGCGTGACTATGAAACTCGTGTTCCTCTGCTTGTTGATGCAGGCGTTGATGTTTTATGCATTGACTCTTCTGAGGGTTATTCCGAGTGGCAGAAGCGCACGCTTGAGTGGGTTCGTGCAACTTACGGCGATTCCGTCAAGATTGGCGCAGGTAACGTTGTAGATGCTGAGGGTTTCCGCTTCTTAGCAGAGGCTGGCGCCGACTTTATCAAGATTGGCATTGGCGGCGGTTCTATCTGCATCACTCGTGAGCAGAAGGGCATTGGTCGTGGTCAGGCAACCTCTGTCATTGATGTTGCTCGTGCTCGTGATCAGTACTTTGAGGAGACTGGCGTCTATATTCCAATCTGCTCTGATGGTGGAATTGTCTACGACTATCACATGACCTTGGCACTTGCTATGGGTTCTGACTTCATGATGCTTGGCCGTTACTTTGCTCGTTTTGATGAGAGTCCTTCTGATCGCGTTATTGTTAACGGTTCTTACATGAAAGAGTATTGGGGCGAGGGATCCGCACGTGCTCGTAACTGGCAGCGCTACGACCTTGGCGGCAACAAGCGCGGTCTTTCTTTTGTTGAGGGCGTTGACTCTTACGTTCCTTACGCAGGTCCTCTCAAAGATGGCGTTGAAGCCTCGCTTTTGAAGGTCAAATCTACCATGTGCAACTGTGGTGCACTTGATATCCCTGAGCTTCGCGAAAAAGCAAAGATTACACTTGTCTCCTCAACCTCCATTGTTGAGGGCGGCGCTCATGATGTCTTACTGAAAGATTCAAACCAGCAGGTTAGCTATAATTTCCGTTCATAACTCACAGGATTTATGGACTACGAGCGTCACCAAGTATCTTGCTTGGTGACGCATCTGTATAAGAAAGGGGAACTCGTGGAAAACGAGGAAATTCAGAACGTATACGATTCAGGTGATTTTCCTGCTTACGACGCTGAGGCCATTGAAACTAAGTGGCAACGCGTCTGGGAAGAGCAGAATCTTTATAAGACAGAAGAAGATAGCTCAAGGCCTAAAAAATACGTTCTAGAGATGTTCCCTTATCCTTCAGGCGATCTTCATATGGGCCACGCTCGTAACTACACTATTGGTGATGCTATGGCTCGTCAGGCTCGCATGCGCGGTTTTGACGTCTTGCACCCAATGGGCTTTGATGCTTTTGGTCTTCCTGCAGAAAACGCTGCTATTAAGCACAATACCCAGCCATCCGTTTGGACTCATAAGAATATTGATCAAGCTGTAAAAACCATGTTCCGCATGGGCTTTGCCTATGACAAAGACCGTATGTTTAACACCTGTGATCCTGAGTACTACAAATGGGGTCAGTGGATTTTTCTTAAGATGCTAGAAAAGGGCCTGGTGTATCGCGCAACAAGTCCTGTTAACTGGTGTCCTAACGATAAAACTGTTCTTGCAAACGAGCAGGTAGTTAACGGCAAATGCTGGCGCTGTGGCGCAGTTCCAGAGAAGCGAGAGCTCTCCCAGTGGTACCTGCGCATTACTGATTACGCACAGGAGCTTCTTGATGATCTTGATCAGCTTGAGGGCTGGCCAGAGCGTGTTCGAGCAATGCAGGCAAACTGGATTGGTCGCTCCGAGGGTGCAGAGATTGATTTTACCCTGGCAGACACTGATGGCGTCACGCCAACTGATACCAAGATGACTGTTTTTACCACTCGCGCAGACACCATCTATGGTTGTACCTTCATGCTGCTCCCACCAGAATCCAAGCTTGCTGCTGAGCTGGTAGGGGATTCAGAGTACAAGGCAGCCTTTGATGCTCTTCATGAGGAGGCCGTAAAGGTTTCTTCCATTGATCGCCAGGGTACAGACCGCGAGAAACACGGTGTATTCACCGGCCGTTACGCAATTAATCCTGTTACCGGCCAGACTGTACCAATCTGGGTGGCTGATTACGTTCTTCTCGATTATGGCACTGGCGCTGTTATGGGCGTTCCATCAGGTGATAAGCGCGACTTTGACTTTGCTAAGAAGTACAACCTGCCAATTGTTCCTATCATCTGCGAAGAGGGAACAGATATCTATGAGGAACTCAAAGGAGTTTCTGAGTACAAGGTAACCTCTGTTGATTGGGATGGACCAATGGATACCGTTGGTATTCTCGTCCAATCAGGCCCTTTCACTGGCCTTCGAGGTGGTAAGCACTCTGAGGCAGAAGAGGCTGTTGTTGCATACCTGACAGAACACAACGTTGGCCGCCGAACTGTTCAGTTCCGTCTTCGTGATTGGCTTATTTCAAGGCAGCGCTATTGGGGCAATCCAATTCCTATGATTCATTGCGATTGCTGCGGTGACGTTCCTGTTCCTTATGATCAGCTTCCTGTCACTCTTCCAGATAATCTCGATTTAGCAGCAGGGGATACTCTTGCGGAGTGTAAGGAGTTTGTAGATACAACCTGTCCTAAGTGCGGAAAGCCTGCAAAGCGCATTACTGATACTATGGATACGTTCACTTGCTCTAGCTGGTATTATCTGCGCTACTGCGATCCACACAACACCGAGCTTCCTTTCTCCAAAGAGTCTGTTGACCGTTGGATGCCGGTAGACAACTATATTGGCGGCATTGAGCACGCAATTCTGCACCTTCTGTATTCTCGCTTTTTTACTAAGGTCCTTCGTGACCTGGGCATGATTGACCTTGACGAGCCCTTTAAGAACCTAATGACCCAAGGTATGGTTAAGGATGAGCACGGCGATACCATGTCAAAGTCAAAGGGCAACGTTGTTCCTCCAAGCTCTGTCATTGAGCCTTACGGTGCGGATACTATGCGTCTTGCTATTCTCTTTGTTGCTCCACCAGAGAAGGATTTTGATTGGGACGAGAAGGTCGTTGCAGGTGCAAATCGCTTTATCAAGCGCGCCTGGCGAGTAGTATGGGAGCTCTCTCGTACTGCCGATGCTTCTGCCGTACTCGACCACACAGCTTTGGACGCAAAGTCGCTTGAGCTCAACCGTGTTCTTAACGCCATGGGAATCCGCTGCACCACCGAGTTTGATAAAGGCCAGTTCAACACTGCTATTTCTGCAGTCATGGAGCTGGTTAATGCAGCAAGCGCCTATATCAACGAGGTTCCTGCAGAGGCTAGAGATGCAGCCCTTTGCTATAAGGTTGCAAATGATGTGGTATCTATACTGGCTCCAATCATTCCTCACTGGGCTGAGGAGCTCAGCCATGAGGCTTTGGGTAAAGACACACCTGTGTATCATCAGCCTTGGCCAGAGTTTGACCCTGAGCAGGCAAAGAGCAATACCGTAGAGATTGCTGTTCAGCTTAAGGGTAAGGTTCGCGCTCGTATTGAGGTTTCTGCTGATGCATCTGAGGAAGAACTCACTGCGGCAGCAACTGAGGCTATTGCCGATCAGCTTGAGGGCAAAGAGATTAAAAAAGTGATTGTTGTTAAAGGTCGTCTTGTGAATATCGTTGCCTAACAGCAAAAATACTTGACGAGAAGCCCTTTATCTCGTAAGATATCTCTAAACGTAGTTGTTTTTAGTTGGAAGTGGGGTTGAGTTTGACCCCGCTTCCTTTCTGTATGTAGATGAGGAGGTCAAATGCAAAACGAAGGTGCAACACAGAAAATTTTGTCTGCACTAGAGCAGGCTGCACTCAATCACCACATTGATATTGTTGATGTAGAGATTGTAGGTTCTTCTAAGAATCCTGTGGTCAGAGTAAGAATTGACCATGATGATGAAAAGGCAGAGACCATTTCTCTTGATGAAGTTGCTCAGGAAACATCATGGATTTCAGATACTATCGATGAGCTTGATCCTTTCCCAGCATCATTTACCTTGGAAGTTTCTTCCCCGGGGATGGCTCGTCCACTTCGTCGTGCAAAAGACTTTGAGCGCTTTGCGGGAGAAGAGATTCAGCTTCAGACAACTGCTACAGAAGGACGACGCAAATTTACCGGCAGACTCTTGGGCATTGAGGGTACAACTATTTCAATCCAGACTGAAGATGAAGTATGTACCGTTGATCTGTCTGAATTAAAGAAGTGCGTTATTAAACCGGTTTTTGATTTCTCGGCTTCAGCCAAGAAGTAGATAGAGAGGATTATTCATGGCATCTGAAATGATGGAAGCTTTGATGTTGCTTTGCCAGGAGAAGCACATCGATGAGTTGTATCTGCTAGATCGTTTGGAGCAGTCTCTGGCAAAAAGCTATGCTGACGTCCTCCATCTTGATTTTGGCGCTCGCGTCACTATCGATAGGGCTACAGGCCGCGTTTATGTCTATGAGCTGGTTCCTAAGGGTGAGCCAGATGAGGAGACCGGTTTATATACTGAGTTTGACGAGGTAGACGTTACTCCTCCAGATACCAGTCGTATTGCTGCACAGCATGCTAAGGCAGAGATTAAGACACTTGTTCGCAATGCCGCTCGTGCTCAGATTTATGATGAGTTCCGTGGTCGTATTGGTGACATCATTACTGGTACTGTTCTTCAGTCCACTCCTGATTTCACCATCATCAAGATTCGTGAAGGTGTTGAGGCAGAGCTTCCACACTTTGACCAGCGTCGTTTCCCTGATGAGCGTGATGAGCGTCCAGCAGGAGAGCGTTACCTTCACAACCAGCGCATTAAGGCAATTATCGTAGACGTTCGCGATCCTAATGCAACTCAGCCTGCGGTTCGCGGTGAGCGTCAGCGTCCACCAATTGTTGTTTCTCGTACTCATCCAGACCTTATCCGTCGTCTCTTTGAGCTTGAGGTTCCAGAGGTTTATGACGGCGTTGTAAGCATTCGCTCCATTGCTCGTGAGGCAGGTGTCCGTTCCAAGATTGCTGTTTCTTCCGTTGACGAGCGTCTTGATCCAGTTGGTGCCTGCGTTGGACCTAAGGGCAGCCGTGTTCGTACGGTAGTTTCTGAGCTCCGAGGAGAGCGCGTAGACGTTGTGCCTTGGTTTGATGACGCTGCTCGTTGCGTAGCTTCCGCACTTTCACCTGCACGTGTTTCTCGCGTTATTGTTGATGGTGCTACGGGACACGCAACTGTTATTGTTCCTGATGACCAGCTTTCTTTGGCTATTGGTAAAGAGGGTCAGAACGCTCGTCTTGCTGCTCGCCTGACTGGTCTTCACATTGACATCAAGAACGAGTCTCTTGCTGCAAGCATTTTGAACAACCTTCCTGAGGTTGTTGAAGAGACTGTTGACGAGGAAGAGATTGCTCATCGTTGCAAGTATGTGAGCCCTAACGGAACTCCTTGCCGCAATATGGCAAGACCTGGATCTGATTTTTGTGGCATTCATGATGAGCTGGAGAATGCAGAGATTTCTTCTGATCCAGACTCACTGATTTAGTCAACTACCTGTAACTATCCCGTCAACCGGAAGGTTTTCATATATGGCAAAAATGCGTGTACATGACCTTGCCAAAGAATATGGTATGCAGAGCAAGGAATTGCTCGAGCACCTTGCGGACATGAAGATTCCTGCAAAGTCTGCTTCTTCTACGCTTGAAGATGCATATATCTCTATTGTTCGTAAGAAACTCCAGCCTATTATGGAGGCTCGTGCCGCTGAAATCGCAGCTCAGAAGGCTGCAGAGCAAGAGGCTGCTGCTAAAGAGGCAAAAGCCGCTGCAGAGGCAGCCGAGGCTGAGCGTCTTGCTGCAGAGGCAAGGCGTGAGGCTGAGCGTGCAGAAGAAGAGAAGAAGCGCGCAAAAGAAGAGGCTGCTCGTAAGAAAGAAGAGGAGCGTCGCCGCGCTGAGGAAGAGAAAAAGCGCCTTGAAGCTGAAGAGGCTGAGCGTAACCGAATAAAGGATACTGCTCCTAAAGCTGCTCCTTCCTTCAACAACCTGCTTGACCAGATTGCTCAACAGGAAGAGGTTTTGAAGCAGCAGGCAGCAGAGTCTGCAGCACAGAAAAAGGCCGAAAAGGGATCTAGAAATCATGCTCGCGCTAATGCAAGTGAGGCAAGCGGTGTTTCTTCTCGCCATAACTTCAAGAATGAGCGCGATGACGTCTCCATGTCTGACGAGCGTCCAAATGGTAAGCGTAAGAAGAACCGTCGCGGTGGAGATGATGGAGAAGACCGTTATAGCCGCATGGCTCGTGAAGCTGAGGCTTACAACAGAAGCCGTGTTTTGGATGAAGCTCGTGTTGCTATTGAAGAGGCAAGCCGTGAGTCCACTGGTCGTCGTAAAAAGCGTAAAGAGCGCCGTCAGAAGCAGGCAGCAGAGGCTGCTATGGAGCAACGTATTGAGGAAGCGCTTGCTAACGATCAGGATATTACCCAGCTTGATACTGTAAAGGTTCCTCAGGGCTCTACTGTCTCTGAACTTGCTGAGCTTCTTGGTGTTCCTGCTAATGACATCATTAAGCGCCTGTTCCTGCTTGGAAATCCTTTAACGCTTACAGAGACCATGTCCGATGAGCTCATTGAGATTGTTGCTGATGACCTTGGTCGCCAGATTAAGGTTATGTCCAAGGAGGAGGAGAATTCCTTCACCTTCTACGATGATCCTAAGGACTTAAAGCCACGTCCTCCAGTAGTTACCGTTATGGGTCATGTTGACCACGGTAAGACATCACTTCTGGATGCAATTCGTCACACTGGTGTTGCGGCTGGCGAGGCCGGCGGCATTACTCAGGCAATCGGTGCTTCTCAGGTCACCATTAATGGCCGTGAGATTACGTTCATTGATACCCCAGGTCACGAGACCTTTACTGCTATGCGTGCTCGTGGTGCAAAGGTCACCGATATTGTCATCTTGATTGTTGCTGCAGACGACGGCGTTATGCCTCAGACCATTGAGTCAATTAACCACGCAAAGGCTGCTGGCGTTCCAATTGTTGTTGCAGTTAATAAGATTGATAAGCCAGGCGCAGATCCTACTCGCGTTCGTCAGGAACTCACTGAGTATGGTGTTATTCCTGAGGAGTGGGGTGGACAGAACATGTTTGTTGACATCTCCGCTAAGCAGAATTTGGGCATCGACGATCTTCTCGAGACCATTCTTTTGCAGGCAGATGTCCTTGAGTTGAAGGCTAACCCAGACACCTTTGCGTCTGGTAACGTTCTTGAAGCTAAGCTTGACCGTGGTCGCGGCTCTGTTGCTACCGTTTTGGTTACTCGCGGTACGCTTCATATTGGTGACGCTCTTGTTGCTGGTATGGCGTTTGGCCGTGTCCGCGCAATGCTTGATCCTAAGGGCAATGCAGTCACTACCGCAGGTCCTTCTGACGCTGTTGAGATTCTTGGCCTGCAGACCGTTCCAGGCGCAGGCGATGAGTTCCGTGTCTTCCAGGAGGAGCGTGACGCTCGTGAGCTTGCTGACCAGCGTGCGCTTAAGGCCCGTATTGAAGAGCAGAACCGCGTTAAGCACGTTACCCTTGAGAATCTCTTTGACACCATGGCTGACCGTGACGTCAAGGAACTCAACCTCATCATCAAGGCTGACGTTCAGGGTTCCATTGAGGCTCTCCAGGACTCTCTGGATAAGATGGATCAGTCCGAGGTTCGCATTAGCACCATTCACTCTGCTGTTGGTGGAATCACCGAGACCGATGTTGTTCTTGCTGACGCATCCAACGCAATCATCATTGGCTTTGGTGTCCGTCCAGATGCAAAAGCCAAACTTGCTGCAGAGCGCGTAGGCGTTGAGATTAGAACCTATAGCGTTATCTACAAGGCAATCGAAGAAATTGATGCCGCACGTATTGGTATGCTTAAGCCAACTGAGCAAGAAGTTCAGACCGGTGTTGCTGAGGTTCGCGATACCTTCAAGGTTCCTAAGGTTGGTATTGCTGCAGGCTGCATGATTTCTGAGGGCGAGATTTCTCGTGACGATAACATCCGTCTTATTCGTGATGGCTTTGTTGTTTACGACGGAAAGATTGCATCACTCAGGCGCTTTAAAGACGACGTTAAGAGCGTTAAATCCGGCTACGAATGCGGTATCGGTCTTGAGAACTTCCAGGATATTAAGCCTGGAGACCAGCTTGAGGGTTACCGTATTGAGCAGGTGGCTCGTACCGAGTAAGAAGGGACAGCATGAAACAGAATCAGTTTTCTCGTCGCACTAATGAGATTGCTCGAGAAAAGCTCAGCTGGATCCTTTTGTTTGAAATTTCCGACCCTGATCTCCAGCTTGTAACTATTACAAGCTGTGAGGTCTCGGTTGATAAGTCCTTTCTACGCGTATATGTGAGCTGTGAGTCAGATCGTTACGAGAAGGTACTTGCAGCTCTTAAGCGTGCAAAGGGTAGGATTCGCTCGCTTTTGGGTCATGCGCTGAACTGGCGCGTAACTCCTGAGCTTGATTTCAAAATTGACACTACTACCGATGAGGCTGAGCGCATTGCTCAGGCGCTTGAGGTGGTTCCACCAACTCTTGGTGTCGAGAAAGACGAGTTTGGATATCCTATTGCTTCTGATGAAGAGAAT
The DNA here is from genome assembly GCA_022732885.1 of Atopobium sp. Taxonomy (GTDB): domain Bacteria; phylum Actinomycetota; class Coriobacteriia; order Coriobacteriales; family Atopobiaceae; genus Lancefieldella. The sequence continues at coordinate 32,298 of JAIJTS010000002.1, read as the reverse complement.
TCTGAAGAGGAGGCGTAAGTAAGTGACGTCACTGAATACAAAAGTCAGTCGTCCAGAGTTTGACGAGGTTATCGCTCTTATTGAGCAAGCCTCGTCAATCGTTGTTTGCGCACATACTTCTCCTGATGGAGATGCTATTGGTTCTGGATTAGCACTTTCTTCTATTATTCAAAGAAGATGGCCTAGCAAAACTGTTACTAATCTTTTGGCAGATGCTGATGGGGAAGTACCACGTATTTACAAGTTTCTTGATGGTACTGACAGCTTTGTGCCTGCAAATAAATACACAGGAACTCCTGACCTCTTTATCTGCGTAGATCTATCTACTGCAGGACGTTTGGCTGATGCAGAAGCGCTGATGGAGCATTCCAAGACGGTAGCAGTGCTTGACCATCACCCTTATAACAACGTGTATTGGAATGCAGGACTCGTGCGTCCTGATGCTGCAGCAACCGGTGTCATTATCACCGAGTTTGCCTGCCATTTGGGTGCAGAACTTATCCCCTCAGAGGCACAATGCCTTATGTGCGCACTGGTAACTGATACTGGACGTTTTCAGTACCAAAACGCTGACGGCGAGGCTTTTGAAGTAGCAAGCTTGCTGGTAGAAGCAGGTGCTTCTCCTTCTCAAATTGCCCTTCATGTCTATCAGAGTGATCGTTTAGCCTATATTCATCTCGCCGCTAAGGTTATGGGACGAATCCGCACCTTTGGCGAGGGTCGTGTTGCCTACAGTTATGTCACTACAGCAGACCTTTCTGCATCTGGTGTTCCTCTCGCAGAGATGGATGGCCTGGTAGATATAGTGCGCTGCGTAGAAGGAACAGAAGTTGCCCTCTTCCTCAAAGAGGTTGATGGAGGAAAAGTTCGCGGTAACTTGCGCTCCAAGTCCAAGCTTGATATTTCTGGTGTCGCTCGTCAAATGGGTGGTGGTGGTCATACTGCTGCTGCAGGATTTACCGCAGAAGGCACCATTGACGACGTGTTTACTGAGATAGTCCCTCTGCTCATTGATCTTCTCGCGCTTGACAAGGAGTCATAGGTGAAGCGAGGAGCTAGTGGGATTAACGCACTTATTGCAGTTGATAAGCCGCTTGGGTTAACCAGCCATGATGTGGTTTCTCGCGTTCGTCGTGCATTTGGCGAGAAACGCGTGGGACACGCAGGAACCTTAGATCCTAATGCGAGCGGCGTGCTGGTAGTTGGTATTGGTCTTGCTACAAAGCTTTTGGGCCTTCTGACGCTTGACCGCAAAGGGTATGTAGCCGACATTTCGTTTGGAGCTCGCACCTCAACTGATGATGCAGACGGTGAGGTTGTGGCTACGGCACCTGTGCCAGCGGAGTTGTGCGAGGAAGCGTTTGCTCGTGTGGCATGTACAAAGCTGGAGGGCACCATAGACCAGCTTCCACCAGCGGTTTCCGCAATCTCTGTAGATGGCAAACGTGCCTATCAGCTTGTTCGTGAAGGAAAAATGCCAGAACTAACGGCACGTAGCGTATCTATTTATGACGCTACGCTTCTAGCGGTGCACACACCTTCTACAGCGGATGACTCACTGGTGTGGACGGTTGCTTTTGACGTTTCAAAGGGAACGTATATCAGAAGTATTGCTCGAGACCTTGGTCAGTCGCTTGGAACAGAGGCTCATATTAGCGGGCTGAGAAGGACGTTCTCTGGTCCCATTACGCTTGGTAGCTGCGCTTTATTAGAAGAGCTTGAACAAAGTCCAGCTCAAGTACTTGAAGCTAAACGCCTCAATCCAACTGAGGTTCTTGGATGTCCTGTGCACAGGCTGACTGAAGCAGAATACAAGTGTGTTGAGGTTGGAAAACGTTTTGGTATTCCAGAAGATCTTTCTGGGGTTGCCAATAACTCGCTGGTCAGCCTTGTGTGGAATGAAGCTCTTGTAGGAATTTGGTCAAGGCAAGGCTCTTGTCTTGTTTGTCAGACTAACTTTTCTCAAGGTATTTTGTGTAAGTAAGGATGCACGTTGAACAAGGTAGAACGCATAGCACAATCCATTTTGTATGGAAGTCATCTGCCAGCTCCACTTGAGCTTGGCGATGCCGACTTCTATACCTTGCGTTCTAACTGCTACAAGCAACCTTGCGTGTGTGTGCTTGGTGTCTTTGACGGCCTTCATGAGGGCCACCAAGCTCTTCTCGTCAGCGCAAAAAAGGATGCTGAAGCACGTCGTGTACCACTTGTGGCTGTGACGTTTCTGCCCGATCCTGTTGAGGTGCTGTTTGATGGCTCTCCTCGGCGATTGCTTTTAGGAGTAGACAGACTTCGCGCACTTGCTGCATGGGGAGTGGATGGCATTCTGATGCATCACTTTACCCGCAAGTTTGCGGCATTGAGTGCCACGCAATACGTTGAGGGTAAGTTGCTTCCAAGTGTCTCGCCTGTATCGGTTCACGTGGGTTCTGACTTTGGTCTGGGAGCCCAAGGCGCTGAAGGAAGCGCGTTGCTCACCTCACTTGGACGTCAACACGGCTTTGAAGTTCACACCCACGAGCTTTTTTGTTCCGGTGGACAGAAAATCTCTGCTACTCGTATTAGAGACTTGCTTGAGCAGGGCAAAGTGGAAGAGGCGGCAAGTCTGTTGGGCCGCTGGCACTTTGTGAGTGGTGCGGTTAAGCATGGTCGTGGCCAGGGTACCGGTTTTGGTTTTCCAACTGCAAATGTTGCACTTGACCTGCATGATTGCATTCCTCAAGACGGCGTGTATGCATGCTATGTAGTCCACGGTAAAACAGCTTGGCCTGCTGCGGTTAATGTGGGTAAAGCTCCGTCATTTGAGTCTCAAACAGGGCCTTTACTTGAAGCCAACCTTCTAGGCTTTAGCGGTAACTTATATGACTCGCAGGTTCAGACGGTATTTGTGAAGAGACTGAGGGAATCTAAAAAATTTGATTCGCTGGAAGACCTCAAGTGTGCCGTTCGTGGAAATATAGATTGGGTAGCTCAGAATCTGGGTACGACTTCATATAACTTAGACAGCGGGGAGGTGGAAGATGATAACTGATGAAGATAAAGAGCGTGTAAGACAAGCCACAGATTTTGTCACGCTTGTTTCCGAGACAGTTGAGCTAAAACCCCGAGGTCAGGACTTTTGGGGATGCTGCCCCTTCCACCAAGAAAAAAGCCCTTCATTCAAGATAAATCCCTCCACGGGTCTTTGGCACTGCTTTGGCGCATGCTCTGAAGGCGGAGACGTCTTCAGCTATGTCATGAAGCGAGAAAATCTGGATTTTCCTGACGCCATTAGATACCTTGCCGATAAAGCGGGCATTACGCTTTCAGAAGAGGCTCATGTTTCTAAAGGCCCTCGCAAGAATCGCTTAATTGAGTGCCTTACCGAGACCGAGAATTACTTCCACTCCATGCTTATGCGCGGAAGGGGAGAAGGTCCTGAGGCGGCGCGTGCGTATTTTTCTGGTCGTGGATTTGGAGCAGCTGTCTGTAAGCGCTGGAAGCTGGGGTATGCGCCTGGCAGAGGCGCGCTTGTGGCGCACTTGCGTAAATGTGGCTATACCACTCAAGAGATGATTGCGGCAAACCTTGCTGTTGAGCGCAATGGTCGAATCAGTGACTGGTTCTATGATCGCGTGATGTTTCCCATTCATGATGAACAGGGAAGAACCATTGCTTTTGGTGGTCGAATAACTAAAAAGGTAGAAAACGCTCCCAAATATCTAAACACCAGGGACACTTCCGTCTTTAATAAAGGTAAGCACCTCTTTGCCTACGACGTGGCAAAAGAGACTATTGCTGCCCAGTCTGAGGCCATAATTTGTGAGGGTTACACTGACGTTATTGCTATGCATGAAGCTGGTTTTACCAATGCCGTGGCAGCTCTTGGTACTGCATTCACGTCTGAACACGTCAAACTCATTGATCGCCAGCGTGCGCGCAAAATTATTTGCATGTTTGATGGCGATGCCGCAGGTCAGCACGCCGCTGCTCGTGCTATTAAATTTATCGATAAAACAACCGCTGCGTTTCTTTGTGTTGTTTTGCCAAACAATCAAGACCCCATGGAGTTTCTCACTGAATCTGGGGCAGAAAAGCTTCGTCCTATCTTAAACTCCGCTCGTCCACTTATGGACTTTGTCTTTGATGCTACAACCGCTCAGTTTGATCTTTCCGTGCCTGGTGGTCGAGTAAAGGCGCTTGAAGCTTTAGCGTCCCTGTTGGCTCCGCTCAAGACATCGGTACTTTTGAGCGAGTATGCACTCCGTGTGTCAGATTTACTCCACATTGATGTTGAGGAAGCAAAGCGCGCTATTAAGGCTGCACCTATTCAAGATGATGCTTTAGATTCACGTACCTCAAAGACCATGCGCAAACAGCCTCAGAAGAGCACCTATACTTCGCCGTATAATGCAACCTCTAAGGCTTCAGCTTATGTTGATGGCCCATCATACGATAACATTCCACCGTATGACGAGGTGTCTTCGTATGACGTTTCTACTGACGATTATGCATCACATGGTTCGCAGGGACTTTCCGCAGAAGACCGCAGACAGGTCAATTCAGAGCTTGAGCTCTTAAGCGCTATGGCAACAAATTTGTCCTTGGTACGAGAGTATCAAGACCGAATTGCAGATTTTGTATGGGCTGATGCTCGCCATCAAACCATGGCATGGGCTATGCTCGCCACTCCAGAGGGAGCCTCTCCAGCGCAGGTAGTTGCTGCAGCTGCAGCTGTTGAGCCAAATGCGGCGGCTATTCTTTCATCTGGTCGCGTGATATCTGAGGACAACTTCGATACGCGTCGCTCGCTTGAGTTCATTGTGGACACCGTTGACTACTACTCAGTGCAGCGTAAATTGCGAGAAATTCGTTCTAATTTACGCTCCAGTTCTTATGCAGGGGAGTCTTCTGATGGAGCTTTGGCAGAAGAACAGCTTGCTGCTGCGCAGGCACTTCAGACACGTGCACTTGAGTTAGGTAAAAAACTTACTTCAGGAGAGTAAAAAATACTCATTTTATGAGGATACTGCTCATCTTATTTTTATAAATTAAAATGAGTAGGTTGATTAGATAGAGAAATTTTTGGGTATAAAGATTTGCGCTATTCTATCGAAAGGATATTTGTGGCTGCAAAAAAGGCAAATGATGAGGTCAAACTCTCAGAGGAGCTTACTAAAATTGTTGATGATCTTGTAAGTTCTTCAAAGTCTAACGGTAGTATCAGCGAAGATGATATTCAGGTTGCTATTCGTGACGTTGACGTTAACGATGATGAGCTTTCTGACCTGTATGATTCGCTGCGCGTTAAAGGCGTAGAGATTACTACTGCATCTGAAGCAACTGTTTCTTTCGCTATTGAAGATGACGCTGTAGAGGATGATTTTGCATCCGATGATGACTTGGATGACCCATCTGATTTTGAAGATGAAGACGATGAAGACTTTGATGCTGTAAATGAGGCACGTGAGGTTAAAGAGGCTCTCCGTTCCGTTTCTAAAGCAAAAGTCTCCAAGCCAAAACGTTCTTCTCGCGCTCGTGCACGCCGCTCAGATACCACTACGGTTATGCTTACCGGCGATCCTGTTCGTATGTATCTCAAAGAGATTGGTAAAGTTGACCTGCTTACTGCATCAGAAGAGGTTCATCTTGCTATGAAGATTGAGGCAGGTACTGCAGCTTCTCAGAAGCTTGAGGACTTTGAAGATGGTCTCATCGAGCTTAACCGAGCAGAGCAGCGACGCCTTATGCGTATTGAGTCCGTAGGACTTGACGCTAAACAGCAGCTTATTTCTGCTAACCTGCGTCTTGTCGTTTCAATTGCAAAGCGCTATGTTGGTCGCGGTATGCTGTTCCTTGACCTTATTCAAGAGGGTAACCTGGGCCTTATTCGTGCTGTCGAGAAGTTCGACTACACCAAGGGCTTTAAGTTCTCAACGTATGCTACCTGGTGGATTCGTCAGGCAATTACGCGTGCCATTGCAGATCAGGCACGTACCATTCGAATCCCAGTTCACATGGTAGAAACTATCAACAAACTTATTCGTGTTCAACGCCAGCTTTTGCAAGATCTTGGTAGAGATCCTACCCCAGAAGAAATTGGCGCAGAAATGGGAATGTCTCCAGATCGCGTTCGTGAGATTCAAAAAATTAGTCAGGAACCTGTTTCTCTTGAGACTCCTATTGGTGAAGAAGAAGATTCTCAGCTCGGAGACTTCATTGAAGATTCCACAGCTATTGCGCCTCCAGATGCTGCTTCCGATTCAATGCTTCGAGAGCAGCTTGAACAGGTTCTTGATGGTCTTGCAGATCGTGAGCGTAAGGTCATTAAGTTCCGCTTTGGTCTTGAAGATGGCCATCCTCGTACTCTTGAAGAGGTTGGCAAGGAATTTGGTGTTACGCGTGAGCGTATTCGTCAGATTGAGTCTAAGACCTTGGCAAAGCTTCGTCACCCTTCTAGGTCTGGCCGTCTTAAGGACTACATGGAGGAGTAGCTTCTAGCTTAGACGTATAGGAGATTGTGCAAGAGAATTAGAATTAAAATTTTTCTAAATAATACTTGCATGGTTTGGAATGTCTCTTTATACTTAAACACCGCTGAGAAGCATATATATTCCCCGATGGCGCAGCGGTAGCGCAGCTGACTGTTAATCAGCGTGTCGCAGGTTCAAATCCTGCTCGGGGAGCCAGAATTTTCAAGACCAGGTATTACCTGGTCTTTTTTATTTTAGAAAATCGTTTGGAGACCTATCCTGTTTAAAAAAATCTTTCTGTCAATTTGTTTTGTAGTGTAATTACAGATTTAAAGAGGATGCTTTTCTTGGATATTTGGTCATTTGACTGTTTTCTCTTTAATTATCCTCAAAACCTTCAAAATTGATACTGCAAAAGCCACAAAATATAACGCTTACGGTGTTTCTACAACCGTTGAGCGACATCTCACAAAGAGCTTTGAAGAGATTTGTTAACGTACTCATTAAGGTCAGTGTTATGCAAAGGCATAACAAATGAGAAAGGTCACTACTATGGATGTATCTCGTCGCAGTTTTCTAAAGTTCTGTGGTCTGGGCGTTCTTAGCGTCGGTGGATCTAGTGTTCTTGCAGCTTGCGCACCTGGCGGAAAGAAAGATGATGGCGCTAAAGATGCAAAGGTAGAGAACAAGGATAAGCCTGTTGTCTTCTTCAACCGTCAGCCTTCCAACAGCTCAACTGGTGAGCTTGACACCAGCACTCTTAACTTCAACAAAGACACCTATTATGTTGGCTTTGATGCAGTTCAGGGTGCAGAACTCCAGGGCCAGATGGTTCTTGATTACATCAAGGCTCACGCAGCTGAGCTTGATCGTAACAAAGACGGTATTATTGGTTACGTTCTTGCAATTGGTGACATTGGTCACAATGACTCTATCGCTCGTACTCGTGGTGTTCGTAAGGCACTTGGTACCGGTGTTGAGAAAGATGGCAAGATCATTTCTGATCCAGTAGGCACCAACACTGATGGCTCCGCTTCTGTTGTTCAGGACGGCAAGCTTGAGGTAGGCGGCAAGTCCTACACCATCCGTGAGCTTGCTTCTCAGGAGATGAAGAACACCGCTGGCGCAACATGGGATGCTGCAACCGCAGGTAATGCAATTGCTGCTTGGTCTTCTTCCTTCGGTGAGCAGATTGATGTTGTTGTTTCCAACAACGATGGTATGGGTATGTCCATCTTCAACGCATGGTCCAAGGCTCAGAAGGTTCCAACCTTTGGTTACGACGCTAACTCTGACGCAGTTGCAGCTATTGCTGATGGCTATGCAGGCACAATTTCACAGCATCCAGATGTCCAGGCTTACCTGACTCTTCGCCTACTTCGCAACGCTCTTGATGGCGCAGATATCAACACTGGTATTGAGTCCGCAGATGATGCTGGCAACAAGATTGACTCTAAGGATTACAAGTATGTTGCAGAGCAGCGCTCTTACTACGCTCTCAACCTTGCAGTTACTGCTGAGAACTACAAGGACAACCTTGACTCAACCACCACTTACAAGAATGCTTCTGCACAGCTGAGCGCAGATAAGCACCCACAGAAGAAGGTTTGGCTCAACACCTACAACTCTGGAGATAACTTCCTGGGCTCAACCTATGTACCACTGCTTAAGAAGTATGCTCCACTGCTTAACCTCAACGTTGAGTTCATTGCAGGCGACGGACAGACTGAGTCCAACATTACTAACCGTCTTGGTAACCCAGACGAGTATGATGCATTTGCATTCAACATGGTTAAGACCGACAACGGTTCTTCCTATACCCAGCTGCTTAAATAATTAAGTAGTCGATAGCACGAAACAATACCGGAGGGGAGACACCTGCTCTCCTCCGGTGTTCTCGCGAATAAGTACAATAACTTAGCGAGATAAGGGGTGATTACATGGCAGATACAGAAAACGATATTGTTCTAACAATTGATGGAATGAGTAAGTCCTTTGGACGCAATCGCGTTCTGGATCACATTTTAATGAACGTACGCCGTGGAACCGTTATGGGTCTTATGGGAGAGAACGGCGCAGGCAAATCTACAATGATGAAGTGCCTGTTTGGTACGTATCAAAAAGATGAAGGTAAAATATTTCTTGATGGCAAAGAAGTCAGTTTCTCTGGACCAAAAGACGCACTTGAAAACGGCGTTGCAATGGTTCATCAGGAACTTAACCAGTGCCTTGATAGAAATGTTGTAGATAATTTGTTCCTAGGTCGATATCCCGTTAATGCAATGGGAATTGTTGACGAGGGACGTATGAAAAAAGAAGCCAATGAGCTCTTTAGACGTCTTGGTATGACTGTAGACCTGACACAGCCTATGAAAAATATGTCAGTGTCTCAGCGTCAAATGTGTGAGATTGCTAAGGCAATTTCATATAACGCTAAGATTATCGTTCTTGATGAGCCAACTTCTTCACTTATGACTCAAGAGGTCGAGAAACTCTTTGAAATGATCCGTATGCTCAAAAAGCAGGGCATTTCACTGATTTACATTTCTCACAAAATGGACGAGATTTTTGAGATTTGTGACGATATTTCAGTTCTTCGTGACGGCAAGCTTGTTATGACCAAACGCTCTGATGAAACTAATATGAATGAGCTCATCTCTGCAATGGTTGGTCGCTCACTTGAGAATCGTTTCCCAGATGTTACTAACACACCTGGTAAAACGTATCTTTCTATCCAGCATCTTTCAACCAAATATGAGCCTTATCTTCAAGATGTCACCTTTGACGTTAAGAAGGGTGAAATTTTTGGCTTATATGGTCTTGTTGGTGCTGGTAGAACTGAGCTTCTTGAAACAATTTTTGGTGTAAGAACAAGAGCTGCTGGTCGTGTCTACGTTAACGGACACCTTATGAACTTCTCGACAGCTGCAGAAGCAATGGATCACGGCTTTGCTATGATTACCGAGGAGCGTAAGGCAAATGGCCTCTTCCTTAAGGGCGATTTGACGTTTAACACAACCATTGCAAACTTGAATCAGTACAAGTCCGGTCCAGTTCTTTCTGACTCTAAGATGACTAAGGCTACCGTCAATGAGCTGAAGGTTATGAATACCAAAGCTCAGGGTCCAACAGACTTGATTTCAAGTCTTTCTGGCGGCAACCAGCAGAAGGTCATTTTTGGTAAATGGCTTGAACGCTATCCACAGGTTTTTCTGATGGACGAGCCTACTCGTGGTATTGATGTCGGTGCTAAATATGAGATTTACCAGCTTATTATTGATATGGCAAAGAGCGGTACCACTATTATCGTAGTCTCTTCAGAGATGCCAGAGATTCTGGGAATTACCAATCGTATTGGTGTTATGTCCAACGGTAGACTTTCGGGCATCGTAAATACTAACGAGACTAATCAAGAAGAACTCCTGCGCCTCAGCGCAAAGTACCTGTAGGAGAGGATGATACAAATGCCAAAAACAGGTGAATCTGTTCTGACGGCCGTGCAGGAAAAAGAGCTGCTAGAGCCTATTGATCAGAAGGTTGGTTCCATTCAGGCTCAAATCGATGAGCTTCGCGCAAATGGTACTAATAAAGTAATTTCAACACTGAGCGCTATTGAGTCTACTAAGCGCGATAAGTCTATTTCTGCTGAAGAGCGCAATGCGCTTATTGAGGGTTATAAGGCAGAGTTGGAGCTTGCAAAGAAAGTTGAGTCCGAGAACAGCGATCAGGTTTCCAAGCTTATTGCAGAAGCAGAGGCTTACCTCAAGGAGCACTACAAGAGTGAGTATCTAGATCCTGTAAAGGCTAGCTGTGCTGTCGAGAAGACCCAGGCTAAGCAGAATTATGCTGCTGCTCTTGAGCGTCTTAAGAAGGAGCACGAAGAAGCTGTCAGCAAGACCTCTGACGCTCAGGAAATCAAGGACGAGAAGTACGTTTATAAGAATCGTCAGTTTGATGCAAAGGTTAACTACCAGAAGGATCTTCAGCGCATCAAAGATCGTGCTCATAATGCATTTGGTCATGAGTATCACCTCATCGACCTTCTCAGGATGTCTAAGTTCACTCCACTGGAGTCTCAGGCTCAGAAGTGGGAGAACTACAAGTACACCTTCAACACCCGTTCATTCTTGCTTCAGAACGGTCTGTACATTGTTATTCTCATGGTTTTTATTGCCCTTTGTATCATCACCCCAGCAGTCAAAGGCACTCAGCTTTTGACCTACTCAAACGTCATTAACATTCTTCAGCAGGCATCTCCTCGAATGTTCTTGGCCCTTGGTGTAGCTGGTTTGATTTTGCTTACCGGTACTGACCTTTCTATTGGTCGTATGGTTGGTATGGGCATGACTGCTTCAACCATCATCATGCACCAAGGTATTAATACTGGTCAGGTTTTTGGAATCACTTTTGATCTTACCGGTGTTCCAATTCCTGTCAGAATTATCATGGCATTGGTTACCTGCATTGTCTTGTGTACCTGCTTTACCAGTATCGCTGGCTTCTTTACCGCTAAGTTTAAGATGCACCCATTTATCTCTACCATGGCTAACATGCTGATTATCTTTGGTATTGTTACCTATGCAACAAAGGGTGTTTCATTTGGTGCTATTGAGCCATCTATTCCAGATATGGTTATTCCACGAATTGGTAAATTCCCATCCATCATTTTGTGGGCAATCGCAGCTATTGCTATTGTTTGGTTCATCTGGAACAAGACCACCTTTGGTAAGAACCTCTACGCTGTAGGTGGAAACCCTGAGGCAGCAGCCGTTTCTGGTATTTCAGTCTTTAGGGTTATGGTTGGCGCTTTTGTCATGGCTGGTATTCTGTATGGATTTGGTTCTTGGCTTGAGTGCATGCGCATGGTCGGCTCTGGTTCTGCAGCTTATGGACAGGGTTGGGATATGGACGCAATTGCGGCCTGCGTTGTTGGTGGCGTCTCGTTTACCGGTGGTATTGGTAAGATCTCTGGTGTTACTACAGGTGTTCTTATCTTCACTGCGCTGACTTACGCACTGACCATTTTGGGTATCGACACAAACCTTCAGTTTGTCTTCTCAGGTGTCATTATCCTTACCGCTGTTACCCTTGACTGCTTGAAGTACGTTCAAAAGAAGTAGTTAGCTTATACCGCGCAGCTCGCAGAAAAGCGATGCAAGTAAGGAAAAGCGTACTACTACATGGTATTATCTGCGGATTTCGAGGCGTCTACTTATGTAGACGCCTCTTTTTTAGCTAAATAACCTCATTAACTATCAATGGATTATTCTTTTGTTGTATCTAAAGTCTGTTCATGTGCTGCTATCTAATTGATCAACTTATAAAAGCAAGAGGACCGATTTTCTCGGCCCTCTTGCTGGGTGATTTATGTGATTGCAGTGCACGCGTTTGCTTGCGATATTCTGTATATAGCAACTTGCAGTAGTGTTTTGATTGCTGAACAGCGATTTGCTGTAGGTATCAGCGATAGTTATAGCGTCTGAAGGAAGCGATGTTGTGCTGCTCGTCCTTCGTCATCCCACTTAAATACGCCAGCGTCCTCTAGAACGTGCGAGAAGACAATACCAACCTCATCATAAATATATTTTTTAAGCTGCTCAGACGAGAGGGAAGTGACGTCCTTGTTCAAAATGTCACCCTGCTCAAGGAGCTTGACATAAATCTGTCGAGCCCAATCAGCGTGGGAGATAGTGGTAGAGTCTGTAGTCAGTTGTCCATAGACCGCGTTAGCTTTCTTACCATTTGCCAAACACTGCTCCATAACTGACTGAACTTTGTTGAGCTCTGGTACAAGACGAGGTGGTAAAACAGCTAGTCCCATTACCTCGATAAGGCCGATATTTTCTTTCTTAATGTGATGGTACTCAGCATGTGGATGAAAGATGCCAAGTGGGTGTTTTTCGCTGGTAACGTTGCAACGCAGTGCAAGAAAGACCTCATAGGTGCCATTTTCAAGCTTGCGAACAACGGGGGTAACTGTGTTGTGAGGCTCGCCGTCAGTTTGTGCATAAACAGAGACGGACTCGTCAGTATAACCACGCCATGCAGTGATGATAAATTCTGCAGCCTTGAGCGCCTCTTCTCGACTGATAGAGGAAAGACGAAGGACAGAAAGCGGCCAACGAAGAATTGTACCAGTTACCTCTGGGAACTTTGTAAGCTCAAATTCTTCAGCAACTTCTGCACGCATCATGGGGAACTCGTAGCGTCCCCCTTGGTAATGATCGTGCGAGAGAATTGATCCACCTACAATAGGTAGGTCGGCGTTAGAGCCAATAAAGTAGTGAGGAAACTTATCCACAAAGTCAAAAAGATTGACAAGTGCCTCGTGATCAATGTGCATAGGAATATGATTTGAGTTCATAGCAATGCAGTGCTCGTTAAAGTACGCATACGGACTATACTGGAATCCCCAACGATGCTGATTGAGCTCAATAGGGATGATACGCAGGTTCTGCCTAGCAGGATGAGCTCCTGCATCAGAAGATGCTCCACGCCCAGCGTAACCCTCATTATCAAGACAAAGCTGACAAGCAGGGTACTTCTCGCCTGAAGTATTTTGAGCTGTTTTAGCTGCAGCAATCTCACGAGGATCTTTTTCTGGCTTAGAGAGATTGATGGTTATATTAAGATCTCCCCAGCTAGTTGATGTGGTCCATGTGATATTTCTTGCAATGGCACTTCTTCTGACATAGCCCGCATCGCAGCAAAGTTTATAAAACCAGTCAGTTGCAGCGCTAGGTCCCTTTGCAACGTATAGCTCATTGAAATGGTGGGCAACCTCGGAAGGCTTTGGCAGCAGAAGGCCCATAATACGCATGGCAAAGGAGTCTTCGCCGCTCTGGGTGTCCTCGGTTAGACCCTGAGAAACTGCTAGGTGAGCAAGTTCGGAAAGTGCCTGGTCTAAATCAAATGATGATAGTTCAATCTTGTCCCAAGAAGTGACAGGAGCAGGTCCTTCGTACGAAAGCATGTCCAGCAGTGCGTTATAGCACCAGGTTAGATCTTCAGTTTGGATAAGCCCACGATTGCATGCGTACGAAACAAGCTGTTGAATGCAAAGTGCACTTTTATTGTCTGCTATAGCCATTGTGCACAAGCCCCCTGGTCAGAAATGGCGTAGTGACGACAAGCACCTTCGCCAAACCATTGATTCATCTGTGTGATGAAGGTTTCTACAAGGGCGAGAGGAACAAAGCACTGGATAGAGCCGCCAAAACCGCCACCGTGAATGCGTACGGCACCAGAGCCTTTTAAGATGCTTTCAGCTAAGCCAAGGGCAAGCATTGCCGGCTGATAAGAACCTGATGTAGAAACATTCTGCAGGTACATGCCGGAACTTGCGCCTGAGGCATTGGTACGTGCAATGAAGGACTCAATGTCAGAGTTTTGAAGATCGGCCCAACGCTTATCTACTAAATCATTCTCGTACCAGTAATGAATAGCACGAAGAAGCGCGCGGTCTCCAAGATCTTCTCGCAGCTCATTTACGCGAGCCTGGAAGTCCTCAACAGGTACTTCAGAGAGGCGAGTCTTACCAAAAGCTGCTGCAACTTTCTGCATCTCAACGGGAACGGCAGCATACTCATCAGTGAAAGCAACGTGATCGCAACCAACATCAACAAGACAGAGTGCATAGCCGTAATCTTCAAAGTTAAGGTCAAGTTTTTCTGCTTGGGGCTCATCTGTATCTTCAAAGTTCATAAAGGCAAGGCCACCAAGACAAACGGCTAGCTGATCCATAAGACCGCAAGGCTTGCCAAAGTAAACGTTCTCTGTATTTTGGCTCATCTGAGCAAGCTTAACCGCAGAAATCTCATTTCCGCCTTCCCAGAGGGCTTCCATAGCACGACCTACAGCAGCCTCAAAAGCAGCGGAAGATGAAAGTCCGCCGCCACCAGGTACATTGCTTACAACCGCCATGTCAAAGCCTGACGGCTTAAAGCCTAGTTTGACCAGGTTTGCCGCCATACCGCGGACAATGGCCTTTGTAGTGAGATACTCATCTTTGGAAGGCTCAAGGTTTGTGTAGTCAACTTCAAAAGAATCATAACCTACGCTGGCAACGCGAATAACGCCTAGGTTATTGGGGGAGCAAACTGCATCAATTGCAACGTCTAGGGCACCAGCTATAACATGACCACCTTCGTGATCAGTATGGTTTCCTGCAATCTCGGAGCGACCGGGCGCATGTACCGCAAGATAGTGATTAGCTTTTCCGAACATTTGCTCAAAGTGTTCTTTTGCGCGATTGAGCTGAGCTGTGGTTTTCTCGTCAAACGTGTGAGCCATGGTGTTCCTTTCCCTTTAGTACTGTGACGCTACAGGTTTTTAAAAGAATCGATAAACAATCTGTGAGCTATATGGTTGCTCAGGTGTGCAAGTAGGCTGAGGCCACTTTTCATGATGAGCACAATCTGGATAAAACTCGCTCTCAAATGCAAAACCAGATTGAGGTTTGTAGGTGGCACCGTCTTTTGCACGAGCTTCGTCAAGCCAGTTGCCAGTATAGAGATGCGCACCTGGAGCGGTAATTTGAATCTCAAGCGAGCGTCCGTTTTCTGAAGTTGCGAGAAGAGCGGGACGTAGCTGACCATCCTCATAGTTATTGATCACAAAGCAGTGATCGTAGCCGCGCGCAATGGTGAGTTGTTTATTTTCTTGTCTAAGGTCTCTTCCAATAGTCTTGGGCGTGCGGAAATCAAAAGGAGTTCCCTCAACAGAATCTATGGTTCCCGCAGAAACTGAGTCTTCGCGTAAAGGAAGATATGAGTCTGCATTAATGGTGAGTTGGTGGCCACAGACATTTCCAGAATCATGACCGTTAAGATTGAAGTACACATGGTTAGTCATGTTTACAAAAGTTGCAACATCAGTTGTGCAGGTATACGTAAGATTTACCGTCGAATGCGCAGCATCTTCAATAAGCTCATATGTTGCGGTGATATGACGGTTGCCTGGAAGTCCATATTCTCCATCTACCAGGTCTATGCTGAATTTTACCGTGTTGTGTAATTCATCAATTTCTGTTTGCCAGATACGCTTATGAATGCCAGTAACCAAATCAGTGTGTAGGTTATTTTGATTGTCTGGACCGTTGTTCTTAGAAAGATGATAAACAACTCCGTTTAAAGGAATTTCTGCTTTATCTGTACGATTGGCAGAGGGTCCAATGGAAGCACCAAAGCAGGCGGGGTTGTCTAGATAGAGGTCAAACAGGCTATATCCAAGAACTACATCTGCTTGTCTTCCATAGACATCCGGTACCGAAATACCAAGGATAGTGGCACCAAAATTGCTTAATTTAATTGATGAATGTGTGCCGCGAATAGTGTAGGTAAGCGCAGCGGGAGAATTAACAAAGCTGTCAAAAGGTCGAACATCAATCATCGGATACCTCCGAGATACCACTCACGGTGCATTACACGTACTATGTTAACGTACTCATAACAAACTAACAGCAAATTATTAAGTTTTCAGTCAGTGGTATCTTTGTGGGGGCAAACGGTTAGGGTAGAGGTCAAAAGTTCTTCTCGCGAACGGTTCTTTTTTTACCGTGAACGTTTAATTTGCCGATATATGTGCAATTTTATCGCGTTATATCAATCTGGCTGTTAGTATGAGTACGTAAACAAGCAGATAATCGGAGGAATTCGTGACTCGCTCACATAGTTCTACCTTAAACAAACGCTCTGTTTCAATGGCTGATGTTGCCAAAGTCGCTGGTGTTTCTCAGCAGACCGTTTCTCGTGTTGCTAATGGCGCTCAAAACGTCAGCAAGGCAACGCGTGAAAAAGTGCAGGCGGCAATGGAATCTATGGGTTTTAGGCCTAGTTTTGCGGGTAGATCGCTTAGATCTGGCTCGTACCAGTCTGTAGGACTCTGTTTGTATGACATCCGTGAGTTTGGTAATTTGGCTACCCTTGATGGCATTGTTTCTGCTGCTCGCGATCACGAATATGCAATTACGATGATAGAGAAAGGTTCTGGAGATGGTTTATGTCTTCAGGATATTTCTCACCGCATGTCTAATCTTCCTGTTGACGGCATGATAATCAGCATGAGTCTTATGGCATCGGATTTTGAATCATTTGTGCCACAGCCTGGTCTTGGAACAGTACTTCTTACTATGCATGAGCACCCTAATTGCACTACTGTCGATTCAGACCAGTATGGATGCTCGAAGCTTGTTATTAACCACCTCTTTGAGCTTGGACATCGCAAAATACGTTTTGTAGCAGGCCCCTCATACTCCATTGACTCTCAATTTCGCGAGAAGGGCTGGCGAGACGCCATGGCTGAGTATGGGCTGGAAATTGTTGAGCCACTAGCTGGTGACTGGACTGCTAATAGCGGTTATGAGATTGGTAAAAAACTGAGAGAAAATTGCGATTTTACAGCTGTGTATGCTGCAAACGACCAGATGGCTCTAGGTATTATTGCAGCGTTTGAAGAAGTGGGATTGAGCATTCCAAAAGATGTAAGTATTGTTGGAGTAGACGACTCTCTTGAAAACTATCTACCTAACTTCTCGCTAACTACCGTTCGCTTTAATCTGCTAGAGCGTGGGCGTGTGGCACTTGAACATGCTATTCGTGCATCTAAGCCAGGATATAAGCCTGAAGCAATTAGGATTGCTCCAGAGCTCATTATTCGTTCCACCACAGCAGCACCACAGAAGTAGGGAAGTCTCTTTAAAAGTCGGGTTTCTCGCCATAATCAGCTATACTGTTCAGGCAATAGTTGATTAGAGGAGTTGTATGTCTGAGTCACCAAATAAAGAATTAGGCTGGTCAGTTCAGGTTTCTCTGGATACGCATGAGATTCGTGCAGGAGAGACCGTAACTGCTACCCCTAAAATTATTGGTGCAGACCCTGAGGGCTTTAAATTTCACTATGTGTGGAGTTTGAATGACCGTTGGGATGAGGGTTTTTGGGATACTACAGAGCATCAGTTTGGCGACTCAATTCCTAATACGTCGTGGACATACACCTTCACAGAGCCAGGTCGCTACCACCTCTATATTGATGCTTTTGACACAAATAACACTCCTCAGACAGTTACCGCTTGGGTGATAGTTGCAGGTGATGGCGATTTTATGCGTCCTGCGCTTCCTTCAGAAGACGCTGAGACGGTTGTTGCAGTAAATGGTGTTTCAGAGATTTTCAATATTGCTTCTGAGCAGTTCAACTCTTTGAAAGAGTATTTTATTGCCTTTGCTCGTGGCGAGGTTGCCTTCAAGGAATTTAAAGCTCTTGACGATATTTCATTTGAGGTTAAGCGCGGAGAAGCTTTTGGTTTGGTGGGTACCAACGGTTCCGGAAAGTCTACTATGCTTAAAATCATTGCTGGCGTACTTGAGCCTTCTAAGGGAACTTGCGAGGTCAGGGGCACTATTGCGCCTCTTATTGAGCTTGGTGCTGGCTTTGACATGGAGCTGACCGCTAAAGAGAATATCTACCTCAATGGCGCTCTTCTTGGTTACAAGAAAGAGTTTATTGACTCGCATTTTGATCAGATTGTTGAGTTTGCTGAGCTTGAGGGTTTTATGGACATGCCACTCAAGAACTACTCGTCTGGTATGGTCGCACGTATTGCCTTTGCAATTGCTACTGTTACAGAGCCTGATCTGCTCATTGTTGATGAGACACTTTCGGTAGGAGACTTCCTCTTCCAGCAAAAGTGTGAGAACCGCATCAAAGAGCTGGTTGCTTCCAATAATGTTACGGTCCTTCTGGTTTCTCACTCCATTGATTTGGTTCAGCGCATTTGTGACCGCGCCATTTGGATTGAGAAGGGTAAGCAACGTATGCTTGGTCCTGTAGATGAAGTTTGTGAAGCTTACGAGCATCTCAAGAGATAATTTAAATTCTTAACTAAAATTTAGGTTTTGTACGGTTACAATATGTGTGTCTTTAAATGTGGTACGAGATACCCGTAAGGCTCATAGTCATAGTTTTGCCTTTTGGATACCTTGTACCTAGTCAGGTGAGGTATCTTTTTTATTGGAGGCGCTATGGCTCAAGAAGGTTCACGCTCTCTTATTGTGGATGAGAAGTCCTTGGATCGCATGCTTACACGAATTGCTCACGAAATTATTGAGAATAACAATTCAATTGAAAACGTTGTTCTGGTAGGCATTATTCGACGTGGAGAAGTTTTGGCTTCTCGTCTTGCGGAAAAGATTTTGAGTTTTACTGGATTTAAGCCAAAAGTTGGCTCACTTGATATCAGCTTTTATCGCGATGATTTTAGAAGAAATATTGCACCAGTGCTCCACGCAACTAATATTGATTTTGATATTTCGGGTACCAGTGTTGTGTTGGTAGATGACGTTCTTCAGACTGGAAGAACCATCAGAGCAGCACTTGATGCCCTTATTGACTACGGTCGTCCCGAACGTGTTCAGCTGGCTGTTGTAGTTGACCGTGGACGTCGCGAGCTTCCCATTAGACCTGACTATGTAGGAAAGAACATTCCTTCATCAAAGAGCCAGGTAGTCAGTTTAAATATTAAAGAAATTGATGGTCAGGACTGTGTTTTGTTGTATGAAGCTGACTACTCTAATCCTTTTATTGAGGGAGGAAACTAATGCTTTCAGTTAAACATTTGATTGATACGAACAGTCTGACACGTAATGACATTCAGCAGATTCTTGATACAGCTCAGTCATTTGAGGCTGTAAACAATAGAGACATTAAAAAGGTTCCAGCACTTCGAGGTCGCACTATTGTCAATCTGTTTTTGGAGCCTTCTACCAGGACTCGCTCCTCATTTGAGCTTGCCGAGAAACGCCTCTCTGCTGATGCTTTGAACATGGGAGGTTCTACTTCATCTGTTGTTAAGGGTGAGTCATTGGCCGATACCATCCAGACCATTGATGCCATGAACGTTGACATGTTCATCTGCCGCGCAAGACTTGCAGGCACACCACAAAAGATTACCGAGCACACTGATGCCGTTGTCATCAATGCTGGTGACGGTAAGCACCAGCATCCAACGCAGGCCATGCTTGACCTCTATACCATTCGCAAGAACTTTGGACACCTTGACGGCCTCAAAGTTGCTATTGTCGGTGACCTTTCTCACAGCCGCGTTGTTGGCTCTTTGGTGCCAGCGCTTAAGACTATGGGCGCAGAGGTTGTTCTGGTTGGCCCTCCAACATTCCATGTAGACGATCCAAGCTGGTTTGGTAGCTATCAGACCTCGCACTTTGATGAAGTCATTGGCGATGTTGACGTCGTGTACATGCTTCGCGTGCAGCTGGAGCGTATGGAGGGAGCTCCTATTCCTTCTCGCCGTGAGTATAACAGGCTTTGGGGTCTTGATGAGCGCCGCAGCAAGCTGATGAAGCCCGAGGCAATTATTTGCCACCCGGGTCCCATGAATCGCGGTATGGAAATTAACAGCGAGGTGGCCGATTGTGCGCGCTCTCGTATTCTCGACCAGGTCAATGCAGGCGTTTTAACGCGCATGGCCGAAATGTATTTGCTTCTGGGAGGAGACTTTGATGGCATTTCTGCTTAAGGGTGCACGCGTTGTTGACCCACAGCTCAATCTTGACGTGGTAATGGATGTTCGTATTGACGGGGAAACCATTGATGAAGTTGCAGCAACGATTAAACCTCAAGTGGGTGATATTATTATTGATGCAAAGGGTAAGGTACTGACACCTGGCCTTGTTGATATGCACGTCCACTTTAGAGATCCTGGCTTTGAGTACAAGGAGACCATTGAGACGGGTTCCAGAGCTGCGGTTCACGGTGGCTTCACTGACGTTGCTACTATGCCAAACACTAATCCTGTTACCGATAACGGACCTGCTGTTCGCTTCCAGATTGATCGCGGTAATGAGGTTGGCCTCATTCATGTTCGTCCTATGGGCGCTCTTACCAAAGGTTCTAAGGGACAAGAGCTTGCTGAGATTGGCAACATGGTTGATGAGGGGGCATCTGCATTCTCTGATGACGGCCACGGTGTTCAAAGCGCTGGTATGATGCGCACCGTTATGGAGTACGTCTCCCAGTTTGACCGCGTTGTTGCCGCTCACTGTGAGATTGAATCCATCAGCGCTGGCGGTGTTGTCAACGAGGGCCGCGTAAGTACGCGCCTCGGTATGTTTGGCTGGCCAGCACTTGGCGAGGAACTGGAGATTTCCAGAGACATTGATCTATGTCGCCTTACTGGTTGTCCTCTGCATATCTGCCACATTTCAACGGGCAGGGGAGCAGAGCTAGTGCGTGCAGCTAAGAAGGAAGGTCTTCCTGTTACCGCAGAGGTTTGCCCTCACCATCTTTTCTTGTCTGAGGATGACATCACCAACACCTATAACACCAACCTTAAGATGAATCCGCCGCTTAGAACTGCTGAGGATGCACTTGCACTTCAGGCTGCTGTTGCAGATGGTACGGTTGATTGTATTGTTACTGATCATGCACCTCATGCAGCTCACGAGAAGGACTGTGAGTGGGAAATCTCTTACTTTGGCTGCATTGGTCTTGAGACCTCGCTGCCTCTGATGATCACCAATATGGTGCGTACCAACAAGCTTTCGTACACTGGTCTTGTTCGCGCAATGGCTGTGAATCCTCGTCGTATTCTGCGTCTTGAGCCTGTTAAGATTGCTGCAGGTTATAAGGCCGACCTGACCCTTTTTGACCCAGAAAAGAAGGTTCAGATTACGCCAGAGTATTTTGAAAGCAAGTCTAAGAACTCCGCCTTTATTGGCGCTGAGCTTTATGGCGTTGCAACTGATGTGTTTGTTGATGGCAAGCGTGTTCTTGCTAATGAGGTAGTTGTTCCTGGAGGGGAAAAGTAATGCCACTACGTGGAAATGTTCAGGTATTTGACTTTACAGTTCTGAGCAATACCCAGGTTGCCCAGAATCTGTACAGAGCTCAGCTTAAAGTACTAGGTCTTTGCAAGTCTTTGGAGCCTGGACAGTTTGTAAACGTCAACGTTCCAGGCGATAAGCGCCATATTCTTCGCATCCCACTGTCCTTCTCGCTTGCTGATAAAGCAACCGATACGCTGGAGCTTATTTACGCAACAGTGGGCGAGGGCACACGTAGGCTTTCTCAGATGAAGCCAGGGGATACCAGCGATATGACAGCTCCTTGCGGTCGTCCTTGGCGACTCAATGCCTCTAGCAAGAGAAGTGTGTTGGTAGCAGGTGGTGTGGGCATTACACCAATTATTGCAGCAGCGCGCAAGCTTACTGAGCTAGGCGTTGAGTTTGATGCGGTTATTGGCGCACAGACTGCCGAGAAACTCTTTGGAGAAGAAGATCTTCTCGCCTTAGGCGCACAGAACGTGTATGTCACAACAGATGATGGCTCTAAGGGTACCAAGGGTTTTGTAACGGCAGCTTTGGATGAACCTTTGAGCCAAGGTGTTTGGGACGCCATCTATACCTGCGGTCCAGAACCCATGATGAGAAGTGTGGCTAAGCTTGCAATTGCCAATAACGTTGCTTGCCAGGTTTCTATGGAGCGTATGATGAGCTGCGCTTTTGGCGCATGCAATACCTGCAATGTCCCACTTGCTAAAGGCGGCTATGCGTCTGCTTGCATGGTTGGACCTGTCTTTGAGGCAAAGGAGATCGCATGGTAGATCACGTAAAAATGGCCGTCAATCTTGGCGGCATTCAGATGAAAAATCCTATCAATACGGCTGCGGGCACCTTTGGCTATGGCTGGCAATTTGAGGGCTTTTACGATGTTTCTCTGCTAGGCGCAATTACTATGAAGGGCGTTGCTCGCGTTCCTTGGGAAGGAAACCCTGCTCCTCGTATGTGTGAGCTTAACGGCGGCATGATGAATAGCGTTGGCCTTGCTAACCCTGGAGTGGACGATTTTATCGCCCATACCGATGACTACATGAAAGACCTTGAAGGCCGTGGTACGCGCGTTATCATGCAAATGGCAGCACACTCTGTCCAAGAGATGGTTGATGTTGTCGAGCGCCTTGAAGAGCTTAATCCTCATATTTCGGCTATTGAGCTCAACGTAAGCTGTCCAAATCTCGAGAAGGGCGGTAAGCCCCTGGGCGGCACTCCTGAGCAGGCTACAGAGATTATGAAGGCAGTTCGTCCTCTGACAAAGCTACCTATTTTGGTCAAGATGGCTCCTGTCAATGTTGCCGAGATTGGCAAGGCTTTTGAGGCCGCAGGCGCAGATGGTCTTACACTCATCAACTCCATTCCTGGTATGTCAATTAATGTTCACACCAGAAAGAGCAGGCTTTCTAAGCCAACAGGAGGTTTGAGCGGTCCTCTCTGTCACAACGCTGCTGTCCGTATGGTCTGGGAGTGCGCGCAGGCGGTCTCTATTCCTATCTGCGGCGTTGGTGGCGTAGAAACAGGCGAGGACGCTGCAGAGTTTATCTTGGCAGGCGCTACGGCTGTTTCTGTTGGCTCGGCAAACCTTTACGACCCAATGTGTGCTCCACGTATTTTGAACGAGCTTACTGACTGGGCAAAGTCCCAGGGAGTATCTGACATCCACGAGTTGATTGGAGCCGTTGAATGCTAACAGATGAGCAGGCACGCGATGCTGTTATTGTTGCACTTGATTGCACAAGAGAAAGAGCTTTGGAGCTCACTGATCTTCTCGCCGGTCACGCACGCTGGGTCAAGGTTGGCATGACGCTCTTTTATCGCTACGGGCCCTCGATGGTAGAAGAGATGCACGCACGTGGCTTCAAGGTGTTTCTTGACCTCAAGGTGCATGACATTCCATTCCAGGTTAAAGGTGCAGTTTACTCTGCATCGCTTTCTGGTGCGGATATCCTTTCTATCCACGGCCTGGGAACCGCTCAGATGATTGCTGCTGGTCATGAAGGTGCAGAAGAGGCTGCAGCAGAGCGCGGACTTGATGAGTCTGGACGCACCAAATTGGTAGCCATTTCAGTACTTACCAGCATGGACGAAGACGCGCTTCATTCTATTGGCGTAGACGGTTCTATTAAGGATGAGGTAGCTCGTTTGGCTTCTCTTTCTTACAGCGCTGGCGCCGACGGAATTGTTTGCTCTCCTCAGGAGGCGCAAGAAATGCGAGAGCTTTTGGGACCAAATGCACTCATTGTGACCCCAGGAGTACGCCCAGAAGGTGCCGAGAAGGGCGATCAAGTCAGAATTTCCACACCTTCAGCTGCAATTAAGGCTGGAGCAAGCAAATTGGTAGTTGGTAGGCCAATTACCTGCGCAAACAATCCAGTTGAAGCATTTGAAGCCATCATTTCTGAGCTTAAAAATTAACAAAAGTTATTGGAATTATGGTGAACAGGTGGTTTTTAATGCGGAAATATTAAAAACCCCCTTGTAAATCACGCCTTATGTGGCAAACTATTTTGCTGAAGTGCAAAAGGCACATTAAATTGAGTTTCGTATATGAAGTACGAAAACGATGTTTGGAGGAACAATGGCTCTACCTACACTTACCGATGAGCAGCGCAAGGCAGCACTTGAGAAGGCAGCTCAGGCTCGTCACGCTCGTGCAGAGCTTCGCGAGAAGGTTAAGACTGGTAAGGTCTCCCTTAAAGAGGTCCTTGATTCTACCGACCCTATTGCTGAGCGTATGAAGGTCTCCGCTCTTATTGAGTCCCTTCCTGGCTATGGCAAGGCAAAGGCAGCAAAGATTATGGACGAGCTCGGAATTTCCGCAACTCGCCGCGTTAAGGGCCTTGGCGCTCGTCAGCGCGAGCAGCTCCTCGAGGCACTGACCAAGTAGTGGCTCGTACAGCCAAACTTTTTGTAGTATCTGGACCGTCAGGTGTAGGAAAAGGTACGCTTGTCTCTCTGTTAAGAGAAAAGCGTCCAAGCCTAGGCCTGACGGTTTCGGCTACTACACGTTCTCCTCGACCAGGAGAAGTCGATGGAGTTGCGTATCATTTTCTCTCTGATGAAGAATTTAAAAAGCGCGTTGATGCTGGTGAATTCCTTGAGTGGGCTCATGTTCATGGCCATTGCTATGGCACGCTTAAATCCGAGGTTGATCGCCTGATTTCTGCAGGTCAATCTGTTGTTCTTGAGATTGACGTTCAGGGTGGACTTATGGTCCACAAACAATATCCCAACGCCATTCTCGTCTTTATTAAACCGCCTTCATTTGAAGAGTTGGAACAGCGTCTTAGAGGACGAGGTACAGAGGACGAGAAGACCATTTCTACAAGACTTTCTAATGCGTCGCGTGAAATGGAGTATGCAAACGACTATACTGTTTGCATTGTGAACGACAACCTTGAGACTGCCTTAAGCAAGCTTGAGGAAGTTTTTGATGACTATGAATCAGACGGAGGTCAGCTTTAATGTCTGTTATTAAGCCTGAGATTGACAGCCTGCTTCAGAAGACTGAGCAGAATCCATTCTTGCTTTGCTCTCTTGCTTCTAAGCGTGCTTGCGATATTAACAACATGCTTCACGGTCAGCATCTACGCGTAACTGCTGTTCAAGATTTTGATGACATTACTACTGTTGCAAGTGGTAAAGATTCAGTCTCTATTGCTATGAAAGAGATTAACGACGGTACCCTTGGCTTTGTTAAAGATTCCTTTGATGAGGCAATTAAGGGCGAGAACACCATCGTTTACTAAGAGTTATGACTGAAAGAGTATGTCTGGTTCACTACCACGAAATTGGTTTAAAAGGTAAGAACCGATCCACTTTTGAAAATCAGTTGGTAACAAATTTGCGACGAGCCCTCCGACACTTTCCAGTGGCGGGGGTTTCTCGCATTTCTGGCTACCTTCTTGTAGAAACCACTGATAAACAAGCAACTGAAGAGCTGCAACATGCTGTGGCCCAGGTTCCTGGCGTTGCTCGCGCCTCTTTGGCGTATCGTTGTGGCTTAGATGAGCAGGAGTTTTGTAACGCTGCTGTGAAGGCGCTGGGGGAGTCTGGTGACTTTACTACCTTTAAAGTGCATGCTCGTCGCTCTTCAACGGTTTATCCAAAGCATTCCATTGAGATTAACCAGCTTGTGGGCGCAGTGCTTTGTGAGAATTTCCCCGATAAAAAAGTTCAGATGCACAATCCTGATATGTCGGTCTACGTGCATGTTGTTCAGGGTAACACGTATGTTTACGCTGCATCTATTCATGGTGTTGGCGGCCTTCCTGTTGGCACCGCTGGTAAAGTAGTATCGCTTCTTTCAAGCGGTATTGATTCTCCTGTTGCAACATGGATGGTTGGTCGTAGGGGTGCAACGGTAATTCCAGTTCACTTCTCTGGTCGTCCTATGACATCCGATACCAGCGAATATCTGTGCCAGGATATTATTGAGGCTCTTGAGCCCGCGGGTCTCATTGGCAGAATGTATGTTGTGCCTTTTGGCGAGCATCAGCGTGAGATTTCTCTTGCCGTTCCACAGGCTCTTCGCGTCATTATGTATCGTCGTGTGATGTACATTATTGCGCAAAAGATTGCAGTGCTTGAGGGTGCTAAAGCACTGGTAACTGGTGAGTCACTTGGTCAAGTTGCTTCTCAGACGCTTGACAACATTGCTGCTGTCAATGAAGCGGTTACCATACCTGTTTTAAGGCCTCTGATTGGCTCTGACAAGCAAGAGATTATTTGTCGCGCCCAAGATATCAATACGTTTGATATCTCAACGCAGACGGCTCCTGATTGCTGCACGTTGTTTATGCCTCGCCGTCCTGAGACGCACGCAAGAATGCGAGAAGTTCTTGAGGCTTGGAATTCTTTTGATCATGAAGCCATGATTGATGACCTTATGCAGCATATTGAGTACATTGACTTTAGTCAGTGTCCTTCATATAAACCACCTAAAAAGCTTGTTGCCCGTCATAGAGAACTTGCTCCTGCAGAGTTTATTGCTGATTAGGAATTTCTGCAGTTCAAAGATTCTGATAGTCTTACTCAAGCTCTTTTTGAGAATCCGTCCTTTGAGGGGGCGGATTTTTCATTTGAGTGGTTTGATAATCTTATTTAAAGCAATTTTGTTCTTGTTAGTTAGTACAGTGTATCTGGTATTTGTTAATAACTGTGTCAGATTACCTGCAGATTTAAAACAAAACTGAACGACAAATCTCTAAAAATAGCATTTCTCAACAACCTAATAGTTGAATATAAATCTGAGGTGATTGTATGGCTCAGATTTCAAATAACCGCACACAAAGAATTAATACATTAATGAGAAAATTTAATTTATCTCAGCGGCAACTGATAGCGGGTACAGTTGTTGTTGCCCTAGCCATTGTGTCAGTAGCTATATTTATTTGGATGATTGCTGCTGGAACGTCAGAGTCTTTTGACAGGTCACATAATCAAGCAAACCCTACACAGGGAGCGATTGTTGCGGAAAATCCACAGCATACGCAAGAGGATAAGTCTACAGATCAGCCAAAAGATGACCATAAGATTAAAGAAGCGTCTCCACAAATGATGGTTCATGTTGATGGAGCTGTTAAATCGCCAGGACTGTATGCGTTACAGATGGCAAATCCACGTGTAAATGATGCAATTCAAATAGCAGGAGGATTAGCTGAAGATGCTAATGGTCAAGGGATTAATCTAGCATCTCCTGTTGAAGATGGTCAAAAAATATATATTCCTCGAAAAGGAGAAGAAGCACCACCAGAGATTTCACAGTCAGATCAAAATAAAGCTTCGAGCAATAAGCAGACAAATTCAAAAAGAGATAAAAAGACAGTTGTAGATATTAATAAAGCAACTGTAGATGAATTTACCAAGCTCCAAGGCGTCGGAGAAGGACTGGCTCAGCGAATTGTTGCAGACAGACAAAAGAATGGACCTTTTAAAACAACTGAAGATTTGATGCGTGTTTCTGGAATTGGGCAGAAAAAGTTTGATCAGCTCAAGGATAATATTCGTGTCTAAGGTGATAGAACAACCCTCTAGGCCTTTTATTCCGTATAGCCTTTGTGTTTTGCTATTTGTCTGCTTATGGTTACAAGTTTTTATCGCGAGAAACGCGACGCTTGATACTATTTTGCTTCAAATTTTAGGAATCAGTATGGCGGCTGCCTTAGGATTTTGGTATGTAAAGCATGCACGTACCAGCCCTATAACTGTTGGAGTAGTTTTACTCTTACTTGTAACTATCTTTATTAGGTCTTCTTTTATATATGCAAGTCAAACGGCATCGGTGAATCTTTTAGAGTCAACTTCTGTACACAATTTTGAGCTAGTTGTATCAAAGGATTTAGTCTATAAAAATCATGCATGGACCGGTCAAGCAGACGTCATGTATCAGGGTAGATATATTGGATCTGTGGGAATTCACGCCAAGGAACAATTCTTGCGAGAAATTCATCTTAGTTGTGAAGGGAGGTTTACACGGTATAAAGATAAGGAGTTTTCAGAAGAACAATTTAAGAGGGGAGTACTTGGTTCAATTCAGGTAACTAAGGTGAATTCAAAAACCTATGAAGAGGGAATTGTTGGGGAAGTTGCTCAATTTAGAGAAAACTGTATTTCTCAACTTCAACCAGAGGTGAGCTTTGGTCGAGCATTAGCTGCATGTGGTCTTTGTGCCTATAGAGCAAGCTTGTATAGCTTCAACATTCCTAGAATATTTATGCGCTGTGGTCTCATGCATCTTATTGCAATTTCTAGCTGCCACATGGTAATTCTCTCTACCTTTATTGATGCTTTGCTTAAAAAGCTGACAGTAAAACCTCTTTTGAGAGGAGTGGTGAATTTATTTTTATTAAGTGTTTACGCGCTTTTTTGTGGATTACCCGCCTCGGCAATTAGGGCAATACTTCTTGTTGAACAAAAATACGTTATGCAGTGTGTTGGTAGAAAAAATCACACGCTATCAGCTGTTTCTCTTGTTGCATTATTTATGCTTTGCTTTGATCCACAGCTGAGCGTAAACATAGCTTTTACCTTATCTCTGGCTTGTATTTTTGGAATGAATATATACGGTGCTCTTGCCCAGTACTATGCCAAAACTGCCTTTCACTTATCTGGATATGGAAAAGTACAAAAGGTTCTGAGAAAACCGTTTTCCCAGGTACGAAATACTATGTGTGCCACAACAGTTGCTCAACTGTCGTGCCTTCCAGTTTCATGTGTCTATTTTGGACATTTCTCATTACTTGCTCCTCTTTCAAGTGCTCTTATTACAAGCCTGTTTTCTCTTCTCAGTTTATTTGGAATTGGGGCAATAGCTTTTAGTGGCTTTAAGCTAGTTCAAAACTTTGCTCTTTTACTAGTAGATTCTCTAGGACAGCTTATAGAGACCCTTGCTTCTTTTTTATCTGAAAGGTCTTTTGCAAGTGTGTCGTTAGCTGACATCAGTTGGATAGTTTCTTTGCTTGTGTTTGCGTTAATGGTGGCACTTTACGTGTTTTGGCCTAAAGCAAAGAAGACAGTTTTAGTTGGTATATGTTTAGCGGTATTTATGCTAATTCTTGGATTAAGTGTCTACTGGAGGTTTTTCTCGCCAACAAGAATTTGCGTGATGGATATTGGTCAGGGAGATGCCATATTGCTGAGCGATGGTGCACATTCTTTGCTTGTAGACACTAGTGTGGGCGATGTGGTTAATGACGCTTTAGAGCGACAACACATCTCATATCTTGATGCTATTTTGCTCACACACCTTGATGAGGACCACGCTGGTGGCGTGAGGTATATGGTTGGCTCGGTGAAGGCGGGTCGGGTATTGGTTGGAGAAGGAATAACAAAACAAGAAAAACCTGAACTTCAGAGAGCTATTCAGAGGATTTCTGGCAGTGGCTCCTATGAAGTGTTATATGGTGACGAGTTTGATGTTGGTCGCTTTCATGTCCGTGTTGTGTGGCCACATAGGGGCTATAAGGCTCAAGAAGCAAATGATGCGTCAGTAGAGCTGTATGTAACATATAACGATGGTCAAAATACCCTTACGACACTCTTAACAGGTGATGCCGAAAGAGATCAAACTAAAGAGACCGTGGATGCAGGTGATGTAGGCGACATTGATTTCTTAAAAGTTGGACATCATGGAGCGGCAAAGTCACTTTATCCAGATACAGCTCGTGTGCTAAAACCTGAGGTAGCAGTTGCAAGTGCTGGAAAGAATAATCGTTATGGTCATCCTAAACAGGAAGCAGTAGACATCTTAGAGGGTGTTGGCGCAAGGTTTTATTGCACCAAAGATTATGGAGACGTCACTGTATTTCCAGGGGAACATGGACCTAGGGTGAGCGTGCAACATGCTAAAGTAGATACAGATTTAGAGGAGGAAAAAGATGGCGGAGCAGGCTAAGCTACTAGCTGCATATTTGGCTGTTGGCCCTGATGAGATGAAGCGTGCAAGGTCTATTGATAAGCTTAAGAGCCGTCTTAACCAGAGCTTTATTACCTTTAACCTTGATGAGATTTCTGTAAGTGCTGAGCTGACTCCAGAAGCTGTTTTGTCTTCTGCCCAAACACTTCCTATGGGTGATTCTAGGCGAATTGTTGTTATTGACGATGCTGGTAAATTGCCTAAGTCTGTATCTGAGGCTCTTATTGAGTATCTAAAAAATCCTAATCCAACTACTACGTTGATGCTTTCTGCAAGCAAACTTGCTAAAACAACAAGACTTTATAAAGCAGTAGACGCGTTAGGAAAGCTTGCAGTTATCAATTGTGGCGCAATGACCAGAAATGATTTACTTAAATATATAGGAGATCTTGGAAGAAAATACGGGCTACAAATTCCAATTAATGTGGCCAGTGAGCTTGTAAGTCGTGTTGGCGATAATACCACCATGCTGGATTCTCAGGTTAAATCTCTAGCAGCTCTGCTGGGTCGTCCTGGTGCAATTGACGTTCAGTTTGTAGAAACTCATGTTGCACGAGTTGTTGAGGTTAAGCCCTGGGATTTTCTTGACAGTTTGTCAGCGAGAAATGCTCAAAAGGCTTTGGAGCTCTATAGTCAGATGGATGAGTCAGGAGCTATTGGTAATTTGTCGCTTATGACTGGACGCGTAAGAGAGCTTATTTGCGCCAAATCTATGGTTAAGCGTGGTACAGAGCGGGAAATTGCCTCCGTTTTAGGTAAGCAGGACTGGCAAGTAAGAAATTATGCACGATGGGTGAGTCAATTTGCAGATGGTGAGCTTGAACATATTCTGGGTTTTTGCGCCGATGCAGAACGTGGTCTTAAGAGTGGAGAAGATAAAACAACCATAATGACCAAGCTTATTTTTGCTCTGTGCGGTGTCTCAAATGTGTAGATTCGAAGAATTCAAGTAAGAAAAAACGGACTCCTTGGAGTCCGTTTTAAAAAGTTAAAAGTAGATAAGAACTACTTAAGGGTGTTAACAAGCTTCTGAACGCCACTCTTACGCTGAGCAGCCTGATTCTTGTGTACGATGCCCTTAGAAGCAGCCTTGTCAAGAAGACGGGATGCCTTGTTAGCTGCAACCTGTGCGTCCTCAAGCTTGCCTGCCTCAACAGCAGTGCGAACTGCCTTAATAGCAGTCTTAAGCTCGGAACGGACAGCCTTGTTGCGCTGGCGTGCCTTCTCAGCGGTGAGAATGCGCTTCTTCTGAGACTTGATGTTAGCCACGTGCGGTTCCTTTCGGTGATTACAATGTGAGGCCTCTTCGCTGAGACACGTTTGAGGCAGCTGTTGAAGTATAGCACGAAGGGGGTAGTTTACGCTATTATTTTCCTTATGAATACACAGGATACTTCACATATTCGCAACTTCTCTATTGTTGCACACATCGATCACGGTAAATCTACCATCAGTGACCGCATTCTAGAGCTTACTCATACCGTTGAAGAACGCGATATGGAATCACAGCTTTTGGACACTATGGACATTGAACGTGAGCGTGGAATTACCATCAAATCAAATGCTGTTCGCGTTATGTACGATGCAGATGACGGAGAGCGCTATCAGTTCAACCTGATTGACACTCCAGGCCATGTTGACTTTACTTACGAGGTATCAAGGTCTTTGGCTGCTTGCGAGGGAGCGGTACTGGTTGTTGATGCTACGCAAGGCGTTGAGGCTCAGACTGTCTCAAATGCCATGCTTGCCATGAACGCCAACCTGGATATTGTTCCTGCAATCAACAAGATTGATCTTCCATCTGCTCGTCCTGAAGAGGTTCGTGCAGAAATTGAAGATGTTCTTGCAATCCCAGCTGATGATGCGGTATGTGTCTCCGGCAAGACTGGTGAGGGCATTCACGAGCTTCTTGAGGCTTTGGTGTATTTGGTTTCTCCTCCAAAGGGAGACCCTGCAGCGCCACTTAAGGCACTTATTCTTGATTCGTATTTTGACCAGTTCAGAGGCGTCGTTGCAACGGTTCGCGTTTTTGATGGCTCAATCAAGGCTGGTGACCAGCTTCTTATGATGCAAGGCTCCGTGCCTTTTCTTGTTGAAGAAGTTGGCGCCAAGAGACCTCTTGAGATGGCTGTTGATCAGCTTTCTGTAGGTGAAGTTGGCTATGTAGTAACTGGCCTCAAAGACCCTGAAGCTGTTCGCGTTGGAGATACGCTTACCTATAAGCAAAATCCATGTATAGAGCCACTGCCGGGTTACCGCGAGGCAAAACCTATGGTATTTACTGGTCTTTTCCCCGTAGATAACAAGCAGTATGAGAACCTTCGCGATGCACTTGACAAGTTGCACGTCAACGATCCCTCACTTACGTGGTCACCTGAAACTTCTGTGGCTTTAGGTTTTGGCTTTAGAGTTGGATTTTTGGGTCTTCTCCACATGGAAGTTGTTAAAGAACGTCTTGAGCGTGAGTTCGATCTTGACTTGATTGCTACCAGCCCATCTGTTGACTATCACGTCTATAAGACCGACGGAACTATGATTGAGATTACCAGTCCTCAAGATCTTCCAGAGGTCACCAAGATTGACCGCA
>JAIJTS010000019.1 GCA_022732885.1 Atopobium sp. | reverse complement strand
GTTGCAAACCAGCTTGTTGATATCATGGACGTCAAGGTAGAGAAGAAGTGGCTTGATGCTGACGGTAACGCAATTGCTCAGCCAGACACTAATTCAGTTACCGTTAAGCTTTTTGCTGATGGCGTTGATACAGGTAAGACGCTTGACCTTACTGCAGCTAATAACTGGACTGCTTCGTTTACGCACCTTCGTAAGTACACTGTTGAGACTCACAGTGACGGTACCAGTACAAAGACTCCTATTGTCTACACTCTTGAAGAGGTAGGCGCAGATGCCAATGGCTTGGTAACTTACAACGGTAAGAAGTTCAAGGTAACTACCACTTCTGGTCAGGCTGATCAGAATTCTCCAAACGATTCAGTTGCTCTGAGTGTTACCAACCAGCTGCAGCAGGAAAAGGTTTCTGTCTCCGGTAAGAAACTTTGGGACGACTCTAACGATAACGATGGTAAGCGCCCAGCATCAATTGTTGTAAGACTTCTTGCTAACGGTGTTGAGGTTCAGCACAAGACAGTTACTGCAGCTGATAACTGGGAGTACACCTTCTCTGATTTACCTAAGTTCAGTGGTAACACAGAGATCACGTACACCGTTTCTGAGGACGCAGTACCTGGCTACACTGCAAGTATTAACGGTTATGAAATTACAAATCAGCATGCTCCTGAGGCTATAAGTATTCCTGTTAAGAAGGTATGGGTTGACGACAATAATGCTCAGGGTCTGCGTCCTAATAGTGTTCACGTCAGACTTTATGCAGATGGTACTCAGGTAGATGAGCTTGACCTGAATGCAGGAAACAACTGGTCTCATATCTTCAACGGTCTACCAAGATACACTGCTGGCCACGAGATTGTATACACCGTTAAGGAAGACGCAGTTCCTCATTACGCCGCTTCCTATTCTGGTTCTTCAGCTACTGAGCTTACGGTTACCAACACCATTGAAGGTAAGGTTTCAGTCCCAGTAACAAAGAAGTGGATTGGAGCGCCAGCCGATAGTGTAACTGTTCACCTTCTTGCTGACGGTGTTGAGGTTCAGAGTGCAACTCTGACCGCTGCTGATAACTGGCAGCACACGTTCACCAATCTTAATCAGTACAACAATGGTGCGCTAATCAACTACACCATTACTGAAGATGCAGTTGATGGCTACACCTCACAGATTACTGGCGATGCTACTAACTATGTGGTAACTAACACCAACATGAAGACTCGCAATATTCCAGTCACCAAGGTCTGGGAAAATAAGGAAGGCGATTCTGCTGAGATTGTCCTGTATCGCGATGGTGTCGAGGTTGATAGAGCAACTATTACCAAGGCTGATGATTGGAAGCACACATTCAGCAACCTGGAAGTCTACGATAAGACTGACGGTCACGAGTACGCATATACCATCTCTGAAACTCCTGTCTCTGGTTACACAACTCAGATTACTGGAAATCAAGACGATGGTTTCACAGTGACCAACACTGCTCCTACTGTTCCTCCAACCACACCTCCTACCACTCCAGAGCCAAAGAAGCCAGGTCTTCCATATACTGGTGACGCTTCAGGCATTGCTTCAATTATTGGAGCTGCAGCTCTCTCATTGAGTGGTCTTGGTATTGCTCTGAGAAGGAAGAACAACAACTAGTAGCTAGGCTTTTGAACTCGCTCATAGCTAACTAAAAACAGGCTTCTGGGAAACCAGGAGCCTGTTTTTGTATAGTGCGGTAAACAATCGTCCAGTAACACGATATAATTCTAGGTGGTTCTTAGTTATTTCCTGTACTGCAAAAAGTGGAGGTAAAAGACGTATGAGAAGCATTTTTGAGGATCGACAAGTATCAATTAAGTGCGACGACAAGTATTCTTATACCGTCACAAAAGACGGCCTAGCCTATGTACCAGGTAATGGTAAGCCAGAGGTTAGAATCTTATTTTCTGAGATTGGTTCAACCTTTTTGTTGAACTATTGCAGCTCAAACGGACCTTACGAGATTACCTTTAAGGATAACGAAGGTCATAACGTTGCTAGTATTGATACAGACCTTAAGCTTCGCGAATTTGGCCATAATATCCTGGACACCAAGACTATTATCCTTGCCTTTGCAGCTAACAAACTTACTACTGAGTTCCCCAATAACCTGGATACGTTAAACACTACGCTTGGATTTAGTCTCAAAGAGAAAAAGATTACTATCGCAAATGGCGTGATTTCTGGCGCAAAACATCAAGTCAAGCTTTCTGATATTCGCCGAGTTCAGTGTGTTGCTGGCGGCGCTCTCAACAACCTCTTTGTCTTTACTAAAGAAAAGGGCGGCTTCTTTGATAGGGCAGACATTGTAGTTCCTGTCAACGAGCTTACAGTACCTATTCTTGAAGCTGCAATGAGAAGAAATACTGGTCACGGTATTGATTTTAGTAGGGGCAATGGCTTTGATCAGCCAAATAGTAACTTCATTATTATTCGTTATTTGGACTCCAGCTTCTTTGAGACCGCCCCTGGCGTCTTCAAAGAGGATTGGCAGAAGGATGCCTACGAGTTTGTTAAGTCCTTTGGTTACGACTTACAAAACATGCTAGGGGAGTAAACCCTGGCGAGAAAAACGTTCTTGTTCGAGAAAACAGCCGCTCTCAATAAGAAGGCGGCTGTTTCTATTAATGGTTCCTGTAATTGAATAACGTATGAAAGTTGAGCTAAAAAACAACCCCGGGAAAATCCGGGGTTGTTTTGTAGAACGCTACTACTTAGTAAGCAAAAGATTGCTCTAGCGGTTCAGCTTTACTTCTGCTTGCGAGCTCTTAGTGCAAAACCAAGAGCAGTGATACCAGAGGCAACCATGCCAACAGAAGCAATCACAAGCTCAGCAACATCACCAGTGTATGGCAGGGCGTGCTTCTTCTTAGTCTTAGAAGGCTTGTGTGGATCGGAGCTAGGTGTTGGCTGAGGCTCAGGCTCTGGATAGTCGTTGGTGAAGACTAGAGGAGGAGTGCTCCTGCAATCACATGGATCAACGTCTGAAACGGTTCCGTCTTCAGCAGTTTTAGTGATGTGATATGTAAAGTCAAGCTCTCCATTAGCAGTCTTGAAAACAGTATAGGTAAGCGTATAGAAAGACTTGTCGTAAGTAACCCTCTGGTTAGTTCCAGTGACCTCTTTGATGGTGTAGACATAGGTACCAGGCTGGCTAAAGACTAGCTCACCAAAATTATTATCGCCAGAAACTGCAACAGATGTCTCAACGCTATCTGTTGTGGCGTTATTTGGCATTGGGTAGGAAGGATCGTTACGAGTAAGTGTGAACTTGAAGACGTCCTGAGTTGTTGGGGTATGCGGGTTGCCACCGTTGTCATCAGGAAGGACTGATGGATAGTCTGTTGGAGTGTCTGGTGCATTACCAGTAACAACCTTACGAACAACTGGATAGTCTCTTACGGGCAGAGGATCAGGGTAGATGTTGGTAAAGACAGCACCAGTTGCGTCGTTATGCTCGCCCAGATCAACAGTAGTAACATTTCCGTTCTCGTCAGTCTTGGTCATAGTGCGTGTTGCTTTAAGCTGACCAGAGCCGTTATCAGTGACGTTGTAGGTAACGGTATAGACACTTTGGTCATACTGGATACCTTGAGTGCCTGTGACCTCCTTGATGGTGTAGACATAGGTGCCTGGCTGGGTGAAGGTAATGTTGTGGAATGCGGCATCACCAGCAAGAAGTCTACGGGTACGAGCGGTGTTGCCAGTAGTTCCTTCAGGCATTGGGTTTGATGGATTAAGGCGAGTCATTTCAAAAACAAAGACGTTAGGAGCCTCATCCTCGTCTTCAGAACCATTTGTCAGGAAGCTTCCAGTCAGACTCTCAGCTAAGTTGTTGCTTGAAGCGCTAGTTGCGTTAGCAGCATTTGCTGTTTCAGTAGCGTTTGAGCTTGTAAGTGAGTTGACAAGAGATACAGGAGAAGGTGCTCCAGGCGTAGGAACTGTTGGATAGTTGCCTTTAACAATCTTTGTGATGGATGGAGTCACAGTGACAGGTCTGACATTGTAGACATTTACCAGCGATTGAGTGGTGGTGTACTGCTCAACGTGAGAAATATTGCTGTTAGTTGAAGTGTAAGAAGTAGGGACGTTCTCGGTGATGGTGTATGAAACAGTATTAGTTGCTGTGTTGTCTACATACTTGCGAAGGCCCTTGTAGACGATGGTATAGGTGTTGTTGCCGTTATCGGTAACTACAGGTGTAGTTGCGCTGGTGTCAAGGTTCTTATCGTTAGAGAGAACCAAATTGTTAGCGCCAAAATCAGTTGTGGATGGACGCTTGCCACCGGCGTTGTTGTTATCGTCCCAAACCTTATTGATCTTAAGGTCAATACCAGCATAGCTCAGAGCGTGGGTGGAGAGGCTACGAGTGGAGTGGTTACCAGCGATATCGTAGTCAAGAACGCTACTGAATACGCTGCGCTTGCCAGTGAAAGAAGCGTCAACGTTGTCGGCAACCTTATAGGTGACGTCGACAAAGCCACCGCTATTGGCAGCAAGTGCATGGTTGGAAGTAAATAACACCATATCAGCGTCAGCAGGATTAGTAACTACGGTGTAGTCACTAGGCTGTGGAGCATGATTTGCGGCGTAGGTAACACCAGGGTTTAGCTTGATGTACTTGTAAGAGAAGTTTGAAGATGTGTTTACGCCCTCAAGTGCAAGAGGAAGCTGAGTTGCACCCTCTGGGTTGATGCCAGCACCGCGGTTTGCGGACTTGGAAAGCAGAGGAACAAACAGCTGTGTGGTATTTGCTGTGTTGCCGGTGTTATTGCGGACAGCAATGTGAACAGTAGCGGTGTCTCCGCTCTGCATAACTGGAGTAGTAGCGCTTGGGTTTGTGGAATCGTAGGTGTAGTCAGTAACGGTTCCAGAGACGTCATCCTTAACAGATAGAGTGGATGCAGCAGCAATAGCGGAAGCCTGGGCTATGTTGATACCAGGACGCTCGGAGAGAGACACCATGGTCTCGCCAGAGTTTACGCTGTTACCAAACAAGCTTGTGTACTGAGAAGTGTTCCAGTTGCTGTGGTCCCAGTGCTCTTTCTTAATCTGAGCGCCAATATCCTTGAAGTCTTTGGTGGTAATGCCAACAAAGTCGTTGATGTGATAGATGCCCTTGCCTGCAAGATCGGTGGTGTGAACATCCATGCTCAGAGTCATGTTCTTGCTGGTAAAATCAGGCTGATACTGGCCACGAGTCTCGTTACCAACATTAATGGTGTACTTCCAGACTTTAACGGCTACGCCGTCCTTATCGTATGTTCCTACATACTCTGGAGTACTGAGTGTACCGTTGGAAACGGTAAGGTTACTGTAGGTAAAGCCCTCAGGCATGATGACGTAGAGCACTGGCTCCTGAAGAGGATTCCAGTCCCAGTTTGCGTCGTCAATGCGGCCAGAAATCTTAAAGGTGTCGCCACCATTAATCTGGGTCTTATCGATGTTGCCAACGCCATTGAGAACCTTAGGTGCGCCAGACTTAGCGGTCAGCGTGACGCCTGCATCAGGAGTGGTGCCCGTGTCGTAAAGCTTGACGTTAGTGACAACGTCAGCGTTAGTGTCCTTCTTCCAGGAACCAAACACACCGTTGGAGACGTAGTCCCAGCCGTAGTACTCGTCAGTGACAAACTTGTTGTTTGGATTCCGTGTGTTGAGAAGATCGCTCATTGGCCTAATGCCATCGTATCCGCCAAGAATTGGACCAAGGTCAACCTTGATGGAAGTAATGGAGGTATTGATATCAAGGCCAAGGGCAGTGTTTGTGATAAGTGCTGAGACATTAGAGGTGCGCAGAATGCTTGGGTCAGCAGTTCCGCTCGTACCGTCAGATGCGGTCCAGTGGATTGGACCATAGGTCATACCAGCCTTGTAAGGGATAGTGACGCCGCGGATGATAGCTGTCTGGTTCTGGTCAATAGTCATCTCAAGTGTCTTAGGAGCAGTGGCTGTAGAGAGCTCATTTTTGATGAGATACGTACCAAGACGGACGTTATAGGTGTCGTTTTTCTTGTAAGCCCAGTTAGGAGCGGTATCAACAAGAGCATGTGTGGTTAAACGCTCTGGGGCAATTCCGTCAATTACGGTAACCGTAAGCGTAGAAGAAGCGTTTCCGGAGGTACGGTTGACGTTTGGAGTGTCATTCCAAACGCTCATAGTGAGGTTCTTGATGGTGACATTAAAGGTTGAGTTGTTAGGTCTGGTGCTTGATGCAGGAATTTTAATCTGTGGTTTAAAGGTTGGAGTACCTGCATAAGAGCCAGGCTCGTTCCACTCAACTGTTGCTGTTTTATTAGTGCCGTCATCAGTAGTAGAAACAATGGTTCCGGCAGTGTTGTAGAGACTTGTCTCGTTAACGCCAACAAGTTCCACATCACTTGGATAAACAATCTGGACAGTAGTTTTGCTGTTTGCCTCAGTGAGCACCTTAGAGCCTGTTGCAGAAACCTGCAGGGTAGAGGTGGTACCGCCCTTAGAGAGAACCTCAGTAGACTGATCAGCCCAGAAACCATAGGTCATTGGATCGGCTGCAGTAACAGCTGAGGTGTGTGGGTCAACATTTTGTGTTGCGGCAGTGCTCAAGCTGACGCGAATTGCGTTTGCAATAACCTGGCTTGCGCTCTGGTTCTCAACAGCATCATCAAGCTTGAACTGAATTTCTCCCCTGGAAGAAACCTGAGTCAGGCC
The DNA here is from genome assembly GCA_022732885.1 of Atopobium sp. Classification (GTDB taxonomy): domain Bacteria; phylum Actinomycetota; class Coriobacteriia; order Coriobacteriales; family Atopobiaceae; genus Lancefieldella. The sequence goes on along the minus strand of JAIJTS010000019.1, from coordinate 22,436 downwards.
ATTTTTGGTCATGTAGACCAAATCTCCGCTACGGTTCTTCTCAGAGCTTGCACCAGGATAGCCGTAAGGAAGGGTTCCTGTTCCTGTAGGTGTAGTAACCAGGTTAGAGAAGCTGGTGTTTGAGATACCGCCAACGGTAAACGTTGCGCCTGGAAGACCTGTGACATAGAGTCCATCTCCAAACCTTACGTTGAGGTAAGTTGGGGAGAACTGCAATGACGCAGGAATTGTGTAGCCAACGTTCAAGGCGTAGGTTACTCCAGCCTTAAGAGCGGGAGTTTGACCTGCAAGAAGGTCAGCAACTTGGGCGTGAGTAGACGCATCTTCAATGGTTAAAGCATTGATTTGAAGACCTGTAGTGTCTTCTGCGTAAGCCACGCTAAGGTTGGGCAGCAATGCTGCGACGAATACAACGGCAGCTAAAAGCAATCCCGCTACAATCTTTGCCTTACTTTTCATAGCACATCCTAACTTGAGCGAAACAGAACCTATCACTTTCTTTCTTACCTTTTTCTTACTTATTCTTACGACGCTTAGTAATGCCAAGAGAAGTCATTACAGCGGTCATACCTGCAAAAAGCGCAGCAAGAGGAGCTGCAGCAGAAGCGTCTCCTGTATATGGAGTCTTCTGCTTCTTTTTCTTAGATGGTGTAGCTGGAGTAGAAGGAGTCTCTGGAGTCTCATCTTTTGCAACAGTAATGGTCAGCTGGATTGTGTCGTTATCAGTTGCAACAGCGTCTTTACCATCTGGCCACTGAACACCATTCCAAGTAAACGAGAAGACCTTGCGGTTGCCAGCTGCGGAGTCAGCAATAGCACTGAAGGAACCCGTCACTGTACCAATGGCGGTAAGCTGAGTACCTGCTGCAACATTAGAGTCAATGGTGACACCAGGAATGGTGAGCTTCATCCAACCACCGTTTGCGCTAGCCTCATCGACAATGCGCTTAAGGTCAGAGTAAGTCCTAATGGAAGATGGATCACTGAGCTCAAACGTGACGGTAACGGTACGACCATTAACCTGGACATTGCTGACCTTAAAGCCGCTACCAAAGTTAGAGGCCTGAATGGTATTAGCGTCAAGGTTGCTTGGAAGAGTCATTCCCTCAGGAACGGTTAGAGTTGCCGTGAACTTGAACTTAAGATTGCTCAGCGCAATGGTGTCGTAATTGGCATGAGGGTAGGCACGCTCAATGTTGTTCATCTGCTCCTGGATAGAAGAAGCAAGAATTGAACCAGTGAGATTAAAGGTAGAGCCTGCCTTTATGGTAATAACCTGGTCATGCTCGGTATTCTCGTCAGCAAGCATATCTGCAGGAAGGTTCATCTCAATAGGGTTGTTCACAATCAGAGTCTGCTGAATGCCGGTGCCACGAGGGTCTCTGCTTGCAGCAATCTGAACGCCGTTCCAAGAAAGTTCGTACTTCTTGGTGACATTAGTGACGGTGTTCTTTGCAAAAGACTCAAAGGTACCGGTAAGAGTACCTGTGGCGGTAAGCTCCTGACCGTTGGTTACCTGCGTTGGGTCAAGTGTGAGTCCGTCAACAGTTACGCTAAGAGGTCTTGCAATCTCTGCGGTAGCTGCATCGTCTTTGCCAACAGTCTCGACAGCGTCTTTGAGCCGCTTGTAGTTGGTATAAGTACCTTTGAGCTTTAGGGTAACGGTAACTACCTGACCGTTAACGGAGACGTTTGAAACCTCAAAGAGGTTGCCAAGGCCAGAAGTGGTTACTGTTGGATTAGCTGGGACAACAACGCCAGCAGGAAGCGTGAGTTTAGCGGTAAAAGTGGATTTTGTACCAGAGAGCGTGACCTTAGTTAGGTCGTTTTGACCGCCAGCAATACCATTTTCAAAGGCGGTCATCTGATTAATGACGGAAGTAGCATCAATGGCGCCGGTAAGGCTGAAGCTCTTATCGTTAGAAACCTCTTTGATCTGAGTGGTGTTGCTCTGAGAATCACTCCACATATCAGCAGGAAGATCGCTGGTAAGCTCTACCTTCTGGATGGAAGGATCTTCTTTCCACTTGAGGTAGTAGGTGACGTCGTTAGTAAGAGTTGCATTGCCGTTGATGGTTGCTGGAGTGTTACCTGCAGCGTCAGTAAACCAATAGTGATAGTTATGACCAAAAACAAGGCCAAAGAAGGTTAGAGGATTATCGGTATTGTCCAGAATGTGGTTTTCAAATGTTGCAATATCTGTGTAAGCGGTATTGGTATTTGACCCTGTTGGGCTTGCAATTCCATCGGTTGTGGCACTTAGGGTATTGCCACTAAGGTTTTGAAGCAGTGCGTTGATGTTAGTCTGCTCAGCCACAGTTGGGTGTGTCTTGATAGTTGCTACTTCTCCGCCGTTTGCATCGGTTGTAATGTCAAAAACGTTAGGATTCTGCTTAAAGACACTATTAGCCGAGAAGGTACCACCATTTGCCGAGAAGGACACGGTAAGGTGCTGCTCTTCCCACTCTGCATACAAATCAATGGTATCGGAGCCAGCAGGGACAGCCAGGTTGGAGTTAGCGGCAACTTCATTACCAGCACCGTTTGCCTGAGTAGTCCAGCGCTTAAAAGTCTTACCTGCAATGTTGAAGTTACTATTAAGGTTATTGACATCAGTATCAGAGCGGACAGTTACACTACGGCTTGCGTTGGTAGCCACACGGTCAATAACAGTGATTCCGTTGCCGTTGTGATACCTAACGTAAAGCCAAGAAGTGTTAGCTCTCCAGTGTGGATAGACCGTCATGTCAGAGGTGACTTGGGTATCAGCAGTGAACTGGTGCTCTACGCCAGCGGCATCAGTGTAGTACCAGCCGTCAAATTCCTGACCACTTGCAAAAGGATTTGCAGGTAGGGTAGAGGAGCCTCCTGCTACAGAAGAAGCGGTGGCAAGAGAGTTACCACGCATAGCAAGAGCAGTTTTGTTAGCGGTAGTACCATCAGCAAATGTTGGATTGATACCCGTAACACCTGGGGTGTTGAGATTAAAAGTGACTGTTGCAGCAGGTGCCCAAACGTGCTTTTGACCATCGCTTGATGGGTTAGCAACAGAGTAGGTATAGGTTGCTCCGTTGGCATTAATGAGGCTCAGAGAGTTAGTTGATGGGTCAGCAAGGGTAAAGAGCGAGAGAACCTCATTACCGTTAGCTGCACCGTTTGTAGGGATGGTGCTGCCAAAGCCGCTGTTGTAGCTAGGAGCATATTTGAGCAGGTAAGAACCGCCAACAACATTGTAGTTTTGACGAGTTTGACCTGCTCCGTTATCGGAGTTTTTGGTAGCAGGGGTTTCTACCAGGCTGTTTCCAGTAAATTGGATAGAGCCGTTTGTTTGTGCACCAAAGAGAGCACCAGAGTTACGACCGTCTCCCTTAATAGTGGAGTTGTTAATGATAACGTCACCAGTATTGACGTTAAGACCACCAGTTCCGCCGTTAGTGAAGTTAAGGGTTGAATTAGTAACGTTTACCGTTCCTCCAGTTACACCAACGGAAATACCAGAAGTTGAACCGGCATTTGCATTAATGGTGGAGTTCACAATATTGGAAGAACCCTGGATGGTCATTCCTGTTTGACCCCACAAAGATGGATTGATGGTTAGGGTGGAATCAGTCATGTTGAGCTGATTGACGTAGAAAGTTTGACCAAAGCCCTTAACCGTAAGATCAGCATTCCGAAGGGTAAGATCGCGGGCGTCATTCCAGGTACGGTCCTGTGAAGTTACATTAATAGTTGCATTTTCAATGGTGATACCAGATTCAAAGAAGTTTGTATTGCTCTTATCGTCTGCGGTGATGGTTACGCTGTTTTTGTTGGTGCTACCGCTCACAGTTCCGCCAAGAGAAATACCATGAGAACCGCTGGTACCTGCGTTGTTTCTAAAGACATAGGTACCATCGGTGATGGTGGAGCCGTTTTGTGCGGTTAGCGCAGTTTTGAAGCCAGACATGGTAAGGGTTCCTGTACCAGTTAGCGTTGAACCTGGCTCTAAAACAAGGCCATCAATGCTGTTACCGGTTCCGGTAAGAGTTGCACCCTCATCTTCAATTTTAAGGGTCATACCAGCGGGGATGGTAACGGTAGAGGTCAAATCAAGGTTGCCTTTGAGGTGAATGGTGTCGATCATAGAAGTTTCTGCCCACAAATCCAGTGCCTTCTGGAGAGATTTAAGAGGATCTGAACTGGAGCCTTCGTTATTATCGTTACCGTTGGTTCCGTCTACCCAAAGCTCATATGAGATAGAAGAAAGACTTCTTGCAACACGGCGAGAAGATCTTTCTGAAGGAGCAGCAGTCTGCTTGGAATTCTGCTGGTTAGAAGTTGCCTCTGCGTTGGAGGTAGCTGCGGTTGAGTCTTTTTCTGTTGTTCCAGCAGCTGAGGCAACTGCATCATTTGTTTGGGTAGCGGCTATTTCTTGTGTTTGAGTTACCTCTTGAGTGTTAGCAATTTCTGCTAATGCTGAAGAAGGGACTAAAGAGAGTGCAAGTGCTAAAGACATAGCTGTTTTTGCGCTCTTGCTTGCAAAAGATTTGCCTTTTCTTTCCATATCTACCCCTAACAAATAGTGAATACCCAAACAAAATTTGCAATTAAGTCTTGTGCTATAGGTATCATTTCTTCATAAACGCAAAAGAAATAAATGACACATATTCAAAGCATTTTTTGTATGGATAATTATCCAGTATTTTGGTAGAAATTATTATTTCAACCAGCTATTTTTATAGTTTGAACACATTTCAAAAGTCGCTTTCAATTTATGTTATATAAATAATTTAATCAAAATATTTGATGTGATTAAAAACAGCATTTAAATTGCCCTATTTTTGGTAATTTTTTTGACATTTGTCACAAATGTGTAACGGATAAGGGTTTCAAAAGAAATGTATCAAAATTTAAGACAAATAATAGTTGTCCATCAATAGGATCAGAATGTGCTGAATAGGAAAACTATGAACTCAAAAATTATCGATGATGCCTTGGACTTTGTTAAAGAGGTCTTCTCCTCAGACTTTAGTGGTCACGATTACTTTCACACGTTGCGCGTATACAAAATGGCTGTAAGAATTGCGCAAGAGGAGTGTGCAAATCAAGAGATCGTTGCCCTTGCTGCGCTTTTGCACGACGTTGATGACATCAAACTTTCTCCAGAGACGCATGAGCACAAGGATCGTGCTGTAACGTTTCTACGCCAGCATGCAGTTGATGAAGCTACCATCCAAGCTATTTGCACCGCAATTGATGAGGTTTCTTTTTCGGGAACAGATTCGGTTGTTCCCTCAACGCTTGAGGGAATGTGCGTTCAGGATGCAGATCGCCTGGACGCGCTGGGAGCGGTTGGTATTGCACGCGCCTTTGCTTATGGTGGAAGCCATGGTCGCAGTATGTATGACCCGGACGAGCCGCCAACGCTTAACATGAGCGGTGAAGAGTATCACTCACACAAATCAACATCGCTCAACCATTTTTACGAGAAACTCTTTTTGCTTGCAGACATGATGAATACGCGCAGTGGTAAAGATCTAGGAAAAGCTCGCGAGAAGTACATGCGAGAGTATGTAGATGAGTTCTTATATGAGTGGAATGGTGAGCACTAGCATATAGGTTTTAGCTATATGAATTAGTTAAGTATTTGTATTTCACAAGTAAAGTATTGATTGTCATACTGGTTTCTCACAAGAAGTTCAAAGGGGTTATGATGGCAATCAAAAATGATAAAACCACTCCACATCGCTTTGATGTTGTTGGTAGCTTTTTACGTCCAGAAAATCTTAAGCAGGCTCGTGTTCAGTTTGAAAAAGGTCAGATTGATGCTCATGAGCTCAGGCAAGTAGAGGACAAAGCTATTACAGAGCTTATCCAAAAGGAAAAACAAGCGGGACTTAAAGTTATTACTGACGGAGAGTTTAGACGCGCAACGTGGCACCTTGATTTTATGTGGGCGTTTGAAGGCATCGGTCATGCACCAACAAATACCGGACTGCCGTTCCATGATGAAATTGCAAAGATTGACGACACATTCCTGGTAGGAAAAGTAGAGCTAATCAAAGAGCATCCGTTTATTGAGCATTTCCGTTTTGTCCAGCAGTTTGAGGATGAGACTACTGTTGCCAAGCTTACTATTCCTGCACCTGCACAGTTTATTGAGCAGTTCATTATGCCCATGAACCGTGAGCAGACCAACAAGTACTATGCCAATGATCAGGAGCTGCTAGAAGATATTGTTGCTGGCTATCACACGTTTATTGAGCAAGCATATGCTGCAGGTTGTCGTAATCTTCAGCTTGATGATTGCTCGTGGGGCATTTTGGTTGACCCTCGTGCAGAACTTTTCTTTGGTGCTGACCATGAGGGCCTCAAAAAGATTAAGGCTCTGCTTTTGGAGATTAACAACCGCGTTCTTGATGCAGCTCCAGTTGATCTAACTATTAATACGCATGTTTGCCGTGGTAACTTCCACAGCACTTGGGCTTGCGAGGGCAGCTATGACGATGTAGCAGACACACTTTTGGCTCAAGAGCACGTAAACGCTTTCTTCTTAGAATTTGATGATCATCGCTCCGGTGGCTTTGAGCCCCTGGCTTCTGTTCCAGCTGGGAAAAAAGTTGTGCTTGGTCTGATCACCACCAAGCATGCCCAGCTGGAAGAGAAGGCCAAAGTTATTCAGCGTATTCACGAGGCGGCACAGTATGTACCTCTGGAGAATCTCTGTCTTTCTCCTCAGTGTGGTTTTGCAAGCTGTGAAATTGGTAACAAGCTCACCGAAGATGAGCAGTGGGCAAAGATTGCGCTGGTAAAAGAAATTGCTGAAGAGGTTTGGGGCTAAACAGCAGAGGATTCGTCTTGTTTGAGATTTACACGCCGTTTACCGAAGAGTTTTTGACCATATGTTCTTCTCGACTCCTGTCCACTAAAATGGACAGGAGTTTTTTATTGGAGCTAGACTTCGGAGGCGCTATGCCAAGCGAGAAAACCCGCTGCTTGCATCTTGTAAAAATATTTGAGGAAGAAACTGACGATGACCATGGTTTAAGTACTCCTCAGCTCATAGAAAAGTTAGCAGAACGTGGGCTTAGCGTAGAGCGTAAAACGCTGTATGACGACATCAAATCGCTGCAGCATTTTGGTTACGACATTCAGTCTTATCAGCGTCACCCTGTTGAGTATGGTCTGGCTACCAGAAAGTTTCAGGCTGAAGAGCTTATGCTGATGGCAGACGCCGTACAGTCGTCAAAGTTTTTAACAGAGCGCAAAGCAAACAACCTGGTGAGCCTTATCGGAGAGTTGGGCGGGAAGTCTACCTCTGATACGCTCAAGAAGCGTATTCATGTTGAGGGTCGTATTAAGTCGCAAAACGAGTCCGTGTTTTATGCCCTCAATGCTATTCAGACGGCACTTTTGCAGAAGAAAAAGGTTTCGTTTAAGTATCGCAAGAAGGGCTTTAAAGATAAGGTTATTGAAGAGCTTCCTGTAAGAGAAGAAACGCCTGTTCAGCTCACCTATATTGATGATTTCTACTATCTTATTGTGTGGAACGATAAGCATCAAAACTTTGTCAATTACCGCGTGGATCGCATGTTTAGGCTTGAGGTTGCTGATGCTGACGCTACGGTTAACGAGCAGATTAAACAGTTTGATATAGATAAGTATCAAGAGCGTGTCTTTGGCATGTACTCGGGCGAGGTTGTTGAAGTAACGCTTCGTGTAAATGAGCACGTAATGTGTTCAGTGTATGACCGCTTTGGCAAGAACATTATTTTGAATAACCCAAGTTCTGATGGCACAACGGCTGACGTGCACGTTTCTGTCATGGAAGCTCCAACGTTTTACGGCTGGCTTGCAACCTTTGGAACAGATATAGAGTTGGTAGCTCCAAAGAAGACCAGACAGAAATATCAAGAGTACCTGAGTGGAATTCTTCAGAGCTACCAATCAGAGAAAAAGGATTAGCTCAGTAGGCTAAAGCAGGTTCGCGTTTATCAGTTACCGAGCATCAATGACGTAAAGACCTGCTTTAACAAGAAGATGACCATGGTGATCACTGATCAGCGTAATCTTGCAAGTAACAATGTTTTGATGTCCGTAGAAGAGCAAGGTACTCCAGAGAGAATTGTTTTCTCTAGGAATAAAGCCAAGCTTGTTGTCGTCTACGTACAGAGCAAGAGCCTCTGGGTCGTAAGGGTTATCGCGTTCAGGAACAATGGTCAGATCTGAGCCAAGTTTAAGCTGATCAAAGATAAGAGGAGCGTCGTAGTAGGGAAGACCGGAAATAACAAAGGAATCAACAAGCTTTGTAGGACTGTACATAAAAGCCTCCTTAGAAGATGTTGAGAACAGAATACGGATTTGTTAAAGAATGAGTGTCCAACAGATTGGACAGTAAAAATAGCTGCAAGTCAAAAGGGAACAAAGAAATGCGTGCTCGCGTCAAAGAGGTTATGAAATCATCGGGTCCACGACTTTTGCTGCACCACCCAATTCTTGTCATCAAGCATTCGCTGCTGTAAACATTTTTTTGAATCTTTTTCATTTGAAACATAACTGTTAACTCTGAGAATTACCTATTTTTGTCACAGCGTTCTAGGGTTACAGTGGCCTCTCGTTTCACAGAAGGAGGTACTACGTTGATTAAATCAAAGAAAGCGTCATTTATTTTTAAGTTGTTTATTGCCGTGATTGGCACTTTTGTACTGTGTAATTCGGCTGGCGTCTTCCGAATGAACTTCCGCGTTTCTTTTCTGTACTACTTTACTAACATCTCTAATCTGCTGCTTGTTGCTTATTTCTGGGGCGCGCTTTATCAGGCACACAAGCATCCCGAGACCGCTCAGAAACCATGGTTGCCAATGGTTAAGCACACGCTTATGTTGGGTATTACCGTGACTGGTCTGGTAGCTTACTTTTTACTTGATCACGGTGAGGTTTTTGTAAATGGTGTCTTCAATTTCAACAATTTCATTCTGCATGATGTAATTCCTATTTGTGCCGTCTTGGATTGGCTACTCTTTGACGAGAAACCAACAATGGGCTTTAAAGAGCCTCTTATATGGCCTTTGTATCCGCTTGCATATTTTGCGTATGTCGTTATCTTGGTTCTTGGCTTTGGCATACACATTAAAGAGAAGTCTCGCTGGCCTTATGGATTTATGGATTTTGACAAACTAGGAGTTCCAACGGTTGCTTTGACCATTGTGATTTTGATTGTTATCTTTGTTGTCCTGGGTTACCTTTACGTTCTCATTGATAAACAACTTGGCAAGAAGATTAAGCAGGCTGAAAACTAATCCGAACAAGGTTAATTCTAACGCACTACAGAGAAAAACCTCAATTGATTGCAAAGCGCTCGACATTTGTCGGGCGCTTTTTTCTGCCGTTTACAGGAGTGTATTTGGAACAAGGTGTGTGTACTGGTAAAATAGCAAAAAGTTGATGAAGGAGGCACTATGTCACTGTATCGTCATCTACATACTAGTTTGGAATCAGTTCATAAAATTGCACTTGCTGCCTGCACGTTTGTAATGACACTTGTGCTTCCTGCTATTGCAAAAGCTGATGTTATTAAAACGCCAAGAGTTGATAAGCCATCTAGTTTTCTGGTCATGGCTGCAATTTCTATTCTTGTGGCAGTAATTGGCGCGGGTATGATCATAAGGCGTAAAAGGTAAAACCTTGTCTACAACACAGCAACTTCTCCCCGAAAAAGAAGTCACTACCTTTGCATATGCGTTGTGTCATTTTGTAGTTGACTTTGCATGCGTATCTACAATGCTCTGCTCAGTAAGCCGAGTGTTGGGGGAGTCTGGTCAAGACTCACTTGAATTAGTTGCACTGAGTATTTTGCTCTATGACGTAGTGGCCTTTGCACTTCAGCTACCAGTTGGTATTGCGTTAGACAAGTTAGATAAAAACTCAACCGCTGCGCTTCTCTCTTATATGCTGATTGGTGGCGGAGTTTTGCTTTCACTTGTTCCTGTTCCATTTATTCAATGGTTAGTAGTTTTATTGCTCGCTTTTGGAAATGCACTCTTTCACTGTGCAGGAGGTCTTTGCGTACTTAATACATCTCAAAAATATGCAGCGCCATTGGGAATTTTTATTGCAACAGGTGCAGTGGGAGTGTTTTTAGGCACATTTAGTGCTCAGTATGGAGGACTTCAAGTTGCATTTTCACTACTTGTCCTGCTGTTCTTTTGTGCAAGTATGACCCGCGTGGTTCAAAAGGCTAATCAAAAATACTGGAATTTACATAATGATTCGTTTGCAATTCCTAAGCTTTCATCTCGTATTTTGCTTGCCATTGTTCTGATCTGCTTTGTGGTTGTATTAAGAAGTTATGCCAGTATGGTGCTGGCGTTTCCTTGGAAAAGCGAAGAGTTCCTGCTAGCTCTTAGCATTCTAGGTGTATTTGCAGGCAAGGCTTTTGGTGGAGTAGTTGCTGATCATTTTGGTTTTAGGATTACAGCTCTATCTTCGCTTATTGCCGCAGCTATTTTATTTGTATTTTCATGGGAGATACCTCTTTTTGCTATTTTGAGCGTGTTTTTCTTTAACTTTACAATGGCAATCACACTAGCTGCTTTGGTTACTATCTTGCCTCGTGCCAAAGGAACTGCCTTTGGTTTAGCTAGTTTTTCTTTGGCTATAGGTGCGTTGCTTGCTCTTTTAGGACCTCGTTTGGCAGATCCTTTGGTACTTTCTGCGATAAGTCTGGTTTCGGCGCTTGCTCTGGGTGTGAGCTTAACTTTGATAAAAGATTTATTTGTTACGGATTCATTTGATTCCAAGTGTGTAACTCAGGCTTTAAATGACGATTGTCATGACTAGTTGGATGCTTTTCTTGTCATATGTTTTACCAATGATTCAAACGTTTACGTTTTGTCTGGTTTTAACCATTGTGGTTGAGCTTTTAGTCGCACGTCTGCTTGGTATAAAAAATAAACAAGAACTTCTGATTATTATTGCGGCTCAAATATTTACTAATCCCATTGCTGTTTTTATTACGAGCTCGTGTATAGATTGGACAGCGGACAGTGCTCAATATTATGGTTGCATTGTAGCTGTTGAACTGGCAGTTATTATTGTTGAAGGTTTAATTTATAAGCTCAAAGGCGTAAGCAACGCTCCCTGGAGGCTTTCAATTTTATGCAATCTTGCGTCAGTGTCTGTAGGCATTCTTATACAAACTCTTATATAAAAATTTGGCGAGAAACCCTTTGAATAGGAGGGGTTTCTCGCCAAATATGGGTGATTAATAAGATGAAACTTTAATGGATAATTGCAATAAGAAGAGCTCCGACTATAAGACCAATGGACGTTCTTAGAGCCGCTGAGGCTTGCCGGTGTAAGAGCTTCTGAGCACGAGTTGTGTGGGCAAGCTGGTTTTGTGAGGTGTTGAGTGTATTCATTGGTCCTCCTTTCCTAGTTCTTTTTCAGTATATGCCCAAAAGTAAGTCTAGGTAAACTCTTAACTATAAAAATGATGCAAAAAACTACGCCGAGGGTAAGGCCTATCATGCCTCCCGATGATGCGTCTAAGTAATAACTGCCAGTTATTCCAATCAAAACGCTAACCGTGGCAATAAGAGGAGAAATCCAGAGCATGTGGCGCATCTGATTGGTAAGAAGTCGTGCGCAGGCACCTGGAACAATAAGAAGCGAAACGGACAGAATTACGCCAACTGCCTGGAGTGATATGACAATTGCGAGGGCTAGGGCAACTAGTAAGAATGAAGTGAGTGTTTTGGTAGAAAGACCAATTGCTTGTACCTGTGTAGGGTCAAATGAGAGCAAGGTCAGGTCTTTGTTTTTAAGGATGAGCAGGATTGCAATGGGCAGACCAATACAAAGGACTTGCAGCATATCGGGAGTAGTGACACCCAAAAGATTGCCAAATAGGATGTGAGATAGGTTAATTTGACTTGGAACTTTTGATATAAGAACTGTTCCCAGCGCAAAAAACGTAGTAAATACAATTCCGATTGCAGTATCAGGTCGTACAATTTGGCTCTTTTTGACTTGTCCGACCAACACCACAGTAATAAGGGCAAACACAAGAGCTCCCACCAGATAGGGAAGTCCTAGTAGGTGTGCAATAACTACACCTGGAAGAATAGAGTGCGATATAGCATCACCCATGAGTGACCAGCCCATATGTGTGATCCAGCAGCTCAAAAGTCCGCAGACTACGGCAGTGGCAATTCCGGTGATAAGGGCTCGTTGCATAAATGCGTATTGGAGAATATCTACCTCAAGCATGGAGCACTTCCTCAATGTGGGTATCTTCAGAAATTCCAAGGTTCTGCAGAAGGGCGTCTCCAGAAAGAATTTCTTTTGAAGAACCCTGTGCGGTGATAGTTTTATTAATGACCAGACAAAGTGGGAATTTTTGCTGAGCTAAGTTGATGTCGTGAATTGAAACAAGCAATGTCTTGCCTTCTTTGCTGAGGTTATTAAGCTGTTCGGTGATAATTGCTTCAGAACGAGCATCTACTCCTGCAAAGGGTTCATCAAGAAAGACCAGTTCAGCGTCTTGCGCTATTCCACGTGCTACAAAAACACGCTTTCTTTGTCCGCCTGATAGCTGGGCAAGTGGACGATTCGCTAGGTCAGCTAGGTTGACGCGTTTGAGTGCTTGAGCAACTATCTCTTTATCTTGAGCGGATGGAATGCGCATCCAACCCTGATGAACATATCTTCCCTGCATAACAACGTCTTTTACGAGTAGTGGAAACGTTGCGTCAATAGCCTCCGTTTGCGGGACGTAAGCTACTTTTCCCTGCTTGCGTGCTTGTGAAAGGGATTGCTGGCCCCAGGTGATAGAGCCTTCGCATTCTATGGTTCCCATCAGCGCTTTGAAAAGCGTTGATTTACCAGCTCCATTGACACCTACAAGTGCGCAAAGATTGCCTGTTGAAAGCGAGAAATTCACGTCATAAATGATGGGTTTCTCGCGGTCTTTTTTCTGGTACCAGGCGCAAAGTTGCGAAACACAAAGATTCATTGCACACACTACCTTCCCATAAGACCGGATACGATTGCGTCTGCGTCGTGTTGCAGCAGGTCAAGATAGGTAGGCACAGGTCCGTCGGCTTCCGAAAGAGAGTCGACGTACAAGATGTTTTTCTCGTCAGTTTTAAAAGTGGCACCTGTCTCATCAGCTACTTGTTGCATTGCCTTGGGACTTACTGTGGATTCGCAGAACACCGCGGGGATTTGCTGGGATTTAACGGCCTCAACAACCTTAGCAATCTGCTGCGGAGTGCCTTCATCTGCGGCGTTGACGGCCCAGAGGTAGAGCTCTTTCATGTTGGTGTCGCGGCACAGGTATGAGAACGCTCCTTCGCAGGTTACAAGTGTACGCTGATTCTCCGGCAGGGCGCTGAGCTCCTCAATCAGGTGAGAAGAGATGTTGTCGAGCTCCTTTTTGTATGCGTTGCCGTTGGCCTCAAAGTCCTTAGCGTGATCAGGGACAAGGTTGCTTAGCGCGCGGACGATATTCTCGACATAGATCTTGCCGTTTGTAGGAGACATCCATGCGTGCGGATTGGCTTGGCCCTGGTAGTCGCCTTCTGCGATGGGGATGGCGGTGATGCCTTCGCTGAGGTCAGCGCGCTGTGCTGGCGAGTCGTCAACAAAGCGCTCAAACCAGCGCTCAAGTCCCAGGCCGTTGTTAAGGATGAGCTGGGCTTTCTGCGCGCGCTTGAGATCGTCGGGGGTGGGCTCGTAGTCGTGGATTTCAGCTCCGGCTTTGGTGATGGACTCTACCTGGCAGAACTCGCCCGCAACGCGAGAAGCCATGTCTTGGATAACGGTGAAGGTGGTCAAGACAAGGGGAGTGGAGGAGTTTTGGTTCTGTACAGAGTTTGGATTGTTTGCAGACTGGTGTGACCCGCAGGCAACAAGTGAAAAAATTGTAGCTGATGAGCTTGCACTGAGTACGGTTAGCGCTGATCTGCGCGTTAGAAGAGGGCTCTGGACGGTAAGCGAGGGTCTATTTACAGAGGCGGAATTATTCTTGTAGCGATGTCTCACGATAACTTCTTTCATAGTCATTTAAGCTGGTAGCAATAAAGTTTGTAGCGTTAGCTGAGAAGCTATAGAGCTAGGGACTCAACTTGTTTCTCGCCATATTGTATTCCTATAAGTTAGCTTTGTCTAACTTATAGGAATTACCGAATATACTTAATCCAAAGAAAATTTGAATAGAAATTGAAGTTTAATATGATAAATATGCATTATTTTTTGTTACTTGTTTTTCTTTCTTTTTATCTACCATAGGATTTGTTTTTTTAAAAGTATTTTTGTATAGAAAATTATACGAATATGGCTAGAATTTATTTGTTTCCTAATGGTTTGTGCTCGTGAATATAAGGAGAGAGCATGGCATTCGATTTTACAGGTAAGTTGGTTCTGGTTACAGGCGGAAGCGCAGGTATTGGCGCCGAGATCTCCAAGGGTATTGTTGCTGGAGGTGGACATGTAATCGTTTGCGCTCGTCATGAGGACACTGGTCGTAAGTTTGTTGAAGAGCTTGGAGAGGGTAACTTCTTCTACACCATGGACATTTCAGATGCAGAGGGCGTCAAGAAGACTGTTGCTCAGATTCTTGATGAGCGCGGCGACGTCAACGTTCTTATCAACTGCGCTGGTCGCATTAGCTCCGTTCCTTTTACCGAGGTTGATGATGCAGAATGGAACGAGACCATCAACACTAACCTCACTGGTACCTACAACGTAACTCACGCTCTTTGGCAGCACTTCATCAACCGTGGCGGTGCACGCATTGTTAACGTTTCTTCCGTTGCAGGCAAAATTGGTGGCGGCCTCCTCGGTACCGTTGCATACGCTTCTTCTAAGGCTGGCATGAACGGCTTTACCAAGGCTATTGCTAAAGAGGGTGGCAAGTATGGCATTTCTTGTAATGCAGTTTGCCCATCTTTCACCATTACAGATATGACTACTGCACTTTCTAATGATGAGGAGAAGTACAAGAAGGTCGTAGGTATTATTCCTCTCGGTCGTCCTGCACAGGCATCTGAGCCTGCACAGATGGTACTATTCTTTGCTTCTGATGCTGCTAGCTTCGTCAACGGTGAGGTTGGCGACTGCGACGGCGGCATCGTAATGGACTAGGTGATTGTTGATGGCTACAAAAGAACCAATTTCTATTCAGCACCCATTTAAGGCGTTGGGTCGCATTCCAGGTGCAAACATCCTGGTACCACTGCTTCTTGGTGTTTTCATGAATACATTTTTCCCAAATGTATTTCCAACGCTTGGTAGCTTTACTGCAGCTATGACTGTTAAAGGCACCGCTGCTTTGGTTGGCGCTTTCATGTTGTGTGTTGGTGCAACCATTTCGTTTAAGAGTGCACCAAAGGCTGCTCTTCGTGGCGCAATTATTATCATTTCTAAGGTTATATTCTGCGTTGCTCTTGGTCTTGCTGTTCTGTTTTTCCTAAACGATAACCTGCTTGGCCTCTCTTCTATGGTCATTCTTGCTGCTTGCTCTGGTGCAAATAACTCTATGTATGCAGGTTTGATGGCTGACTATGGTAATGAGTATGAGCAGGGTGCAGTTGCAATTACTACATTGGTCGTTGGCCCTCCAGTTACCATGCTTGCTCTTGGCGCCACTGGTCAGTCTCCAATCAATTGGTCTTTGCTTGGCGCGGTTCTCCCAATCATCCTAGGTATCCTGCTTGGCAACTTCTTCCCATCTATGAAGAAAATGCTAACCAGTGCTCTGCCAGCAATCATTGTGATGACCTTCTTTGCAATGGGCACAACAATGAAGTTTGATTCTCTCATCACCGCTGGTCCTGCAGGTATTTTGCTTGGTGTTATCTGTTCTGCTTGTGGTGGCTTTATCAACTACTTTGTTGATAAAGCAACTGGTGGAACTGGCATTGCTGGCGTTGCTATTTCTTCCTGCGCAGGAGCAAATGCGCTTACACCTGCTGCTATGGCTGAGGCTAACCCAGCCTTGTACGGTGGTGCTGCTCTTGCAATCGCAAACGCACAGGTTGCTGCAGCTGTCATCGTAACTGCAATTTTGACTCCTTTGCTCACAGGTTATGTAGCTGAGCATTTTGCTAAGAAAGACAACTCTTCAGAGAAAGTTGTTGAGGTTGCTTAACAGGTTCTACAGTTAAAATGTAAAATCCCAGCACCTAGCGGTGCTGGGATTTTTTTGTGTTGCAAAGCAGCAGTGGCTCCTTGTAAAGATGCTCGGAGAATGGCAAAAATGGCTTGTGCAGGCGCAAAGGACGACTTTGATTCTTTTGGAAACAATCAAATAAGTCTCCAAGTGGTAAAAAATCCGTTTAGTTGGAGGTTTCATTTTTTTGCATACAGCGTTTGCCCAGATAAAAATTTTTGATGCGGTAAAAAATCGTCTTAGTTGGAGATAAAACGGTTAATTTTCATTTTTCATCTCCAACTAAACGGGATTTTTACCTTTTTTTGGCACATAATTTTGGGCTCAAAAATTATGTATGCATAAAAATGAATAAAACCATCTGATTATGCAAAAAGGGTCAGAACACTTCGTTCTGACCCTTTAATTTGTAATAAAATCTGCGACCAGCTTTGTCACAAGTAATTGACGCGTAATTTCTACAAGCAATTACTACTTAATGAGTATGTTTCCCTCATAGCGATCATGAACATCCTGAGGCGTAACTCCCATGTGTTTCTTGTATAGCCTACTAAAGTAGAACGGATCACTGTAGCCAACTGCCTCGGAAGTCTCACGTACAGAAAGGCCAGATTGAAGCAACTGCTGAGCATGATCAAGACGTTTTGCAATGATGAATGTCATGGGACGAACACCAAATGTCTGAACAAAATTGTTCGAAAAGCGTTGAGTACTCATTCCAGAACGCTTGGCCAAGCCAGGAATAGTAATAGGGTCTGCAAAGTGAAGTTCAATATATGTGCGAGCTTCAGCCATGCTCTCCTGAACTTTTTGACTGTTAGTAAGTAGGAACATTGATTTGATAAGCTCGGTGCCATTGACAATCTGTGCAACGCGATTATCTAGTGATGGTAGAGAGTTGAGTTTTTCAAGATCCAATGTCTTATCAAGAATACGGTCAAATCCCTGAGGGTCAAAGGCAAAGGCATCAAAAATTGGACTGGTTTCGTCGGTTTTAATACCATCGTAGTAGATGTTAACGTGGTCAAATGAGCGCCCATAGAGGGTGCGATAAGATACTGTCTGACCTGCAGGAGCATGGACTACTGTGCTTCCTTCGCATACAAACTCTTTACCACCAATAGTAATCTCAGCGGCACCAAAGACAGGAATGATAAAGACAGAATGAGCAAGTGAAAAAGCTACTTGAGAATCAGCTATTTTCTGTTGGCGGTTGACCGAAAATACGCTATACGTCTGCCGAGAGTAGGTTTCTTTTAGCTTCTGCAGATTAGCCTGCATAGAATCTCCTCATTTCACCAGCGTTTTAACACGCAAGATATTAAAAATAATATGGAGTGTATTTTAGTCGGCAGAAGCATGATTGCAAGTAAAAAATGAAAGAAAATACCATTTCAAGTATTAAATTTTGATTAACGAGAAGGACAATCAACTACGTGTTTTTTACAGAATAATTTTAAATAAAGCAATTTGTTGATAAATTTTATCCATGCTAAATAAATAATTTGTTTGTTAGAGTATTAGTTTAAAACCCCGTTAAAGAGTGCTTTTAATACTATAATTAAAATATGCATAGAAATGAACACAATAGGTTCCTTTTAGTGTTCTGTAAGTCACATTGATTTTGTTGAGTTTTTCTGGTTTGTTATGGATTCTTATGATGTTTGTTGGTTTTGGGTTTATAGGTCTGGTCAACTTTTGTAGAGATTTTTCGTAGAAAGTTTGTATATGGAACAGCTTGCACATGTTTTTTCACTTATCGTTCAGCCTGCATATAACTTAACAGGCAATTGGTGGGCGGCAATCTTTCTTTTTACTCTTGCAACTAAAGTCATTTTGATGCCACTAGCGCTTTGGACACAGCAAAACTCTATTATTATGGTGCGTCTTATGCCCGAGACCTTCCGTTTGAAGACGCGGTATTTTGGTGACAAGGAAGCTATTGAGGAGCGCTCTAATGAGCTCAATAAAAAAGCAGGCTATCATCCGCTTTTGAGTCTTATTCCACTAGCAATTCAGGTAGTTATTCTGTTTGGCCTGGTTGATGTTATTCACGGTATTACTGATTCTGGCGCTCCTGGTACTGAGTTTTTGGGCATGACTCCAATTATTAATGGTGGTATTACCTGGATTATGCCGTTGGCTGCTGCTCTTTCTTCAGTTGCTCTGGGACTTGCTTCTAACCTGTTGAACCCGCTTCAGCGTGAGCAGTCTCGTGCCGAAAAGAACACTACCAATGGACTTTCTATTGCAATGTCTCTTGTGCTTGCTGTTTATGTTGTTTGTGGTATGGCGTTTTATTGGGTTTGTTCAAACCTGCTTTCAATTCTGGTTCAAATTGTATGTAACATTATTATTGACCCTCGCAAGCAGGTTGATTATAAGGAGTTAAACGCTGCTCGTGATGAGTTTGAAGCAATGGATGCAGCAACTAAGTCCTCTCACAAATGGTTCCAGCGTGATCCTCATGCTGCTCGTGAAAAAGAAGATTACAAGCGCTTTTTTGATACCATTGGCAAGCATCTGGTTTTCTATTCTGAGGCAAGTGGCTTCTACAAGTACTTTCAGGGTGCTATTGAGTGGTTACTGGCAAATTCTGATATCCGCATTCACTATGTCACTTCTGATCCTAATGACCAGGTTTTCGAGCTTGCAAAAAAGCAACCTCGTTTGATTCCGTATTATTTTGGACAGCGTCGACTTATTACACTTTTTATGAAGCTTGATGCAGACGTTGTGGTTACCTCTCTTGGCGACTTGGAAAGCTCTTACATGAAGCGTTCCTACGTACGTAAAGACGCCGAGTATATGTATATGTGTCACCACATGACCTCTATGACCGTCACGTCAACGCGCAACGAGTATACCTACTACGACGATGTTCTTTGCGTTGGTCCTCATCAGCAGCACGATCTTGAGCTGGTCGAGAAGTACTATGGAACACCATCCAAGAGAAAGCCTGCTATTGGCTATGATCTTCTCGATAGGTCAATCAAGAATTACCAGAAGCAGAATCTGGGTCAGCGTAAACCTGGCGAGAAACCCCTGTTGCTTATAGGTCCTTCGTGGCAGTATGACAACTTGATGGACAGCTGCCTTGACGGCCTGCTTGAGCAGCTTATGGGTCGCGGCTGGCGTATTGTGGTTCGCCCGCACCCTGAGTATTTGAAGCGCTATCCTGCTCGTATGGAAGAGATTCTTGCTCGCTATGCTGACGCAGACCCTGAGGAGCTTTCCTTTGAGACCGACTTCAGCTCTAATACTTCGGTTCTCTCGGCTGACCTGCTCTTCACAGATTGGTCGAGTGTTGCTGAGGAGTTCTCGTTTACCACGCTTAAGCCGTCGGTCTTCATTGATACTGCTATGAAGGAGAATAACCCCGACTGGAGCAAGATTCATTCGGATCCGTGTGACATTACGCTTAGAAATGAGATTGGTCGCAGTTTTGATCCTCAGGATCTTTCGGGCCTTGGCGACGCCGTTGCGCAGATGCTTGAAGAGACTGATAGCTGGTCGCACAAGATTGAAGAAATCCGCAACAACATGATTTTCAACCTTGGCCATGGTGGAGAAGCTGCAGGTAAGTTCATCCTCGAACGTGTCCTGGCACACCAGGAAGAAACTGCAGACGCTGACGTTAAGAAGACTGACGATGCATCCGCGGGTGATGCTGCCGGAAAGGACAGTGATCTTTGTGCGTAAAATAGTCACCGTATCTTCGAAGCCTGTAACGCAAGCTACTGCTCATAAGATTTGTGCACTCTTTGTTCACGCAGCACTGTATGTTTTGGCGTTGACGCTTATTTGGTGGGCACTTTTGCCTACAACGGCTCAGGCATATGTTGATCCATCTGTTATGACCTACACCATCCAGGCTTTGGCAGCGGTTGTTGTTGCACTCTCTGCTGTGCTGGGTGTTGCCTTTAGGCGCTCTCGTAAGGTACTTTTTCGCCTGCTTAAAATTGACGAAAATGCAGACAAAATTGTTGAAGGTAGAGTTCACAAGGTAGATGCCAAAGGCGCTGAAGCTGCAAACGCTCAGATGAAAGAAATTCTTGCAACAGAGGCTATCCGTCTCAAAGAGAGCAAAGAGGGTACCCTCAAGCCTAAGGGTCGCATTGGTGTTGCATTTCTTATTTCATTTTTTACGGTCTTCACTATCTTGGTGGTAGCTCCTCTTGAGCTGGTGGCCAAAAGTGCGCGAGACCTTTCTTTTAACCTCAACGATGTTGCAGGTCCTGTTATTATTGCGGGCCTTGTCATTACGCTGATTCTTACGGTGTTTCTATCGCTTCTGCGCAAGCGCGTCTTTAACGTTGCTGTTGCGTTTGTGGGAGCCATCGGTGTGGCGTCGTATGTTCAGGCAGTATTTATGAATGGTGGTATGCCACTTGCAGATGGACACGAGGTCATTTGGTCCAACTTTACACACAAAATGATCGTCTCAGGCGCCATTTGGTTGGTAATTATTGCAGCTGCTGTGATTTTCTCGCTCCTAAAAGCACGCCAGCTTAGAACAGGTCTTCTCGTAACAGCAACAGCTCTTATCATTGTTCAGGCAGTTGGTGTTGCAAGTTTGTGGGGACCATCAATTGCAGCATCACTAGACGCTCATGCGGACCAAAGACAGGTTATTGCAACGCGCGAGGGGCTCTATAGTGTTTCTTCAAAAAAGAACGTTGTGGTGTTTGTTTTAGATACAACTGATACCGCCTTTGTTCAAAAACTCTACGATGAGCATCCAGAGACCTTTGCGGCTCTTACAGGTTTTACCTGGTATAGAAATTCTGTCGGCTCAATGATTCCAACACGCTACGGTGTTCCTTCACTGCTTTTTGGTACTCGTCCTCAACCCGGTAAGAGTTTTAATGATTTTGTTTACGACTGGGCACAAAGTGATCAGTATCTCAAGGATATTCAGAATGCTGGATATCAAACCGGTTTATATACAGATCAGTTGAATTATTCTCACTATAGAGATACTGCGCAGAAGTATTCCATCAACTATCATGAACCTCGTGGTCGTGGCTCAGATAATCAACTTGATATCTTTGGTGCACTTCGTATTCTCTACAAGACGGCGCTTTGTAGAGATATGCCTTGGGTCTTTAAACCACGCTTTTGGTACTACACCGAAGATCTTAATATGCGTATGCGTAAGTCGGTCAATTTGGATGAAGTAGACCTTTCTGCTCAGCCTTATACTGAGGATGACCGTAAGTATTATGAGGAGCTTCAACACTACGGACTCTCAATTGACAATACTGGTCAGAACGGTTCATTTCGATTTATTCATTTGTTTGGCTCGCATCCACCATATACACTTGACCGTAACGTTGAGCCTACGGACGATCCAAGCAAGCAAAACGTTGAAGAGCAGACCATGGGTGCGTTTAGGATTGTTGCGCAGTACATTGCTGAGCTTAAGCGCCTAGGTGTGTATGAAAACACATCCATTATCATTACCGCAGATCACGGTGATTGGTATTTGACTAGTACCGATATTCAAAAACCTTCTGCTCCAGCAATTTTCTATAAGCCAGCTGGTCAGACTGCTGAAGAAGCATCTCAGCCTATGCAAGTTTCTGATGCACCAGTCTGGCACTATGATATTTTGGCGCAGACGTTGAAGGATATGGGTGTTGACCAGCAAACTTTGTCTAACTACACTACACCGCTTGATGAGTCTTATGAGGGTGAGACCCGCCCTCGCTACTACATTGAGACCCTTTCAAACGGCAAGCGAGACATCTTTGTCAGGGAGTTTGTTATTAACGGTGATGCTAACGATATAAAAAACTGGAGCCTCACGGGCAATGAATGGCCTGTTGAGCCTTGGCACGACTAAGTTAGGTGTCCGGCAACAGCCCACTGGCGAGAAAACCGGTGTACTTAGCGAGAAAACCGGTGCACTTAGCGAGAAACTCCTCGTGCCAAAAATCCAACTACAAGAAAAGCCGCGCCTCTGTGACGCGGCTTTTTTGTGACCAGTTGAATGAGCTGTTCTGCGAGGAAATCTTACCTGTGAGTTAAGGTTACTGAGGCAAAATCCATGAGGGAAGACCGTCAGTGAAGATGCGTGCGAGTGGATATGCTTCTTCAACGGTTAACGTTGCAACAACGTGATAAGGACCTTCTGCTGACGTATCAAATACGAGTGCCAGGGGTTTCTCGCCATCAAAGGTAGGAAGTGCAAGATAGACGCAGTGCTTGGATGGATTGTAGAGTTCAACGGCCATACGCCATCCGTGCTTGGCTGCTCGCAGGGCATTCTGCACCAGAG
>JAIJTS010000018.1 GCA_022732885.1 Atopobium sp. | reverse complement strand
TGTAATAGAGATAGAGTTATACCATAAAGTGCTTTTTATTTTATACAGTCATTCTTTGTGAATATACCTTTTCTATTTTAGATGCTATGATTTTGATTTGATGAATTGTAAAATCAAGTTGAACAAGTAATACAAAAAGTCCATACGGCTCTCTTCCTTTGGTAGAATGTAAGTGACTAAACTTTATTCACAAGGAGAAAATCCCTATGGACCACTTACATTATACCGCAAATGAGCACAGAAAAGGACAACATCTTACATTTGAGTGCCGTGTTTTGATTCAGACTCGACTCAAAGATGGATGGAGTCCTAACAGGATTGCCAAGGAAATTGGCTGCGCACCGAACACCGTTCGAAATGAGATCAAGCGCGGAACTGTGTCACTATACAAAGGAAATATCCTCCGTTATAAAGCCACTGCTGGTCAAGATGCTTATGAGCGAAATCGCCAGTCATGCTGCCGGCACTATGACTTTTTCTAGAAATCTAACTTCATCTCTTTTGTAGAGCAGAAGTTCTTCGAAGAAGGATGGTCACTTGATGCTTGTGTAGGCCGTGCCTTGAAAAATGAATTATTCACCAGAGATCAGATTGTCTGTACAAAAACACTTTATGGTTACATTGATCTCGGACTTCTTGGAATCAAGAACATCGATCTTCCGGAAAAACTTCGCAGGTCACCTAAAAAAATACAGGTTCATAAAAATAAGCGAATTCTCGGTCGGAGCATTGAAGAACGCCCAGCATCTGTAAATGACCGTAAGGAGTTTGGACATTGGGAAGCAGATCTTGTTATCGACTCAAAAAATAATAACGATGATGCCCTATTGACCATGATTGAGCGAAAGACCAGGGAGTACTGGATGATTCGCATCCCCGGTCGTAATCCGAACAGCGTCATGAATGCTCTATCAACAGTTCATTCTCAATTTGAAGAACACTGGGATGATGTCTTTAAGACAATCACCACAGACAACGGTTCCGAGTTTTCGACACTATCTGATTTAGAGACTCTGAGTAAAACACTGGTCTATTTTGCCCATCCCTACACATCCTGCGAGAAAGGATCGGTGGAGCGCCATAACGGATTAATTCGTAGGTTTATTCCGAAAGGAAAACGGATCGACAGCTATTCCAATGAGCAGATAGCTCAGATCGAACTCTGGTGTAATGGGTTGCCACGGAAGCTTCTCGGATACCGAACACCGGATGAACTCTTCGAGGCCGAACTGGACAGGATTTATTCTTGTGCGACCTGATGGACTATTTAGCTGGTAATGTTCAACTTGTTATTGCAATTTTCGGGTATTTTACACACCTAATAACGATAATCTGCATGATTGAGGCAATTTCTGCGTCATGTATACGTCTTTTTGGCAGATTATCCGACTTAGGTGTGTTTTGAACTGCCTTCTATTTCTCGTGTCCAAGAAATGGGACGCAGTTCAAGTAGCCGCTTTTCTCTTACGTGTTTGAATGCTCAACGCATTTGTTTTTTGCTGCGAGTTAGTCCTCGTCATCAACCATTTCTACAACGGGTTTGCCCATGTAATTGATACCGTCGACCAGCTCTTCCAGGGTGATTCTTTGACCTAAGATAGTTGCCTGAACAAGCTCTTTGTAGAACTCACGAGCTTCATCCATAAGATCAAGAATACTTTCAGTCTTAATTTCTCCGGTGTAAGGCTCTTTCCAGGGAAGACGCTTGAGATTAGCGGTAGGGAAGTCCTCAGTCATAACAATACGGTGAGCCATTGCGGCAACGTACGAATTGTTTGAAGGACGCATGAACTTCTCGGTTTTGTATAAAACGTCAGGAAGCTTGGTAGTGTATTTAGGATCAGTGCGCTCTACCGTGTGGTAAATGCGAGCGTAGTCCTGGAGGGCTTTCTCGTACTCACCAACACCAACATTAAGATCAAATACCTGAAGCGCTACTTGCGAGAAAAGCGCGCCACCAACGTGTTTGGTGGATTCAATGGCTTCAAGCACCTCAGCTGGAGGAAACGTCTCAACGGTAGTGTGACGCATGTGCCAAAGAAGATATGAATCCAAATCCGTTTCGATGATTGGATGAAGCTCTCTGTAGGCATTTTTGAGAGATGGTTCCGCCTCAATCAGCGCATCTTGCTGGGAATACACAAACGGATGGACAATTCTATCTAGCGCGTAGTGCGCTAAGAGGCCAAGTGCAAACGCGCGGCCAGCTGGCATGTCGCTCTGCGGGAGGCGAGAAACACCATCGCGAATGGATAAAAATGCGTCAACAATATGGCCTGCGTGCATACGACGATGCAGCCTATTGCAGGCAAGTGAGTGGTTTGGCCAGGCTAGATGGCGTGCAAGGAAGGGATCAGGCCCCTGGTTTCCGAGCAAAAATGCATTAACCTCAGCTTCAGTGGCAATGAGCTCTTTGGGCAAATCATTAACCACCTCTGCACCAAACAGATAGTGGGTTATTAAAGCAGGCATAACACTCCTTGTAGTTTTTCAGTATAAGAGTAGCTGAAAAACGCTCATAGGCGTTAAAATTTCATCTTTGTGTTACAAGATTTAATGATACCTAGGAACTCACACATGGGTCTACTGGAAATTTTAATGCTTGGTGTGGCGCTTGCAACTGATGCATTCTCTGTCACTATCTCTAACACCTTTGCCTTTGATGACCATAGGTTTTCTCGCCTTATGTGTATGCCTCTTTTCTTTGGACTCTTTCAGTTTGGCATGCCTCTTGCCGGTTATTTTGTTGGTGGCATTGCAGCAGAGTTGATTGAGAAGTACGCAGGTATTGTTTCTCTGGTTATTCTTGGCTTTATTGGTTCAAACATGCTGTACAGCGGCTATAAGGCACTTAAAGAAGATGCTTCTGAGGAAGATGAGGAAGAAGCACAACAAGACGCTATAACGCTTTCTTATGGAAAGCTACTCTTTCAAGCTGTTGCTACGGCAATTGACGCATTTGCTGTTGGTGTAAGTTTCAGGGCTCAAAATGTGAACATTTTGATGGCTGCGGTACTCTTTGGCATTATCACCGCAATTCTCTGTATCGTTGCACTGTTTGTAGGCAAAAAACTTGGCTCGCTTTTGGGTGACCGTGCCGAGATGGTTGGCGGTGTGGTACTTATCCTGATTGGACTAAAAGCCTTTTTTGGATAAAATCTGTTTGACCAGACGGATTATGTAGCAGGTAAGGAGGTAGCGTGAAGTTTATCCCGGATTGTCTGCACCAGAAGATACATAAAACTTTTGGACCAAAAGACCCTGACGAGAAGATCGCTCCACCAACTGCCACTTCTGTTACAAGAACCTCATTTATTATCCTGGCTGTCTCGGCGGTTGCTGCACCTGTAATAGCAACGGTAGCAAACGTTTTAAGTCCAGGAATTTCTTATGTTCAGCAGGAACTTCTGCCTCCACAGTTTAATTCAAAGGTTCCGGGATATGCTCAAGCGCTTGTTCAACTTGCGCAACGAGAAGGCTCTCTCAATCTGCTCTGTACCTCTAAAGAAGCAGTAAAACCTTTGGTAGAAACATATTCAAAAATGTTTTCTCTTCCTGTTTCTGTGGCTGAAGCAACAGAGGAAGAAATTCAGGAGTTTATCAAGCAAACGTATACTTCTGCTAAGAGTACGGAATCTGAAACTACTGATACCAAATCGGATACTGATTGGGGTTTTGAGAAACCCGATATCATTTTTTTGGCAAGCGAAGCTTTAATGCAAAACTTTGAGGCTTCCGTATACTGTCAGCCGTATAAAGTTTCTACAACAGACCAGTACGTGCGTCCAGAGTTTTTTGATGCTACGGGACAATGGTATGCCTATGCAGCAGATCCGTTAGTTTTACTTGCAAATCAAGAACGCCTTAACGAGAAAAAGATTTTACGTCCTCGTGAATGGACCGATCTTCTTGCAGATGGCCTGCGTGGAAGGTATGTTATTCCTGATCCTGCACTTACGTATACAGGCAAGAAGTTTGAATCGCTCTTTTTAGGGCAGTATGGTTTGGATAAAGGCGCTCAAATTATCCAAAGTTTGTTTGAAAATGTTGACACATTTTCTGAGAGTACCTATCAAGCAATTAGAGACACAGGATTTGGCAAGTATAGGGCTTGTATTTGTTCTCTGAGCGATGCCTATAGGGCAATTACTAAAGACGATTTTGATAATCTTTCGGTTATTCTGCCAGGCACTTCTTATTTCTCTACGATAAGATCTTTTGTATGTCAGGGGTTAGAACATACGTATTCAGCGTATTTATGGCAGGAATTTATTACTAAACGAGACTCCGCTGAGCACATGGGAGAAATGGACTCGTTTTTCTCGCCAGTTATTGAGGGAACGCCAAATCCTTGGTATGCAAGTCGTCTGAATTTGTCGGGAGTAAGCAATTCAATGCAGATAGCTCCTGCTCCAATAGACGAAAAAGGCAATCTCATTAAGCTTGAAGACGTTCATGCTGCATACAGCAAGTTGGTTAACGCATAGTTATTGTTATACGTTAAGAATTTGGACACCAAAAACGGCCCAGTAACCTGAGCCGTTTTGCTTTAAAGAAGGAGTGGCGAGAAGACCGGTTTTCTCGCCAAGAAGCTCTGATGAAGAGCTAGACGTAGAAGAGCATCTTGTTGTAACTAGGAACTGGCCACCAGTCGTGTCCGCAGATGAGCTCCATAGAGTCAACGGCGCTACGCAGGCGAGCCATAGCTGGAAGAACCTCATTGCAGTAGTACTCGCACTGCTCCTGAGGCTGATCCTTCATCTGGTGAGCTGTGGTATTAATCTCATCAAGGCTGTTAGTAGCTGCGTAAATCTCGTCAATACCTGCGGTGAGTCTCTGAACAATTTCTATTTCTGCTGCACTCTTGATGCCAATAGCCTGCTTAGCGGCAACTGAAGAAGCAACATCACTTGAATAGGTAAAGAGGGCAGGCAGGTACATGTGGCGTGTCATATACAGCATAGTACGCGCCTCGATGTTAAGGACCTTGGCGTACTGCTCAGCCTTTGCAATGTAGCGAGCCTGAGCTTCTGCCTGAGAAAGAACACCGTAGCGTTCGAAGAGCTCAATGTTTTCTGGAGCAATCATTGCAGGGAGAGCCTCAGGGGTGGTGCGGAGGTTTGGAAGGCCGCGCTCCTCAGCAAGTTTCTCCCAATCGCCTGAGTAGCCATTGCCCTCAAAGAGGATGCGCTCGTGTGCTTTAAAGGTGTCAATAACCCAACTCAAAGCTTCTTTAGTGAAGTTCTCCTCAGAAACGTCGTTAAGATCATTGGCAAAACGGTCACACTGTTCGGCAACAATGGTGTTCAAAATGACATTAGGGTCAGAAAGGTTTTGCTGACTGCCGCACATACGGAACTCAAACTTGTTACCGGTAAACGCAAAGGGGCTGGTACGGTTTCTGTCTGTATTGTCTCTAAGAACTGCAGGAAGTGTTGGTACACCTAGATCCATACGAGTGCGCTTTGCACCGTGGACATCGGAGCCAGTAATAAGGTCGTCAACAATAGCAGAGAGAGCATTGCCTAAGAAGACCGAAACAATTGCAGGTGGAGCCTCATTTGCACCAAGTCGGTGATCGTTTCCAGCAGAGGCAACCGACATGCGCAGAAGATCTGCATGGGAGTCAACAGCGGCAACAAGACAAGCAAGGAAGACCAAGAAGCGAAGGTTCTCGCCAGGTTTATCGCCAGGCTCAAGCAGGTTTTCATTGTCTGCAGAGAGCGACCAGTTATCGTGCTTACCAGAGCCGTTGACGTATTCAAAGGGCTTCTCGTGCTCAAGACAGGCAAGACCGTGATGCGTTGCAAGAAGCTTGAGCTTCTCCATGGTCAAAAGGTTGTTGTCAATAGCAAGTGCGCCCTGTTCAAAGACAGGTGCAAGCTCATGCTGGCAAGGAGCAACCTCATTATGCTTGGTCTTTGCAGGAATTCCTAGCTTCCAGAGCTCATCATCAAGCTCTTTCATAAAGTTGTTAACGGTTGGACGAATGGCACCAAAGTAGTGCTCATCAAGCTCCTGACCCTTACTTGGCTCACAACCAAAGAGGGTACGGCCACAAAGAATAAGGTCAGGACGTTGTTCAAAGTGTTCCTCTTTGATAAGGAAGTACTCCTGCTCAGGACCAATGTTTGTAACCACGCGGGAAGGCTTTTGGCCAAAGAGTGAAAGTACGCGCTTGGCTTGCTTCTCAAGGGCAACTTGAGAGCGAAGCAGTGGAGTGCGCTTATCCAGTGCTTCTCCGGTGTATGAAATAAATGCAGTTGGAATGCAGAGAACTTCATCTTTGATGAAGGTTGGACTTGCAGGATCCCAAACTGTGTAGCCGCGAGCCTCAAACGTGGCACGCAGACCACCAGAAGGGAAGCTTGATGCGTCAGGCTCACCCTGTACCAGCTCTTTTCCCGAGAAGGACATCAAAATAGTGCCGTTTCCCTGAGGAGTCATAAAGCTGTCGTGCTTCTCAGAGGTAATACCTGTGAGAGGTTGGAACCAGTGGGTAAAGTGAGTAGCACCCTTTTCAAGTGCCCACTCCTTCATGGCATGAGCAACCTCGTTTGCAATGTCGAGATCAAGCGGTTTGCCGTCCTGGATGACACTACGAAGTTTCTTGTACGTTGGTCTTGGCAGACGTTCTTGCATGTCTGCGTCAGTAAATAGAAGTGAGCCAAATTCCTGAGAAACTTTGTCGTGAGCCACAGCTCCTCCTTGTAGGTAAATGCTGGCAGTTGGTTTGTTTTCTTGCGTGCTCAGCACGTTATGCTGGTTGCTATTTTCGCACGTTTGACACAGTGTGAGCGGCAAGGATACAAACGGAAACATAACGATTACAAAAAATTTAGCTGCCACCAGAAGAGATGTGGGCTTTGTTTCCGTAGGCTCTGGCGCGCATAAGTGGAGGAAGTCTTAGTACAATAGAAGCACACAAAACTAAGAGGAGCAGGTATGTCTGATACTACTATGCCAGTTGATACTACAGATCAAAACGACGTTGCGTCAGCTAAAGAAGATGCAGTTAAACCGCGCAGAACTATTGCCGTTATTGACGGAAACTCACTCATGCATAGAGCGTTCCACGCAATCCGTCAGCCAATGGCGGCGCCAGATGGAACGCCAACTGGAGCGCTCTTTGGCTTCTTCAACATGTTTATTAAGCTTGTTGAGTCCTTCTCGCCAGATGGTGTGATTTGTGCCTTTGATAAGGGAAAACCACAGGTACGCATTGATATGCTGCCTCAGTACAAGGCGCAGCGTCCTCCTATGGACCCTGCTTTGCATGCGCAGTTCCCCGTGGTCAAAGAGCTGCTCAAAACGCTCGATGTTCCAGTTTGTCAGCTTGAGGGCTGGGAAGGTGACGATATCTTGGGCACCCTTGCTCGCCGCGGCGAGGCTGAGGGTTACCAGATGCTGCTCTTCACGGGTGACCGCGATATGTACCAACTTTCCACAGAAAACGTCAAGATTGTTTCTACGCGCAAAGGCGTCTCTGATGTCTCAATTATGACGCCAGAGACCGTGGCAGATCTCTACGCTGGCATTACGCCAGAGCTTGTCCCAGATTTCTATGGCCTCAAGGGAGATTCTTCCGACAACATTCCGGGTGTTCCTGGAATTGGACCTAAGAAAGCCGCTGCTCTGATTGTTGAGTATGGCTCGCTTGACGAGGTTATTGCCCACGCTGACGAGGTTAAGGGCAAGGTGGGAGAAAACCTTCGAGCCCATATTGATGACGCGCTGCTCTCCCGTAAGGTGGCTACAATTCGCACTGATGCGCCGCTTGATATCAACCTAAAAGACGCTCAGTTCCCAACGTTTGATCCAAATAACGTGGTCAAGGCCTTCTCGGCTTTGGGCTTTACGGGCATGACCTCAAGGCTTGCTCGTATGGCCGGTGGCTCTGCCGCTGGCGTAGCCTCACAAACCGCCTCTGCTACACCTGCGCTTCCTATTCCGTCAGAGTATCTGCAGGCAGGAGACGCATCTGCTGCCCTCACTGCGGCTCTTGAGAACCAGGAGTGGATTGGCGTTGCAGAGGATTCTGCCGCTGACGCTGGAGCGCTCTTTAGCCTTTCTCGCACGCTTTGGGTGTCTACAGAAAAGGCGCTCCTCAAATTTGAGGGAGAAAACGCAACCGCAGCGCTCTTGCGTATTTTGCGAGAAGCCCGTGTTGCTGCGGACGATGTCAAGGCATTGATGCACGAGGTAAGCCCTGTTGATTCGTCTGAGCCACAGAAACTGGATATTGAGACTATTGATTCTGACCGCCTCTTTGACACAGGTGTTGCTGCCTATCTGCTTGAATCTGATCGTTCAAGCTTTGATATCAATGGCTTGGTTGAGCTGTACTTTGGCTCTGAGCTTCCTGAGCCTACAGACGATATTCCTGCGGCAGCATTAAGAGCAGTAGCTGCAAGAAATCTTGTGCCTGTACTGACTCAAAAACTTGAAGACGACGGTTCGTTAGAGCTCTTTACTTCACTTGAGATGCAGCTTTTGCCGGTACTTGCCGCGATGGAGCGTCGTGGTCTCTACGTTGATCCTCAAAAGCTCTCTGAACAGTCCGCTCAGCTGGGTGAAGATATTGCGCAGCGTGTGGCAAGTATTCACCAGATAGCAGGCGAGGACTTCAACTTGGATTCTCCAAGTCAGCTTTCGCACATCCTGTTTGACGTGCTCAAACTTCCAACCTATGGTCTCAAAAAGACGCGCACTGGTTTCTACTCCACCAACGCAAAGGTTCTAGGAGAGCTGGCGCAGGAGTACCAGATTGTTGCTGACGTTCTTGAGTACCGTGAGCGTGCCAAGATCAAATCCACCTATCTAGATGCGCTTCCTGCGCTTATTCGTGGTGACAAGCGCATCCACACCACACTCAATCAGACTGTTGCTGCAACAGGCAGACTTTCTAGCTCTGATCCAAACCTGCAGAACATTCCTACCCGCTCTGAGCTGGGACATCGCGTCCGCACTGCCTTTACCGTTCCCGAGGGCAGCGTTTTTCTCGCCTGCGATTACTCCCAGATTGAGCTTCGCTTGCTTGCACATCTCTCTGCTGACGAGCACCTGGTAGCAGCGTTCAACTCTGGCGCCGACTTCCACGCAGCAACTGCCGCGCGTGTCTTTGGTGTGCCTGTTGAAGAGGTCACCCCGGCACTTCGCAGTCGTGCCAAGGCAGTTAACTTTGGCATTGTCTATGGTCAGCAGGCCTTTGGTCTGGCAACGTCTCTTAAGATTTCCCGCAAGGAAGCGCAGGAGATGATTGACCGCTACTTTGATGCCTATCCTGGTGTTCGAGCATACCTTGACGATTCCGTCCGCACTGCTCACGAGACTGGTTATGCGGTTACCATGTACGGCCGCAAGCGCCACATTAGAGAGTTCAACCAGTCAAATCGCCAGCTCATTGCCTTTGGTGAGCGCACTGCAATGAATCATCCTATGCAGGGAAGTGCTGCAGACATTATCAAGATTGCAATGATTAATGTCGAGAAACGCCTGCGTGATGAAGGCCTTACGTCAAAGCTAATTCTTCAGATTCACGACGAACTTGATCTAGAAGTTCCAGAGTCAGAGATTGAGACAGTCTCTAAACTGGTAAAAGAGACCATGGAAGACGTTGTTACCCTGCGTGTTCCTCTAATTGCCGATGTCAGCTATGGTTCCAATTGGGCCGAGGCAAAGTAAACACGTAAGCAACACGTTCTAGAGGAGATTTTATATGGAGGCAGCAACCTCATACATGCACGTTACCGTCTATACAGATGGTGCATCTAGAGGAAACCCTGGACCTGGTGGTTATGGGGCAGTGCTTCTGTATACCGATCCTTCTGGTCAGCAGCATACAAAAGAGTTTAGTCAGGGTTATAAAACTACTACAAATAACCGTATGGAGCTTCTTGGCGTTATTGTTGCACTTGAAGCTCTTAAACGCCCTTGTCAGATAGAGCTTTATTCCGATTCCAAGTACGTTGTTGACGCGTTTAATCAAAAATGGGTTTCGGGATGGATTAGAAAAGGTTGGAAAACTGCATCTAAAGAACCCGTTAAAAACGTAGACCTTTGGAAGCGTCTCCTTGCTGCTATGGAAGATCATGAAGTAAGTTTTAAATGGGTCAAGGGCCACGCTGGTCATCCACTTAACGAGCGCTGCGATCAGCTGGCAACTGAGGCTGCTGACGGCTCAAATCTTCTTGACGACCAAGGCTTCTTCGCAGATCAGCCGTTGCTGCAACCCTAGGTACCATAGGGCGAGAAGATCTTCTCGTCACACGTTATTTATACAAGAAAAATAGCCACCTGAATAGGCGGCTATTTTTTAGTTGTGTGGGTAGTTAGCTTTTAGTAGCCAAATACGGTATAGCCAACAAGACCTGGTCCGGTATGGACAACAAGGTCCGAGCCAGCCTCAACATACCTAAAGTCAGTGACATTGGGGATTGCTTCTTTAATCATAGTCTCCATTTCGGAGTAAATGATATTAGGAGCAGAGCAGCAAATTCCTACATGAACGTGATCAAACTGTTGAGCAAAAGCTGCTCCCAAAGAAATCTGTCCTTCAAGAGATTTATGCCAACCTCGAGTCTTTTTAGCAATAACGTACTTACCGTTTTCATCGCAGGTAAGAACAGGTTTGATATTTAGTATGGAGCCAATACGATAGATTGTCTCGGAAATACGGCCACCTTTGCGTAGATATTCAAGACTTGGAACAGAGAAGTACACGCGTGTGTTACGAGAGGCTTGATCAAGTTTGGGACCAATCTCTTCAAGAGAAAGGCCTTGTTCAATAAGGCGTTGGGCTTCAATAACAATAAGACCGGAAGCAATACCAATGTTTTTGGTATCAACAACGTAGATAGGGAAATCCTTAACAGACTCAGCAATCATGCGAACGGTATCGCAGGTAGCTGAAAGACCAGAAGAAATTGCTACGTAAACTGCACCCTCATAGCCTTCTGCTTTTGCAGTATCAAAAGCAGCCTTGATTCCTTCAGGAGAAGGAAGAGAGGTCTTTGGAACCTCTTGTTCAAAGCGGGCAACCAATTCTGCAGGAGTGATGGTTACTCCAGACTCAAAAGTAGATCCATCAGAATAGTTAATGCGAAGTGGGGTAATGCGAATATTGTGCTCAGCAACAAAATCAGGTGGGACATTAGTTCCTGAGTCCGTGATAATAGCAATTCGTTTAGTGTCCATTGTTTGCTCCAAATACCTAGATGCTATAAGTAGCTAAACGGTACGATTTTACTATTCATATTTTACATAGAGATATACCTCGTTTTCACGAGATATGACAAGTTGCCTTTATAGGCAGATAGACGGTAAACTAAATACGGCTTAAGACAACAATAGTATTCAAACACCCAAAAGGAACGGCAGATAATGTCCAGTATTTATAGAGAGCCTGCTGTGGTAAGAAGAATTGGACAGCGTTCCTCTCTAAAAAAGATTACGTCTAATAGTACTATCGCAGCAGCAGTTATGGTGCTTGCAGCTCTTATAGCATTTGTGGTTGCTAATTCTCCCGCTCATAAAATTGTTCGAGAAGTTCTAGAAGTTGAAATGAGTTTTTCTTTTGGAATAATTCATGTTCACATGGCTCTAGAAACCTTTGTGAATGATTTTCTGATGGCAATCTTTTTCTTGCTGGTTGGAATTGAACTTAAGTATGAGGTGTCTGTTGGACAGCTCAGAAAGCCTAGACAAGCAATGCTTCCGATGCTTGCTGCTGTGGGCGGAGTTGTAGTTCCTGCCCTTATTTATCTGGGATTTAACGCAAGCACTGCTCCTCATGGATGGGCAACTCCTATTGCAACAGATATTGCATTTGCGCTTGGAGTTATGTCGCTCTTAGGAAACAGGATTAGTCCACAAACTAAGGTTTTCTTCCAGACACTTGCTATTGCAGACGATATCTTGGCAATTGTAGTTATTGCGCTCTTTTATGGTCAGACGCCAAATATTGCTTGGTCAGCGGCTTCCCTTGGTGTTCTTGTTATTTTGTGGGGAATGAATCGTCTAAAGATTTATGCTTCCGGCCCGTACTTGTTTGTAGGTCTGGTTCTTTGGGTTTGCATGTATCACTCGGGAATTCATGCTACTCTTGCAGGCGTTCTTCTTGCTTTCTTCTTACCGTCTCACTCTGATGTTCGCCTGAGTAAATTGGGAAGTTGGCTCTCAAGGCAAGCTCGTGAGCTTGAAGATTACTATGACGATGAGCATCACGTTTTAGGCCAGCATGATTTCACACATGGAGCAAACACAATTGAGCAGGTTATGCATCATGTAACTCCACCGCTTCAGCGTGTAGAGCACTATATTTCTGTCTTTGTTAACTTTGTTGTTCTGCCTATTTTTGCGTTTGTAAATGCACAAATTACACTTGTAGGAGCAGATTTTGGTGCTCTATTAAGCAGCACTGTTGCCCGCGGAGTGTTTTTTGGCGCTGTTTTTGGAAAGCCGCTGGGAATCATTTTTGTGACGTTGTTGTTGGTTAAAGGTAAAATTTGCAAGCTTCCTGCAAAAGTTGACTGGATTCAGATTATAGCTGTTGGTCTTATGGGAGGCTTAGGCTTTACCATGTCAATTCTTATCTCTAATCTTGCCTTCCCAGATGCAGGGGAGATTCTTGCAGCTAAAGTAGCTGTTCTTACTGCGTCGTTTGCTTCTGCAATCTTAGGTCTACTCTTTGTACACGTCACAGAGTTTTGCAAGAGTCAAAAAAAGAGCGACGCACCGGAAGACTAAAGTTATTCAACGGTGCCGTAGGTAAAACCCCAACCGTGTGCCGTAACAATTGAGTTAATCTGATCGCAGAGGCGAGCACGGACATAGGTGCCCGACGGAATCAGCTCAATAACTTCCTGTAAATCTTCTTCAAGATCGTCTACTTCAGCCTGAATCAGCACGTCAACTTTAGTGACTGTGCCCGAAGGTTTGCGCTTATAAAGGTTGTCAACAAGGTGCTGGAGCTCGCCATATGCTTCCGAGCGCATGCCAGGCTGTGCTGAATTTGCCATGATTCTCCTTGTCGCGTTGATTTTTAAATCACCTATACTTTGTATCACGCAGAGACCGAAAAGGGGAGTGTCATGTTTGAGCTAGTTTTTCGCGAGCTGTTCCAGCCAAAGTCAACCTCTGAGCAAAACGCTTATCAGAAGATGAGCGACGCTGAGCTTAACCAGGCTCTTGAGCTTATTGGACAAGAAGCTCGTGCACTTGGCGAGAAAAACCTCAAACTTGATATGGCTCGCGGAAAGCCCAGTCCTGCGCAGACGGCGCTGTCTAAGCCTATGCTTGATGAGCTTAACTCCACTTCTGATCTGACTGACAGCGGCTCTTTTGCAGATAACTACGGAGACCCTTGGGGCCTTCCTTCTGCGCGAGCCTTTGCCGCGGAGCTCACAGGTGTACCTGCTGATCAGGTCATCGTAAATGGCTCTTCTAGCCTTAACCTTATGCATGACATTATTTCTCATGCTGTGACTCACGGTCTTTCTGGTCAGCCTTCTTGGGCAGAGCAGATGGGGGCTGCAAAGGCTCAGGGTACCACGCTCAAGTTCCTGTGCCCTGCTCCAGGCTATGACCGACATTTTGCTATTACACAGCATTACGGCTTTGAAAACGTTGCAGTACCTATGACCGATGACGGCCCCAATATGGACGTGGTTAAGGAGCTTGTTGAGAACGACAGCTCTGTTAAGGGAATTTGGTGTGTGCCACGTTTTGCCAATCCAACTGGCATTACCTATTCAGATGAGGTAGTCCGCGCGTTTGCAAATCTCAAACCTGCTGCTCCTGACTTTAGAATTTTCTGGGATAACGCCTATGCAGTCCATGCTTTTGTACCAGATTCTGAAGCTCCTCAGCTTTTAAATATCTTTGATGTACTTTCAGAGGTTTTTGCAGGAAGCGCTCAAAAGAACCTGGTTATTGCTTTTGCTTCAACGGCAAAGGTAACCTTCCCAAGCTCGGGCATGGCTTGGGTTGCTGCAAGTCCTGCAGACATTAAGGAAATCCAGAGCGCTTTCAAGTTTGCTCGTGTTTCTCCCGAGAAAATCTCACAGCTGGCACATGTACGTTTCCTCAAAGATGCTCAAGGTATTGAAGCCCATATGCAAAAGCATGCTGAGCTGCTTCGACCACGTTTTGAACTGGTTGAGCGTAAATTGCAGGAGGGTCTGGGAGATTTAGGCGTTGCAACTTGGTCTCATCCTAAGGGCGGCTATTTTGTCTCGTTTGATGGTCCTGTTGGCTCTGCCCGCGCAATTGTTTCTCGTGCACATGAGCTGGGTGTTACTATGACGCCTGCAGGTGCTACGTGGCCAGGTGGCAAAGATCCTTTTGACACTAATATCAGAATTGCTCCAAGTTATCCAACGTTGGAAGAGCTTGATGCAGCGCTTGATGTGTTTATTGTTGCTGTTAAACAGGTAAGCGCACGATTGGCAAAAGTAGACCGAGGACAAAGTGTCTGGGGATAGCTTGTGTAACTTTGGTATTTGTAGGTAAGAAGTCAGTTCGACATATAAAAGTTTGAAGAAATTGGAAGGATTAGGGAAATGGCTGTTTATCAAGACAAGGCAAAGGACCGTATTAAAAAAGGCTTAAGACGCATGACAACAATTGTCGAGAAGGGGCGTGCTGAAGACTTCAAAGAAGCTGATACACGAAAGATTGTTTCAGACATCTTATGCGAATACCTTGGCTGGGATAGGTTTGACAATGTGACAGCAGAGCAAATGATTGGCTCACGCTTTGCAGATTATGTTGTTCGCACATCTGATGAAGAAGTATTTGTTGTTGAGGTTAAGCAGATTGGTCTTAAGCTTAAGGAAACGCACCTAAATCAGGCGCGTCAATATGCTGTTGATGAGGGTATTGACTGGATTATTCTCACAAATGGCGATGACTGGCAGGTCTATCGCACCACACTCGAGGGCAAAATTCCTGTTACAAAACTAGTATTTAGAGTCACTATTTCCGACAAGGAAATAGCTCCAGCACAGAAAACCGAGTTACTTTATCTTCTCTCTGAAGAAGCACACCGCAAGAATGAGATTGATGATTATTACCAGAGACGCATTGCTCTTTCTGGAGAAAACCTTGCAGATCACATCATTTCAAATGAGGTTATTAATAAACTAAGAATCGCTATCAAAAACACAACAGGGCAGAACCTGAAAAATTCAGAAATTGCAGAAGCTCTTGTAGCACGTTTATTCTTGCCTGAAAAGGTAACGGATGATAGTCGCAAAGCAATCGCAAAGATGAAAAAAGATGAGCGCAAGAAACCTGTAACGAAGATGAAAACTGTATCTGAGGAAGAATAGAATGGCCTTCTGATTGACGCTTGATGCAACTATTAAGCATGTCAAACCACTATCGAATGGTTACGAGCTCATCCCAGACAGCATAGATCCTACTTACAGACCACAAATATTTGACTTCAACGAGATTGATACGCAGCCTGTCTCCATTATTGGTGAGGTTGTGTGGTATTTAGTGCCTTTTGGATTTGAGATTTAAGGAGGGAAGATGTCAGTTTTATATCATTATGGTAAATTTCCACCAAAAAATTTAGAGTGGGATGAACTTGCCACACCTCTTGCGTGCGCTTCAGACGCTCTTGCAAGGTATGATAGCTTTCTTGGGATAATTCCCGATTCTGAAGTATTAATATCACCACTTATGATTCAAGAAGCTGTTTCTTCATCAAGAATAGAGGGAACTCGCGCAACTGCTAATGACGTGTTACGCTATGAAGCTGGAGATGATGAGTTTGACAGCTCCATGCAGGCTGACATTAACGAAATCATCAACTATCGTCTTGCAGTCATGAAAGCGAAAGATTTGTTAGGGACAGTTCCATTAAGCGGAAGAGTCCTTAAATCGGTTCATACAATATTGCTCAATGGTGTTAGAGGGCGTCTTAAGTCTCCTGGCATGTATCGCAAAGAACAAAATTGGATTGGCACAAGCAGAAGTGATGTTAATAATGCTAGATTTGTTCCAATTTCTCCAGATAAATTAGAAGACGCTATGGCTACGTGGGAGAAATTTGTTAATGAGAGCGAAATGCACCCATTAATAAAAATTTCAATTGCTCATGCGGAATTTGAATCTATCCATCCATTTCTTGATGGTAATGGTCGTATGGGTCGAATTACAATTCCATTAATGCTGTATACAAATAAGATCATCTCTTATCCAAGTTTTTATCTAAGTGAGTTCTTTGAGCATAGAAACCAAGAGTATCAAGATCGTTTGTTAGCAGTTTCGAGAGATAATGACTGGACTGGATGGTGCAAGTTCTTTTTATGCGCTATTGAAACTCAAGCGATAATTAATAAAAAGAAAGCTAATGAAATATATAAGCTGAGAAAAGAAGTGGTCGAAAAATTATTTGATACTACTAAGTCAGCTAATGTAACTAAAGTTGTTGACGCCCTATTTAGACAACCAATTTTTTCATCATCAGAGGTAACGCATTCTGATGGGGTTAATGCGCGAACTGGCAAACGTCTTATCAACGCTTTGTCTGAACTTGGATATA
Source organism: Atopobium sp. (assembly GCA_022732885.1). GTDB lineage: Bacteria > Actinomycetota > Coriobacteriia > Coriobacteriales > Atopobiaceae > Lancefieldella. The sequence goes on along the minus strand of JAIJTS010000018.1, from coordinate 15,619 downwards.
TAGATGAGATTATGCCAGCCAGCGGTAGACGCCCTTCAATTTATTTTTTCCCAAGGCTTTCGCATATAGTTAACTCTGATGAATCCGCATGTTAGTATGTCCAATAAAAGATTTTATTGGACATAAATAATAGTTACTGTCCAATAAAAAATTTTGTTGGACACCGATTAGTTATTAGCATTTGACGGGAGAGAGTTGTTATTGTAGAGAAATCAAAGATTCTAGTGACAGTCATTCTCATTAGGTGTCAATAAGCTCTGCAGTATAGCTTTTCTATTTCAGCTCTTAGCTTCAGCCATACTCTCTAAAGCCTAGTAAGCAATAAGAAAAAGATTGCAGATAACTCAACGATGATAACTGAAAGATGTATCTCGTATTTATCCATGGCAATTATCCTTTCTGTGGTGTAAGACAAGAGTAGGTATCTAGTAACGTCAGTAAGGAGAAAGTATGAACGCAAGAAAGATTGCTGTAGCAGTCGCAGGAGTAGCTTTGGCTCTTACCTTAGGAGCTTGCTCTGGACAGCCACAGGGGAATGCAACAAATCAGCAGCAAGCAGCACCTGTTGAGCAGAAAAAACCACTTGACCTTACAGGCAAATGGCACGCAACAAACTCAGCTGATGAGTCTTCGGCTACTTTTGAAGCAGAGATTAAAGACAATGTGATCACGATTTATTTTGTTGATAAGAAGGCAGATACTAAGTCGCTTTACTGGCAAGGTACAGCACCTGCTCCAGATACGACAGATGATAAATACAACTTCACCAGCCAAGCAGATACTGACGCATTGTCAAAGTCGCTCTTTGGTTCACAAGATAAAACCAAAGATTTTAAGTATGAAAATGGCGTACTTTCCTTTGACTTCTCTGCTCTAGGAACAACTAAGACCATAAAGATGGAAAGAGAGTAACTAACAAAAAAGCTCCCTCACATCCGCCAAGACGCTAAGGGAGCAACTTCCACATACTCAATAGGAAGGTATATACATTATGCCACGTAAACGTTCTTCATGGGGTTCAAACCAGCCAATGGGTCCTGGGAAACGTAGAATCCGCTATATGGCAGACACAGGAGACGGCAGAGGGTTTACAAGACACTTTGAGACCGTCTACGGGACACGAAAACAAGCTGATGAAGTTACTACTAGCCCAAAGACGCATAGAACACAGCCAAGACAAGCCTGTGCCAACGCTACAACATGCCTATGAAACATGGCTTGTTCTAGAGTTTGAGGACAAACTTAAACATGGCGAGTTAAGGGCAAGTACTCATACTATGTACAGAAGGTATTGGGATTGTCATGTAAAGCTCGCGTTTGGTAATTTGCCAGTTAGTGCAATCAAGCCAGCCGATATTCAAGAATGGCTGCTTGGTCTTAAGAAATCATCAGCGCATAAGGTACTCATGCTCTTGAAACAAGTACTTGATAAGTGCGTTATGTTTGAGACTATACAGGCTAATCCAGCGGCTGTATCTTTTATAATGCCCACAGCAGTAACAGAACGTAATAAAGAAGTCTTTGCTTTAAGAGATCTCCTCAAAGCCATCGGAGCTGCGAAGGGCACTTCAGCGTATTACATAGCTGTATTGTGTGGAATTGGTTCGTGTAGAGTTGGTGAAGCTATGGGAGTTAAGGCTGAGGATATTAAGCCTTATGTTTACAAAGGAAAGACGCTTGCTGTCATAGAATTGCAACGTCAATATTCAGCTGCAAATACAGTAGAAGATATGCTTAAAACAGGTAATAGCAAACGCCCCGTCATTATTCCAGAGCCTTGGTCAAAAGAGTTTTTAGAAGCAAAAAGTGGATGGTTATTTGATAAAGGCAATGGAAAGCCCATCTCTCAATATGTTATGAGGAATATATGGCATGATGCGCTTGTTGCTCATGACATTGATATAATTCCGCTGAAGAACTTAAGGAATTCTTGGCGTACTATCATGCGTTGGGAATTGAAAGTTGATGCTGACTATGTTGAAAGAATGATGGGTCATGCTGGAAAGAATGTTGGAGAGATCTATTACGACCGTCCACAATGGCAGCAATTTGCTGACATTGTGGGAGAATCGTGGATAAATTACTTTGGAAACGCTTAGGACATTTTAGGACATAAACTATTTTTATATACCCTTTTACCTGCTATTTTATGATAATGCCGCATCTTGATTAGTTTAGAAAAAGCGATTGGATCTTGAATGCCAACTAATACTTCAAAGACAGACCTCACGCCAGAACAGAAGGCCGAAAAAGAGCTGGTTGCCATGGCTAACCAGGCAGCAAAAAAGAAGGCAAAGAACCGCAAACCCGATGAGGCTCCTAAAAAACCAGGTCCTTCTACAGGCATGAAGATTGCTATTGGTGTGTTCTCGCTGTTTATTGCTGTTTCTATGATGTTGCCATCGCTGGCCAGTATTTTCTCTAATTCGCACAAGCAAAATCAGTCTCAGCAAAATTCTCCTGAAGCTATTAACCAGGTCTATCAAAAGCAGGTAGAAGATAAAGAGTCTGCTATTAAGTCAAATCCAGATAATCTTCCAGCACATCTTGATTTGGCTCGCACGTATGTAAGCTGGGGAATGGCACTTAAGAGTTCTTCTCAAGATGATTCTGTTCAGAAGCAGTCTTTACAGCTGATAAACAAGGCAATTGCCGAGTATGATACCTATCTTGCTTCAAATGATTCCGATGAAGTCCGTGTTGACAGGGCAATTGCACAGTTCTATGCAGGAGACCAAACAGGTGCCGTTGAGGCTCTTAAGGCAGTAACAGATCGCTCTCCAAATTATGCTAATGGTTGGCTTAATTTGGGAATGATGTATCGTGTTACTGATCAAGTAGATCTTGCAAAAGAGGCACTGCAGAAGGCAATTGAGAAAGATTCCGACAATAGCGCCGGTGTGAGGGATAATGCACAAAAAATTCTTGATGCATTAAACGGTAACACCTCTACCTCTTCAAATAACACTAAGTAAGGAGGAGTTATGGCACTAGAGATAAGCTCTGAAATTACAGATGAAAAGGCCATTATTCGCATTGAGGGCGAGGTAGACGTATCAAATGCCTCTGAGCTTCGTGATGCTTTGGATACCGCGCTCGCCGATGGAGCAAAAGAAGTTGAAGCTGATTTTGCTGAGGTAGCTTATATTGATTCGACGGGCATTGGCGTTTTAGTAGGTGCCGCACATCGAGCACAAGAGAGTGGTTCTGTGCTTGTTGTTGCAAACCCTCAGAAAAACGTGGAGCGTGTTTTTACGCTTCTTGGGGTTGATAAAGACCTTAACGTTCGCAAGTAGGTTTGGTAACTTGCAAGCTCTTTGATGTATCTGTTCAAAGAGCTTGTTTATGTTTGTTCCAGAAAGGTATTGCTTGTGTTTGGCATTGGAGAAACAGAGCTTGTACTAATTTTGCTCTTTGCATTTTTAGTATTTGGTCCTGACAAATTACCTGGTATGGGTCGTACACTTGGACGTGCCCTTAGACAGTTCCAGAACGCGCAAGAAGGTTTTAATAAAGTTGTCCGTGCAGACTTACTTGATCCTGCAGCGGATGCACTTCACGAGAAGCCCAAGCGCTCCGAACAGCTCAAAAATGCTGCATCTGATGCTGACCGCGAGGACGCTGACCACCAGGAGACCTTTGCTGAGCGTCGTGCTCGCCTCAAGGAAGAGCGTGAGGCAGCTGAGAAGGCTGAACAGAGCAAGCAAGCTGAGCAGACCCAGGAGACCGTACAGACAGAAGTTGCTTCTGCGGAGGATACTCCTAAAGCTAAGGCTCAAACCTCCTCTGCCGTTGCTTTTTCCGATGATTCCACAGAGGTAACTGAGCACGTGGTACCTCAGGCTGCAAAAGAAACTCCTGCTGCCGCTCCATCTGCAAAAGATTTGTATAACCTTGGATCTGCACGTTCTTCTCGCTCTATAGCAGAAGACAAGAAAGAAGAAGTTGCTGGAGAGGAGGGAGAAAGCCAGGACGCATAAGTCCCGCTTTCGTGTGTAATGCCTATTACTCCAGCTCGCATGCCACTTTTTGATCACCTGGGAGAACTCCGTCGTCGTGTGACCATTGTGGTGGTATCGCTTTTTGTTACCGCAATCGTTATTTACTTTGCAACGCCTGCACTGATTGAGATTTTGATTGATCCTATCAGGGAGTTTTTAACTGACGGTAAGCTTACGGTTATCTCGGTTCTTGGCGGCTTTAGTATCAGGTTTAAGGTGGCTTTCTTCTTCTCGGTGATTATTTGCACACCTATTATCATCTGGGAGATTATGGCATTCTTCTTGCCTGCGCTTAACGCCAAAGAGCGTAGGTGGGTTGTTCCAACCGTAGCCGCTATGATTACCCTGTTCTTTTTAGGTATGCTGTTTTGCTACTTTGTCATTTTGAACACCGCTATTGGTTGGATGATTGGTCAGTCGCAGGAGTTTGCGTCAACCATTAATGAGGCAAGCGATTACCTCAACATTATTATGATGTTTGAGATTGGTTTTGGCGTTGCGTTCCAGCTTCCTTTGGTTATCTTCTACCTTGCCATTCTTCATCTTGTTCCTTATAAAGACATGCGTGAACAGTGGCGCTACGTCTACGTTGGACTGATGATTCTTTCTGCGGTAGTCACTCCTGATGCATCACCTGTCACCATGATTTTGATGTTTGCAGCTCTTATCCTGCTGTACGAAGTTGCTCTGGCTGTTGCTCGTTACGTCATTATTGCTCGTGATGGCAAAGCCGCTCTTAAGTGGAGTCGCGAGGACTACGAGCAGCATGAGCTGGAGAAAATTCAGTAATTTCGCTTTTACCTTGGAGAGTGTTGTTCTTTGATTCTAGTTGTTACCGAGAAAAACGACGCAGCACAGCAAATTGCTCGCCTTCTGTCTGAATCAGGTAAGCCTGAGGCAGACAAGGTATACAACACTCCTGTTTATCGTTTTAGACGTGGCGGAGAAGATCATGTTGCTATTGGTCTTCGCGGTCATATCTTGCAGCCTGATTTTCCTTTAGCTCTCAAGTTTGATAAGGAAGAGGGCTGGTACGGAGAAACTGCAGAAGGGAAGCACCTTCCTGCAGACGTTCCGGATGGTCTTGAGCGCCCTCCTTACAAGGTTAAGCGTAAGCCTTTTATGGCAGATGGTGTTGACCTTAAGGGCTGGAAAATCCCCAGCTTGCCCTATTTGATTTGGGCTCCTGTAGATAAACAGCCTGCAGAAAAAGAGATTATTCGAGCTCTTAAGAATCTTGCTAAGAAGGCAGAGTCTGTCATCATCGGCACAGACTTTGACCGCGAAGGTGAGCTTATTGGCTCCGATGCACTAGCCCAGGTTCTCTCCGTTAATCCCAACTTGGCAGTGTTCCGTGCTCGCTATTCTGCCTTTACTAAGACAGAAATTGAGACCGCCTTTAATAACCTGGTAGATCTTGATTACAACTTAGCTGCGGCAGGCGAGTCCAGGCAGTATATTGACCTCATTTGGGGTGCTGTATTAACTCGTTATCTGACTACCGCACGCTTTGGCGGTCTGGGCAATACACGCTCTGCTGGTCGTGTTCAGACTCCTACGCTGGCACTTGTTGTTGAGCGCGAGCGTGAGCGCCTGGCATTTAAGCCAGAAGACTATTGGGTTATTTCTGGTGTTGCAGCTCCAGAAGATGATGCGGAAGCAACCTTTAAGATGGTTCACCAGACCGCAAGGTTCTGGGATCAGGCAGAAGCAGATGCAGCTTACGCAGTTGTTAAGGATCAAACGCAGGCAACGGTTGTCCAGATTGAGTCTCGTAGCAGAAAGCAGCAGCCACCAACTCCATTTAACACTACGTCGCTGCAGGCAGCTGCAGCTGCAGAGGGTATCTCGCCAGCTAGAACTATGCGTTTGGCAGAGTCTCTGTACATGGACGGCTTGATTTCATACCCACGTGTTGATAACACGGTCTATCCAAGTTCGCTTGACTTGAAGGATTGTGTTCGTACGCTGTCTGCGGTTCCTCAGTATGCTCCTACCTGCAAAAAGCTCTTGGGTCAGCCAAAGCTTCACGCCACTCGTGGCAAGCAGGAGTCTACCGACCACCCACCAATTTATCCAACAGCGGCAGCCAATCCAGATGCTTTGCAGCCCGCAGCTTGGAAGCTCTATAACCTGATTGCTCGAAGGTTCCTTGCAACCCTTATGGGTCCAGCCACTATGAGTGGCACCAAGATTACCCTTGATGTTGCTGGTCAGCCGTTTGTTGCAAACGGAACGGTCTTGGCAGAGCCAGGCTTTAGAGAGATTTATCCCTTTGGCCTTAAGAAAGACGATCAGATTCCTGATGTCGGTGAGGGAGAGATTGTCTCCATTCAGTCTTTGTCGCTTGATGCTAAGCAGACAGAGCCGCCTGCTCGCTATAGCCAGGGCAAGCTTATTCAAGAGATGGAGAAGCGCGGTCTAGGTACAAAGTCTACGCGTGCTTCCATTATTGATACACTCTACCAGCGTAAATACCTCAAGAATGATCCTGTTGAGCCAAGTCAGCTTGGTATGGCAATTGTAGATGCGCTCTCGCAGTTTGCGCCACACATTACCTCGCCTGATATGACCGCAGAGCTTGAGTCCGATATGACAAGCGTTGCAGAGGGCAAAGACACGCGCGATGGTGTTGTTACGCATTCAAGGGCTCTGCTTGCAGGCATGATTGATACGCTCATTGACCACAAAGAAGACCTGTCCGAGGCCATTGCCGATGCAGTTACTGCTGACGCAAAGGTGGGAACTTGTCCTAAGTGCGGCAAAGACTTGGTTGCTAAGAGCTCTTTGAAGACTCGTGGAAGCTTTGTTGGCTGCATGGGCTGGCCAGACTGCGATGTCACCTATCCGCTGCCTCAGGGACGCGTAGAGCCGCTTGAGGGAGAGGCTGGCGTCTGTTCAGAGTGTGGTGCTCCTCGCGTAAAGGTGCAACCGTTTAGGCAGCGCGCGTATGAGACTTGCATCAATCCAGCTTGTCCTACAAACGCAGAGCCAGACCTTATTGTGGGTGAGTGTTCAACCTGTAAGGCAAATGGTAAGCATGGTGACCTGGTAGCACACAAGTCCGAGCGTACGGGTAAGCGTTTTATTCGCTGCACTAACTACGAGGAGTGCGAGACAAGCTATCCTCTGCCTGCTCGTGGAAAGCTCGAGAAGACCGATGAGGTCTGTCCAGACTGCGGTGCTCCTATGGTGGTCGTTACTACCCAGCGTGGTCCTTGGAAGCTGTGCCCAAACTACGATTGCCCTGGTAAAGAAAAGAAAACTGCCCCGCGTAGAGGCGCTCGTAAGAGTACTAAGAGCACCAAATCCACCAAGGCAGCAAAAAAGTAAACGTATGACGGTGCATCAAGAGGTGCACCGTTTTCGGAAGAACGAGCGTCCCTCTCCAACGCCCGCTCCATACGTATTTTTACCCAATTTTGAGCGCTTTTCATGTGGAAATGCGTAAAACCTTTAGAATATTCATGGCGAGAAACACAATCTGTCTGTATCGTGAGATAGTTAAGAGGGAGGGAAGCATGGGCAAAGACACACATACATCACAAGGTTTATTTATTACGCTTGAAGGCGTTGATGGCTGTGGAAAGTCAACACAAGCTTCTCTTCTGCGAGAAGACCTTGAAGCTCTTGGCTTTGACGTGGTCTTTGTTCGCGAGCCTGGTGGAACTGCTATTTCTGAGCAGATCAGAGGCGTTGTTCTTAATCCAGAAAACAGCATGATGTGTGATGAGTGCGAACTCTTGCTCTACGAAGCAAGTCGCGCTCAGCTGGTGGGAGAGGTTATCCGCCCAGCTTTAGCTGCCGGAAAGATTGTCCTCTGTGATCGTTTCTATGATTCTACCTTTGCTTATCAAGCAGCTGGCCGCGGTCTTGATACAGTCCTTGTACACCGTGCAAATCGTTTGGGAAGCTGTGGTGTTTCTCCTGATAGAACCCTTGTCTTTATGCTTAAGCCAACAGTTGCGCATGCACGTGCAACCCAAAATGACGCAGATAGACTAGAGGCAGAAGGCGTTGCCTTCCAAGAGCGTGTTTTTGCTGGTTATAGGCAGCTTTTGCAAGATGAGCCAGAGCGCGTAAAAGCCGTTGATGCAGATGGCAGCATTGATGAGGTACGCGTGCGTACTCGTCAGCTGTTAGCCGATCTTATTCCTGGTATTTGTGAGCTTGGTGAGTGATGCGTTTATGACTCAAGAGAGCGCACATACTACTCAAAATACCTATCCACTCCCTCAGGCATTAATGCGCCTTCAGGATCAACCTCAAGTCCAGAACTTGCTTGCGCGTGCACTGCATGAGCATAAGCTTGCTCATGCCTATTTGTTTGTAGGTGCTCCTGGTTCAGGTAAAGGCCTTGCAGCCAGGGCTTTAGCGCAGTGTGTTCTCTGCGCTCATGGTGGCGACGCTGCCTGTGACGACTGCATTCGTATTTCTCGCGGTACCCACCCCGACGTACACGTACTTACTCCAGCCTCTGCAAACGACTACCTTATTGAGCAGATTCGTCAGCTTATTGCAGACGTTGGCCTGGCACCTATGCGCTCAGCTCATAAGATTTACGTGATTGACCGCGCTGATTTGCTCAGAGAAAACTCAGCAAATGCGCTGCTTAAAACTATTGAGGAGCCACCTGCAGACACCATCTTTATTCTGTCTGCACGTTCTTCTTCTGCGGTACTTCCTACTATTGTTTCTCGCTGCCAGGTTGTTGCGTTTAGAACGCTGACTGACGCTGCAGCAAAAGCTGCCATTATGCGAGAAATTTCTGCCACAGAACAAGAAGCGCGCATTGCACTTGCAGCAACAGGAACTCCTAGCAGAGCTGTGGAGTTTTTGCAGTCTTCTACGCGCAAAAACATTCGCAGACAGCTCATTGATGTTTTTGGCAATCTGCTCAGAAATGACTCGTGGGATGTGCTTACTTCTGCAAAAGAGCTGATAGAAGCTGCAAAAATTCCTTTAGGTGACGTAAGACGTGCCCAAGAGGAGGCACTTGCCCAAAACGAAGACTTTCTTACCAGCGCTGCATTAAAGCAGGTTGAAGCAGCAAATAAGCGAGAACTTACAGCACGCGAGCGTTCGGGTATCATAGAAATGTTGGCAATTCTGGAATCGCTTCTTCGTGATGTTCTTTTGTGTTGCGAAGCTATCGATGAAGAAATAGTAAATGCGGATGCAGCGGGCGTTATTGATCGTGTTGCATCTCAAACTCATACCCAGGGTGTTTTGGGGGCTTTAACTGCCGTGCAAGAGGCCCAATACAACCTGGACCGCTCTGTTTCTCCCCAGCTAACCCTTGAGGTTATGCTGCTGCATATCAAGGAGGCACTTACATGCCCACCGTTGTCCCGGTGAAGTTTGAATACGCCGCTCGCGACCTTTGGTTTGACCCAAAGGAGTCCGGTGTTCTTGAAGGTGACCACGTCATTTGTCAGACCGAGCGTGGTTTAGAGATTGGTCTCGCTGTCGCCGACCCTCGTGAGATTTCTCAGGAGGAGTTTGAGTACAAGACAAATAAAGCTGAGCTCAAAGATGTAGTTCGAGTAGCTACTGAAGAGGATCTTTCTCGCGCAGAAGAGCTTGCCGCTAAGGGTGAGGCCGCACTTCCTGTCTTCAGGAAGTTTGCTGTTCAAGAAGAACTTGAGATGAAGCCCATTGGTGTCGAGTACCTTTTTGATGGCGAGAAGGTCGTGTGTTACTTCTCGGCTGATGATCGTGTGGACTTTAGGCAGCTTGTCCGTGAGCTTTCTCATGAGCTTCATGAGCGTATTGATATGCGTCAGATTGGCGTTAGAGAAGAAGCTGCGGTTATCGGTGGTTATGGACACTGTGGACAAGAGCTCTGCTGTAGAAGGTTTGGCCTTTCTTTTGAGCCAGTTTCTATTCGTATGGCAAAAGAGCAGGATTTGCCTTTGAACTCCACCAAGATTTCTGGTGCTTGTGGGCGCTTAATGTGCTGCTTGCGTTATGAGTTTGAAGCCTATCGTGACTTTAAGAACCGTGCTCCAAAGCGCAACGCTGTCATTGAGACTCCTTTGGGCATGGCAAAAATTGTTGAATACAACACACCAAAAGAAGAGATTGCCCTTCGTCTTGAGAGTGGCAAGGTAGTACGTATTCCTCTTGCTGATATGGACACATCTCCTGCGGCTCAACAGAAGTCAGAAGATTTGAGTTGTTCTTGCAGGCCAGATAGCGTTTCTCGCGCTGCTCTTGAGCGCCTTGAATCTGTAGAGGTTCAGATGGCTCTGGCAGAGTTGGATAGAGCAAACGGCTTGATTGTTGATGAAGAGCCAGAGATTAACCCTGATCTTTTTGTTACTGAGGCTCCAAGGCGCAAGCGTGAACGATTTGAGCAGGGTAGAGAAAATAGGCAAGATAACGCTCAAGAATCTGGCGCAAGAAACGCTCAAGAAGAGCAGGGAGCTCAAAGTTCTTCTCGCACCAGGCGTGTAAGAACTTCAAAGAATGCTCAGGTCAGCCCTGGTTCCAGCACCTTTGATGCCGTAACGGATACACTTCGTCGTACCCGCCGTCGTCATCACGCAACAGAAGAGGGCGCCGCAAATACTCAGGCTTCTCAGAAGAGTGAGCGGAGCACCGCTCCTGCGCAGAAGCAGCCTCAGGGTAAGCGCTTCAGAAGAACAGATGCTCCTCAAGTGCCACAGAGAGCTGATGAGACACAGGCTCCAGTCCGTGCAAAGAGGACTCGTCGTCCGGGCGATAGAGCAGGCATGAAGGCCCAGAACGCTTCGCAGAGCGCTCCACAGAATGCTTCTGGCTCTAACGGTGCGTCTAATGCTGCGCCTAGAGATGCTCAGCCTCAAAACACTGCACGCCGTAGGCACAGAAGAGCAGGACGCGATGACCGTGGTCGTGGTTCAAAGGACAATGCGTAATGTATACGCTCAAGACTGAATATGCTTTTGACTCGGCTCATTTTCTTACCAACTACTATGGCAAGTGCGAGAACCTCCATGGTCATCGCTGGCATGTGACTGCCTGCATTTCAACTGCAGAGCTTGGTGAGTCTGGTACAGAAAAAGATATGGTTATGGACTTTGGCGTCTTTAAGCGTAAGGTCCGCACGCTGTGTGACTCCCTTGATCACACGTTTTTGATTGAGGAGGGCTCTCTTTCTGAAAAGACACTGACCTGTCTTAAAGAAGAGGGTTTCTCGCTCACCATTTTGCCTTTTAGAACAACAGCAGAAAATTTGGCAAAGTATCTGTTTGAGCAACTTGAAGCGGAAGGTTTGTCTGTATCTTCTGTTGAGGTTGATGAGACGCCCAATAATTGCGCCATTTATTCAAAAAATATGAAGTAACCTGTTGTTTTTGAAGACAGCGTGAGCAACACAACCTTGATGGGTATACTCTACGTGTGTAGAGGTTTTATCTTTTGGTGAGGTGGAATTTCATGGCTCACGGAGCATTGCGGGGTGTCAATTTAACCGGTTGGCTTACGCTTGAACCGTGGGTAACTCCTGAGCCGTTTGCACGTACAGGATGCGTTGATGAGGCTCAGCTCATTAAAGCGCTTGGGGTTGAGGACTACCGCAATCTTGTTAAAGCGCATCGTTCTTCATTTATTCAGAGCTCTGACTTTGTCAGTATTGCCGCTCGTGGTTTTAATGCGGTAAGAATTTCTGTACCTTGGTACGTTTTTGATGAAGAAGCTGCAGGGACTCCGTATGTAAGCTGCATTACTGAGCTTGATGGCGCTCTTGAATGGGCAGAAGAGCTTGGACTGTACGTTATTTTTGTACTGGCAGTAAATCCAGGCTTGCCTGATGGTTTAAATGATCAGCCAGGCGGTGCTCCACGCACCAGAATTTCTGGGGAGAAGTCACTTTCTATTCTGCATAAGCTAGCCCTTCACTATGCTCACCGCAGTGGTTTTTATGGCATTGAGGTGGCCGATGAGGTTAAGCCTCGCGTGCGTAAGGGCTTTAAGCTCACTGATGGAATCCCTGGTCACTCGCTCAGAAACTACTATCGCCGTGCGTATGAGGCTATTAGATCTGTGGCAGGAGAAGAGCCTGTGGTTATTCTCCCAGACGGTGGTTGGCCTCAGGGATTTAGACGTTTTATGAGCCAGCAGGCGTACCAAAACGTTTGGCTTGATGCTCATCTTGATAAACCGTGTGCGGGAATTGATTGCTCGGGTCCTCGCGGAGTTCAGCAGCTCATTGATAAAAACGAAGCGTATTTGAAGACGTCTGCCTCAGGTGGTCTACCAGTTATGGTGGGCAAGTGGTCCGCATCACTGCCTAGCATTGACGGTGCTATGACAGCAGAAGGAAGAATTGCACTTGAGCGCATTTATACTTCAGGCCAGCTCAAAGTGTACAATACGTGTCCTGCATGGTTCTTCCAGACCTGGAAGACCTCTGCATTTTTGGCTGCATGGGACGCACGCGTTGCGCTTGCAACGTTTGAGAGGGGAATGCTCGAGTAATGACAGAATCTACTCTTTTAGCAGGTAAACTGTCTATTGTGGGCACGCCTATTGGAAACCTTTCGGACGCGTCACCGCGCGTTAAAGAAACGCTTGCAGCAGCAGATGTCATTTTATGTGAGGACACGCGCGTGACCTCAAAGCTCCTCTCGGCATTTGACATTCACGTGCCACTGCAGCGCTGTGATCAAAACATTATTGAGTCGCAAATTGAGCCAACGCTTGAAAGGCTTCGCGCTGGTCAGCGTGTTGCGTTTGTGTCAGATGCGGGTATGCCAGGCATCTCTGACCCGGGTCAGCATTTGGTTGATGCAGCACTTTCAGAAGGCCTTGCTACAGAGGTTATTCCGGGTCCTTCTGCGGTAACCTGTGCGCTTGTTGCATCGGGCTTGGCAAGTGAGCATTTCTTCTTTGAAGGTTTTTTGCCCAGAAAACACGGACAGATTGTTCAGCGCTTGCAGCAGCTTGTAGCAATTCCCGGCACCATTGTGCTGTATGAGTCTCCGTTTAGGGTGCTTGCAACGGTCGAGGCTATAGCCGAGGTGTTTCCAACCAGGCAGGTGGCTCTTGTTAGGGAGCTCACTAAGCTGCACGAAGAAGTAGTGCGTGACGTGGCTCCTTGCCTTGTTAAGACACTTGCCGCAAAAGAAAACCTTAAAGGCGAGTGTGTTTTGGTTATCGCAGCTCCCACAGAAAAAGAGCTCGTCTCTGCACCATCTCAGGCAGCGGACGAGGCTCAGCTCTCGCTTGAAGACGCAATAGAGGCCGGTCTTGCTGCTGGCACTAGAAAATCAGCCCTGGCCAAGGAGCTTGCTCAGAAGTTTGGTATCGCACGCGATGAGGCATACCAGGCAATTCTTGCTCACGAGGCATAATCACCATACCAACACAAGTGCGCCCAGCATTTGCTCTATACTGGTTAAGTTATTGCAACTTACACAGAGGGAGTCATTATGCCCGAGGCTAAGCCGTCATACTTTATCACCACCCCAATTTATTACGTCAACGCAAAGCCACACCTGGGAACTGCGTACTGCACCCTGCTTTGCGATATCCAGGCTCGCTTTAGACGCGCCGCCGGCTACGACGTCTTCTTCCTTACCGGTATGGACGAGCATGGCGAGAAGGTCGCTCTTGCTGCAGCTGATCATGGCTTGTCTCCACAGGCATGGTGTGACTCGCAGGTTCCTTTTTTCAAGGGACTCTATGAAGAGCTCAACATCTCATACGACGACTTCATCCGTACTACCGATGAGCGTCACGTAAAAGCTGTCCAGTATCTGTGGGAGCGCATGCGTGAGGCCGGCTTCATCTACAAGGGATCCTATGATGGTTGGTACTGCATCCACGAGGAGACCTTCTTCACCGAGATCCAGGTAGAAAAGGCAGATGAAGAGGCTGGTTGCAAGGGCGCACACCTCTGTCCAGATTGTCATCGTGAGCTCGAGCGCGTTTCTGAGGAGTCTTGGTTCTTCAAGCTTTCCGCATTCCAGGATAAGCTGCTTGAGCTGTATGCTGAGCACCCAGATTTTATTGAGCCAGACTTCCGTGCCAACGAGGTGCGCAGCTTTGTTGAGTCTGGCCTTCAGGATATTTCTGTATCCCGTACCAGCTTTGACTGGGGCGTTCCTGTTCCTTTTGATGAGTCTCACGTAACCTACGTCTGGTTTGACGCTCTTCTCAACTACTACACTGCTGTTGGCTACGGTGACGATAGCCCAGAGGCTGCTGCCATGAGAAAGCGCTTCTGGCCAGCTCAGATGCACGTTGTCGGTAAGGACATCATCCGCTTCCACTGCGTCATTTGGCCTGCAATGCTTATGGCTCTTGGCGAGGCTGTTCCTGAGCACATCTTTGCTCACGGCTTCTTGAACGTCCGCAACTCTGAGACCGGCGTTGTTGAGAAGATGAGTAAGTCTCGCGGAAACGCCATTGCACCTAAGGACGTTTTGGACCTGCTGGGTGTTGAGGGCTACCGTTACTACTTCATGACCGACGTCACTCCTGGTGAGGACTCGGGCATTTCCTTTGAGCGCATGGAGCAGGTCTATAACGCTGACCTGGCAAATAGCTGGGGTAACTTGGTTTCTCGCGCCCTTAATATGAGCGATAAGTACTTTGAGGGTGTCACTCCAACCTTTGATGGTTCTACTGTTCCTGCAGATCACCCACTGCGCAAGCTGGCTGAGGGTATCTATGACCGCTACGCCGCATGTATGGAGAAGATGGATTACGTAGGCGCTAAGAACATCATCATGGAGCTTGTCCACGCAGCTAACCACTACATCGAAGACGCTGCTCCTTGGACGGTAGCAAAAGACCCTGAGCGCGCATCAGAGCTTGCAGAGATTATCTATACGCTGCTTGAGTCTATCCGCATTTGCGCACATCTCTTTATGCCATTCATGCCTACTACGTCTGCAGAGGTCCTGCGCCGCATGAGCCTTGACGAGGCAGAGATTAACTCTACCGATACCCGCAGCGAGTGCGTATGGGGCAAGCTTCAGGGCGGCCTGGCTGTCTCTAAGGGAGACGCTCTGTTCCCACGTCTTGCAAGCAAGTAATCGTGTCGGAGCACGCAGCGCATCAAACATCGTGGCTTGCCAATCAGCGCGCCACTAAAGAAACGCTGGAACGTTTTGGCCTTGCCACCAAATACAGGCTGGGCCAAAACTTCCTGGTGCAAGACCACATTATCGAGAAGATCGTCCAGCTTGCAGAGGTTCAGCCCACTGATGTGGTTGTTGAGGTTGGACCCGGTTTGGGTACCCTCACGGTGGCCTTGCTCGACAACGCCTGTGCGGTTTGCTCGCTTGAAGCAGACTCTGAGCTGGAGCAAGTCTTAGCAGTAACCTGCAAGGAGCCTCATCCAGACTCGTTTGCGCTGGTCATGGGTGATGCCCTGGCAATCACGCCGCAGAAGCTCTCCGAGGCCTACAGCGCACTTCCTGCCGTTACCCAGAGTGCAGCACCGAGCGTCCCGATGCCAACAAAGTTTGTATCCAATCTGCCGTATCAGGTGGCAGCTACGTTGATCCTTAAGTTTTTCCAGGAGCTTCCGTCTCTTGAGCGCGCAGTAGTTATGGTGCAGGCTGAGGTTGCCGATAGAATTGCCGCCAAGCCTTCTACCAAGGCATATGGTGCCTATACAGCAA
>JAIJTS010000017.1 GCA_022732885.1 Atopobium sp. | reverse complement strand
CCTCAACGATTTTTTCTAGCTTGTCACGCATTCTTGCTCCTAAGATAAGTGCCTCGTGCGCGCTTGGTCCATTGGCGTGTAGCCAAACTACCACATAAGCTGCTTGCGAGGTGAGAATTCAACTAAAGAAGTGTACCACCACTAGGCAATTTTTAAACCGATACCTCCCTATCTGCACAGGATGAGGGTACACAAGTTACGTAATTGTGAGAAAATTACAGCAGGTTCACATAGTAATGAGGCGCTATGACTGCTAAGAACAAAACTTCACAACCAGATAACACGCCTGCTTCAGAGGAAACATCTTCTGATCAGCAGACCCTTGATACCCAGGCTGTTGAGCTAACAGATGCAGATGGCGAGAAGACCGGCGAGCTTGAGGAGGTTACTGACCCTATTGCCGCTGATTTAGCCGCTGCTGATGAAGACTATATTATGGAGATAGTCAGCCCCATTTTTCCTGATCTAGGCAAAGGCAACCAAGAAGACAAGAGCGACACAACTTCAGAAGAAGGCTCTTCTGAAAACGATTCAGATAGCACAACTGACCTGGAAAAAATTGTAAATGATGCGGCTCTCACACAGGATCTTTCTGCTGTAGAAGCTCGCCTCAAAGAACTTGAAGAGAGTGCTTGTGAGCACCCAGAAGCTGAGGCTGCTAAGGCTGCCGAAGCCCCTCTCAACGCTGCTGACGATGACAGCGCATCATCAGCTGATGATGCAACGTCTATCAAAGATGTTGCTGATACCTTTTCAAGCTATATGCGCAGTAGGCGCCGTGCACTTTTGAGATTTGTGAGCCATCATAGCTTGCTTTCTGGCATACTTGCTCTTCTGGGACTTGCTCTTATATCTGCAATTATTGTCTTTTTTATTCGCGTAAGTAATGTTCCTTCAGCTGATACCGTCATTGCCGATGCACGCATACGTGTTGAAACTCCAGCGTGGACTCCTGGCAAATATGATGCCGACGAGTCTTTGTTGCTTACCGGCATTGAAGTTGTTTCTCGCACCAGAAGCACCACAGCAATCTCAAGCGATGCTGCTCAATTTGGCGCAACTGGCTATGCAAACTCTATAGTGCGCCTAACCTATACAGGAAATGCAATCGCTGCAACAAAAATGACTAAATTGGGATACGCAAATACTCACGGCTGGAACCCAATTGGCGGAGAAGAAGATCAATCTGTCACTTACCAGGCTACCTCTGGTGTTTCCACTACCAAAGTTCTTGATGCCATAAGTGACGTTCTTGCCAAACTTGACGAACAAAATCCAAATGAGGCTGTCAGCTATAGCACGCAATTTTCTCATGCTACTTTCACTGTTCTTGATGCGGGCTTTGATCGTAGCCAGCAGACTTGCTGGGTAAAAATGTCAGGCGTTTCAACAACATTCTATGGTTCTTTGACCTGTGAGATTACTGCTTCATTTACATTTGATTCCTCAACGGGTACCTGGGCGCTAGATTCAGTGAGCCCTTCCTCTGGGCTTAAATATGACTACAGTGGACTTGTTGGAATCTGGAAAGGAACCTTTGTTAACTGCGAAGCAAGCAATGGAAGTCCTTGCTATGCCGGCCGAACTAATCCTTTAACGTTAACTGTTACGTCTGCAAGTTTTTCTCGCGATCAGCTAACACTCACGGCTACCGCAGAGGGTGTTGTACACAATCATGGAGCACTCAATACCTCGTATCGTTGGTATCCAGGAGATGTTGAGTTCAAAAACGCGTCCGTTTCTTTAGCAACTTCAGGAACTATTGGAGAAAAAATTCAGGTTTCTGGAGCGGTTGATCTGACTCATGCAACCCTCAATACAAATGCGGCTTCTAGTACAGATCAAACTACTCTGCAAAAACCACAAATGAAGATTACGTTTGATACAACTAGCGGCAATGTTGTAGCTCAGTTAATTTCTACTCACACAGAAAACGGTCAAACAGTTAGCTTTACTGATACCTATCAGCTCTCCAAGGAATAAAATAATCCCGCCAGATCAAATTGTTTCTGACGGGATTTCTATCATCAAAATACGAGAAATACAAAAGCTTGTTACTAAAGCTTGTTACTAAAGCTTGTTTTCCTTTTAATCTGTGAGTTCGTTTTTGTTTTTCTTGCCTTTATTCATGCGCCCACGGACAATACCCACGATTGTTGGAATGACTGAAACGGCAACAATTCCCACAATCAGCAACTCAAAATGCTCTTGAACTACAGGAATACCGCCAAAGAAATAACCAAGTAGTACAAACATCGTGGACCAGGTAAGACCGCCCAGAATGTTATAAATGACAAAGTTGCGCCAATGCATACCGCCCATTCCTGCAATAAAAGGCACAAACGTGCGAATAAACGGGAAGAAACGCCCCAAGAAAATAGCGAGATGGCCATGCTTATCCAGAAACTTCTGAGTTTTTTCAAGGTGCTCCGGAGTAAGCACTTTTACTTTTCCGGAAGAAATAATTTTTTGTCCAAAAAAATGGCCAATCATAAAATTCATTTGATCGCCAAGAATTGCGGCAGCCCAGGTAATAACAAGCAATAAAACGATATTAAACCCACCGTTATGAGCAAAAAATCCCGCCGCAAAAAGCAGAGAATCACCTGGTAAAAAAGGGAAAAAGACTACGCCTGTCTCAATAAAAACAATAAGAAAAACAAAACCGTACGCAGCAAGAGGACCGGTGGCAATCATTGAAGCAATAAATGCACGAGGATCTCTGAGTAGTTCAATGAAGTAGTTTACAAAACCCATCGAAGTCCAATCGTCGTGACACAGGTCGCGGCAAGCACAGTCTTAAGCCTAAGAAAAGCGCATTGAGTGGGAACGGATGCCCGCGAGTGACCCCTTATGGCTGCTGTCTCCCGACCCTGACCAGGTTCGAGGTGTCACGTCATCCGCACCCGCTCAATGCGCTGTAGATACTCTACCCTATTGAACTCACTAACGCAAAACTACATAGCGAGAAAAACGCGTTGCGGTACTATTTTCTGTTGCTGCGATAGAACGCAACAAGAGACTGAGTGGAAGCATCCTGTTTTGCCAGCTCTTCATCGTTATGAATTGCAGGGAAAATCTGTTTTGCAAGCTGCTTTCCAAGCTCAACACCCCACTGATCGTAAGAATCAATGCCCCACACTACGCCCTCAACGAAGGTAATGTGCTCATAGAGCGCAATGAGCGATCCAACTGCACGTGGATTAAGCTCTTTACCAAAGATAGAGGTAGTGGGCCTATTTCCTTCAAAGACGCGTGCAGAAACCATCCACTCTGGAGTTCCTTCAGCACGCACCTCATCAGCGGTCTTGCCAAAAGCAAGTGCCTTAGTCTGTGCAAAAAAGTTGGAAAGGAAAAGCTCATGGACGTCTAAGTCTGCATCTTTTGTTGCAAAAGCAGTATTTGCAAACGCTATAAAATCAGCAGGAATAATCTGAGTTCCCTGGTGAATAAGCTGATAGAAGGCGTGCTGGCCATTGGTACCGGCCTCTCCCCAGAAAATCTCACCTGTGTTAGAGGTAACAGCGCTACCGTCCCAGCGTGTAGACTTGCCGTTGGACTCCATTGTAAGCTGCTGGAGATACGCAGGGAATCTATGCAAGTACTGGCTGTACGGGAGTACTGCATGGGATGCTGCACCAAAAAAATTAACGTACCAAACATTTAAAAGACCCATAAGGGCAACAACATTTTGTCTTAATGGAGTGGTCTTAAAGTACTCATCAACAGCATTAAAGCCGCTGAGAAACTCTGCAAAACGCTCTGGTCCAAAAACAATTGCCAACACAAGGCCAACTGCAGAATCAACAGAATAGCGCCCGCCAACCCAGTTCCAAAAACCAAAGGTATTCTCTGGATCAATGCCAAAGTCTTCTACCAGATCAAGTGCAGTTGAAACAGCAACAAAATGCTTACAAATTGCATTTGCATTCTGAGAATCAGAGCCATCAATCACGCCCCGCTCAGCCAGCTTTTCTAAAAGCCACGCGCGAGCACAGCGTGCATTGGTAAGTGTCTCAAGTGTAGTAAAAGTCTTGGAAACAATAATGAAAAGCGTTGTTTCTGGATCAAGATTTTTGGTTTTCTCGCCAAGATCAACAGGATCAATGTTTGAAACAAAACGAGCAGTAATACCAGCGTCAGCAAAAGGCTTTAGTGCCTCATAGACCATAACAGGACCCAGGTCAGAACCACCAATACCAATACTTACAACGGTTTTGATTGGCTTTCCAGTAACGCCCTTCCACTCTCCTGAGCGGACTCGGTCGCAGAAGGCATACATTTTGTTCAGCGTATGGTGAACATCAGCAACAACATCTTGTCCATCAACAATGAGCGTACCAGCCTCAGAGGCAGGACGACGAAGCGCTGTATGAAGAACTGCGCGATTTTCTGTAGTGTTTATATGCTCACCGGCATACATGGCGTCTCTACGCTCTTCAAGCTTGACCTCTTGTGCAAGGTCACACAAAAGGTCCAAGGTCTCTTGCGTGACAAGGTTTTTGGACAGATCGATGAGGAATTGATCTAGTTTAAACGTAAGATTCTGGACACGCTGGGGGTCTTCTGCAAACCACTTCTTCAGCGTAGCTTTAGTATCTTTTAGCTTGGCGTAATGATTTGTTAGTGCACACCAGGCTTTAGTTTGTGTTGCATCAACAGGCAAAATATGTGGTGCTGTAGGTGTTGCCATGCCAGTCTCCTTCTTTTGACTATCTTAAGGATAATCTGCACAACACGGTGAAGACTCCACAATGTTGGTTTCTCGTAAAAAATGCAGTAATCAATTTTAATACGGCTCCCCAAGAGGTGGTACTTGCTTAATTGCCGCCCAACGCATCTGTTTCTGACGAGGATCTTCAAGCGCAGCAGCAAAATTATCAAGGTTTACCATGCGCATTCCACACACATGTACAAGAACACGGGGCGAGAAGGTCTTCTCGACATCAGTTTTAAGCTGAGCAAGATCCTCAGCATATGCTTCGCGTATTGATGCAACAGCAGCGTCGTTAACCATCAATACCGTATCTGGACTAAAGGCGCTTATCGCTTGTCTGACAAGCTGGGGATTAATGGGCTCTCCTGTTTTTGTAGTAGTAAACAAGGTTGCCCATGCCTCTGGTGCATAACCCAAATGCTCTAAAGAAGCTCGAAGTGCAGAAAGCTCAGCCTCTTCAAAGTCTTCTTGTCCCTTTACTAATAAAACCGATGCAAAAGCATTGCCTGCCATACATACCTCCTGAGCAGCAAAATCTCTAAACTCTTGTGTAATTTTTGCCGTATAAACATCTCTTCGTTTAGATCTTTCGCTTGGCATGTGCACCTCTTTTCTTTATGCCAACTATGCACGTAATTCACAATTTGAGCAAGTCCATAAAGTTGTGTGTATACACTTTTCTAATTTGGGGATAAGTTTGCTAGTGCTTGAAATTAAATGGCTTAAAAGCCGTATGTAACTGGAGGTTTATTATGGCACAGCAGCTCACTACTGCAGAGTTCGATTCTGTTCTTGCAAACGCAGACAAGCCTGTTCTTGTTGATTTCTGGGCTTCCTGGTGCGGTCCTTGCCGCGCTCTTGGTCCAGTTGTCGAGGAAGTTGGCCATGAGATGGCAGACAAGCTTGACGTCTACAAGGTTAACGTTGACGATGAGGCAGATTTAGCAACTCGTTTCCGCATTGTTTCTATCCCAACCCTTATTCTCTTCAAGAACGGTGAGCCAGTTCACACCATGGTTGGCAACCTTCCTAAGGCTGATCTTATTTCTGAGCTCAACGCTAACCTCTAAGTTCTTGTGCGCCGCACGCCTGTGCTGGCTTATCATTGAACTAAGCGGCGGTACGTCTATCGGCGTGCCGCCTTTTTGTTACAAGGAGAACTAATGGCAGATAAAAGCCTTGACGCTCAAGAAACAGGACTTTTAACAGGAGTTCGTAGACGCCTTTTTTTACACCGTCTGCGCGCAAATCTCTCTACCTTTATTCTGCTTATCTCTTCAGCAATCTTCATTTTTCTGTTGATTGACGTTACTGAGGGAGACGTCATTGGCATTGACCACTTTGCCTATAGGCTGTTTGTTGTCCACCTTAGAACTCCCCTTCTTACCGAAATAATGGAGGGATTTTCTGGTCTAGCTAGTCCTGTCACCGTTATTGTCATGCTCATCGTAGTTGCCGCCTTTGCGCCAGGACCAAGTGTCGGCAGACTTGCATCCATTAACCTAGGCGGCGTTGTTATAGTTGACCTCATCTTTAAAGCCATTGTCCAACGACCTCGTCCGGATGGCTTTAGATTAGTTGTTGAAACAGGTTATAGCTTCCCTTCGGGCCACTCGATGTTCTCGATGGCTTTTTATGGACTGCTTATTTGGCTGGTCTGGCATTACGAAAAAGACAAGTTACAGCGCTGGATTTGGTGTGGACTGTTCTCTGGTGTCATCATTATGATCGGCGTCAGTAGAATTTATCTAGGTGTGCACTATGCCACTGATGTTATTGGCGGATTCTCACTAGCTCTTGTATGGCTAGTTCTCTTTACCAAGCTGATGATTCCTTCTCTTATTTACAAGAAAAAAGTACCTCAAGCGAAGGCAGACTAATAATCTCTGCGCTCACTACCTGAGCTGTTTCATCATCAACAATGATGCGTCCTATAGTTGCGCCTTCATGACCACGGGGATATGTAGGACTTCCTGGATTCATTACAAGCGTATTTGTCCACTCATCACGCTGTATAAAGGGCCTGTGCGTGTGACCGCAAATAGCAATATTGCATTGAACCAGGTCAAGCTTTTCGCGATAGTGACATACCTGCCACTTTAGGCCCTCTGCAAAGAAAATAACCTTTTTCTTTACCATAGGGCCATAGTTGTAGCAAAAATCATTATTTCCCAAGCAAAGCTTTACTGGAGCAATTTTCTGGAGCGTCTGATAATCAGCGTTTGATGTAATATCCCCTGCGTGCACAATATAATTTGCACCCTGTAGGGCTTCGAGCAACTCAGATGACAAATACCCATGTGTATCTGAAATTACATCAAACCTTACAAATGCCATGCCAAACTCCTACGTACGTTCTTAAACCACTAGCGAGAAACCCTTTGGCCTTCTATAGCCCCAGTGCTCGCTTAAGTGCAACCACACGACGGCGTGAAACCGAAATATGGCGCTCCTCAAATCCCTGAATAGTCAACTGAAGGATACCCGCAGAAATAACTTCAACGTCATCAACATACTCAAGATTCACGATAAAACTACGATGGATACGGAAGAATCCATGTGAAGCAAGGCGCTCCTCAAGTTTTTGCAGTGAGATGGTAGAAAGAAAGCGATCATCTTCTGTATAAATGCAGGAATAATCGTCTTTGGCCTCGATAAAACGAATCTGATCGATAGGAACAAGAACTTTGCTTCCACTCTTAATGACCGGGATACGCTCGATAGCCACTAAAGGAGATTGAGGACGTAAACGCTCTTCAACCTTATCAAGAGCTCGCTCGAGGCGTTCGGTCTCAACGGGTTTCATCAAATAATCAACAGCATTGACGCCAAATGCATCAAGTGCATACTCACTATACGCAGTAACAAACACAATCTGTGGAGGATTCTTCAGTTTATGAAGAGCTTCTGCAAGCTGCATTCCATTTGTCTTAGGCATAGAGATATCAAGGAACATGACCTCAACGCGAGATTCCATGAGTTTCTCGACAGCATCTCTTGCGCTTGTGGCTTCAATGATCTCCTCGAGACGGCCTGTCTCCTCAAGTAAAAACTTAAGTTCAGAACGGGCTGGAGCCTCGTCGTCAACAATCATGGCACGCATGTTATTCATCTCCCATCAACCTAACGTAGTGTTAAGCAAATCTTGTACTACTACGCTGTTACCTGCAAAGCAGCGCCCGCAAGCTTAAGTGTCACGCACGTACCTTGGCCCGGTTTAGACATGATTTCTATGCCTGAACCAACAGCGTAAAAACGCTCAACGCGCTCAGCTACGTTCTTAATAGCAATGCCAGTACCGCCTCTTCTTTCCGAAGAATCATGCGAAGAGGGGCCTTGGCCATTAAGCAAGCGAGAAACGGTCTCTTCGTCCATTCCAAGACCGTCATCGGCAACAGATATAAGAATATCATCTTCATCACGAGCAACGTGAATATCAATATGAAGAGCACCTTCATCTTTCATAGCATGCCTAACCGCATTTTCAACGATAGGCTGAATCAAAAAAGACGGGACTTGAACGTCTTCACATCCTTCATCAATGTGCTCAGACTCTTGAATACGTTCTTCTCCAAAACGTGCTTTCTCAATTGTTAGATACCTGCGTGTTTGAGCCAATTCCTGAGAAAGTGGAATAAGCGCGCCTTGAGAGCTTTCAAGAGTACGGCGATAAAACACAGAGAACTCACGAAGCAAATCACGAGCCTTATTGGGATCTGTTCGCGTAAGTGATGCAATAGTATTCAGCGTATTAAACAAAAAGTGTGGGTTAATTTGGGCTTGTAGCGCTTTAACCTCAGCTCGAGCAGTCAGTTCAGCCTGACGATCAAGTTCGTAAGAAGAAAGCTGTGTAGAGAGAAGCTCACCTAAGCCCTCAGCGATTGCCAGCTGCGTACGATCAATTTCAATACCACGACGATAATAAAGTTTGATAGTTCCCACAGGTCGATCCTGAACAATAAGCGGAACAATAATGCCAAAAGAACTTCCGCCATTACCAAAACCGCCTCGCCTTTTGAGCACCTGCTGTCGGCTATCTACTGAGACAAACGTCTCCATACGTCCGCTTTCCAAAACTTCTGTTGCTGGACCAACTACTTTTGAACCAGGCATATGCGAAGTTGCAATATCTCCCTCAAAACCCAACACGTGCTCTGTGTCAGTAATAGAAATAGCAGCAGCGGAAGTTTCTGGAAGCAATAATGTACAAATGGTTGGTGCTGTTTCTTGTGACAGTCCACCACGTAAAGTCTTTAGTGTTTTAGAAGCAACTTCAAGTGTGCGCTCTGTAACTTGAGACCTAGTATGGTCATTGCCGGGCTGCGTAGTACCAACAAAAACAATAACCGTAGCCAGTCCACCTCCTGCAACAAGCGCAGCAAACAGGTTGTCTACGGTAACACTCCAATACAGCAAGCCCATCAATATACAGGCGAAAAGAACCAAGATAATCCTGGTTGACCTCTGTATATAGTGAGCAAGTTTCTGCATGGCTATTTAGTTTTCCACTGATTCTGTGGTAGAACTCTCAGCAGGAGCAAGCTGCTGTGGCAAGGAGGAACGCTTAAGAGCACGAGCTAGTGGCACACCAAGTATGTAGAGAACAACAGCCTCTCCAAGTCCTGTGGTAATAAAACCAAACAAGAACATAAGAGGATAAGAACCATCAAGTTCAATAGTGGTAAATGGAATTGTGTAAAAGCCTAATCCCTGTAGCAAAATTGGAAGATATGCAGACACAATAACTGCATTTGTAAAAACTGGTCCAAGAAGAGCCAGCAGCATGTTTTTTCTATTTTTCCACGTAAACCATGCACCAAAAGCAGTTGCCAAAGAGCCAAAAACCACATCGAGCAAACCTAAAGCACCTGTACCTGAGATGACCATATTTGCAAGGTTAGCTATAACGCAGCCAAGTGTAAGGCCAGGGATTGCATCAGCAGTAAAAAGTGCAATTACAACAAGGGCTTCTGAAACACGGAACTGCACTGGCCCCCAAGCAAGACCACCTAAAAAGAGAAGAGTTGCAAGCGTAAGTGCTGTATAAAGAGCTGCGATTATACCAATTCGTGCAAGACGCTGAGCGCGTTGTTTTGTTGCGTAAACCGAAGAAACCTGTGACAAAACGTTCCCCTTGCCTAACATTAAAAACCAATTTCATAATACGCCGAAAAGCATATATGAGCAAATAAACGACATAGCCGAAGCTCTTACTTATGTAAAGAATCGCACCTTATAGAGCAACTCTTTTAGATCATGAGCAACAAAACTCACCATAAACCAACATCTAAAAACACAAATACAAAATGTATGAAGTTGCTTTCCTACACCAATTAATTGCATAAACCTCACACTAATAATGCAGGTGCATTCCTGGATAAACCATCTCACGAGCATGCTTTTGATACGCTGCGACTGCCTCTTCCTCAAAAGCAAGGGGGGTGTCTTCCTCACCTGCCATATCCAAAATCCATCGCGTGAGGTAAGGATTGAGTGGCAGCAGTGGACCTATGAGCCAGGTAGCAATAGCGTTTTTTCGACGGAAGCCTTCCAGTTTGCTTTCTTTGTTGATGCCAAAGCCCACCTTGTTCTTGAGGAAATAACAGTTGGAGTTATCTCCCTCAGTAAGCGTGAACTGCATCTTAAAGCCAACAACGGTAAAAGGCTCTTTACCATTGCCGGGGTCAAACTCTCCCACCTGAACGTCGTGGAAGCGCTGAGGCATATAACGAGTTGTCGCAAACTTGAACAAGCCTAAGCCCTCAATCTCAGAGCCGTCAGGATTGACGATTTTCTCGCCAAAAAGCTCTGAAGCATTACCGGCAAACAGCATAGGTACACCCTGATCAGCCAACTCTGCAAGCCTATCCTTGTAAGGCATAAGGCGAGAAATAATAAGCTCTTGCTGGGCTTCTGTCATGCCGCCCATAATGATTGCCGACGGCGTATGCTCCACAAAGTAAGGCGTTGCAGCATGAGAGGTATACACAAAGTTCTCTTTTGGAAGGCAAGCCTCCAGGTAGAGGGCGTTTCCGTTGTCTCCACCCTGGTTGCCGTACTCTGGGTAAAGAATCTCAATCTTAGTTGCTGGATTACTCATGGGAGGCCTCCATCTGTTTTAAGCGCTCAATGATACGGTTTCTGCTGATATCAGCAATTCCGCCGTTGTAGAGGCCATGTGCATAGAAAACGTGCTGGCAAGCGTCAAGATCAACCAGGTCAGCGGTCTCTTCAGGAGAGCTTGCTACAAAAGTTTTAGCTGGGTCAATGCCGGCAAGCCTCAGCCTAAGTTGCAGGTCAAGCGAAGTATCACCATAGATAATGACCTGCTTAACACTTGGGTCTTGCAAGAACTCAAAGTCTGTCTGGTAATACCAGCCAATATACTCAGTTTGATCTTTTGCTTTTGCCATATAGGCATCAGCAATCATGATGATAATTGCCTTATCACCTGGTTGCTTACGCAAAATATCGATGGTGACGGAGGTTGCCGTGTCATTCTCGCCCTTAGAAGCCATGCTAATAAGACGACGACCGTTATAGTCAATCTCGTTATACCTGGAAGAGGCAATATTAACGCGCTGCAAAGATGCAGCAATAGTCGCAGGTGCAAGACCCATCTCACGAGCGGTCACAATAGCTACAAACAGATTGTAAAGGTTAACAATAGAGTAGCTGTTGAGCTTGTACTCGTATGTTGGTGCGCCCTCGTGGCAGTGCTCCTTGACCACAAACTTTCCAGTCTCTGGCTCTACTGAGATGACTTCATAGTCAGGAGTTGGATTGGTATAGCCGCACTCCTCGCAAGTTGCATGGCCAAGATGCCTCAGGTGTGCATAATCCCACTTGAGCTTGCCGCCACATTTGGGGCACGCTGTAAGATCTGAAACAATACCTATAGGCTCTGCGGTGTCTTCTGCCAGCCTTGCAATGGAGTAATACGTACGATGGGTGCACTGAGGAGCAAGTCTGCAGCTAATCATATCGTCTGCGTTCAAAATCAGATGAGTTGAAGCAGGAATGCCCTTATCCATAACGTCAAAAACATAATCTGGAGTTGCACTACGAGAGAACGTATCGCGGAACAAGTTAGTTACGGACAAAATATCTGGCTGCAAGTACGGAAAAATGCGAGGTCCAGAGAGCTCATCAAACTCCATAACCGCAAGCTTAGTCTTTGACGTACCCTTCCACGTGGCGTTTTTTGCAAACGAGCTTGCAAAGCCGCTAGAAATATTGCCGCCAACGCGATTAGTGACCGTCTGATAGCCGTTATCAGCGAGAAGATCGTTGAGCAGGTTATTAGTAGTTGTCTTGCCGTTTGTGCCGGTGATAAAGACAATCTGATCTGGCTTAGCAATGTCCCCCAAAAATGCAGGATCTATACCCTCGGCAATAAAACCTGGTAGCGTTCCGCCCTCATGATTAGTCAATTTGAGTGCTGCAAGTGTTGCTTTAGCAGCGAGAAAAGCAATAGGAAATAGTCTGCTCTTTTTTTGTGCCACAGTAACTCCCATCGTGAGCAAAGTCTCTCTAGTTTATCACCTTGCAAGAAAGGCTTGGAGAACATAGGGCTTCTCGCCAAAAATGTCGCATAAAAAAGCCGAGTCAGGAAATCCTGGCTCGGCTGGAGCTACATAAAAGTAAGTTGCCTTACTCCTCAGGCTGCTCATCCTTTTCTGAAGCATAAAGCTCGGAAAGGTGTACAAGGTGATTGTAGCGAGCCATTGCGGCTTCCTCATTCTCCTTGAAGAGCCTCTCTGCGTGCTCTGGGAACTCACGGGTGAGTCGGCTGTAACGAGCCTCGTTCATCAAGAACTCCTGGTAGCCACCCTTAGGTGCCTTGGAATCAAGCGTGAACTTCTTACCTGCTGGTGCAGATGGGTTGAAGCGATAGAGGTTCCAGTAGCCGGTATCGACTGCCTTCTTCATCTCTTCCTGTGCGTGAGCCATACCACCCTTGATGGAGTGCATCTCGCATGGGGAGTAGCCAATGATGAGGGATGGTCCTGGATAAGCCTCAGCCTCAGCAATTGCCTTGAGGGTCTGCTGGAGGTTTGCACCCATGGAGACCTGAGCAACATAAACGTAACCGTAGGTCATTGCAATCTCAGCAAGGTTCTTCTGCTTGACATCCTTACCAGCTGCTGCGAACTGAGCAACCTGGCCAAGACGAGAAGCCTTTGAAGACTGACCGCCGGTGTTGGAGTAAACCTCAGTGTCGAAGACAAAGACGTTGATGTCCTCGCCGGAAGCAAGAACATGGTCAAGGCCACCGAAGCCGATGTCATATGCCCAACCGTCGCCGCCGAAGATC
Source organism: Atopobium sp. (assembly GCA_022732885.1). Classification (GTDB taxonomy): domain Bacteria; phylum Actinomycetota; class Coriobacteriia; order Coriobacteriales; family Atopobiaceae; genus Lancefieldella. The sequence continues at coordinate 19,708 of JAIJTS010000017.1, read as the reverse complement.
CAGAAGGACTTCTTGGTGAGGAAGCTCTTATTAGCAAGAATTTCCTTAGCTGCTGCAAGATCAGACTTCTCAAGCTCAACTACGAACGTCTTGGAAGCTTCCTTGGAGAGAGCTGCATCCTTGACAGAATCAATCCATGCCTTAGCTGCATCCTTGAGGTCCTGAGATGCGCCATCCTCATCAACAAGCTGCTGAGCAAGCTCAAGGAGACGCTTCTGCTGTGCCTGGTGACCAAGCATCAGGCCCATACCATGCTCTGCATTGTCCTCAAAGAGGGAGTTGTTCCATGCTGGGCCGTGGCCGTTTGCATCGGTAGTGAATGGTGAGCAGGAAGCTGGGTTACCCCAAATGGAGGAGCAGCCAGTTGCGTTAGAGATGAACATACGATCGCCGAAGAGCTGGGTGACCAGACGGCCGTAGCTGGTCTCAGCGCAGCCTGCGCAGGAACCGGAGAACTCAAGAAGAGGCTTCTTGAACTGAGATGCCTTAACGTTGTTAGCAACAAGCTCAGTCTTCTCGGAGACGTTGTTGACTGCGTAGTCAAAGATCTCCTGCTTGGAAACCTGCTCCTCGATTGGCTTCATGGTCAGAGCATCTGCAGGGCAGATGTAGACGCAGTTGGAGCAGCCGGTGCAGTCAAGCTGGGAAACAGCAATCTCAAACTTGTAGCCCTGAGCCTTAGGACCCACAGCATCCTTAAACTGTGACTGTGCTGGTGCTGCAGCTACCTCTTCGTCGGTAAGAACAAATGGACGAATGACTGCGTGTGGGCAGACATAAGCGCACTGGTTACACTGAATACACTTCTCGACATTCCACTCAGGAACAACAACAGCAATGCCGCGCTTCTCATAAGCTGATGCACCAAGCTCAAACTGGCCATCAACATGGTTCTTGAATGCGGAAACAGGAAGTGCGTCACCCTCCATACGAGAAACTGGAGTCATGATGTCGCGAACCTGCTTGAGCAAAGCCTCACGGCCCTCAAGAGTAATTGGGTTTGGAGCATCCTCTGCAGTAGCCCAATCAGCAGGAATCTCAATCTTAGTAAATGCAGTAGCACCAGCGTCAATTGCCTTGTGGTTCATGTCAACGACGTTCTGGCCCTTCTTCAGATAAGAATGAGTTGCAGCGTCCTTCATATACTGGAGAGCATCTGCCTCTGGAAGAACCTTTGCAAGTGCAAAGAATGCAGACTGAAGAATGGTGTTAGTGCGCTTACCCATACCAATTTCCTTGGCAAGGTCAATTGCATTAATCAGATAAACATTGATGTTGTTCTTAGCAATGTAGCGCTTTGCCTCTGCTGGCAGGTGATGTGCGAACTCCTCAGCGTCCCACTGGCAGTTAACAAGGAAAGTACCGCCTGGCTTGACGTCGCGGACCATCTTGTAGCCCTTAACAATGTATGCAGGGACATGGCATGCGACAAAGTCTGCCTTGGTAACGTAGTAAGGAGAACGAATCTTGTGATCGCCGAAGCGCAAGTGGCTGATAGTAATACCACCGGTCTTCTTGGAGTCATACTGGAAGTATGCCTGAACATACTTGTCAGTGTGGTCACCAATGATCTTGATGGAGTTCTTATTAGCACCAACGGTACCGTCACCGCCGATACCCCAGAACTTGCACTCAATGGTGCCCTCAGCTGCAGTATTAGGAGCCTCAGGATCCTCTGCAAGAGAGAGGTTGGTAACGTCATCGACAATACCAATGGTGAACTCACGCTGAGGATTATCCTTCTTGAGCTCCTCATAGATTGCAAATGCAGATGATGGTGGGGTGTCTTTGGAACCAAGGCCATAACGACCGCCAACAACCTTAATGCCTGTACGGCCTGCCTCAAAGAGAGAAGTAACAACGTCTTCATAGAGAGGCTCACCAACGGAACCTGGCTCCTTGGTGCGGTCGAGAACAGCAATCTTCTTGACGGACTCAGGAAGAACGTCAACAAAGTGCTTTACAGAGAATGGACGATACAGGCGGACCTTAACCAGACCGACCTTCTCGCCACGAGCATTCAGATAATCGATAACCTCTTCGAGGGTGTCGCAGAAAGAACCCATGCAGATAACAACGCGGTCAGCATCTTCTGCGCCATAGTAGTTGAACAGACCGTAGTCAGTACCAAGCTTGGCGTTAATCTTGTTCATGTAGTCTTCAACAACTGCTGGCAGCTGGTTGTAAACCTCGTTGCATGCCTCGCGGTGCTGGAAGAAGATATCGCCGTTCTCATGAGAACCACGGCTTGATGGGTGCTCTGGATTCAGTGCATGATCACGGAATGACTGAACAGCATCCATGTCACACATCTCAGCCAGGTCAGCATAATCCCAAACAGCAACCTTCTGAATCTCGTGAGAAGTGCGGAAACCATCAAAGAAGTTAACAAATGGAACCTTGCCCTTGATTGCTGCGAGGTGAGCAACAGGAGCCAAATCCATAACCTCCTGGACATTGCCCTCTGCGAGAAGTGCAAAACCAGTCTGGCGAGCAGACATAACGTCAGAGTGATCGCCAAAGATGTTTAGAGCGTGGGTTGCAACGGTACGTGCGCTGACATGGAAAACACCTGGAAGCTGCTCGCCGGCAATCTTGTACATGTTTGGAAGCATGAGCAAGAGGCCCTGAGAAGCGGTGTAAGTAGTGGTCAGAGCGCCTGAACCAAGAGAACCATGAACAGCACCAGCTGCGCCAGCCTCAGACTGCATCTCAACAACCTTAACGGTTGTACCAAAGATGTTCTTTACGCCCTGGGCGGACCACTGGTCAACATAGTCTGCCATTGGACTTGAAGGGGTAATTGGGTAAATACCCGCCACCTCGGTAAACGCATACGACACGTAAGCCGCGGCGTTGTTACCGTCCATGGACTTAAACTTTCTTGCCATTTCCTCTCCTTGCCTAGTCTGTGATTTCTCACAGAATGCGTCTGTGCGATCAAAATATAGCTGTAGACCCTGGATAACTACGAAAGCAAGTTCCATAGATTGGCCAGCAGCGGTCGCATAATGCCTTTATTATTACGCAAAAAAACAATGAAACAAATCAGAAATACAAGCCTACAAATACCTATTTTTAAGTAGGAATTTCTACCTGCGGTCTTTCAGAGCGAGCCCCATACAAAAATAAAACTTTTTTGTACTTCGACAAAATATTCAACTATGCAAGCAGTCATTCATTTAAAACAGGTTAGATTTTTACAAACCATCTGTCACGTGCGTTAGTTTTATTCCATATTGTGCATACTTACTTTTATGCATTGTCTAATTACTTTGAAGCCTTAATTTCACAGAGTTTTTTATAGCCTTGTAAGAAATGCCCACCTATTTCACTTCTCACATCAGAAGCGCAGACTATTCCATGCTCATCTGAGGTAAGAAATGCTTCATCAAATTTAGCTGTTCCATCAAATACCTGTGCAACAACATCTGGATCAAATTCTATTGACTTATGAAGTGTCTGCGCCAAATCAGATACCAAGCTTGAAACTCCAGATAAAACGCCCTCTTCTGAAACACCCGCTATAAGTTTTCCATTTTCAACCAGCCAAAGCACTTCCGGCGCGCAGCCAGTCTGAAGCTCTTCTCGTTGTGAAATTCTTGCGCGACCCGCAAGAGATAAAACAGAGCAATCTCTCAACGGCTGATATGGTCCAACAGACATAACGGCCTGACCATTGCTCTCAAGCAAAATCATAAGAACACCATCTGGATACTCTTGCGATCCCTCTTTAAGAGTTCCTTCAATATGCTGCTTAGCCCAAGCAATCAAGTGTGGAGAAACTTCTTTTTGAGCAACAAAACGCCTACTCAGCGCTCGTAGATGCCTATTACCAAGGGGAAGAACGCCTCCAGCGAGCCTCCAACGACAAATAAGTTCTGGTTTATTAAGCTCAAACTTTTGAACCGCTTCCAGCTCCTCCTGGTCCACAGCGTCCTCCTCCCACCTCTGTGTACTATGAACTGCTGTTTCAGATGTATCTGATTAATGCCTAAAGTGACGTTTGCCCGTAAAGACCATCGCAATACCATACTCATCACAAGCAGCTATGGATTCATCGTCTCTAACTGAGCCACCTGGTTGAATAATGGCTGTTACACCATGGGCTGCTAAGGTATCGACATTATCTCGGAATGGGAAAAATGCATCAGATGCAGCCACAAGGTTCTTTGGGTCAATTCCCATCCGCTCACAAGCTGACTCGGCGCGCTCACATGCAAGCAGAGCTGCGTCAACACGATTAGGCTGACCTGGTCCCATACCAATTCCAGCCTGGTCTTTTGCAACCAAAATTGCATTGGACTTAACGGTTTTACAAACTTTCCAAGCAAACACCAAATCGCTTAGCTCTTCTGGAGTTGGTTGACGCTTAGTAACTACCTCAAAGCTATCTGCAGTTTCGTCTGCGTGATCAAGGTCTTGCACCAAAAGACCTCCATCAACCGTCCTCATCTCAAGCTCACGGCTTCTGTCAATTCCACCAGTAGCTAATACTCGAAGATTTGTTCTCTTTGATAGGCGTTCAAGAGCCTCTTTTGTAAAGCTTGGTGCAATAAGAACCTCAACAAACTGCTTATTGACATCTGCAAAGTGCTCAACAAACTCCAGCGGAACCTCTCTGTTAACTGCAATAATTCCACCAAATGCAGAAAGTGGGTCACAAGCAAATGCTCGATCATATGCCTCAACAACATTTTCTGCCGTAGCAGAACCGCAGGGATTCTGGTGCTTCAGAATAATGACTGAAGGCTCATCAAACTCACGAACAGCTGCCCAAGCTGCATCGGTATCCAGTAAATTGTTGTAAGACAAAGGCTTACCCTGAAGTTGCTGAGCATTTGCCAAGGAGTGTGCAGGGGCTCCAGGCATCCTATAGAACGCTGCAGATTGCTGAGGATTTTCTCCGTAACGAAGATCCTGCTCCTTTGTTGCCTTTACCAGTAAAGTCTCTGGGAATTTGCTCTGCTCTGATTCGACTACACTAGAAAGATATGTGGCAATAGCGCCATCGTATGCTGCTGTTGTCTTAAACACTTTTAGGGCAAGCTGCTGTCGAGAAGTTCTTGTAGTTGCACCTTCATGAGCGCGCATCTCATCAAGAACGCGACCATAATCCGCTGGATCAACAATAACCGTAACAAAATCATTATTCTTAGCAGCAGAGCGAAGCATTGAAGGGCCACCAATATCAATGTGCTCAATTGCATTTTCTAGTGTCACTGATGGATCAGCTACGGTTTTCTCAAACTCATAAAGGTTAACGCAGACCAGGTCAATCATGCCGATACCATTATTCTCTGCATCAGCAACATGACCAGGATTATCTCTACGACATAAAAGGCCGCCATGAACGCGGGGATGCAACGTCTTAACGCGACCGTCCATCATCTCTGGAAACCCGGTGTAAGACTCAATGGGGATGACAGAGACGCCAGCCTCTTCGAGGATTTTTGCGGTTCCGCCTGTTGAAATTACCTCTACACTAAACTCTTCAGTAAGAGCTTGTGCAAATTCAATAATGCCCGTTTTGTCTGTTACCGAAATTAGTGCACGTTTGATGGGGGCCTCAGCCATTGCCACTCCTTTGCGTTTGACACTTACTATCAGAAACACCTACAGCCTAGCAGCTGTGAAACACTGCGTGCTAGATGTAAACAAACTTGAAACTATTCTATAATCTTCCGCTATGAAACGCTTGAAAGGCACTGATACATATGTCCACTAGTACCCCCATCATAGTTCCCTTTGAAGACGCTGATTTACCGGAACTTATATCAATCGTTGAACGTGTCTGGTACTTAGATGACGATGAATCTAAAGAAACCAGTAGGTCTCTGGCTACCATTGATGTTTCTTACTACATTGGTGTTTCTACTCATCGCTTTGTAGCAAAGCAAGATGGTCAAATACTTGGCCTTATTTTCTGCTCAAACGGAGAAACTCCAGTCGATTACAAAAAGTGGCAAACGTTAGAACATGAATCAACCATAAGTACCAAAAAGTTATTTAGCAAAGCTGACTTTGAGGACTACGAAATCTTTGGAGAAGTTGAGTCGCGTCTTGTACACAAATATTGGAACGCTCATACAAATGGTTCTAAATGGGAAATTACTCTGTTCTGCGTAAACCCCGCTATAAAAAGCCAAGGTATTGGAGGTATGCTTTTTTCCTACATTTTGAACTTTATGAAGGAGCAGGGAGCAAAGCATTATTTCCTTGCAACGGATGATGATTGCGACTTTGGTTTTTACCAGCATAAAGGTCTTACCTGCAAAGACAAAGCAGCTATTAGGTCATCCACAAAAGACTTTGGATTTGCCTATATCTATGCAGGAGATTTCTAAGAATGAATCCTTGTGTTGGAAGATTTGCACCAACTCCTTCCGGAAGAATGCACCTAGGTAATGTCTTCTCAGCGCTTATGGCCTGGGCCAGCGCTCGTTCCCAAAACGGCAGCTTCATTCTACGAATTGAAGACTTGGATGTTCGCGCTCATAATCCTCAATACACCTCCTATCTGCTTGATGATTTGCAGTGGCTGGGGCTCACTTGGGACAAAGGTCCGTTCTACCAAAGCAAGCGCACAGAACTCTACCAAGAGGCTCTTTTAAGATTGCAACAACAAGAGCTTTTGTATCCTTGTTTTTGTTCCCGGGCAGACTTACACGCCGCACAAGCCCCTCACGTCAGTGACGGAGCGTATATCTATGCAGGAACCTGTCGTAACCTAAGCCGCACTGAACGAGAAGAACTTTCAAAACACAAAATTCCTGCAACACGTTTACGAGTCCCTAATAAAACCTACACATTTAAAGACAGGGTCTACGGGCTAATATCTCAAAACCTTACAGAATCTTGTGGAGACTTTATTGTTCAACGTGCAGATGGTGTTTTTGCGTACCAGCTTGCTGTAGTGATTGACGATGCCGACATGGGCGTAACTGAAGTAGTTAGAGGATCAGACCTTCTCTCCTCTACTCCCAGACAGCTTTATTTACAAGACATGCTTAGTCTTTCTCACCCCCTATATGCTCACCTTCCCTTACTTGTGGCGCCAGATGGCAGGCGACTTTCTAAACGCAACCGTGACTTAGACCTTGGATCACTTAGAAACCAAGGGAAAACACCAGAAGAAATTCTTGGCTTTCTAGCTTACTGTGTGGGTCTCGCAGAAAAAGAAGAACCTCTTTCTGCAGCACAAGTTGCTAATCGCTTTTCATGGGATGCTCTTCAGACTCACCAAAAAAACGTGGTTGTTGAGCATTTTTCACATGTTTTGTAAAATGTCTTATTGTGAGTGACGCCAGTTCGGGGTATCATTCTCAAGCACCCATTTTGGAGAGCTGACCGAGAGGCCGAAGGTGCTCGCCTGCTAAGCGAGTATGGGCCCCAAGCCCATCTGGGGTTCGAATCCCCAGCTCTCCGCCAGAATTTTCTGCTCGTTGCATTTTTGCAACGAGCTTTTTTCTTACTAAAAAGAACTTTTTTCAAAGATTACACTTGCATTTTAAACTGGAAAATGGCATTCTATCTACTTGCACGCGGCGTTACCTCAGCTGGATAGAGGACCTGACTACGAATCAGGGCGTCATAGGTTCGAATCCTATACGCCGCACCACTTGAATTTAAGAGCCCCCTTTTGGGGCTCTTTTTTATTTTCCCGGTCTCAAAGCTACTTCACCTGAAGAATTAGCACATAAATAACTATAGGAAATACCAGCTTCATCAAGCTCATCCATTACCGAAGCCAATCCATCTTCTGACATAATGAGATTTAAATAATCTTGTGGGTCCAAGTCTTTTAAGCCCAATCTACCTTGATGCAAAATCCATTTTTTTAGAGCTCCAATATGCTTGGCTGCAATATGGACTTGCGAATAAAACTCTTTGTAGCCAAATCCAATTTCTGCTTCATTACCCTGTACAAACTGACGCAATACAACATCTTTTTGTGCCTCTGTCAAACCTTTCATAACCACCTCTTTCTTCCTTTGATGGCAATAGTATAGCTGATTTATAGAACATATGTTCTATAAATCAGTAAAAGAAATGGTCTTCACAATTTTGCTGAAGACCATTTCAAAAATAGAACTAATTTTGATTAAAAAGAGAAACTATTCAGGCCTAATGACCTCGATGCCACCCATGTAAGGACGGAGCGCCTCAGGTACGGTAACAGAGCCATCGGCGTTCTGATAATTCTCCATAATTGCAGCCATAGTACGACCAACTGCCAGGCCAGAGCCATTAAGCGTATGGACCAGACAAGTGCCCTTAAACTCCGCTGGATCCTTATAACGGATATTTGCACGACGTGCCTGGAAATCCCAGCAGTTAGAACAAGAAGAAATCTCCTTGTATGCGTTATAGCTTGGGAGCCAAACCTCAATGTCGTAGCACTTGCATGCAGAAAAACCAATATCACCAGTACAAAGAGTGACTACGTGATAAGGAAGACCCAAAAGCTGAAGGATCTTCTCGGCTTCCTGAACCATGGACTCAAGCTGATTCATGGAATCCTCTGGCTTTGCAAATTTGACCATCTCTACCTTGTCAAACTGGTGAACGCGAATGATGCCACGGGTGTCTCGACCAGCTGACCCTGCCTCCTCGCGGAAGCATGGGGTAAATGCGGTATAGAGCAGTGGAAGCTGAGATGCGTCCAGAATCTCGTCACGATGGATGTTGGTAAGCTGGACCTCAGCAGTTGGAATGAGGTAGAGATCAGGCTGTACGTGATAGAGGTCCTCTTCAAACTTAGGAAGCTGACCAGTGCCAAACAGAGAATCCTGATTTGTGATAACTGGTGGCCACCACTCTTTAAATCCTGCCTGGTTATGTGTATCAATCATGAAGTTGATAAGCGCACGCTCCATACGAGCACCCATGCCGCCAAGCAGATAAAAACGAGTTCCAGCAAGCTTTACGCCACGATCAAAGTCAATCATGCCCAGCTCAGGTCCAAGATCCCAGTGTGCCTTTGGCTCAAAATCAAACTGAGTTGGCTCTCCCCACTTACGAACCTCAGGGTTATCAGAGTCATCCTTGCCATAAGGAACGGAGGCATCAGGGATGTTTGGAATAGCCGCAACAAGAGCGGTAAGTTCTTCCTCAACCTCTCCGCGGCGCTGGTCAAGCTCTGCAATTCGGTCTTTATTAGCCGCCACCTGCTCTTTAGCCGCCTCAGCTTCTTCCTTTTTACCCTCGCGCATAAGAAGACCAATTTGCTTGGAAACAGCATTGCGCTCTGCCTGAAGAGACTCAACCTCAGCAATTACGTTTCTACGCTCTTCATCAAGCTCAAAGAATTTCTCGCGATCCCAATGAGCATTTTGCCTGGACTCGCAAGATTTATCTACGAGATCAGGATTCTCGCGCACAAATTTGATATCAAGCATGCAGCTTCTCCTTGAATCAACACTTTTTTGGCAGTGCATTTTTTCTTATAGCTTACCAAGTATATACTTGTATTCAGATTCTTAACCCTTCACATGTTCTGGAGCAGGATTATGGACGCAATTAGTTCGTTTGTTAGTTGGCTTTTTGGCGATAAAACCGGCGTATTGTTCCTCGTACTTGGTGGAATTTTACTCTTCCTGGTTATTTCTTTTGTGCTAGAGCGTAAAACAAAAAAGATGTATTTCAATCACAAAAAGACTGACGAAGACTGGGATCTCTTTGGAGATGACTCTGAAGAAGGCTGGTCTGATTTTGAGGCAGATAACAAATAAGTAACAAAAAAGCCCCAAAAAGGGGCTTTTTAAATGCAAATGGTGCGGGCGAAGGGACTTGAACCCCCATGAACTTGCGTTCATACGGACCTGAACCGTACGCGTCTGCCAATTCCGCCACACCCGCGTGCAAGGGAATAATACTACAACATTTTGTTTTCTTCTAATGAAAAAACAATAGATATATAAGAAAATTCATTTCAGCGGTAGAATACAAACTGTCACGGCCGACAAATACACTTTAAACACAGGAGGTTGCCGTGAGTGACTCGCGGTCACAGACCACGCAGACCACATATATGCATTCTCCTTCTGCTCAGCAGGCATCTCCTGCGGCTGAGCCAGAAATTTTGCTGGACCGATATCGCGTTCTTGCACGCAGGGGCAACGGGGGCTTTGGCACCGTTTGTACCTGCTGGGATACTCGTTTGCAAAGACGCGTGGCCATAAAGCGCATGCCACTATTAGGAGCCTCCGAAACGCCTGGCGTGCTTGCTTCTACCGTTGACGAAGCTCTTTCTGAGGCAAGAACTGCCTGTTTGCTGGCACATCCCAACATTGTGACCGTTCATGACTTTGAGATTGAAGATAACTATGCTTATCTGGTCATGGAGTTTGTTGATGGTCTCAACCTGTCTGAGCTTTTAGCCCGTGTCGAAGGTGGATACCTAACCTATGCTGAAGCCGCTCATATGGTGTCTTCACTTGCAAAGGCACTTCAATATGCGCACGAAAATGGTGTACTTCACTTAGACATAAAGCCCACAAATATTATGATTGATCGTCAGGGTACGGTAAAACTTGCCGACTTTGGTATGGCGACACTTGCCTCAGCTGCTGGTTATGGAGGTGCTCGCGGAGGTACGGTAGGCTACATGCCTCCCGAGCAGGTTGAAGGCATGCTTGTTGATGAGCGCTCAGATATTTTTTCACTTGCTGTTGTTTTAAGACAGGCTCTTACAGGCTCAAATGTATTTGCTGGTAGAACAGCAAAGGAATCACTTGACCACATGTATAAAGGTCCAAAGATTCCTCTGCTCAAAGAAGATCCCGAGATTCCTTTTAGCGTAGACGCTGCTTTGACACAGGCACTATCCCCTGAGCCGTCAACGAGGCAAGGAAGCGTTTTGGAGTTTGCACAGGAGATTGTGGCTCCTCTTGGCAGTGAAAAACAGGGCGAGAAAAGCCTCAAATCCCTAGTAGAACAATCAGAAGAAGAGGAAACCGAAACCTGGGACGTCAAGCATCTTCCGCTCTCAATTCGCTTCCCCTGGCTGCCCTCAGTTGCCGTGCGCGGCGCAACAGCTTTGATCACCGGCGTTCTTCTCGCCCAATTGTTTCAGCTTATTGCACCAGAATCACTCACGTTTATTGTGGCGGGGTCTCTTGTAGGAGCTGCAGCTACTGCACTCTGGACACCTCTGGGTTCTGCGCTTGTTATTGCTTGTGCGGTATATGCGCTTGCAAGCATCAGCCCTACCAGCACCTCCTTTCCATTTGCAACGCTTGTAACTCTAGTAAGTGTCATCTGGTGGGCATTTGCGGGTAGAGTCTCAAAATTTAGCAGTATTAACTGTCTCTTGGGTGCTTTATTACCGGTACCAATTTCAGCTCCAGCACTTGTCAGTGCCACTATGCATCCGATACCTGCAGCTTTAACAGGATCTTTTAGCTTTCTCTTTGGGACCCTTCTTACAAGAGGAATATCTTTTGGCTTTGCCGCAACCCCTCTTGCCTACGACTACACCTCATTGGCCTCAGGCCCTTCCTTTTGGATTCGCTTTGGTGCATGCGCCCTATCTGCTCTTTTAGGATCACTGATAAGCCAAAAAAATCGGCGTGGATGGATGGTTTTTGGACAGATTGTCTGCGCTATCGTGCTTGCGGGGGGCTTTATATGGGCAGCTTGGATGGAGAATCCTAATTTTTGGCTAGTTGAAAGTATAGTTTCAGTACTAATTACGCTATTCTTATGTGTACTTGTATGCGTTGCAATTGTCCTGATAGGTCCACTTCCAGCGGATCAGGAAGGCGAGGAATTAGATGAGCTTTCTTAGTGACTTTGAAAATCGTATTGGTTCGGTCTTTGGCGCCGCACCACAGGGATACGCTGAGCCCTTCTCTTTTAAGAAGCTTGCTAAACGAGCAGCTAAAGAGATGGAACGTGAAACGTATGAGATTGATGGTGTTGATACTGCGCCAGCCTTATATACCGTTTTAGTTGCGCCTCAAGACGACTCACTAATGCGTCCTCTTTATGCTGATCTAACTGCAGAGGTTTCTGACTTTGTGGCTACTCAGGCTCAGCAAAAAGATTATGTATTTGTGGGGCAGCCCCTTGTTCGTTTTATGGTTGACCCTTCACTGAAGCCTGGAAAGTTTGCTATTTTTGCAGAAAATGTTGATGGCAACACCCTTGACCAGCTACGCAATGAAGAACGTGCTTTCTTGGGAGGAAACTCCAGTGTTGGAGGGGCTGCGGCTCAAATGCCACAGCAGCACAATTCTCGCTCTGCTGTTCAGTCAGAACCAACGCCAGAACCAGATCCCCTTTCTGTGGTTCAGCCTGTTTCTGCAGATAATGCAACGCCAGAGGCTTTGGGCGATCTTGCTGGTACAGATGCAGGACTTGCAGTAATGCCACCGGACTTTGTTGAGGCTCAGGGTGCAATTCCTGTTGTTTCCGCAGCTGAATCCACTCCTATGCCTGTTCTTCCTAGCTTTAATGGACTTCCAGACCTACCGGTACATGGTGCTATCCCAACGGCAGCTCCTGTTCCTATGACACAGCGTCGTATCACGCCTTCGCTAGATGCACAGCTCAATGGCATGAATGGACGTTCTTCTCGCAATTTACAAGGCACACCACGTGCAAATATGGATGCCACCTGCATTCTAATTGATCGCCAGAGCGGCCGTTCATATCGCGTTGAAGCACCACGTGCCATTATTGGACGAGAGCGCTCTCAAGCAGACGTTGTTTTGCGTGATCCTAACGTTTCAAGACGTCATGCCGAAATGACCTACGATGGTCATGATTGGCATATTGCTGACTTACGATCCACTAACGGAACGCTTGTAAACGACATCGACGTAGACGAAGTCATTTTGCGTGATGGAGACCTTATTACCATTGGTCTTATGGACCTTCAGTTCCGGGAGAACTAATGATTGATTTGATTCTCTTTGCAGGACGCGTTCTGCTTGTTGTCTTGCTTTATATTTTTCTGTTTTCAGTCATGCGCACGGGCATCGGTCTTGTCCGCGGACAACGTAAAGACGGAGCTATTTGGTCCGTTGATGTCGAGAAGGGCGTCAAGTCCCTGCGTGGTCTTCATGTAGATATTCTTGGACCGGTTGTCATTGGACGCTCCCCCTCTTCTGACATCGTAATTGACGAACCATACGTTTCTGCCTCACACGCTCGCTTTACCATCCAAGGTCCTGCTCTGGTACTTGAAGACCTAGGATCCACAAATGGAACTATGGTTAATGGTCATATCATCGAGCAGCCTGTTACCCTTCGTGACACAGACGAAGTTCAGGTTGGCGATGTGATTATGCGTGTTGGACGTCGATAAGAGGCTCATGGTTTCTTCTGATACAACACATATTTCTGATACACCCGTTCAAGAGCCCGTTAGTGCCCCTGGTCGTTGCGAGCTGCCACTTGATGGCCGACATGACACAGAGACAGCTTCAGGCTCTAACACGTTTATCTCTTGGGGCGCCCGTTCAGACGTAGGATTAGTTCGCGAGCATAATGAAGACTCGTTTCTTTTGCGTACACCTCTTTTTGCCATCTGTGACGGTATGGGAGGACACGCTGCTGGCGAAGTAGCAAGCTCTATTGCTGTTAAAGTTATTGCTGAACAGGCACCCAGTACTGCTGATGACGTTCGTCTTGGTGCTGCTATTGAAGCTGCTAATCAAGAGGTTATTGATGCTCCTGCAAAAGGCATTGGAAAGCCTGGAATGGGCTCTACCGCCTCAGCAGTTCTTATTGAGGGCAATCAGATGGCAGTTGCTCATGTTGGCGACTCCCGTATTTACCTCCTTCATCACGGAACTTTAGTTCGCATTACTCATGATCATAGCTACGTTGAGGAGCTTATTGATTCTGGCCAAATTACTGCAGATGAAGCTCGCGTACATCCTTCTCGCTCAGTAGTTACGCGAGCACTTGGCTCTGATCCCGACATGTACGCAGATCACTTTTCACTTGAAGTATCTGATGGTGATCGCATTATTTTGTGCTCAGATGGCCTCTCAGGTATGGTGCCTGATGACGAGATAGAATCAATAGCAGTCTCTAACGTCACGCCACAAAAAGCTGCCGATAATCTTGTTTCTGCAGCCCTTACCTATGGTGGGTCAGACAATATTACCGTCATAGTAATTGATGTTTTAGACGATGGCATAGCCGATCAAACGAGGCGTCACCTTACTCGTGGTGTTATTGCAACCTGTATCTCTTTTCTGGCGCTTTTTATGGCCACTATTGCAGTGTTCTTCTTATTTATAAGCAGTGAGTGGTACCTGGGAATTAATGGCACAACTGTTGGTATATATCGAGGTATTCCTACAACAGTTGCAGGCATCAACATGTCATCACTTGTTGAAACCACATCAATTGAAATAAAAGATTTGCCTGATGCGGTTCAAGATTCTCTTGCAAGCGGAATTCGCGTTAAAAATGAAGAAGAAGCACACAGTACTGTTGAGAATTACCGCAAGCAAATTGATGATGCAAACAATCGAGCTGTCAAAAAGAAAGAAGATGTTCAATCCGGAAGCACATCAACCACAGAAACAACAACGTCAACAACAAGTTCAGGAGGTGAGTAGGAATGAGAAAAACAGGTGGCTTAAGACGAAATACTGAGCTTTTCTTACTGTTTGCTGGAGCTATTCCGGTATTTTTGCTCTATGCCATTTATATGATGACTGCTCGCTCAGCCCTCAGTCTTGAAACTATGGCTGTTCCTATTGGTCTTTTTGCAGCTTTTACTGTGGCTCATATTGCTATCAGATTCCTTGCTCCTGCCGCAGACCCCGCCATTCTCCCCATTGTGTTTGTACTTTCGGGAATTGGCATTACCATGGTCACCAGACTTGCGCCAAACCTTGCAGTTAATCAAACTATTTGGCTCTTTATCTCTGTTGTTGTCATGATTCTAGTTTTGCTGGTCATTAAAAACCTTGATGCACTGGCACGTTACAAATACTCCATTGGTGTTCTTGGTGTCATATTGCTTCTTCTGCCTATTGTTATAGGTCAAGATCGTTATGGTTCAAGGCTCTGGATTTCTTTTGGTGCCTTTACATTCCAACCTGGCGAGATAGCAAAAATTGCTATCACACTTTTCCTGGCGTTTTATCTTGCTCTTAATCGAGAAGCCCTGTCAGTCTCCATGCATTCTGTAGGACCGTTCCGTCTTCCTCGCTTTAAAATGTTGCTGCCTTTATTTGTCATGTGGGGCATCAGTCTAATTGTTGTTATCTTTGAACGCGACCTTGGTAGCGCGCTGCTCTTCTTTGTTTTCTTTGTCATCATGCTTTATGTTGCAACAGGTCGCGCTAGCTACGTTTTTGTCAGTATTGCCCTTTTAGCTATTGGTGGAGTAGCCCTTTATCACTTCTTTGGCCACGTTCAGACTCGTGTAAACGTTTGGCTAGATCCTTTCAAAGATCCCGCTGGGGATGGCTTCCAAATTGTCCAATCCCTCTACTCCATCGCAGATGGAGGACTTGCAGGTACAGGCATTGATAGGGGCATGCCTACACTCATCCCTGTTGTTGAGTCTGACTTTATTTTCTCTGCCATTGCTGAAGAAATGGGCTTATTTGGCGGAGCGGCTATCATTACACTATTTTTGCTTCTTACGGTACGAGGTTTAGCAACAGCCGCTCGTGCAAAGTCTGATTCATCTGCATTTGCCGCGGCTGGTCTTACCAGTGTTTTGGCATTCCAGACCTTCCTTATTGTTGCAGGCGTCACTAAACTGATGCCTCTTACTGGCGTCACCCTTCCTTTTATGAGTCAGGGTGGCAGCTCTCTTCTTTCTAGTTTCATTATTGTTGCTTTGCTGCTTAGAGCTGGTGATGAAGGAACTGGTCGTGAAACAGAGCTTGAGCCAAGTAAAAAAGCGCTTGATTCCCTGAGACTTGCTATTTCTTCCGGTGGAGCTCACGCTTCTTCCGTTCTGCACGGTAGCCACATTCGTGGCGGCTTTGGCCTACAATCCGAAGAATCTGGTGTTTTAGGACGTGTTGCTCTTGGTAAACGTCTAACCAATCTGGTTACCGTGTTTACCCTCTTTTTCACTGTTCTTCTTGGCAATTTAACTTTCTTGATGGTAGTTGATGCCCCTAGGCTTCAGGCACTCCCTACCAACAACCACACTATCGCTAAGAGTGCATACGTTCAGCGCGGCGCCATTATGACTTCTGATGGCGTTACCCTGGCAGAGAGTGTCAAACAAGATGATGGCACCTATGTACGCAACTATCCGCACGACGGTATGGCTTCTCATACCGTTGGTTACATCTCTACCCAGTATGGAACTGCGGGTATTGAGTCTACAATGAACGAGACGCTCACTGGTCACTCAGACCACTCCGACTGGAGAAGCGCTCTGTACTCGATGGCCGGTGTTAATACCGCTGGTTCAAGCGTTGTTCTAACCATTAATTCACAAATGCAAGCGGTAGCAGAAGCTGCACTCCAGGGCTATTCTGGTTCAATTGTAGTTATGGATCCAGCTACTGGAGCCGTACTTGCAAAGGCTTCAAGTCCTTCATATACCCACGCTGAGCTGGGTACCATTATTGAATCGGGCTCTGGTAGTCAACTGGTTGACAGAACAACCCAGGCGCTCTATTCCCCTGGTTCATCATTTAAGACAATTACGCTTTCTGCCGGAATTGACACACATACCACTACGTTGGATACCACCTATTCAGCTCCAGGAACTATGGAGCTTGGCGGAGGCACAATTCACAACTACGCCAACGAGGATATGGGTACCATTCCTCTGCGTGAAGCATTTGCTCGCTCTTCTAACACGGCTTTAGCTCAACTAGGTGTAGCACTTGGTGCAGACAACCTTGTCAGCTATGCACGTGCTTTTGGTTATGGCACTGCGCTTGGTCAGGACTTCTCCACAACACCATCTCTGATGCCAAATCCTGCCGAGATGACTACTTGGGAGCTGGGTTGGGCTTCTTGCGGTCTCCCTGTTGGAGAGCACGCAAGCCCTGCCGGTCCTCAGACTACCGTCATGCAAAACGCCGTTGTTGCTGCCGCAATTGCTAACGGCGGAGTAGTCATGAATCCTTACATTGTTGACCGTGTTCTCTCGCCTGAGGGAGCTGTTGTTTCTACAACATCGCCACAATCACTTGGCCAAGCCGTTTCTGCAGATACTGCTGCGCAGGTCCGTGAGGCAATGTTGGGCGTTGTTGAATCTGGCACTGGTATGGGAGCTCGCGTTCCAGGCGTCAAGATTGCAGGAAAAACGGGTACGGCAGATGTCGAGAACGGTAACTTTAACTCGTTCTTTATTGGATTTGCACCTTATGACCATCCAACACTTGTTGTTTCTGTTGTCATTGAAGGTAATGGCAAGAATGTTTTAGGTTACGGCGCTCAAGTTGGCGGACGAGTTCTTGCTCAATGTTTGAACATCCAAGCTTTAGGAGCTGCATCATAAAAACTTAAAACATCTCACGGTCTTCTCCCCAAGTAATTGGGTGTGTTCTAAGATAGTAAGTAACGTGGCGAGAAAATCGCACACTTGATAGGAGTTGAGTTATGCCAGGTAGAATGCTCGGTGGGCGTTACCAGGTTCAAGACAAAATTGGTACCGGTGGAATGGCAACCGTTTACCGTGGACAAGATCAGGTTCTTGGCCGAACTGTTGCCATCAAAATGATGCTACCGCAGTACGCAAACGACCCATCCTTTGCGGCTCGGTTTAAGCAGGAGGCGCAGGCTGCTGCAGCGCTCTCCAGCCCATACATCGTCTCAGTCTATGACTGGGGCAAAGACGGCGAGTCCTACTATATTGTCATGGAATACCTGCGCGGCACAGACCTTAAGAGCGGTATCCGCAAACATGGAGCCCTTGATTCTCGCAAGGTTGCTCAGATTGGCTCTCAGATTGCTCAGGCGCTTTCTGTAGCTCACCGCCACGATATTATTCACCGTGACATCAAGCCACAAAATATCATGGTTCAGCCTGATGGCAACATCAAGGTCATGGATTTTGGCATTGCTCGAGCTAAAAACAGCAGTTTAACCACCGATAACTCTGTTTTAGGTACCGCACATTACGTTTCTCCAGAACAAAGCACCGGCAAGCCTTTGGGACCAACCACCGATATCTATTCCCTAGGCATTGTCATGTACGAAGCGGCTACCGGTCGCGTGCCTTTTGCTGGCGATGATGCCATTAGCGTTGCCATGAAACAAGTCAACGAGGCCCCTCAGCCACCATCGTTGATTAACCCCAACGTTGACCCTGCTCTTGAGGCAATCATTCTTCGTTGCATGGAGAAAAACCCTGCTGATCGTTACCAAAATGCTGACGAGCTTGCACGTGCTCTTCGTGATTTTATTGCAGGTCGCGCCACCATCCCAAGTAACACCACTGTCAGCCCTCGCATTGTCACACCCCCTCAGCCAACTTCCAGGCTTGATCGTCGTGGTATTGACGGCTCTAACACCTATATAACCCGTGGGGGCGATACCGGTCGACTCACCCGTGTCCATTCTCGAGAAGAAGCTGATGAGTTGGATAAGCGCGAGAATAACCGTCACAAGCGCAACGTTATTCTGGGCGTTTTAGGTGCTTTGGTTGTTTTAGCTCTTGCCGGCTTTGCCATTGCACACTTCCTTGGCAACTCTTCTCAGCAATATCTGGTTCCTCAGTTTGTTGGACAAACAAAAGATCAAGCAACTCAGGCGCTCAATGCACCTGGAAGTCACTTTAAGCTTGGAACTATCACAGAAAGCTATAGCGATTCTGCTCCTGAAGGTCAGGTCATTGACCAAACTCCAAGTGCTAATAGACAGGCTGCCGAAGGAACCGCTGTTAACTTAGTGATTTCTAAGGGCGCTAAGCCTACTGCTGCAGTAAAAGTTCCTGACCTCACTAACAAGAGCCCGTCAGAGGCAGAATCTGCCCTTGCTGCTGTTGGCCTCAAAGCAAGAAATGGCGACTCGGTTGAGTCGGACGACGTGACCGTCGGTTACGTTGCAACACAAGAGCCAGCAGCAGGTAGCGATGCCAAGGCAGGCGACACTATCACCTACCACCTGTCCTCTGGCAAGGGAAAGGCAGATGTTCCAGACGTCACAGAGATGACTGCCGAGCGTGCATCTGATGTCCTGAAAGATGCAGGATTTAAGGTAGATACTCAGCAGCAGTCTTCGTCGAGCGTTCCTGAGGGCCGCGTTATCTCCCAGTCTCCAGCTAACGGCAAGGCAGATAAGGGCTCTACGGTAACAATTGTTGTATCTTCGGGCGCTCAGAGTGGATCTGTTCCAAACGTCGTTGGCAAAGACTTTGAAACAGCTCAATCCACACTTGAAAACGCTGGCTTCCAAGTCAACACTCTTTGGGTTTACGACGATTCTGTTGCTACTGGTAATGTAGTTGGACAAACACCATCAAGTGCCGCTCCTGGTGCCACTATTACCATCCGCGTTTCCAGTGGCCCTCGCCCAGCGGCATAAGCACCACGGACAAAACACACAACGCGCAACTCCAAACGCGCGACAAGTACGGTACACATAAGCCCTGCAACCAAATGAACTGCCTCCCATTTCTTGGACATAAGAAATAGGAGGCTTTTTATGCGTATGGATTGTAGGGTAAAGTACGATGTAGAGGTGAGGAGAAAGGCAGCAGAGCTCTTTGCTTCCGGTATGGGATCTCGTACGGTTGCAAGTACTCTTTCTGTTCCAC
>JAIJTS010000027.1 GCA_022732885.1 Atopobium sp. | reverse complement strand
TCTCAATTTGGCACTCGGCACTTAAAAGGGGGGTCGTAGTAGCCCCCCAGATTTTAGATTTTTTCTTCGAAAAAATCCCCCAAATTTCACCCACCCCACGTTAAATAAAAAAGACCCATTCAGGTCTTTTTAGGTATCAGGGGTCTTTACAGCCCGAAGCTGAAGGCAGTCCCACACCCGACACATAAATGTGCCCTTTGAGCTATCCGTTTCCAGTCGCCCGACGATAAAGAAATTCACACCACCGACCGTATCGCTGAGGTGCCTCATAAAGATTATACCACAACTTCGCTTTTTCGCTTGCTTTATTCCATGGTCTATTTGACAACAAGTAACCAATGACTTCCGTACTTTGTCCGTGTCCCTCCGAAACGCTAAAGCCTTTCGGCTGGCACGTCCCAAGCGTACTCTGTCATTGCTTATTGTCAAATAGCTTTCACGGCATAAATCGCTCAAATGCTGATGATTTTCTCAATGACCTTGGTCACCACTTTGACGATTGGCGTGATTTTTTTCAGCTCGTCCATGAATAGCTTAAATGCTTTATCGGGCATCAACTCTTTAAGTTTATCAGCCATTTTAGCGTTCTTCTGCTTCAAAACTGAATTCTCGTCTTTAAGGGCCTTTAATTCGTCTTTTAAGGCTTTTACGTTGTCGCCCTTCATTTTGTCCTTGGCTTTCTGTAATTGAGCCTCAAAACCGTTTTTAGAGCCTCTAAGCGGTACTTGACTTTGAGCTTGTTTTAATTCTAGCTCTTTTTGGTGAATTAAGTTCTTGCTTCGGTAAATCAAGCCTTTAAATTCTTCAAATTGCTCTTTGGTCAGCTCCACCCGTTCATTCCCTAAAAGCCCCTTTTTCGGCTTAATCTGACCTAATTCGCCCTCGTCCATGATTTTTAGATCCGTTAATCGGGCATTTTGTTTAGCTAGTTTTAGGTTCTCGCTCTCAAAAGCCGTTATTTTGGCTTCTAAGGCCTTTGAACGAGTTTCTAGGGTATTTATATACTCCTCAGCCTCAGAGAGCTCAGAGAGGCCCTCAGACACCTTAAAATCGATTTTAGATAGTTCTTCATGCTTTTCATTGAGCAAAGACTCCAAACCTTGGACTTCTTTTTCCAACGGTTTTTTTACTTCGTCTAGCCTTTGTAACTCCAGATTTTGCTTATTTTTAACCCAGTCCAACTTCTCCTCAAAGCTAGTTTCTCGTACAGTCAGCTCAACCTTATCTCCCATCAGGTCAGCAACCTTTTGAGCTTCTTGGAGTTCTTTCGGTGTCACAAATTCGCCCGTATTCGTGTTTATGAATTCGGGTGCCCCATAATCCTGGACAAGCTCGCTCTCAACTTCCTTGAAGGCAATTTCTTGTTTAAATTCTGCGACTGATAAATGTTTCGCATCAGAATTTAAAGACCCACGTTCCAGGTCAAACCCATGCTCTTTCATGTGCTTGGGTAATTCGTCTTGAATTTTAAGCAATTCCGCACGGTCAAACATAGCCTTAGACGATAATTTCCCATCACGCATAGGCACCACACCCATGTGCATGTGAGGGGTGCTCTCGTCAAGATGTACGCTCGCATAAGCAATATTTTGCTCGCCATAATTTTGGGCAAAATAGTCTTTTGCAGTCTCAAAAAATTCTCTTGTTTCTTCCGGACTGAGATTTTCAAAAAATTTCTTGTCTGACGTAATGATCCATTCATCACAGAGAACGGCATCTTTTCGGATTGCCCTATTGGAAATCTTATTCTCATTCACGTAGTCCTTAATTTGAGACTCGTACGACATTTTCCGATTTCTGTCCGTTAATTCGTAATTAAGATTTGACTTCTTGGGGTCAATATCTTTGTTTGAATGGTTTTCATAAATTCGCTCATTGTGTCGGAAAGCCCCACCCAAATTTCCCACTTTCATTTTCTGCATTCTTGCGACCATGTAGCTCATGCTGGTTCTCCTTTCAGTTGTCATTCGAATGGCGAATGACAGACGAGCCGGCAAGCCTATTGCTCGTCATTATAAGCCCTCTTATAAGCCATATTAATTCATATTTATTTTAATAAATCTTAGTTAATATTTTAGCACAATTATCGGTGCACTTCCATGTAAAGTATAATGCACTATACTTTACTTCGTAAAAGTGCGTTCTCCGAAGGCTCTTAGCAGAGGGCTAGCTCACCCACCCACTCCAGGGCGAGCTACAAAAAAAGTCCTCGAACCACAAGGACATTTTTTGAAAGTTGGCCGACTTCGAAAAGTCAGCCAAAGTCATTTTTTCAAAATGACTAAGCGGACGGCTTCGCCATTGTCCGCCCCTCCCTCTCACCGGAAAAAGTAAATCCACGATAAAACAAGGATTGCCCCAAAAAGAACAACCGCAACAATTCCAACCGTTAGCAATTGTTTTTCTACCGACTGAGCATAAGCATAATTTTGACTAGCACTATTCACTGCATCGTTATAAGAATTTCGATACCTTTCAATCTCAGTTTCTAATTCTTGTTTATCCCTTTCCCATTCGGACGGTTCAGCTTTCGCCTCAAGCAGAAGCTGACTTTTTTTCTGCTCATTCAAGAGCAGTTGTTGGGATTGATCCAACAGCTTCCTAAGTTCTCTGATTTCTTCTTCGTAGAACTCTATGGACTGCAAACCAGTTTGCGGTTGGTTTGCACCTATGTTTGCGGTATGGTTTCCACCTAGAAATATTGATTTTAAAGCATTTACGCCGTCTTCGGTGATAACTAAAGTTTTCACCCCGTTTGCGGTGGAGGTTTGCACCCATTTTGACCGAAATTCTTCAGTCAATTTATTTCTTATAGCAGTTTTTGAAACACCAAATTCATCTGCCAATTCTTTAATAGTTTTACTCATGCAATTTTCTTAATAGCTATTTCAATATTGATATCTGTCGGTTTAATCCTTAATTCACCATCACGATAACTCATTGGTACATAAGAAGTGCTGTAATACCCATATAAACCCAAGTCCCTATAATTTGAATATCCTGCATCTTCCCACATGATGTCCACTCTCATGTAAATGTTATGTTCAGCAACTGCAACAGGAATTTGCTCGTTAATAATCAATTCTCCATTTTTGATAACCACAACACTTCTTGGCTCAACCAAAGTTCCATTATCAATTCGATAATCTATCAACGCACTGAGACTAGCACGTTCTTCACTAATCGGAAGTTTATTGCCCATCTTGATCATTCTCCTTTTTTGTTAAAATTTCACCAGTTTCAGCATCCACCATAGGAGCAGAACTGCCATACTTTCGTTCTTGATAAACACCATCAAAGTATAGCCTAATCAGTCCAGTGTGAGACCTCAAAACTGAATTAATAACTTTCATTGTCGGAAGTCCATATTCTGCTCCCTTTTCGCTCACAAAATTCTTTAATTCTAGAATATTCGCCAAGCGATAATCTGCAATGATATTGCAGACCTCGTCTAAAATATCGTCTTTCTGTTCAGCATCTAACGTAACATAACGATCAATATCAAAGTTATTGATATGCTTAATATCAGCCTTATCATACTTATGCTTTTTCTTTTCGATAGCATCTTTGGACTCATGTGTTAGATACAAATACATGTTTTCGATATTCAAAATTATCTTAACCAAAGCAACGCTTTGTTCTCCCAAAGCCCTTTTTATCCTAACCCTTACGCTATCAGCAGTAACTGGATTTTTCGCTACATAAATCACATGATAGTGTGCTTTTTTATAGAGTTGTCCCTCAACACTACTCAAATCCTTATCATGCAAAGGACTGACCGCTATTGGTACACCAATCAATTCCAATCTCATTTCCCAATCTTCTGGAATCGAATCAGGATAGAGCAAAAAAGTGAAATATCTTGCTTTTTCTTTAGCCATAGGATATAATTTACCCAAGAAATATTTTGCTTAGCCAGTGCCTGCCAGCACGGCTTTTTTTATTTTTCTTGACCTTTCTTGTAATTTTCTAAGGCAACAGAAATCATTGCAGATTTTGATAAACCCATTTCTTTTGCCATTTTTTCAAGATTTTCTAGCACAGAATCACTGAGCGTTATTGTCAATCTTTTTTTCATGAGTCACCTCTCAATTTTTATAAAACTATAGTAACAAAACTACGCATTAAATGCAACGTTTTTAGTATTTTTTTTAAAATGTCGCCAAAAATGTCGCCAAAATGTCGCCGAAATGTCGCACCCCTCAAACCCTTGTGGCTCTAAGGCTCAAAGCACTTTTTTTCTCAATTTGGCACTCGGCACTTAAAAGGGGGGTCGTAGTAGCCCCCCAGATTTTAGATTTTTTCTTCGAAAAAATCCCCCAAATTTCACCCACCCCAC
>JAIJTS010000016.1 GCA_022732885.1 Atopobium sp. | reverse complement strand
CAGAAGCTCATATCTTGTAGCCTCATCAAGAATATCTGGAATGCTATTAATCATTCGAGCAAACTTGTCTTTTTGACGAGTCAAAAGTGGTGCTTTGTGCTCGTGAATAGCAAGCTCAATATTGACGAATTTATTGAGGTATTCATCTTCTTTTTCTGGATGCTCCTCAATGAGTTGCCTTAATGTTTTGCCTTCAACTTTTCTGGTTGAAACAGCCCAACAATTACCCACCTTACTGATCTCAACAAGAGGTGGAACATCAATACCAGCCTGCTCAGCACGAGTAAGATTTAATGCCTCATTTAAAATATCAGCAGAAGGCTTGCTTCCACTGAAAACCTTAACAACTGTGTCTCCGTTGTCGTACACAACCTTGTTATTGCGCTCGACAATTACCTTTTTATCAGCTTTGAGCTCCATAACAACCTCCAATAAGGTACTCATGCAGATACTCGCTACTTGCCTAGTAGTATTGTCGTTCTTCTCCTATATTCCATAACAAAAAAGAATGCCCTTATTGGTTAAACGGTTTGCAAATTCGGCGAACGCAAACAAGACCAGTTAGAGCAAGAAATTGTGCCCTTAACAAAGATCCCTTGCTTTCTTAGAAAGCAAGGGATCTGAATACTTGATATGTGTCTAGTACTTACTGGTCTTTACGAGTACGAGCATATGCTCCAATACCAACAAAACCAACACCAACCGTAGCAAATGCTACCAAAGCTACAACGCTTGCATCCCCTGTATTAGGTGTACGATGCTTACGCTTCTTACCAGGCTTTTCTGGAGTTGGGGTTGGAGTCACTGGAGTCTCAGTATTTGTAATAGTAAAACCATTTACCATATCGCCAGTTATCTCTGAAGTGTAGCCCTCAATAGTGTCCTCAGAAACGGTGTAAGCAATGACATGACTATCTGCTGCGTAAAGATTTACACCAGTGAATGAACCAGTCCAGTTATTTGCCTCAGAAAGGACAAGGGTCTGACCAGTATCAACACCGTCAGCAAGCAAGTGAACGGTAACAGAGTCCTTCTTAGCGCCACTCCAGACCTTAGTGACAGGAATGTTACGAGTCTCAGGAGCGTCAGCCTTATTAGTCAAAGTAGTAACATTACCATTGACCTGAGGAGTCTGGGCAGTCCAGCCAGTTGGAGTGGACTCTGTAAAGCTCAAGGTAACGTTATCTGGAAGTCCAGTAAAGGTGTGCTCCCAGTTATTAGCTGCAGAAAGCTCAACAGAGTCAACGCGATAGCCATCAGCAACAAGGTAGACAGTTAACTTCTCTGGAATAACAGCGTTTGGATTTGCTGAAGTATCCCAAACCTTCTTAACGGTTACATCCTGAGTGCCCTCTTCACCGGTAATAACAGTACCGTTAGAGCCAATGCCGCCGCCACGTTGTGCAGTGTTGCCATAAATGAGCAGCTGAGCCTTATTCTGCGCGGCATTGATTGACTCATGACGTGGGTTGGACTCAAGGGCAAGCATATCAGTATTATTGACGATGTTGCTTACTTCTTCAGTAGTATGACGAGCAGCAGCTTGATCTGCATCACCAAGGATGGAAGGAAGGTTAATAGCAACTGCACCATCCTTTGTCCAATGTGCAGAAGCTCCGCCTAGCATGTAATCAGAAATAGTTGCACCGGCAGTATTACCAGCACCACGAACAGTTGCAATCTCATCGGCGGCACCATTTGCAGTGTTGTTAAAGAATGCTACGCCGTTCTTAGAATGGAACTCTGCCTCACCAGTTGGACAGAACCATGCGCCACCACCAATGACAGTAGCTGTGTTTTCCTTAATAAGTGCATTATTAATGTGAACAACATAAGGAACGGATGCAACATAAACTGCACCACCCTGGTCATTTGCAGTGTTATTGATAATTTGACCAGCATTAAGAGTTGCATTAGCAGACGCAACGTAAATACCAGCTCCAACACCCTTGTCGCCAAGTTGGTTGGTACCATTACTAGTGGTCTTGTTCTGTTCAATAGAGCCACCGTTCATGGTGAAGCCAGCGCGATAAATATTTGGCCAGTTATTCCATGGAGCACCAACTCTAGAATAAGGAACCTTTTGGCCGCCGACAACGCCTACAAACTGGTCATATGCCGCTACGCCGCCACCAGCAGTTCCTGCAGTGTTGTTCTTGATAATGCCGTTATTCATAACAACATTACCGTTCCAAGTTACATAAATACCGCCACCGATACTTGAAGCAACGTTATCAGTAATAGAACCGCCATTAAAGGTAAAGTCTGCTTTTGACTTGGAATCACCAAACTGAGGATTGCCTGCATAGACTAAAACGCCAGCACCCTCAATAGACTTGTTGTGAGAAATGTAGCCACCACCCATGGTAGCTGTTGTTGTTTCACCGTTAGGATCCAATGCATAGAGCATTAAACCACCAGAGGAATTAACGGTAGTAGAGGCATCTCCACCAGTAATAGTTCCGCCAGTCATGGTGAAATCTGCATTTCTTACCAAAACGCTAGCAGAATACTGATTTGTAAGAGTGGTGTTTTGAATAGTACCATCACGAAGCTCACCTGTTGCTCCGTTTGCAATGGTTACTGCACCACCAAGAGCGTTAGCAACAGTACTGTCCTGAATGGTACCGCCGGCCATAATAAATTTGGCACCAGCACCAGTGGTAAATACTACACCGTTATTTCCAGGATTAGGCCTTGCCTTGCCGTTTTTAATAACACCGCGAAGGACGGTGAAACTACCACGGTTTTCAACTGCAAAAGCAGTGTTATTTCCATCAATGGAAGCGCCATCAAGAGTAGCTGCACCACCAGAAGCAATCTTGAACATATAGAAACTATTAGAGCCGGTCATGGCACTGGTAATAGTTCCACTTCCCGTTAATCTAATGTTCTTATTAGCAGGAATCTGAACTGGAGCAGAGATAGTAAAGTCTGCGTTTACTTGAAGAATAGACTGAGAACCATCTGCTGGAGCAGCTGCAATAGCAGCCAGCAGCTCAGACTCTGATGTAACAACAGTAGTGTCTGCGAGCGCTTGCTTTGCAAGTCCTCCAACGAGCGAAAGTGCTAGCACAAACGTAGCAACAACCGCCATGCTCCAACGTGAAAGCCTTTTCATGGCAAAACTCCTTGCATATTGGGAGCCTGTAGTGACAAAAGCAATAAAACAATTAGAACAAAAGCATTAAAACAATAAAACTTTAGCTTACTCTACTCCTCTTTGTCTAGCTGATCAGACTCCTCTGGGCGATGTTTGAGACGATCATATTCTTCTTCGGTCAAAACATCTTCAATTCGCAGGTTAACTCCTGAAACTTCAAGACCTGTCATACCTGTGATTTTCTCGACAATTGTGTGCTTAACGTCCTCAAAAATTTGAGGAGCATAAGAACCATATTTAATAAGAACAGAAACGGAAATATTTAGCGAACTATCGGGCAAAACCTCAACAGTTACACCTTTAGCCGTATCAGATGCTCCAAGTACGTCTTGAACTCTGTTAAGCCAGTTTCCACGGGCTCCCACTACATTAGGAACATCACGCAAAGCTAGTGAGACGATTTTCTCGACAACTCCACCAGAGAAGGTGAGAGAGTCTGTATCCTCAAGATCTGCATCGGAAGGGACATCCGTTGTTTCTTCTGCAGGGACAATTTCTTCAGAGGTGGACTCTTGCGGATTAGTAAGCTCTTCTGCCACAGCTCTCTCCTATCTAGTTTCTGTCCGTAAATAAGGAACGAATCTTTGCCAAAATAGTTGCCTTACCGTCAAAGATCTGACCAATGGCAACTCCTACCAGTACAAACAGTGCAACAACCAGCATTTTAAAAAGACCAAACGTAAACAAAAGAATTGCGAACAAAAGGCCTAAGAATCCGCCTATAAAAGCACCCGGGTGGTCAAAAACATATTTTTTGCACTGCTCGTGCATCTTGTGAACAAACTCTTTATTCATTGTCATTAACCTCCTCCGGCTCTGAAATACTCAATCGAATGTCTTGGCCAATCTGCTGTGTCATAACTTGCTCGGAAGATTGTTCATGAGGATGCTCTTCAACATTCTCTGGTTCTGGTGCAATCTCTTTTGACTGAAGCAAAGACGCCCCTTCTTCATCTTTTGGCGAGAAGGAACTTGGCTTGATAAAAGAAAGATTAATGCTAGAAACACAAGGTCCGCACACGATAGCAAGACCAGATTGAAGAGCGTTGTAAAGCTCAGAGCCCTTTACGGTAACATCAACAGGCTCTTTAGGAAGAATATCAATTTGTACCGCTACAGAATTATTTTTAGAAATCTGTACGTTGACTCGGTGTGCCAGACACGTCCCATCTTCTTCAATAATATGAGCAGCCTGAGAAGAAATAGCATCTTTAGTAACAGAAATTGTTCCGCCTTCAACGGTAGCCACAGTGAGCTTTACCGTCTTTCTAATGAATAGAGCTCTAAACAAAACCACGACAAGACCAAAAATACTAATAGCCGCACAAGCGTTAAGAGCAATGAGATATGGCTTGGTAAACAAAAGATTAGTTGCCTGATAAGTCCAAGGGCCAAACCACGTTAACGCAAGAGCTAAAAATACAAATGTACTTGCAAACACATAAAGTATGTAGCAAAAACGCTTGAAGCCGCTCATAGCACCTCCACTTTCTTTTATATATACAGTTTAACTCCAATGCCGGACAAAAACAGAATATAAAAACTGCCTCCCGCAGGAAGGCAGTTTTTAGTTTGTATGTAGTGTTAGCTAAAAATGAACTTAAGCGTTTTTCATAACAACGGAGCGGACAACTCCGGCTGCGTCGTCACAAGAATCCAGGACAGTCTCCATACGGTCAAAAATACGAAGCCAAGCAACGGTATGACGACCAGGCATCTCATCGCGGAACAAACGAGAGAGTGCATTGTGGTAAACAAGGTCACCCTCGTCTTCAACATGTCCAACAGCAATAGCTTTTTCCATGACAGTTGGATCTTTTTTGTAATCACTCAGAACGCTTAACATCTCCTGAACTGTCTTGCATGCACGAAGAGTAAGCTCGGCAAGTTGTGTGGCTTCTTTACGAGTATCATCAACATTAAAGAGGTCAAGACGCTCTGCGACAGAGTTCATTCCGTCAACAATATCATCAAGACGAAGTGCCAGATCTGAGATATCCTCACGCTCAAATGGAGTAACAAAAGAAGCATAGAGCTCCTTCATAATGTGCTGAACCTTTTCATCACACTCACGCTCGTAGACTTTCATCTGGGGAATACGTGCAGCAGTCTCAGGGTAGCCTCCCATAATAACCGCATACTCTTCAGCGGTCTCTACGATCTTATCGCCAAACTCACGAAACATAGTGTAGAAGACGTCCTCTTTTGGCTTACCTAGCATGAATCCTCCAATAAATTTGAGTGGTTCAATAGAACTTGTAAAAATAGTTATAAATACTTAGAAAAACATCAGGAACAGTTTTGCAAAAAGAAAACCAATAAGTCCGCAGCCTGGGAAGGTAAACACCCATGCTGCAACCATTTCTTTTGCAACGCCCCAGTTAACAGAACGCATATTTTTAGCAGCACCCGCACCCATCATCGCAGTCATTTTTGTATGAGTTGTTGAAACAGGCAGGCCTGTCAACGTAGAGAGCAGCAAAGACGCAGACGCCGAGAAAGACGCAGCAAAGCCCTGATAACGCTCAAGCTTTACCATTTCCATTCCAACTTTTTTAATAATCTTTCTTCCACCAATTGCAGTGCCGATAGACATAAGCGCAGCGCAAAGAACCTGCAACCAGAGCGGAAACACATCGGCACCAGCGGCTCCATGACCTGCAGAAAGCGCAATTGCAAGCATAGCAATAGACATAAACTTTTGACCATCTTGAGCGCCATGCATAGCTGCAACAAAAGCTGAGCCAACAACTTGCAAATGACCAAATATCTCATCTGCTCGCTGACGATCAACATTTACACAAAGCTTATTAATTGCCTTCACAATAATCCAGCCAGCAGCAAAACCAAGCGTGGTTGAGAAGAACAAACCAATTAAAACCTTGCTCCACTCACCCCAATTTACTGCAGCAAAATCACCATGAATAGCAAGTGCTGCACCAGTAAGACCAGCAATAAGCGCATGAGATTCAGATGTTGGAATGCCCAGAGCCCAAGCTCCTACTGCCCAAGTAACAATACCCACGCAGCCTGCAGCTAGAGCAACAAGAGCCTCATGATTATTGCTACCAAAGTCAACCATGCCCAAAATTGTGTCTGCAACTGCAGTTGAAATGAGGCACATAGCCACTAAACCAACAAAGTTGCACACAACGCTCATGATAATTGCTTTGTTTACTTTGATTGAACGAGTTCCAACAGCCTCTGCAATAGCATTAGCCGCATCGGTTGCACCATTAACAAAAATGCATCCAAAAACAAGGACAATGACGAGGGCCAAAAATGGATTGGCAACCATCATCTCAAAAAAGTGTCCGAGAGTTATCATTCGGTACCTTTCAAGCCACTTTCACAACGGGGACAATGATAATCGAAATATCTCAAATAAATGTTTAAAAACATTTGAATAGCTAAATCAGCGTAAGTTATCTCTTTAGCGTTGACATTCCTCTTATAAAAATTAAAAGCTATCCCAAAAGCTATACCAAGTTACTAAGAAAGCTTTTTGATAATAGCTGCAGTAATTTGAGCGGAACGCTCAGAGGCCTCACGCTCAAACGTTAAATAATCAACACTTGAAGTAGTACCTGGCTTATCGGACATAAGCCTAATTACTACAAAGGGTGTGTGGTTAAGCCAAGCAACCTGAGCAATTGAAGCGCCTTCCATCTCGCAACAATCAGCTCCAAATGTTGTGTAAATATGGTCCGCTAATTCTGATGAGCTTACAAACTGGTCTCCTGAGGCAACGCGACCAGAGATAACATGCAGCTCAGGAGCTATTTCTTGCGCTGATGCAAGAGCATGCTCCACAAGGCCTTCATCTGCTTTAAACGAGAAAACCGGAAGACCTGGAATTTGACCAGCAGCATAATTAAGAGGTCCAACGTTCATATCATGTTGGACTAAATCAGAAGAGATGACGATATCCCCTACTCTTAGCTCAGGACTGAGCAGACCCGCAATACCAGTATTAATAACATGCGTTACAGCAAATGTATCAATCAAAATCTGTGTGCACGCCGCGGCATTGACCTTACCAATTCCCGACTGTACAACAACTACAGGAACTTCTCCCAAAAAGCCTTCAACAAATTGCATACGAGCCTGCTCATAGGTGTGCTCAATGGTCATCTGCTCTTTTAACAGGGCAACCTCTGGTTCCATGGCCCCAATAATTCCAACTTTCATGTTAGGCTCCTACTCCTGCAAGCCAACTGGAACCAGCCAGGGCTCGTACAATTTTGTCCCGAACACTTATATCGTTTGCATCATCTTTAATATGTGCGTGAATAATAACGGTAATACCTGCTTCGGCAATGCTTGCAGCCTCAACCTCAATAGGAAATGTTCTATCAAGTTGAGATGCAACAGTTTCTTGGATTTTCTCGATAATTTCTTGCGTTACCGCATCTAAATCTGCTGATGGTTTAAGCACAATAGTTACAGAAACCTCAGTCACATCCCACCTTGTACGATGTACCAGTGCGGTTTTGTTGAGAACAGAGTTAGGAATGATGTCCACTTTACCGCCACGGTCGCGCACAATGGTAGAGCGCCAGTTCATGTCGATGACCTCACCGGAAATGTTTCCAATGCTTACCTGGTCTCCTGGCTTAACTACGCCTCCCAGCATGAGGCCCAAGCCACCTACCAAATTAGAAATAGTGTCCTGAAGACCAAAGGACAAAGCGATGGAGGTAACTCCCAAGGCAGTTACAAATGCTGTTGGTTGAATTCCAAAAACAGGCTGCAATACCGCGAGAATAGCAAACGCCCAGATAATTCCACGGATTATATTGACAAAAATAGATGCTGACGGCAACTTAGATGAATCCAGAGCCTTTCTTGAGAGCTTTACCGCAAAATGCTCTATCAAAAACGCAATGAAAAACACAACTAAGAAGGTAACTACCCTGAAAATAAAATCTTGTGGAGTGAGGCCTAAAACCAAGCCGTCATGCATCAACATCATGGCTATCCCTCAATTTTGACTATTGGAGCAAAGCCCTTCATAAGCTTCTTTGTCTTATTAGTACGTATAAACTTAACTTCAATAGTATCGCCTTGAACTGCTAAAACAATGCCCGGGCCAAAAGTTTTGTGCGATACCTGATCTCCCACAGCAAAACTTGCAGAAGCACGAACTGGATCTTTCTGAATAGGAGCTGGACGTGGAGTTGAGGAGCCACCGGTAGATCGTGTACGGGAACCAAAAACGTTTCCTCCGTAAACCTCAGAGCCACGACCAGAACCAAAAGTTCCGTGACGGTCTCCTCGCTTTGCCCAGCCAACACCAGAAAAGCCAGCGGAGCCAACACCAATAGCTTGAACGTGCTCTTGAGGAATCTCTCCTACAAAGCGCGATACAGGATTTGCTCGAACAGAGCCGTATGTTCTTCTCGTAGATGCATACGTCAAATACAGACGCTTACGTGCACGAGTAATAGCAACATAGGCAAGTCTGCGCTCTTCTTCTAGCTGAGCAGCCTCTGCCTCGTAATTTGCATGAGGGAAGATTCCCTCTTCCATACCAGCAACAAATACTGCCGGAAACTCCAAGCCCTTTGCAGCATGAATGGTCATAAGCGTTACCGCAGAGGTAGAACCATCCAAGCTATCAAGATCAGAGCGAAGCGCCAGCCATTCCATAAACGCAGGAAGCTTCTCTGCCGCAACTTGCGGATGCAAGCTCTCCTCCTGAGAAACAAACGACTGCTGAGTAGCAGAACCAGCAAGTGCACCGGTAGCAGCATCAAAACCAGCCTCGCTCAACGAAGCTTCGTCTTGCGCGTCAAGAGCTCCTGCTTCTCTGAGCTGCTGCAAGCTCTCAAGCGTTTCTTCAACGTCATCGTGAGACTCATCAAACTCTGCTGCAACGCCAAAGAACTCTCGAATGTTCTCGATACGTCCATCAGCCTCAATGGTATGCTCCGCCTCAAGTGCCCGAATAAGACCTGAGCGATCAACAATTGCCTCAACAACCTCATCAAGCTCACCGTCAATATGACGGCCATGCTCAATAGCTGACGTAAACTCTACCAGCGCATTTCTTACCTTTGCAGTAAAAATGCCTTCTTCCATCACGCATGCTTCACATGCCGAGAAGAACGACAAGCCGTTATGCAGCGCGTAAGTCTGAATCTTCTGAATGCTTGTTGCACCAATACCGCGACGAGGCGTGTTGATAACACGCAGCGCAGCCATGTCATCATCAGGATTTACGACAACTTTGAGATACGCCATAACATCTCTGATCTCTGCACGATCAAAGAATCGAGTACCACCAACAATTTTGTAAGGAACACCAGCTCTGAGCAGCATATCTTCAAGAATACGAGACTGTGCATTAGTACGATAAAACACAGCAATGTTGTCGTACGACGTACCCTTATCGTGCAGTTTTTCTATCTCAGAGCCAATCCAAGCACCCTCATCTCGTTCATCAGATGCCTGATACACCTGGATTTTCTCGCCATCACCCTCATCAGTAAAAAGACGCTTTGGCTTACGATGAGAATTATGCGCAACAACAGCATTGGCAGCAGCCAAAATATGACCAGTTGAACGATAGTTTTGCTCTAGCTTGACAACAGTTGCTTCCTCATAGTCTTTCTCAAACGCCAAGATGTTTTTGATGTCTGCACCACGCCATGAATAAATGGACTGGTCATCATCGCCAACAACCATGAGGTTTCGATATTTGGACGCCAAAAGCTTGGTGATTGCATACTGAACGCCGTTGGTATCTTGATACTCGTCAACGTTGATGTAGCGGAAACGCTCTTGGTACTTTGCAAGCACGTCAGGGTACTTGGAGAGCAACTCAAACGCCTTGATGAGAAGATCATCAAAGTCCATAGCGTTAGCCTTGTCCAAGCGCGTCTGAAGCGCGCGATACACGCGGGCCACCACATGATCCATAGGACTTGCTGCCTGGGCTTCTACATCATCAGGATACAAAAGCGCGTTTTTAGCAGCAGAAATCTTAGAGCGAATGGAATTGAGTGGGAACTGACGAACATCAATATCCAAATCAGACAGAATGGTCTTTACCAGACGCTTTGAATCATCATCATCGTAGATAGCAAAGTTGGGGCCATAGCCAAGACGCTCACCATCTTCTCTAAGCAAACGAACACACATGGCATGGAACGTACAGACCCACATACCACGAATATTGTTGGGTAGCAGCGCTTCAAGACGCTCTCGCATCTCTGCTGCCGCTTTATTGGTGAACGTAATAGCCAGAATCTGCCAAGGTCGAACGCCTTCATCAGCAATCATATGCGCAATTCTACACGTCAAAACACGCGTCTTACCCGAGCCAGCTCCCGCGAGAACCAACAATGGTCCCTGAGTTGTCATAACTGCCTGATGCTGAGCAGGATTCAAACCTTCAAGATCTATCTGCATTACGCCATCCTTGTGTCAATCATTCTTAGGTTTAAAGTGTACCCCGATAACCAGACATTAATTGCGCCACTTTGCCCCTACTCCACAATTAAAAACCGGCCCTCAAAAGAAGACCGGTTTATCTGTGCAAACGTTGCTATTGAACTTCTAGACGCTTGTGTCGAGAAGACCTTCTAGCCCAAACGTATGCCTTAGTTTGTGGAATTTGCCTGACGGTTCTTTGCACGAGCCACAACAGCTAGTGCAATCACGCCACCAGCAACACATGCGATAACAAGAGCACTGAATGCGTGATTCTCATCACCTGTATATGGAAGCGCGGTGCCACCATAGTATGGGAAAGCTGCTGGATTTGGGGCTCCTGGGAAGCTTGGTGCAAGAGGGTCACCTGGATTTCCTGGGACACTTGGGGTACCAGGGTTTTCTGGAGTAGCAGGATTTTCTGGGGTAACAGGATTTTCTGGGGTAACAGGATTTTCTGGGGTAACAGGAGCAACCGGCTCTGGCTCCCACTCTGCAACAAGAACAACCTTAGGATTAGTGGTAGTAAGGGTTACCTGATCGCCCGCCTGGTAAGTAGTACCATCAAGCTTCCATCCCTTGAAAACGTATCCGTCACGGGTTGGAACAGTAGAAGAGACGGTCTCATTCTTTGGGTCAGTAAGGGAGTCAGCGGTGTTGCTATCAATACCGAAGTAACCACTTTGTGCAGCTGGAGCACCGGTACCGCCATTTGCATCGTAGCTCAGCTCATACTCCTGGTTCCATACGGCAGTCAGAGTATAAGGGCTTCTCATGTTAAAGACAGTAGTTTGAGAAACATAGCGCTTATCGCCAGCTGGGTTGTTATTTGCATCTGCAGGAACAGCAGAAGCACCAACATAGCGGAAGTGATTATCAACATAAGAACGCTTCCAGAACTCAAACTTGTAACCATCACGAACAGGCAGGTCCTCAATGATGTTGTAATCAGCAAAACCATAGCTACGAGGATTGTTTGGAGTCTTTGACTCTGTATAAGTTGCATTGCCATAGATGGTGCCGCCATTTGCGTCATAGATAAGCTGGTTAACTGCGGATGGCGTTGGAGTAGGCGTAGGGGTTGGAGTGGTCTCTGCAGGAATAACGTGAATGTGGTAACCAACCCACATAAGATGAGTAGTGTTGCCACCAACGTTAGCAGGGTCTGATGAATCGCCCTGCATAGTAACAAGGAAGAAAGCGGTAACAGGCTGATTAGCAGGAGTTACTTTACGGCCAGTAAACTCAAAATAGAACTGACCACCATTATTGGTGACAGTATTGCTGTTTCCATAGAATGCATGGGTAAAGTCATAATCAGTAGCTGGAAGCTCTGGATAAGCACCAGCGGTAACCAGCGTAGTTGTTACGCCAAAAGGTGCAAAACCAGGGCGAGTAGTGGTGTAGTGAGAATATGCACCAGTATCTCTAATGGTCTGACCAACACGAACAACAATCTCGCCATACTGGCCAGGAACTGGGGTCTGGTGACCGGAGTGCTGAGGATTGTCGGTAAGGAATCTAGATGTATCGGCATTACCATCAGCCGAGAAAACAGAAACCTTAACTCCTGGTGTAGACGTGTCAATACTATCTGCAAATACAGTCCTTGGTGTAGAAACTACAAGAACTGCAACAAACGCAAGTGCGATAGCGCAAGCAATTCTTTGAATTGTCTTTATAGAGCGCATGAAACCTCCTGGATACTATTTCAAGCAAATACGTATAGCTGTAAAAATAATCAGCTATAAGAGCATACGAGCAAAGACAATTCTAAGTAAATGAAACCAGAGAGATTACACATATCTTTCATAGGTCTTCCACGCTTTTTCTATATGTTTTGCACATAAAAAAGCGCGGCGAGAAACTCACCGCGCGTAGATGCATATGTAGTAATGCTTGTAAGTCAAAACTACTTAACAAGCAGGAAGTATGCGATAACAGCAATACCCAAAATAATACGGTACACACCAAAAGGTTTGAAATCATGCTTGCGGACATAACCCATAAGAGCACGCACCATAACCAGTGAAACAATAAAAGCCACCAGGCAGCCTACTCCCAAAATAATTGCCTCGGGAGCAGTGAAGGTATTGCCCTTCATAAAGTAGCGTACAAGTCTCAAAGCAGAGGCTCCCGCCATAGTAGGAATAGCTAGGAAGAACGTAAACTCAGCAGCTACCGCCCTTGAGCATCCAAGTGCTAAACCGCCAAGAATGGTTGCGCCAGATCTTGAAGTACCTGGAACAATCGCAAGTACCTGAAAAACGCCAATGCCAAGCGCGGTCTTCCAGTCCAGATTATCAATGTCTTGAACGCGGGCAAGATTGTCGGCTGAGGGAGCTTTAAGGGATGTAGCAGCGTCTGGACGCATGTGTTTACCTCGAGGTACCTCAACTTTTACGGTTGCAGCGACCTTCTCGCGATGGAGCTCAAGCAGGATAAAGATAATGCCATAGAAAATAAGAGTTGCAGCGATAACAAAAGGGCTTCCCAGATGCTCTTCAATAAAATCATTGAGCGGAAGACCAATTGCTGCTGCAGGAACACAACTGACCACCACTTTTGCCCAGAGCTTCCAGGTAGAACGCTTCTCGTCTTTTGATTTCTTTGGCGAGAAGGGATTGAGCTTGTGGAAAAATCCCACACACACTGCAAGAATTGCGCCAAGCTGAATAACTACTAGAAACATATTCCAAAAGTCTTCAGAGACGTTGAGTGGTAGAAACTGATTGAGTAGCAGCATATGACCAGTAGATGAAATAGGCAACCACTCGGTAATACCCTCAACCACGCCAAACAATGCTGATTTAAGTGCCTCAATCCACAAAATTGCCGACTCCACTAAAACCTCCTTGAAGGGACTGACTGCAAACCTATTGTACGCAATCCGGCTCCCTTTCTTTTTCTACCGTTTTCAGTCTTATCTAACGACTTTACTACTTTAAAAGTGCCCTGTTTTCTGCAAAGTTGGCATTTGGAGTCAAAAACAAGTAGAATTAACACCCTCGCACGAGCGGAGAGAAGCGATTATGCGTATTTTTGAGGCCAAGTGTTGTCTGACCTCACGCTTAAAGCTAGTAATAGCAAACAGCGTTACATACGTACTAATCGGAAGCCCCCAATCGCGGAGGTCGATTTGAACAGATTTATGCGTCACAGACGCTTACCTTCATGCTCTACCCTTATGACAGCACTTCTCGCAGCAGTGCTTGTTGTTAATACCTTTTTGTTTGGCGTCTCAAGAGCTCAAGCAGAAACTCTTGAAGAGCTTCAGGCTAAGGTTGAACAAACCAATTCTGATTACGATGCCGCTAATCAGCGCGTAGCTGAACTGCAAAAAGAGATTGCAGATAATGAAGCTCGTATTGCAGAAATTGAACAGCAAATTCCGGAGCAGCGTCTTAAAGCTGCAGAGTCCATCAGAGCTATGTATCGTATGCAGCAGGACTCTATGGGAATTATTGATCTGCTTTTATCGGCAGATAACTTTAATGATTTGATTGCTGTTATTCAGTATCTTGAGATTATTCAAAACAAAAATTCAGATGCTATCAATCACCTCGTTGATCTGAGTAAAGAGCTTTCTGATACACAGTCTTCTTTAAATGCTCAGATGGCAGAAGCAGAAAAACAGAAGAAGGCTGCTGAGGATGCTATGAATGCAGCAATTGCATCAAGAGAGCAACTACAGGCAGAACAAGCTGCACAAGCAGCAGCAGAAGCAGCTGCTGCAGCAGAGGCGCTGAAAGAAGCTTCTACTGAGACTACTTTTACCAACGCTTCTGGTAATACCACTGAGGTCACTACCCCACCAGCTCCTGCGGCTCAAAATGTTGACTGGTCAAGCGATAAGACCAACTTTGTAAGCTCTTGGGGAGCTCGAATTGATGCATACCTTGCTGGCTCACCTCTTGCTGGCTACGGCTCAACCTTTGCAGAGGCTGCATGGACTTATGGCGTAGATCCACGCTTGTCACCTGCTATTTCTGCAGTTGAGAGTACAAAAGGTATGTATAACTTCCTCCCTTACAACGCATGGGGCTGGGGCTCTTCTAGCTGGGGCAGCTGGGAAGAAGCTATCTGGGATCACACTGCTGGTCTTGCTGCAGGTTACGGCGGAAGGCTTTCTGTTTCCGGCGCTGCAAAATACAATCCAGCCAATCCAAACGGTTGGTACTCAGCTGTTCTAACGCAGATGGAGCTCATCTAAAGCTCTGGTCACACAATCTTTAAGACATTAAACCCCGTAGTTTACCTGCGGGGTTTAATTGTCTAGCAGAGATATATAGGTTGAGTAGAGCTTGAAGTAAACGGACTTCTCGCCAGATGGCGGGTGTTACGTGCAGGATCGGCTAAGCGGTGAGCACAACCATCGCAAGGATAAGGGCAAAGCCAATAAGCTCGGCAATACTAAAAGTGGTCCCAAGTACCAGCACGGTAGTAATGGTTGCCATAACAGGCTCAATGGTACCTAGAAGAACAGCCCTCAGTGAGCCTGCATCCTTAACACCCTGCAGGTAGAGACCAAATGCCAAGAAAGTTCCCACCAGAACACCAATAACTACCAGTAAGATACCAAAGGAATCCAGCTGAGGCATGTGGTTCCAAGGCTGATAAAACACAGCAATCAGCGTACCTGAGAACAAAAATGCTAAGCCGTTTGCCGTAAAGCTTCCCCACTTCTCCATGAGAGGCTTAGGTAAAATCGAAAGTGATGCCTGCGCAAATGCGCACATGACACCCCAGAAAATACCTGAAGCTGGTAGGTTAAGCGTGCCAGGATTTCCTCCAGTTACCAAAAGATACGTACCGAGAAGAGCCAAAACAATGCCAAGAATCTCGCGACGACGAGGCCAACGCCTACCAATCACGCAAACAAAAGCCAATACGCCTAGCATACCCAGAGATTGCATAATGGTTGCAGTTCCAGAATTAGTTGCATTAACTGCATAAATGTAAGCAACCTGTGAGAAAAGAATAGCAAATATACTGACTACAAAAATCTTTGCCAGCTCTTGTGGACTCTTAAGAACAGTTGTGAGATTTTTTCTGTCAAACACAAACGCAGTTCCCAAAAATAACCAGCAAGCAAAGAGCTCACGGATATCAATTAACCACATTGGATCAACATGATAGGCATCTAACAGATATTTTGCGGCTGTTCCAAATGCGCCCCAGGAAGCCCCACCAATCAAGACAAACAGCATTCCTCGGTAGATTTTCTTTTTGTTATCAGGCGTTATTTCAGCATCATCATCGGCAAAAGCTTTGTCTTCTACGGCAATTCCATTGTTATATGCAATGTTAGGAGACGCTGTCTTATTCTCATTAGAAATGAAATCATTCATCTGGGTATAAATCTTTCATTACAAAATACAGATACAAGCGTCACTTTTTCTCTGACGCGGTAGTATCACAATAACAAAAATCCACCTTACCCTGCTTTGTGCGGAGGCTCAAGTCTCTCAACAGTTTTTATGGGCAAGATGGTTCAAAACAGTATTGATGCTCATGTTAGTTTTTTGTACAGATTGGCAACTTATGACATCCAAGTATTCACAGGTGAACAGCGCGTTTTCTGTTGGCACGCTTCACGCAGAAGACAAAAGCTTTGAGGTAATCTCAGCTGAGTGGGTCAACGAAATCTCTGGCTACGCATATATCTTTAAGCATATCCCCACAGGTGGACGCCTTATGTGGTTTGCTTGCGACGATGATAATCGTTCGTTTGCCATTGCTTTTAAGACTCCTCCTGTAGATCACACGGGTGTTTTCCATATCCTGGAGCACTCGGTTCTTTGCGGCTCAGATGCCTACCCTGTTAAAGAGCCGTTTGTTAACCTACTCAAGACCTCTATGCAGACGTTTTTGAACGCGATGACCTTCCCTGACAAAACGGTTTATCCCGTGGCCAGCACTAATGTAGCTGATCTTGAAAACCTGATGAGTGTGTACCTGGACGCTGTGTTGCATCCAGCAATTTATACACGTAAGCGCATCTTTGAGCAGGAAGGCTGGCACCTAGAGGCTGACGAGCAGGGAAATCTAAGCTACAACGGCGTTGTCTTTAATGAGATGAAAGGCGCCCTCTCTGACCCAGATCGCGTGCTCTACGATTCTGTCAGTGAGGCCCTCTTCCCTGACACCGCCTACGGCAAAGAGTCTGGCGGTAAGCCTCGCGCAATCCCTGAGCTCACCTACGAGAACTTCCTGGATACCCACGCTCGCCACTACGACCTCTCTAACAGCTACACCTTCCTCTACGGAGACCTTGATTGTGAGCGTGAGCTTTCATTCATTGCCCAAAGATTTGCAGCTGCCGAGAAACGCGATGCAGGTGCCCCCAATCCACTCAACCTGCAGACACCTGTGTTGCCCAAGCCTTCTCAGGTCCGTATGAACACCACAGCCGACAACTCCAGCGTTGGCTTAGGCTACGTACTTGGAACACCTGATCAGCGCAACAAGATGATGGCAGCAGATATCTTGTTTGATACCCTCATGGGCTCCAATGAGTCCCCGCTCAAGCGTGCAATTCTTGACGCAGAGCTGGGTGATGACTTTAGCTACTATCTCTCTGATGACCTTGCGCAACCTATGCTTTTCTTGCAGCTCAAAGGCCTAAAGAATGGAGCGGCCCAAAAGTTCCGTGAGCTGGTTGAGACCACCTGCCAAAAAATTGCTACCGAAGGCATTGATCCAGAGAAGCTCAACGCTTCTATTGCACTTGCAGAATTTAACCTGCGCGAGAATGATCAGCCTTACTCAAACGGTATTGAGTACACACTACGTTCACTCTCAAGCTGGCTCTACGATGACGCGCGTCCTTTGGACTACATCCGCTATGAAGATGCCATTGCATACGTCAAAGAACTTGCAGCTCAAAAGGGCTTTGAGAAGCTGCTTCTGGAGCTCATCTGCAACAGCAAGCACGCAGCTCAGGTTGAGCTTGTTCCCACAGATAAGGGAGACACTCAGGAAGAAGCTGCTGAGCTGGCACAACTTCGCTCCACGCTCACCGATGAGGACGTCGAGAAGATCCGTGCAGAAGTTGAGGCACTCCGCTTGGAGCAAGAAACACCTGACGCTCCAGAAGACTTAGCTAAGCTGCCGTCCCTCTCGCTCAGTGATATTGGTGCTGGTAGAGAGCGTCCTGCAGGCTTTGAGGTTGAGGCTCCCCTGCCATGCATCGCACACGAGCTGGATACTCACGGCATTGACTACGTCTACCATTACTTTGATTTGACCAGCGCAGTCACCTTTGAAGAGTTGCCACTTGTGGGCATTCTTACAGAGGCGCTGGGTAAGCTTGATACGGCTGCACATACCGCGTCTGAGCTGGATATCCTTATTGAGAGCAACCTTGGTAGCCTCTCATTCTTCACAGATATCTATGACCAAGACACCCTTGACCAGGCACATCCCGCCCTTATTGTTGCTGCAAGTGCACTTGCCGAGAAAACCCAGGGACTTGCAAGCATTCCTTCTGAAGTTTGGTCCAGCACGCGCTTTGATGACTTGAGCCGCCTCAAGAACATCTTGATTCAGCGACGCATTTCGCAGGAGCAATACTTTGTAGGCGCTGGTCATACCGCTGCGCAGAATAAGGCTTTGACCTCCTACTCTGCAGCTAGCCGTGTAAACGATGCGCTGGCAGGCGTTGGCTTCTACGAGTACCTAAAGAACCTACTTACCAACTGGGACAAGCGCGCTCCTCAGCTTGTAAAAGACCTGGATGCGCTTACGCGCAAGATCTTCCGTGCAGACAACGTCACCATCAGCTTTACTGGCTCCACTCAAAGCCGTGAAGCGTTCTGGCAAGCAGCAGGAGATCTTGGCCTCAAGAAGAGTAATGAAGCACAGGTAGGTAGCGCAGTACCAACCCTTGTTGTCCCTGAAGGCAAGCTACAGCACGTGGCGTATATTATTCCGTCAAACGTCTCCTACGTTGGCCTCTCTTATCCAAACGTTGTCCATGCAACTCATGAACAGCAGGGTAACTGGCTTATTGCCACCAGAGTTCTAGGCCTTGACTATCTGTGGAATGAGGTGCGCGTCAAGGGTGGTGCATATGGCGTTATGTTCAGAAACTCCATAGGCGGCCTGCAAAGCTTTGTCTCTTACCGAGACCCTGCACTTGATGCAACCCTTGACCGCTATGTTGGCGCAGGTAGCTGGCTCTCTAAGTGGACGCCAGAAACTGACGAGTTTGAGGGCTACGTAGTTGCCTCTGTAGCAGGTGTTGACGCTCCTGTTCCCGCTCGTACGCTTGCTCGCAGACAAGATATTGAGTACTTCAACCACCGTGATCCAGAGCGTCTTCTTAAACTTCGCGAGAAGATCCTT
Source organism: Atopobium sp. (assembly GCA_022732885.1). Taxonomy (GTDB): domain Bacteria; phylum Actinomycetota; class Coriobacteriia; order Coriobacteriales; family Atopobiaceae; genus Lancefieldella. Next base: position 16,411 of record JAIJTS010000016.1, on the reverse strand, counting down.
CATGCCCAGGTTGAAGACATTAAGGCACTGGGAAGCACCATGCCTCAAAACTATGATGACCTCTCGGTTGTTGTCTTTGGTGCAAAAGAGGCCATTGAAGCCTCCAAGCTTGATCTTGAAGTTGTCGACCTCTTTGGCGGTCAGGAGAACTAGGCCTGGTAGCTGCAACAAAACCGCAAAAGCCCTGTCATACACACGTATGACAGGGCTTTTCTTGTGAGGCATGAGATGTAGCTAGACGATCTTCTCGCCAGACGGCGCACTCAGGCAGAGAGCTACTCGCTCCTCAGTGCCTGAACTGGATCGGACTTAGCTGCTCTACCTGCAGGAATAAGGCCTGCAAGGAGTGTCAGGACAACGCTAATCAGAATCAAAATAAGTGCGCCATTGAGCGGTAAAATCACTAAATTATCTACATTAAACATGGCTTTGATCACAGCATTTGCGGGCAAAATGAGCAGCTGTGTAATGCCTATGCCCATAACGCCAGAGATGAGGCCTTCGATAAACGTCTCAGCATTAAAAACGTTGGCAATGTCTCGCCTGGAAGCACCAATGGAGCGCAGAATACCAATCTCCTTTTTACGTTCAAGCACCGAAATGAACGTAATGATGCCAATCATTATGCTTGAAACAACAAGCGAGATAGAAACAAACGCAATCAGCATTGCCGAAATCATGTCAACAATCAGCGTGACAGAACTCATCAATGCGCCAACAAGGTCGGTATAGGTAACAACCTTAGACTCCTCACCAGCTGCCTTTGCATCCGCATTGTATTTATTAAGAATTTCAACAATTTTTTCTTTGCTTGCAAAGTCTTTAGGATAAATGTTGATTGACGTAGGCTTATTGAGGTCTGCGTACCCCATCTTAGTAAGATTTGATTCATAGGTGGCAGGTGTAGCGCGCATCATCGATGCTGCAATGGCAGCAAGCTGAGACGGGTCGGCGTTAAGCTTAAAAGCGCTTGCTAAAATTGAAGGGTCTACCTGCATTGCATGAGACATATTTGCTAAGACACCTTGCATTGCAGTGCCCAGAGCACCTGCAATCTGACCTTGCATCTTAGAAGCAACCTGTGTCATTACACTGGTTAGCGCAGATCGCACGTAAGTGCTCATAGCACGCGTAATTGCCGCCGAAAGCGCACTTGCTATTTGTGATTGATAAGCACTCATAAGCCTCTGAGCAACTTCGGCCTGAACGCTTGGAAGATCAGGGTTGGTTCCCAGCTTATGAGCCAAAGCGGTAACCAGCTGGTGCTGCAGGTCATCGGTATCAATTGCAGAAGAAACTGTAGTTGCTATCTGCGTACGCACCTGATCTGTTGCAAGGTAGTCAGCCATAGTCTTGCCGGGGTTAGCCGCACTCCAAGAATTCCACCCAAGTGCAATATTGCCCATAAGCGAAGAAATAGCAGCTTGCCCACCTGGTTTAAAGTTAACGGTAATACCAGAAAGAATCTGCTGAACATCTGCTGCAGAAAGCTCTGGGAAAGCTGCCGCTAATGTAGCTGGATCAAGTGAAGAGGTAACAGAAGACAAAATATTGCTATCAGACAGATTAAGCTGTGAAGGGTCAAAAGCAGGTAACTGAACGTCGGAAAGATCTAGTGAGGACATATCCAAACCAGATAAATTAATTGACGAGAAGTTCAGCGCCTGTGGATTAAAGTTGAACGCCGAAGAAAGTGCACTTGAATCAATAGAAATCAGCGAACTAATAGAAAGTCCCTCAGAAGTTTGACCGTTCTTCTCGTCCTCAAAGGTCTTACCAGTAAAGACGTCAACGTCTGGTCGATTCATCTGATCTTGAACAATAGGAGAAGCTGCTGCATCAGAAATCATCTTCTGCGTCAGTTGAGGTGTGTAGTAGATGCCCTCGGTCAAAGCGCCAGAAGTGGTTGGATCTTTTGCCTGGACAACACCAACAATATGCAGTTCAGGAGCATTAGAAATGAGGTTATTCATGTATGTCTGATCGTCAGACTTATCTGTCCAGACGCCAAGGCTGCCATCCCATACATAGCGCTGATTGGGCATAACCAGCTTAAATGTTGGAGACATAAGCTGCTCATAGGTGTATGTATTGTTTGGTTCTTCAAGAGTGCCTGATTCACCATTTGCAATTTTGTCAACTGCAGAACGCAAACCAGCGTAGTCACGCAAACCAAGCGTGTACTCCAAGAAGTCATCCATAGTTCCGTTTGGACGCAATACTAAAACAGCTTCATTCCAAGCAGTTGGCCATCTGCCCGCACGTACTGTATAACGATCCTCGTAAATAGAAGGATTTCCAGGAAGTTCATCAAAAAGCCTCGTACTAGCAAAAGATGCAAGCGGACTATACGACGGAATCTTAGGAGTTACCTTTGAGAAGGTAACGTCTGGCTGCACCTGGACAGGATCAGAAGAGCTGGAATCAGCACCTGCAGGCAGATAAATAAAAGGGCTTACAGCATAGCCATACGTAATAGCACTTGCGTACGAGTTAATTCCTCCGCCATTCTTGTCAAGAAATGCCTTCAGACTGGTCAGATCATTAGAACCAATACTTGCTGCTTGCATTCCCAATCTATTATTTGTAGGGATAGCGCCTTCTGCAGGCTGATTTTCTATCTTTGCAGCTTCCGCGTTTTTCTGATTCTGCGTCATTTCACTCTGAACATCTTGACTTTGAGAATCAGCCGAGTCAGAACTACTTCCACTTCCAGAAATAAAGGAAGAAATATTAACGGCCTGTTCAGAGATGGTAAGTGGATACATTGAAAGCGTATCCTCCTCAACTTTCTTAATGTACTCATTTGCGCCATTTGCAAGCGCCAAAATTGCCGCAATACCAATGATGCCAATAGAACCCGCAAACGCCGTCATAAGCGTACGGCCCTTTTTGGTCATAAGGTTATTGAACGAGAGACCCAGTGCAGTCAAAAATGACATTGATGTTTTGCGAGAAGGCTTTGCTTCACGATGTGCAACACTTAAAACATCGAATGAATCTGAGTCAGCAGTTACCTGACCATCTGCCAGCTCGACAATGCGTGTTGCATATTGATGAGCAAGCTCTGGGTTGTGGGTAACCATAATAACCAGACGGTCCTTGGCTACCTCTTTGAGCAAATCCATGACTTGAACAGATGTTGAAGAATCAAGAGCGCCTGTTGGCTCATCTGCCAATAGAATCTCTGGATCATTTACCAAGGCTCGAGCAATGGCCACACGCTGCATCTGTCCACCAGAAAGCTGATTTGGACGCTTGTTTGCGTGCGCTTTAAGACCAACCTTATCAAGGGCTTCAAGAGCGCGTTCATGACGCTCTGCCTTAGAAACGCCAGAAAGTGTCAACGCAAGCTCAACATTACTTACAACACTTTGGTGAGGAATAAGGTTATAGCTCTGAAATACAAAACCAATGCGGTTATTTCTATAAGTATCCCAGTCTTTTTCTTTGAACTTCTTGGTAGAAATGCCGTCTATCAGTAAGTCTCCCGAGTCAAAACGGTCAAGACCACCAATTACGTTGAGCATAGTAGTTTTTCCTGAGCCCGAAGGGCCAAGAATTGCTACAAACTCATTATCTCTAAAGGCAACGGAAATATGATCCATTGCAGTCTGTTCAAATCCACCAGTGTTATAACGTTTTGAAATACCTTTGAGCTCAAGCACTAGTTGCTTCTTTCTAGTAGGGCCGCAGAGAGCGCTGGGCTGTAGTGTTAGTTTACTGTGTCCTCGTTAGCCGTATCTGTGCCAGCTACATCGGTTTTCTCACCAGCAGCTTTCTGAGCCAACGCATCCTCTGCAAATGGATCAGCGCTAACGTCTTCAATAACTTTCTGCTGAGCCCAGCTCAAGCCATAGAACAGGCCAAAGAGCACCCAAAACCATGGCGCATAGAGCATAACAACCATCAAGAGGGCAAAAAGACCTCTAAGAAGAGTCCAAGGAAGCACCACAATCAGGAAGAAAAAGAATGGCAGTACAAAGAGGATTGCTGCAAAAGTACGCAGCACAACTGCCGCTGTCTTAGTCACAGAAAAACCAGTATTGCGTGCAATGAGTAGGCCTACCAGACCAGCGATGCCAAAATACATCATGATTGGCGCAACAAAATAGGAATAGAACAGCGGTGTGGAAGGGTCTTGAGGCAGCGTTTGACGAAGTACCATCAAAACAATTCCAAGAACCGTTAAAACGCCAAGAAATGATGCGTTTCCAATAAAAGTTTTTTTCTTCATAGTTAACTCCTTTGAGAAGGGGTATTAAGTATAGTGTAACTAGTACCTTGTTCCCGACCTTGACTATTTCATACGTAAGACACCGCTAAAACCGCCGTTCTCCATATGTTTCAAGGTCAAACGTTTAAATTAGAGGAGTTTTTCATGACTGATGCAGAACTCAAAGCAAGCGCTGAGGCGTTTGTTAACGAGCACTGGGAAGAGATTATTGAGGATATCCGCTACCTTGTGCAGGTAGAGTCCGTTGAGGATCTGTCTCTAGCAGAGCCTGGCAAGCCTTGGGGCCCAAAGTCTTATGAGGCACTTTGCCGCGGTCTTGAAATTGCAAAGCGCCTAGGCCTTGAGACTACAAATGTAGACGGTTATCTGGGCTTTGGAGACCTTCCTGGTGAGTCCGAGAAGTACCTTGCTACCATTGCTCACTCCGACATTGTCCCTCTGGGCAAAGGTTGGACGGTAGACCCACTTGACGTTACCCGTCGTGAGGGCTTCATCCTGGGCCGTGGTGTTCTTGACGATAAGGGTCCTCTGGCCCTCTCGCTCTGGGCAGCTCACTACTTTGTTGAGCAGGTTAAAAAGACCGGAAAGAAACTCCCTTACACCCTGCGCGCCATTGTTGGCAACAACGAGGAAACTGGCATGGGTGACGTCCCTTACTACCTCTCCAAATATCCAGAGCCAACCTTCTGCTTCACCCCAGATGCTGAGTTCCCTCTTATCTGCGGCGAGAAGGGCGTGTATCACGCACAGTTCACGTCTTCAAAGATTGCAGGTGCGCACAGCAAGAAGATCGTTGAGCTTGATGGCGGCACCGTACCTAACGCAATTCCAGGTCTTGCAAGCGCACTTGTTCGCGCTGATGCATCTACCTTGGCTGATACTGATTCCATCAAGGTTGAAGACGCAGGCGTTGAGGGTGATGGCACCAAACTTGCACGCATTAACGCAACAGGTAAGGGTGGACACGCTTCCATGCCTGAGGGAACTGTCAACGCAATTGGCCTACTTGTAACCTACCTGCTTGACAACAACCTCTGTGGAGAAGAAGAGCGCGGCTTCTTGACCTTCTCACAGCAGCTTTGCTCAACCACTGATGGTACTGGCACTGGCATCCAGAGTGCTGACGACAAGTTTGGTCCTCTGACCTGCATCTCTGGTACTATCCGTACCAAGGGCGATGTCTACGTACAGACCATTGACTCTCGCTATCCTACTTCCACCACTGGCGAGGCTATCACTAAGCGCATGACTGAGCTTGGCGAAGATCACGGCTGCACCTTTGAGGTTCTCTCCGATGCCGTGCCTTTCTACATTGATCCAAGCTCCCCTGAAATTACTACCCTTCTTGATACGTTCCATGAGTACACCGGCAGCGATGAGCAGGCATTTGTTATTGGCGGCGGCACCTATGCACGTCATTTTAAGCGCGCAGTTGCCTTTGGTCCTTATGACAGCAAGGCTGCAAAAGACCTGCCTGAGTGGGTTGGTATGGAGCACGGCCCTGATGAGGGAATCTCTGAAGAGTGGCTCAAGCGCGCCCTCAAGATTTACATTGTCAGCATTGCTCGTCTGATGCAGCTTGACCTGTAAAGCTACAAGCGCAGAACTGTAAGCATAAAGCCTCTGCATCCAAAAGGATGTAGAGGCTTTTTACATGGAGTTACTTTTGATGCTAGGACCTTGAGCGAATCTTCTTCCACAAGCGCAAACCATAGCTATTGGGAAGCCCTGCCTCAATACGAATAGCCAAATACAATCCGGAGGCGTTGTAAACAAGCTCAAAGATATCCTGACTGGTTACGGCAGGAATGCCCTGCGTTAGTGCCGTAAAGATAATTCTTGCTACGTCAAACAGAACAATAACGGTAACAGCAAGAATATACGGTCTAATAAATCGGGCATCGTTTGAGCCCTTTAGAGCTAAAAGACCTGCAATAAGAGAAAATGCCGCACCTAGCGTCACCAAGAAAATGGTGAGGATTCCCTGTTGTGCAAGAAATTGATTAACGATTGTCAGGGCGGGCAGATTCACAACCCTAGAAAAATCATGCAATCCAAGCAAAATGAGAACCAGAAAAAGAGCAATGCCACTAAACGTAATAGATACCAGCGCAAACAAGTGAAGAACTCGCTGGTGACGAGAGCGCCAATAGGTAGTTCCCACAACGCCTTGATCATGCTCTTTCTTTACTTTATCCGCAAGATTAGAGCAAATTACCACGTATACAATGGTATTGAGCTGGATGAATGGATCCAGGATAATCAAGTCTCCTCTACCCCAAGCCCATAAAATTCCTACCAGAATAATCAAACCAATCAGATAGCAAAGAAATCTGTAGGGTTCAACTTTTGATGAGTCCTTGGCTGCACGTAATCCAAGTACCGAGGTTACAACCTGCAGCACGCCAATAAGCAATACAAACACATAGCCCAAAAGAACATTATTGCTAAACGTAAAATACACGCCGCTAAATTCAAGCTGTTCCAAAGGAATAGCTGGTTGTAAGCCCATAACAGTTGCAAAAAGAGATGCAGACGTAGTCAAAACATCTGCTACACCCAAGACAATCAAAACAATTGAGACAATACGTAAGATGTGTTGAGTAGGAGTTCTAGGAACAGTGGCCTTAACTCGATCAGAAGCAGGGCGGTCCAATGGTTCATCCTCGTCTACTACAAGGATCTTCTCGGCACGTTCTGCTACTTCAGAAACGTTTTCTGCCAGCTCAGACGATGCCTCAGCAACCTTTTTAGAGAACTCTTCTACACCTAAACTTCCAGTCAGCTCAGAAAGTTCAGCGCTAATGTCTTTTTTCGGTTCTGTTGACACTCAAATCCTCACACTTGTCAAAAATGTTCAAATAAATCATAGCATTAGCTACTTTGCTGTGTTAGTATTTGCACCTGTCCGTGTACCTGCATGTATGTAAGGAGGCTTGTTCGATGCTTTTTTAATCTTCTCGTGAGCGTGTTACATGTCCACACCACGAGCTTGTCTGACATGTCCCACCACTAATCGAGGAGAACTATGGAATCGAATAAGCTTTTTGCGGAAACACCACCATTTAAATTATTTTTACGAGCAGCAATTCCAGGCGCTATTGCCATGCTTGCTTCAATGCTCTACGACACTGCAGATGGAATCCTTGTTGGACGCTATCTGGGTCAGGAGTCTTTTGGCGCGGTAACTATTGCCATTCCACTGGTTATTCTCTGCTTTGCCGTTGCCGACCTTATTGGCGTTGGTGCCTCTGCGGTCATTGCCGTTGAACATGGCAAGAAAAACCACCAAACAGCTAATAACATCTTTACCATTGCCTTTATCTTGCTCATTACTACTGGCGTTATCAGCGGAATTTTCTTTTTCTTTTGTGCGCCAAACGTTCTAGCGTTGATGGGAGCTCAGGGAAAAATTGCCGAGCAAGGAACTATCTACCTGCGTGTATGGACCCTTTTCTTGCCGGTTATGTGCATCTCTTATGCTGTTGATAATTTCCTCAAAATCTGCGGAAAAATTAGGCGCTCTACCAGCATTGCCTTTATTTCCGCAATTCTGGGAACCGTTTTTGAATATTACTTTTTAGGCGTTTTAGGGCTCTCTGTTGAGTACGCGGCTCTGGGATATTGTATTTCTATTACTTTCTCGTCCCTTTATGGTGTCTGGCCTTTTATTGGCAACAAACAAATTCTTAAGTTTGTGAAACCACACTTTAATTGGACACACATTAAAGAGATTTTTGTAAATGGCTTTCCTATCTTTATGCAAAACATCTCAAGCAGAATCTATTCCCTGCTTATGAACACTGCTCTGCTGAGCCTTGGTGGAGATATTGCCATTGCATCTTATGGAGTGCTGCTCTATTCTGGCGGTCTTATCCAGCCGCTCATTTATGGTCAGGCAGACGCCATGCAGCCAGCTATTGGTTATAACTGGGGCGCAAAGAAAAAAGATCGAGTACTTGCTCTCGAGAAGTACATCTTCTCCACAGGCGTCATTATTGGCATCTTTGCCTTTTGCGTTTCATTTTTCTTCTCAGAGTTCTTAGTCAAACTCTACCTGCCAGAAGGAACGCAAGAGCTGCTCAATATGGCCATTCCAGCCCTGCGTATCCACGCATTTATCTTCATTTTCAGCTGGATTACCATGTGCACCGAGAGCTTGGCTATTGCGCTAAAGCAGACAAAGATCTCAAATCTCTTGAGCGTCTTCATGGCGCTTATCTTCCCCATCAGCTCTCTTATGGTACTAAGGCCATTGGGCTTGGGTGCGCTCTGGTACGTCTCGGTTGTGTCCAACATTCTCTCGGCTCTGCTTTCTGTTGGCTTCCTCATCCACATCTATCGCAAGCATTTCAAAGGCATAGACAAAGATGGCACAGATGATGCATCTGACACACAAGAAGACTCCGAGATCACAGATGCAGAACTTGTAGCATCTGAGCTCTCCAGCCCAGAAGATCACCTCGATCTTGAGTCCATCTCCCGAGCTCAATAACGCAAGCTGCTACGTTTCACTGACCTCACGGCGGACACACCCCGCACAACAACGTACTTTTCACAAAAACATGGCGAGAAGATCTTCTAATACCAAGATCTTCTCGCCATACGAATGAACCGTTATAGAGCGTCTAACTACAGTGCAGCAAGTGCCTGCTTGACGTCATTAACAAGGTCCTCGGTTCCCTCAATGCCGCAGCTCAAACGTACGGTACCTGGGGTAATACCTGCCGCTACAAGCTCCTCGTCTGTAAGCTGACGATGTGTTGAAGAAGCTGGGTGCAAACAACAAGAACGAGCATCTGCAACGTGTGTTGCAATGGAGAAGACCTTAAGGTTGCCCAAGAACTTCTCGGCAGCCTCGCGACCGCCAGCAACTTCTACAGCAACTACGCCACAAGAACCGTTTGGAAGGTACTTCTGAGCAAGCTCATAGTACTTATCACCTGGAAGACCTGGGTAGCTTACGTGTGTAACCTTAGGGCTGTTTGCAAGTGCCTCGGCAACTGCCTGACCATTCTTGCAATGCTGAGCCATACGAACGTGCAGAGACTCAAGACCAAGGTTGAGATAAAACGCGCTCTGGGGCGACTGAATGGAACCAAAGTCACGCATAAGCTGGACAGTAGCCTTAGTAATAAATGCGCCACCCTTACCAAACGTATCTGCATAGACAAGGTTATGGTACGAAGGATCAGGCTGAGTCAGACCTGGGAACTTATCCGCATGAGCAGCCCAGTCAAAATTGCCGCCATCAACAATAGCACCGCCAACAGCAGCGCCGTGACCGTCCATGTACTTAGTAGTGGAATGAGTCACAATATCTGCTCCCCACTCAAGAGGACGGCAGTTCACAGGTGTAGCAAACGTATTATCAATAATCAGAGGCACGCCGTGGTCATGAGCAGCCTTTGCCCAGCGCTCAATATCAAGGACAACCAGCGCAGGATTAGCAACGGTCTCACCAAAGATACACTTGGTATTTGGCCTGAATGCCGCGTTAATCTCCTCGTCAGTTGCATCTGGCGAGATAAACGTGCACTCCACACCCATCTTCTTAAGGGTGATAGCAAACAGGTTAAAGGTGCCGCCATAAATAGTGGAAAGCGCAATAAAGTGATCTCCAGCCTCAGCAATATTAAAGACGGCAAAGAAGTTTGCTGCTTGACCAGAAGACGTCAGCATAGCAGCAGCTCCACCTTCAAGAGCACAAATCTTTGAGGCTACGTTATCCAGCGTTGGATTTTGAACGCGAGAATAGAAATAGCCAGCAGCTTTGAGGTCGAACAACTCTCCAAGCTGCATCGACTCGTCATATTTGAACGTGGTTGATTGAATGATAGGCACTTGCCTAGGCTCACCACAACCAGGCTGATAACCGCCTTGTACACAGCAAGTCTCGATGCTCTCAGACATAGCATCCTCCCTCATAATCATTATCCACGCCGCGCAAACATCAATGCGCTCCAAACGTGGACTATGTGATTACTTAAGGATACTAGTCTCCCTACCCTTAATGACACATTCTATTAAAACTTTTTCATGTTCTGAAACAATTGTGAGGTCTGAAGTAACATCTCTAAAATTTAGAGAACCTTTCCACTCTTCAACTAAAGAAATATTACGCTGAGCTGTGCAAGCAGCGCTAAGCTCCAGATCAATATCATGCATAATCTGAGTATAATTTGCACATTTTTTACCCAGCATGTCACCAAGGTGGAACAAAATGTGCTCAACCTCACGAACTTCTCGCCTTACACGATGTACCTCAGAAAAGCTGGTCATATCCAAGCCAAACAGACGGGTATCAATAGTTTCAAGCATGCAATCAAAGCGACTGCTGATATCTTCAAACAAAAGACCGTTCTGCAAAATAGCATCTGACCAAACAGGCTCAAAAAGCTCATCCAGAGCAGAGCGCAAACTACGACGAACTGCCTTCTTGCGCAAAATCTCGCTAACTCTTACGCACTCATCTTTGCGAGCTGATTGGACGGCGCAGAGCAGCTTAGAGTTTTGAGAAAGCACTCCAGACTGTATCAAATCTGTAACGGTGTCAGAAAAACCATCAATTTCACGAAGGCGCGTAGTTGCACCAAGTATCAACCTATAAACAGGCTCAGTCACCTCAACGGACTTTTCGTTCAAAAGGGGCGAGAAAAACTTGGTAAGCAGCTGAGTTCCTCTAAGGGCAAACCTAAATGCTGCAATTACCGCTGGGTCTTCTGGATGAGCGCGAAACTCTGCATACGCATCTTCCAAATTGCTTGCTGCTTGAGCGCATGCCTTATCTAGAGCATCAAGCGTCTCCCACGGCTGGGTGGAAGGACCGCTCACCAGCCAGAGAAGCTTACCGTGAGGCTCACGAACATCTCCAAGTTGCTTCCAGACGCACTCATGCTGATGGCCAAGCGAGCCGCGTACATCAATTGCACATACAGCTCCCTTTGTCAGAGGAAGTTCATATCCCAGAAGCGCCTTTGCAATATAGCCCAAAAATGGAGCATGACCAACAAGAATCAGCGTCTCAGCATCATCATGCTCAAGCTCTGTCTGTAGCGTAGGAAGATCTTGATTGTAAAGAGAGTCATGAATCTCTAGACCTTCTGCATCCAATGCCTCTGCCACAATCTCAGCAGTCTCAAGTGCACGAAAAGCAGGGCTTGTCCAAATTTCAGCCTCTTCACTCTCTGATCCTAACAAACCAAAAATACAAGGATAATGAGCTGAAAGAGCCCTTTGTCCAGCAGGTGTAAGCTCTCGTCTCATGTCTTCAGAACTGTGTTCGGATACACCATGTCGCACAAGAACCAAAGTCTTTATCATGTTTTCCTCCGCTGGTAATCTGCAGAAAATTGCTTCTAAAAGCGTAATAGGACGTCCACGCAATTTTGCTCGAACGTCCTATTTTTTACTGCCAACGGGCTCATATATCGGTATATGGCGAGAAAAACTTTTTATCTAGCATCTCTGCCATGCAGTTTTTGCATTACGGTTATGCATTCTCTGCACACAAAATCTAAGCGATAAAGCTAGATACCTATAGTAGCAAGATAAACATGTTAGCTACGCTCTCTTATGCCACCTTTTACCTGCAAGCTTAAAAGTCAGCATTACCAACGGTACGAGGATGAGGAATAACATCGCGGATGTTATCTACGCCGGTAAGGTACATAACAAGGCGCTCAAAGCCAAGACCAAAGCCAGAGTGTGTGCAAGAGCCGTAACGACGAAGATCCAAGTAATACTTGTAATCGTCGGGGTTCATGCCAAGCTCAACAATGCGCTTCTCCAGAAGCTCAAGACGGTCTTCTCGCTGTGAGCCACCAATAATCTCACCAATGCCTGGAACAAGGCAGTCAGCTGCGGCAACAGTCTTGCCGTCATCGTTAAGGCGCATATAGAAGGCCTTAATTTCTGCTGGGTAATCAGTAACAAAGATTGGCTTTCCAAAATGCTGCTCGGTAAGGTAACGCTCGTGCTCAGTCTGAAGGTCAATACCCCACTCAACAGGGTATTCAAACTTCTGACCAGCCTTTACTGCCTCCTGCAAAATCTCAATAGCCTCGGTGTAAGAAACGCGAGAGAACTGAGAAGTTGCAACATGGTTCAGGCGCTCAAGCAGGCCCTTATCCACAAACTTATTGAGCATCTCAAGCTCATCTGGACAATGCTCAAGCACGTATGCAATAACGTAACGAAGCATCTCTTCTGCAACATCCATATCCTGTGCAAGGTCACAGAAAGCCATCTCTGGTTCAATCATCCAAAACTCTGCAGCGTGGCGACGTGTATTGGAGTTTTCTGCGCGAAACGTTGGACCAAAGGTGTATACGTCACCAAAGGCCATAGCAAAGTTCTCTGCCTGAAGCTGACCAGAAACAGTAAGGTGAGAAGACTGACCAAAGAAGTCCTTTGAAAAGTCAACATCGCCCTTCTCGGTACGTGGAACGTTGTTTAAATCAAGTGTGGTAACACGGAACATCTCGCCTGCACCCTCAGCATCAGATGCGGTGATGATTGGGGTGTTCACGTAGACAAAGCCGCGATTCTGGAAGAACTGATGGATAGCAAAAGCTGCCACAGAACGGATGCGAAAGACCGCACGGAACATGTTGGTGCGAGGACGAAGGTGCTGCTGCGTACGAAGATACTCAAGAGACTGACGCTTCTTCTGCATTGGATACTCAGGGCTGGAAGCTCCCTCAATCACAATGGTCTGTGCCTGCAGCTCAATAGGCTGTGGGCGATCAGGAGTAAGCTCAAGGACGCCCTCAATAATCAGAGCAGCGCCAACGCCACAGGAAGCAACCTCCTCGTAATTGCCAAGGTTCTCACGATTCATTACAACCTGTAGGTCTTTGAAGCAGCTACCGTCATTAAGTGTGACAAAGCCAAAATTCTTCATATCCCTTACTGAACGTACCCAGCCGGCCACGGTAACTTTTTGGCCACCAAGTTGCTCTGCATCTGCGTACAATGCAGAAATCGTGATGCGCTCCACGGGCATGCCCTCCTTGTAACTCACTCTGCAGGTTTTTCCTGCGCTCTGCAGGTCTATCCTGCGAGATGAACAAACATCTATTTAGAATACCGCATAACCACATGGCAAACGCTCACTTTTATATATCTGGCGGTATTTACGTTAATCTCACACAGCCAGGGCAACGCGCCATAAAACAGCGCGCCCTAAAACACATATCTGCAATTCGGCTAAACTAGTGCAGTGGAACGTGCCTGCAAATCGCCGCCACCTTAAAAGGCCTGCTAAAGGAGAAACCATGGAAGACTACAAGCGCGAGTTTATTGAGTTTATGGTCCAGAGCAACGTACTTACATTTGGCGATTTTACGCTCAAGAGTGGTCGCAAATCTCCTTTCTTCATGAACGCCGGCGCCTATGTCACTGGCGAGCAACTCCATAAGCTGGGTCTTTATTACGCTCGCGCCATTCACGACAACTTTGGCCTGGATTTTGACGTGGTTTTTGGCCCTGCTTACAAGGGCATTCCCCTTTCCGTAATCACTGCAATGGGAATCAATGAGCTCTATGGCAAACAGGTTCAGTACTGCTCCAACAGAAAAGAAGCAAAGGATCACGGCGCTGATGCGGGCATGCTTTTAGGAGCAGAGCTCAAAGACGGACAGAGAGTGGTCATGGTTGAAGACGTCACCACTTCTGGCAAGTCTATTGAAGAGACCTATCCTCTGATTACCTCTATTGCAAACATCCAGGTAGTTGGCCTTATTGTCTCGCTCAATCGCATGGAGGTTGGCAAGGGCGGAAAAGTTGCAGCTCTTCAGGAAGTCTCCGAGCGCTGGGGCATGCCAACCGCAGCCATTGTCTCCATGGATGAGGTTACCGAGGCCCTCTACAACAAAGAGGTTGACGGCAAAGTCATTATCGACGACACCTTGAAGAGCGCTATTGATGCCTACTACCAGCAGTATGGCGTTAAATAAGGCCAGAAAACCCTCTGCGTAGAAACCTGACTTATGACTCTGACTCAACTCAAATACGTTCTTGCTATTGCTAAGGCGGGCACTATTAACGCTGCGGCTAAACAGCTTTTTATCTCGCAGCCCACCTTAAGTAGCGCAGTCAAAGAGCTTGAAGCCGAACTGGGAATCTCCCTTTTTAATAGGACCAGCAAGGGTGTTGAGCCTACAGCGGATGGCGAGGAGTTTTTGAGTTACGCCAGGCAAGTTATCATGCAGACTGACCTTATTGAAGAGCGCTATCTGGGCACCGCTCCCACTAAGCAGCGCTTCTGCGTTTCTTGCCAGCACTATTCCTTTGCCGTTGAGGCCTTTGTCAACCTGATTAAAGAGCACGGCGGCTCAAAGTACGACTTCCGTATCAGAGAGACGCAAACGTACGAGATTATTGAAGACGTCTCAAAGCTAAGAAGTGAAGTAGGCGTTCTCTACCTCAACTCGTTCAACGAGCGCGTTATTAGAAAAACGCTGCAGGACCAGGGCTTGGTTTTCTCGCCATTGTTTAAGTGCAAGCCAAGCGTCTTTGTGGGAAAAGATAACCCGCTGGCAAAGCGCCCGTCGGTAACACTCAACGATCTTGCCCCCTACCCTCGCCTTTCTTACGAGCAGGGTGAACACAACGCGTTCTATTTCTCCGAGGAGCTTCTGGCAACGCTTGATCGCGATAAGGACATCATGGTCCGAGACCGCGCCACTATCTTCAACCTGATTATTGGCTTGAACGGCTATACCATCAGCACCGGCCTTATTAACGAGGAGCTCAACGGACCAAACATTGTTGCAGTTCCTCTAGCTGTTGATGATTACATGGAAGTTGGCTACGTCACCCATGACGAGAAGAGCCTCTCGCCCTTTGGTGAGCTCTACATTGATGCACTTAAGCGCTGCTGCCAGGCAGTTACGTGGGTGTAAGGGGTCTATAAAGAAGTAAGTCACACATAATTGATGTAATTGCTACAGAATGGAAAGAGCGCATAGCTGTCTAGGATACAAAACGATTGATATTTTTATTTCTTTGTCGCCAAATAACATGTCCACTTTAGGTGCACCTGTAACCCTGACTTCAAACGCCATCATTCAACATAGATGCTTAATTCAATAATACGAGTTAATTCATATTTAATTAAATACATCAACATCAATCATCTGTACATACATATAAATTTAGTTTTATTAAACAAATTTCAAAAATAACAAAATTACTTTAACCGATAAAAATATACCGTTCACAGAATCAATAATTTGTATTGCATTTCAAGACTTATGATGATGACAAGTTAAGGTCTAATCATGGGGGTTAACCAAACTTAAAAACTAAGGAGGCGTTTATGAATCGCCCAAAGGTTTTAAAGCTATTTACAGTCTTGTCTATTTTTCTTTGTATTTTAGCAGTCCAGAATGTTGCTTATGCTAACAGCAATGATTACAATGACACAAATTACAAATACCGCTTTTCCGGCAGCAACACTCAAGGAACACCAGGTCGCACAAAAGATACTAACTCAATGAGTTATATTAGAGTTGATCGAATTGATCCTAGTAGCGTTCGTTTTTACATTGACGGTTCCTATAGTCTGTGGAGCGGATACGTAAATAAAACAAGAAATGACCACGCTACCATTAGTCACACAGGTCACTTTAATATTCACAACTATGTTTATGAAGCTGGTATGCGCTATGCAAGAATGACAGCTTGGGGCAATGACGGAAACGGCGTTGTAAGTGGAGCATGGAGCCCCGACTCACGTGGCGGATTTACCGAAGTTAATTAGGACTAGCAATGTTATCTCATGATTTTAAAGACCTTAACTTGAAAATGCACAAGCTCCCAAAAGGAGCTTGTGCTTTGGCCTTATTGATTGCTTGTGTCACCATTGCAGGTCTACTTTATTTTTATAGTCTTGCCCAAAAACAGGCTCAGCAAGAACTCTTTGCGCAACAAGTTATGCAAAAACAAAACGAAGCCTCGGAAACTTATAAAATTGGCGATGTTGTACAACTAACTGGACTTGATCAAGAAGAAGGTAATCCAGCTGAGACTCCTTTTGGGGCTGATCTACCATGGGTTGGCACAATTGAAGTAACGGTAACAGACGTAATCCTTTGTCATTCTATAGACGAAGCAGGTTTTACCTCTGGAGCACTTAACGATTCATTAACACCAGAAAATGCAGATAGC
>JAIJTS010000015.1 GCA_022732885.1 Atopobium sp. | reverse complement strand
CGCGTTCAATGGAAAGGTCGTTGATTTTATCGCCAAGTATATCTTTTACCTTGGCTGCAGTTTCTTCGAGCAGGAAGTTTCCCATTCTCTCTCCATTCCAATGCATCATTACATGCTGTTATGAAAATACTAACTCTTTTTAAGGTCTCCAACACTTTTTGTTTGTTTAGGATAAAATAACAATAAGGCTAAGCGTTATGGCCAAGAGGATAGGTACGGCAAATAGGAGCTAGCTCATGACTGCCACAGATGATGTGCATCAGAAGCGTGGCTATGAAGTTTATCATGCTCGAAATGTTATTTCGAGCATTGTATGCATAGCAATTTTGTGTGCTCTGTTTATTTTAGGCTTATCGGTTGGACGCATGAGTATTACGCCAGCAGATGTAGCAGGAATTTTTTCACATCACTTTTTTGGAACTGCGGGCTCATGGTCTCAGGCTACTACAAACGTTGTAATTGATATCAGACTTCCTCGTGTAATTGCCGCTCTTTTGATAGGGTCTGCTCTTTCTATTTCTGGAGCGTCTTATCAGGGACTTTTCAAAAACCCTATGGTTTCTCCTGATATTCTAGGCGCAAGTGCGGGCGCTTCTTTTGGAGCAGCACTGGCACTTCTATTTAACGGTTCAAATAGAGTGGTGCAGTTGTGTGCATTTGCTATGGGCTTTATTGCTGTTATGCTAACTTATTTCAGCGCACGACGGATTGGTCGAGGGTCAAATCAAACACTGCTACTTGTCCTTTGTGGCCTTATTGTAGGGACGCTCTTTCAGGCCTTTGTGTCTGTCATTAAATACACCGCTGACCCTCTATCCAAGTTGCCAGAAATTACCTATTGGCTAATGGGTAGTATTGCAAAAGTTACCTGGGGAGACCTTGCAATTTACATGATTCCTTTTATTGTGGGTATCATTCCAATTTTAGTATTGCGTTGGAGACTTAATATTCTTTCTTTTGGAGATGCAGAGGCAGAGTCTCTTGGAATCAATGTCAGTCTAATGCGTGGTATCTATATATTTTGCGCCACGCTTCTAACTTCAGCGGTTGTATCTATTGCAGGTGTAATTGGATGGGTGGGTCTTATCATTCCACACCTTGTGCGTTTTTTGTTTGGTCCTGATAACCGCGTGGTATTGCCTATGTCGCTGGTGGTTGGCGCATCGTTCATGATTTTGGTTGACATGGCTTGTCGAACACTTTTGGCGTCAGAAATTCCTCTGGGTATTCTGACTTCAATCATTGGCGCTCCATTCTTCTTTGCTATTCTGCTTCGCACGCAAAGGGGGTAGCGTTCATGAGCGAGAAGAACGTTTTACTTCAAGCGACTAATATTGCGTGTGGCTACAGTGGTAGGCTCATACTTAAAGATGTTAATTTGGATGTTTCTGCAGGTGATATTACCTGTCTTCTTGGACCAAATGGCGTAGGAAAGACCACATTGTTTAAGGCACTTCTTGGGTTTTTACCGCTCATAGGAGGCCGTGTTGAGGTTGGTGGCCATAATCGAGCGGAATTAAACCGTCGTGAACAGGCAAAGCTTTTGGCATATGTTCCTCAGACGCATATTCCTCCGTTTTCATTTTCTGTACTCGATGTAGTGTTGACAGGCAGGGCTCCTCACCTTGGTGTGTTTGCTTCTCCCACAAAAGCTGATTATAAAATGGCTGATCGTGTGCTTAAAGAGCTTGAGATTATGCATTTGCGTGATCGTATATACACCGAGTTATCGGGTGGTGAGGCACAGATGGTGCTTATCGCCCGTGCTCTTATGCAAGATACGTCTTTGCTTATTTTGGATGAGCCAACTGCGGCGCTTGACTTTGGTAATCAGGTACATGTATTGCGCCGTATAAAAGCACTGGCAGAAGACGGACGCGGCATCATTATGACAACGCATAATCCTGATCATGCCTTTTTGGTGGGAACAAAAGCTGTATTACTTTCTTGTGAAAAAGAAGTGAAATCAGGAGCCGTTGAAGATGTTGTAACTCAAAAGAATCTTGAAGCTGCATATGGCATTGACGTCTGTGTTGTAGAGGCACAAGACGAAACGGGAGCGACAATCAAAACATGTGTCCCATCGCTGGCAGAATAGGTCAGCGTAGTATAGCGCACGTGCGCATTTAGGCGGACAGAAAAGTTGGGTTAAGTGAAAGGAATCAGTATGGAATCCAAAAACACAGAGACAAGTGAGCGCACGAACTTCTCGTCAGTAAGTAGACGTGATTTCCTTAAGTATGCAGGTGCGACAGGCATACTTGGTCTCGCAGGAACTGTGCTTGCTGCATGTAACGGTAACAAAACTGATGATTCCAACAAGAAAGAAGAGTCCAAGCAACCAAGCACACAAAAAGTTACGGATATGAATGGTACTGAAGTTGAGGTACCGGTAAATCCCACCAAGTATGCTGACGGCTGGTTTGCTCACAACGAGATTACTATTATGCTTACTGGGGCTGAAGGACTTGTTGCAACACACTGTGACAAGAAGAGTTTCCCGTGGATGTATAAGGTTTGTCCAAATATGGAGAAGGCAACTGTTACCTTTGGCAAGGACTTCAACTTTGAGGAGCTTGCAAAGCTTGAGCCACAGGTTATTTTTGACTCCAAGGAAGACCTTCGCGATAAGGCCAAGGAACTTGGTATTCCTCTGGTAAATTGCACTTTTAGCACCTATGAGACTATGCAGAAATCCATTGAACTGACCGGTCAGGTCTATGGTGGAAAAGCCGTTGACATTGCAAAGAAGTATAACGATGAGCTTTCTTCCACTGTTGCATCTGTTAAGGAGAAGACCGACAAGATTAGCGACAGTGACCGTCCAAGTGTTATGCATGGTAATTCCGTGTATACCTTTGTACTTGATGGAAAAGATACCATTATTGATACATGGATTAACACTGCCGGCGGTAAAAATGCTGTTGCTGAAAGTACTAAGGGCAATGCGCAACAGAAGTTCTCACTTGAGCAGATTATTGTCTGGAATCCTGATGTTATCATTACTGGTAAAGCTGATGAGGTAGATCAGATTTTGTCAGATCCTGCATGGGCATCAATTTCTGCTGTTAAGAATAAGAAAGTATACGTTAACCCTAAGGGTGTCTTTGGTTGGGATCGTTACGGTGTTGAAGAGTTGCTGCAGATTCAGTGGGTCTCCGCATTATTACATCCAGACGTCTTCACCGATCTTGACATTCGTACCAAGATGAAAGATTTCTATAAGACCTATCTAAATTACGAACTTACCGAGAATGAGATTGACCTTATTCTTGCTGCAAAGAATCCTGAGTAAGGTCGATGAGCCTTGGGTATAGTAATCTAGCTCGTATTGTTCTATAAGAGATAGAAGGATGTATTTAGTATGCGTATTTCTGCACGTAATCAACTTAAGGGAACTATTACTAAGGTTGTTGAGGGTGCCGTTAATGGTGTTGTCGTTATTTCACTTGGTGATGAGACAGTTAAGGCTGATATTACTCTTGAGTCCATTAAAGAGCTCGATCTGACCGAGGGTAAGACTGCATACGCTATCGTTAAAGCAACAAATGTTATGTTTGCTTCTGGAACTGATTGTATTACTAACATTTCCGCACGTAACCAGCTTGCGGGAACTATTGTTAAGGTAACTGAGGGCGCAGTAAACGGTCACGTTTCCCTTAAGATGGCTGACGGTAATGTTGTTTCTGGTTCTATTACCAACGAAGCAATAGAATCTCTTGGCCTTAAGGTAGGGGAACCTGCACTTGCAATTATCAAGGCAACTGATGTAATGGTCGGTGTTGAGTAGTATTTTGTAAAACTTTTTTATCTGCCGAGAAGCACCATTGTTTGTAGGTGTTTCTCGGCAGTTTTTGTTTTTAATAGAAAAAATATTTTATTGATATGCAGACATACATTAGTAAAGAGATGGCTAAGTAGAAAGCGTTGTGTTAAATGGGTATTGTTTCAGTTCATACTGATAAACATCAAAAGTTGAAACAAATCGACGTAATTGGTGGAGTTGTTTTTGCCGTTTTAACTGTAGCCATTATTACAGTCTTCTTTACTAATAGCATGTTCTTTGAGTGGGCATTTACCCATCATCACAATACGTTAAGCTGATATATCCGACCTCTTTTTATTATTCCAATAGCACTTGGTGCGTTCAAGAGGTCATACACCATTACTTTTGCATCAATATTTTGTTTGTTTACAAGTATGTTCTGGTTTCCAGAACCAGCAGTAGTGGATAAAAGCGTAGACGGTTTTTTGAGTTTTGAGAAAACGTATCTTACAAGCGGTTGGTCTCCAGATAAAATTGTTGCTCTTGTCACAATCATTCTGTTCTTTATATTCTTGATTTTTACAACATGGAACAGAAAATGGAAATGGCTTTTGGCGGTAATTGCTGCTGGTGCAGTACTAAAAGTAATTCATAGTCTTGTCTTTAGTGGAGAAGATGCTCTATCAATTGTAAAGCCCGCAGTATTGGGGTTAATTCTCTGCGTAGCAGCCGTGGTTTTCTTTGTGAGAAGAAGAAATAATACAGACAATGCAGACCAGTAGGCAAGTTGTATTGCATAAGATAGTGTCTCTTTTAGGTCAGTTTAAAAGTCGCATACAGTGTTTATCAGTGATTTAAATACTCGATACACGCGTGTTAAATCTTCTACAGGAACGTATTCGTTTGGTTTATGAGCACGTTCAAGTTCTCCGGGACCATATGACATACATTCTGTATTTTTACAGGTGGATGCAATTACAGCGGTATCGGTATATCCAGTAAAAATATCGAGCTTTGCAGGTGTATTGCAAGATTCTGCACATGAGAGAAGCTGTGCGAGAAGTGCTGAATCCTTGGGAAGGACAACAGAAGGCCTATTTCCCGTAATGTCATAGCTGGCGTGAGTACCACAAATTTCTGTTTGGGCTTGCTTGATTGCTTGTTGCACTATATGCTCTGCAGCTTGCGTTGTTGTAGGGGGTACTAAACGCATGTCAACCCAAAGTTCGGCTTTATCCGGAACAACGTACGGTTGATATCCACCCACAATTTGCCCAAAGGTTACCGTTGATGATCCAAGCTCTGGATGAGTGGGTAGGCTCTGCACTGCAGTTCGTATCTCATTTATAACAATTGCCATTGCAGCAATAGCATCGGCACCTTTCCAAGGGGTGCTTGCGTGAGCTGTGATTCCGGTAACAGTAATTTTGAACCAGGTTCGGCCTTTGTGAGATCCACGGATGGCGTTATTTGTAGGTTCAGCGTCAAGTACCCAGCCTTTCTCGCCAACCCAACCAGCGTCTATAACACGTTCAACGCCGCGCATATTAGCTTCTTCGTCAACCGTGAAAATGATAGAAAGAGATTTTTGGGGAAGTGTCTTTTGTGTCTTGCATGCCTGGCAAGCGTCTCTAAAGGCGAGAAGTGCACAGGCAAGTCCCCCTTTCATATCACATGATCCTCGTCCATACAGCAGCCCATCTTTATATACGGAATTGAATGCAGGTGTTTCAGAGTCCCAGCCATTACCATCAGTTACGGTATCCATATGGCAGATAAATGTCAGGTCTGATGGGGGGAGTGTAGAGGAATCAAATGATGTGGTAGTACTGGGGATTGTTGCCCTAAGACAACGTCTATGAGGAAAAACCTCAATTTCTTGGATGATAGGAAACATCTCTTTTTTATTGGGCAGTGAAAAAGAACACGAGTCAACAATCCATGCTTTAATAAATGTTTCAATTTCTTCTTCATAAGAACCAGGATCAGTACTTTTAAGAGCAACAAGTTGTGCTGTCATTTTTGCAACTTCTGGTAGGTTGTTAGGAAGTTTGGATGCGTCAAAATTAGTTCTGCTTGACATGCTGTTCATCTCTCAAATTAACCGATTACCGAAAAAGGGTTGCTACTTGTATAAAAAAGAATACTCTATCTATGTCTAAATAATAGTTAGGTTACAAAACTTTTCATTAGATTTTGTAGTAGCGATGTTTGTTTAAGTAGGTTGTGGCGTGAAGGTTAGCCACAGAATATAAAGAACCACAAGTGAGAGAGGGCACTATGGCGGATTCAAAGAAATCCATTTTGTTTCAATGGGATGGGGTACCGTCTGTTGGCGAGCTTATTCCACTTTCATTACAGCATGTAGTTGCAGCTGTAGTGGGCATCATTACACCTGCAATTATTATTGCGGGTGTTTGCAATCTTGCGCCAGCGGATAAAACACTGCTTATTCAAGTTTCGTTAGTAATGTCTGGATTAGTTACTATTTTGCAGGCATATCCACTCTTCGGCAAGTTTGGTGCAGGGTTGCCGATAATTATGGGCACAAGTTTTGCCTACGTACCTACCTTGCAAGCTATTGGCGCTGCTAATGGAATTGGAGCCATTCTTGGAGCTGAACTTGTCGGTGGCATCGTTGCTGTTTTGTTTGGTTTCTTCTTTAAGAAGATTCGTGTGTTATTCCCTAATGTTGTAACAGGTACCGTAGTACTTTGTATTGGTCTTTCTCTATATAGCGTTGCTATTGGATATATGGCCGGTGGTAAGAGCTCAGCAAACTTTGGTGCTCCTCAAAACTGGATTGTTGCTCTTATTACTCTTGCTGCGTGCATTTACTTCAGTAATTTTGCTAAAGGTGTTTTCAAGCTCGGATCTTTACTTTTTGGCATGCTCGTAGGTTATGTTGTTTCCATTCCTTTTGGCATGATTAACTACGAGTCTGTAGTCAATGCTTCTTGGGTTGAGCTTCCTCACTTTATGCCTTTTGCTCTTGAATTTGCTCCAGCAACAATTGCTTCGGTAACTATTGTCTTTATTGTTGCTGCACTTGAAGCTGTTGGTAACATGACTGGTGCAGCGGTAGGCGGTATGGATCGTGAACCCACCGATACAGAGCTTACTGGTGGTCTTGTTTCTCAGGGTGTTATGACTATGGTTGGCGCTTTCTTTGGAGCATTCCCAACTTCAACATATGGTCAAAATGTTGGTATCGTGATACAAACTCGTGTTATTAATCGTCGTGTTTTTGCGGTTGCAGGTGCAATCCTTTTGGTAGCTGGTTTGGCTCCAAAGTTAGCGGCAATTCTTTCAGGTATTCCTCAGCCTGTTATTGGTGGAGCTACTATTAACGTATTCGGTACTATTTCAATGACTGGTATTCGCATTCTTTCTAAAGATGGCCTTACTCCTCGTAGAGCAACTATTGCAGGTTTGTCTCTTGCGTTAGGTATGGGTATTACCATGACGTCTAACTCTCTTGCAGGTCCTGGAATGCCTGCGTTTATTAATGAGGTATTTGGACATTCTGCTATTGTTGTTGCAGCGCTTTCTGCCATTATTCTTAATCTTATTCTTCCTAAGGGTGGACCTGATAAGGAAGTTGTTGAAGCAGTTGAGGGAGCCGCAGAGGTACAGGAAGAAGCAGTTGGAGCATTGTATAAATCAGCTGCGACAGGTGTACCTGCAGTTGAGCATAAGCCAGGTTCTGTTAAGGCATATGAAACAGACTATAAGTCTGAGTAGTGAGGATTTACCTTAGTTTCTCACCTTTGTTTTAAAGATTACCTCCCATTTCTTAGATACTAGGAAATGGGAGGTTTTATTGTTGACAATATGTTACCTACAACTATGAATTTTGATTTTTTGCCTCGTCAAGATAGCTGTAAAGAGTGTACTTTGAAATGCCAAAATAGGAACAGACTTTTTGACCTGATTTGGTAATAAGAAATGCTCCAGAATCATTAAGAAAACGGATTGCTTTGATTTTGTCATCTTTTGTCATAAGAGCAACAGGACGCCCAACCATGTGTACGCTTTGATCAATAAGTTCATCGAGAAGATCGGTTACGTTATGTGGAATGGTCTGCGGAGTTTCTTCAGATGAATTGCTGGGAGTAATAAGACCACGTAGAGATTCTTCCATTGCAGAGAAAAGTGCAATGTCGTAGTTAATAGCAAAAATTGCGATTGGTTTGTGTTTCTCATCACGTAGGTAAATAGTTGTTGATTTGAGTATCTTGCCATCTTCTGTTTTGGTGAGATAAGAGGGAGAGTCATGAAGCTTTTCTGGATTTGAATGGAGTGCTTTGAGTACTACGTTTGAAGGGCCATCTCCGATACTTCTTCCTGTTATATGGCCATTCTCAATAGCAACTATGGTATGAGCGGGATCTTTACTCTGAAGATCATGAACAACAACCTCACAGTTCGAGCCAAATTGTAGAGCAATACCCTGTGCAAGACGTTTTAAAAAGTCAATTTGCTGCATGTCCATAGTGATGTACTCCAACTACACAGATTAGTTTCAAAAATATTTTAAACAGTTCTATCCTAACAGGTTTTGTTTATGCAGAAATAGGACACTGTGTATATGTATTGATTAATATGGCAAGAAACCGTTTACGCTAAGATTTGACCGTATACCGATAAATTAGTTATTTTGACAAAATTTATGAGAATATAAATCAAATAAAAAATTAGAATATAAAACAAATTGTTTGTTTTGGTTTGTGTACAAAAGGGAAGTCGGGCTCTCTTTAATATATGTCCGAACGGGGTGTCGGAGAGGGCACATCCGTCATTTTATACGCCGTAGCTGATCTGCGGCACGTGGCAAGGAGTTCCTATGCTGCTTATTGTGAACGGTCGTGTTATTACGCGCGACGAAGCTCATCCGTACATTGAAGATGGTGCCGTAGCAATTGAAGGTCAGAAGATTGTTGCCGTTGATTCTCGTGCAAAGCTTGAAGCCGCCTATCCCGATGCAGAAAAGCTTGACGCGCATGGCGGCGTCATTATGCCAGGTCTTATTAACTGCCATACTCATATCTATTCTGGCTTGGCACGTGGTCTTGCTATCAAAGACTGTAACCCTCACAACTTCCTTGAAAATCTTGAGCAGCAGTGGTGGAACATCGATCGTCATCTGACGCTTGATGGAACTCGCGCTTGCGCTTACGCGACTATCCTTGATTCACTGCGCGATGGTGTTACTACTATCTTTGATCACCATGCAAGTTTCTGCGAGATTCCTGATTCACTCTTTGCTATCAAAGACGTCGCAAAAGAGCTTGGTATTCGTGCTTGCCTTTGCTATGAGACATCTGATCGTGATGGAGAGGCCAAGCGTGATGAGTCTATCGCTGAAAATGCTGCCTTTGCTAAATGGGCTGCAGATGAAGATGACGATATGATTGCTGCTATGTTTGGTGGACACGCCCTCTTTACGCTTTCTGATGAGACGCTTGATAAAATGGTTGAGTCCAACAATGGTCTTACTGGTTTCCATATTCACGTTTGCGAGGGTATGGACGACGTGTATGATTCCGCCCTTAATCACGGAACCACTGCGGTACATCGCCTGTTTGATCATGGCCTGTTGGGCGAGAAAACCATGCTTGGTCACTGCATCCACGTGACTCCTGCTGATATGGACATCCTTGCTCATACTCATACCAGTATTGTTAACAATCCTGAGTCCAATATGGGTAATGCTGTTGGATGTGCACCGGTACTCGAGTTCTTCAAGCGTGGTATTGATGTATGCATGGGCACCGATGCGTATACGCATGATATGCTTGAATCGCTTAAGGTCTTTTTACCTATGCAGCGTCATAACGCTTGCATGCCAAATGTTGGTTGGGTTGAAGCTATGACCATGCTCTTCAAGAACAATGTCAAGATGGCCGAGAAGTACTTCTCAACAAAGTCTAATGGCAAGCCTCTAGGTAAGCTTGCACCTGGTGCTGCTGCTGATATTGCAATTTTTGATTACAAACCGTTCACGCCGTTCTCTGACGAGAATATCGACGGTCACATGCTCTTTGGCTTTGAGGGTAAGAACTGCCGTACCACCATTGTCAACGGTAAGGTTCTCTATAAGGACCGCGAATTTGTTGCGTTTGATGAGGACAAGATTAACGCTTGGACCATGGTTGAGGCCAAGAAGCTTTGGGGAGAGCTTAACGGCCGCCAGTATTAAGTCGGTATGACGAGAAGAACTTTGAAAGTTCTTCTCGTCTTGCGCATATGCGCAAATAGGGCGTCGCCCGCGGACGCCATAAGTGCGGGGACTATAACTCACATTGGTTAAAAGGAGAGGAACCAAAATGAGCGACATTATGCGTCCCATGAAATTCGACCATCTGATGAATTGGATTTTGGATGAGTACGAAAATCAGAAGACTATCTTTGGAATTCATGCATTTGCCAAGACAGCTGGAGCTGCTCGTCCTATTTTTAACGAGAAAATTGAGACCCCATTTGGTCCTGCAGCGGGCCCCAATACACAGCTTGCACAGAATATCGTAGCATCGTATGTTACCGGTGCCCGTTTCTTTGAGCTTAAAACAGTTCAGAAAATGGATGGAGAAGAGCTTTCAGCTTGTGTTAATAAGCCTTGTATTTTAGCATCCGATGAGGGATACAACTGTGAGTGGTCTACAGAGTTAACCGTACCTCAGGCATTTGATGAGTATGTCAAGGCATGGGTTATCTGCCATATTCTTTCCCAAGAACTTGGTCTGGGAGATGCTGATGGCTTTGTCTTTAACATGTCCGTTGGTTATGACCTTGAAGGAATTAAAACTCCTAAGGTAGATAAATATATAAATGACATGAAGGATGCCTCTGAGACTCCTGTATTTAAGGAAGCAATTGCATGGGCAAAAGCTAACATTAATCGCTTCCACAATGTTGATGAGGCATTTATTGATTCCATTCCTTCTCGTATTTCAGATTCTATTACAGAGTCAACTCTGCATGGTTGTCCTCCAGATGAGATTGAGCGAATTGCTTCCTATCTCATTACCGAGAAGCACCTCAATACCTTTATTAAGTGCAATCCAACACTTTTGGGATATGAGTATGCACGTAAAACGTTGGATTCTTTAGGATTTGACTACATTGCCTTTGATGATCACCACTTCCTGGAAGATTTACAGTGGGCCGATGCAGTGCCTATGCTTGAGCGTCTTATGAAACTGTGTGCAGAAAAGGGTGTTGAGTTTGGTGTCAAACTTACCAATACCTTCCCAGTAGATGTTACTCGTGGTGAGTTACCAAGCGAAGAAATGTATATGTCTGGTCGTTCTCTTTGGACCTTGTCACTTTCACTTGCTAAGCGTCTTTCTGAACAGTTTGATGGTAAGCTTCGTATTTCGTACTCTGGCGGCGCAGACTACAACAATATTAAAGATCTTGTTGATACAGGTATTTGGCCTGTTACCATGGCAACTACTATTTTGAAGCCTGGTGGCTATGAGCGCATGACGCAGATTGCTGGACTCTTTGCAGATGAAAATACGGAAGCATTTTCTGGTGTTGATGTGGCAAAGGTATCTGCTTTGCTTGAAAGCTCGCTCAAAAATGCACGTTATCACAAAGAGATTAAGCCACAACCTGATCGTCACGTACGCGGGACGCTTCCACTGACTGACTGCTTTATTGCGCCATGTCGTGATTCTTGTCCAATTCATCAGGACATTCCAGGATATCTTAAGGCAGTAGATGAAGGCCGTTATGCTGACGCCTTACACATCATTCTTGAGCGCAACGCCCTTCCCTTTATTACCGGTACTATTTGTCCTCATACCTGTACCAATTCTTGTATGCGCAATTACGTTGATGAGCATGTTCATATTCGTAGCTGCAAACTTACCGCCGCAGAGAACGGCCTTATGGAAGTCCTTCCAACACTTATCTCTCGTGGTGTAGTTAAGGATAAGAAGGTTGCTATTATCGGCGGTGGCCCCGCTGGTCTTTCGGCGGCATCTTTCTTATCACGCGCAGGTATTGAAGTAGTTGTCTTTGAGCGTACCAATAAACTGGGCGGTATTGTTCGCCACGTTATTCCTGGTTTCCGTATTTCTGAGGAGGCTATCGACAACGATGTCAAGCTGTGCCAGGCATATGGTGCAACCTTTAAGACAGGCGTTGAGGTTACAGATGTAAATACTCTGCTTTCTGAGGGTTATACCGACGTTGTAGTAGCAATTGGTGCATGGGCTCCTGGTCGTAAGACCCTGAAGTCTGGTGAGGCTTTGGACGCTCTTGAGTTTCTTGAAGAGTTTAAGCGTGCACCTGAGTCCGTTAACCTTGGTACTGATGTAGTTGTTATCGGTGCTGGTAATACTGCTATGGATGTTGCTCGTGCGGCAAAACGCGTGTCCGGTGTACAAAATGTACGTCTGGTATATCGTCGTACCAAGCGCTATATGCCTGCTGATGAGGAAGAGCTCCAGATGGCAATCGATGACGGTGTGGAGTTCATGGAGCTTCTCGCCCCAGGAGATTTGGTCAATAACCAGCTTACTTGCGAGGTAATGAAACTTGGCGCTCCTGATGAGTCTAGTCGTCGTCGTCCTGAGGGAACAGGCGAGTTCGTTACAATTCCTGCAACCGCTGTTATTACAGCAGTTGGTGAGCAGATTGAGTCTAATCTTTATACTACCTCTGGAATTGCCCTTGACGAGAAGGGCCGTCCAGTTGTGGACAATAATTTTCAGACTTCTCTTGAGCACGTCTATGCAGTTGGTGATGGACGCCGTGGTCCAGCAACTGTTGTCAAAGGTATTGCAGACGCTATGACCGTAGCCGTTGCCATTGCAGATTTTAATTTCTCAGGCAAGGAACTTTCCAACCTTGAGGAAGACGTCGCTAAGATTTTTGGTAAGCGTGGACATCTTTGCGGTGATACTGATGCGTGCGAGCAGTCACGTTGTCTTTCTTGTCCTTCGGTATGTGAAGCATGCGTCGAGGTATGCCCGAATCGTGCAAATGTTGCTATTAAGGTTCCAGGTATTCTTCAGCAGCAGATTATTCACGTTGATGGTATGTGTAATGAGTGCGGTAACTGTGCCGTGTTCTGCCCATACTCTGAAGGTCGTCCATATAAAGATAAGTTCACTGCATTTTGGAGTCGTGAAGACTTTGACAATTCTGAGAATGAAGGCTTCCTTCCAACTGAAGACGGTTTCTTAGTACGTCTTGATGGCAGTACAGCAATTTATAACGTTGATGATGAAGCTTGTGGTCTTCCAGAAAATATCCGCAAGATGATTGTCACGGTACGTGATTCGTACAGCTATCTTATAGGTGCGTAGTTTATAGTCGTATGACGGTTGGTAAAACTTTTACCAACCGTCTACGCTAAAAAGAGAGAGGGGAGCAATCTAAAGCTATAGATTAAAGCGATAAAAATTATAGATTTGTAATGCATGACAAAAATGTTCAGTTAGCGGGTTTGGGGTACGACACACAACATTCTCCCAGACACGTAAGGAGTGAAAATGGCCGAAGAAGTAGAAGAGTATACCTTTACGGTAAACGGAGAAACAATTACTACTACAAAAAATAAATCGTTGCTTCGTTTTCTTCGAGATGATTTACATCTTTTATCGGTAAAAGATGGTTGTTCTCAAGGCGCTTGTGGTACTTGTACGGTTGTTATTGATGGTGTTGCCACACGTGGCTGCATTATGAACACTAAGCGTGCACAAGGAAAGGTTATCGAAACCGTAGAAGGCCTTTCTCATGAGGAGCAAGAAGCCTTTGTGTACGCTTTTGGTGCAGTTGGAGCTGTCCAGTGTGGTTTTTGTATCCCTGGCATGGTAATGAGTGGCGCAGCATTAATTCGCCGAAATCCTAATCCAACTGAAGCAGAAGTTAAAGAAGCAATTAAAAATAATATTTGTCGATGCACTGGATATAAGAAAATTATTGAAGGTATCTTAAAAGCTGCACGTATTCTTCGTGGAGAAGAGCAAATTGATCCAGACCTAGAGCGTGGCGATAATTACGGTGTTGGTTCAAAAGCATTCCGTGTTGATGTTCGTGCAAAGGTACTTGGATATGGTAAATATCCTGATGATGTAACCAATGTTGATTTCCCAGATATGGCATATGGTTCGTGCGTACGATCTAAGTATCCTCGTGCACGTGTGGTAAAAATTGATACAACAGAGGCAGAGGCTCTACCAGGTGTTGTTGGAGTCTTGAAAGCTGAAGACGTACCTGTAAATAAAGTTGGCCACATTCAGCAGGATTGGGATGTATTTATCCCTGAAGGTTCAAATACACGTTATTTGGGCGATGCACTTTGCATGGTAGTCGCAGAGGATGAAGAGACTCTTGAAGCGGCCAAAAAACTTGTAAAAGTTGAGTACGAAGAGCTTCCTATTGTGCGTAATGTTGAAGAGGCTGCTGCCGAAGGCGCTCCTCTTGTACATACAGAAGCAGAAAGTAATCTTTGCCAGAGCCGTCATATTACACGCGGTAATGTTCAGGATGCACTTAAAAATTCTGCTCACATTATCACTAAGCATTTCTCGACACCTTTTACTGAGCATGCATTCCTTGAGCCCGAATGCGCTGTTGCGTTCCCCTATAAAGATGGTGTAAAGATTCTTTCTACCGATCAAGGTGCCTACGATACTCGTAAAGAAGTTGCCCACATGTTTGGATGGGATGAAACTCCTGATAAGGTAGTTGTAGAAACCATGCTGGTAGGCGGCGGATTTGGTGGAAAAGAGGATGTAACTGTCCAGCATATTTCTGCATTGGCTGCTTACATTTTTAAGCGTACGGTTAAGTGTAAATTTACTCGTAACGAGTCACTGATCTTCCATCCAAAACGTCATGCTATGGAGGCAGATTTTACACTCGGCTGCGATGCTGAAGGTCACCTTACTGCTCTTGATTGCGATATTTATTTTGATACAGGAGCATATGCGTCACTTTGCGGACCAGTTCTTGAACGTGCTTGTACACACGCTGTTGGTCCGTATAAGTATCAAAATACTGATATTCGTGGTTATGGATACTATACTGACAATCCACCTGCTGGTGCATTCCGTGGCTTTGGAGTTTGTCAGACTGAGTTTGCTCTTGAGGAGCTTATGGATCTTCTCGCCGAGAAGGTCGGCATAAGCCCCTGGGAGATGCGCTGGAGAAATGCAGTTGCTCCTGGAGATGTACTTCCTAATGGTCAGATCTGTGATCAGTCAACAGCACTTAAAGAAACGCTTCTTGCAGTTAAAGATGTATATGAAGCTCATAAGGGACGTGCTGGTCTTGCCTGCGCTATGAAAAACTCTGGTGTTGGCGTTGGTCTGCCTGACGCAGGTCGTGCAAACATTCGTATTGAAGACGGCAAGGTTGTTGTCTACTCTGCTACTTCAGATATTGGTCAGGGTTGCAATACAGTCTTTTTGCAGGATGTTGCTGAGGCAATCGGCCTTCCAAAGTCAGTTATTGTTAACGGTGAGTGCTCTACAGAAAATGCACCTGATTCAGGTACTACTTCTGGCTCTCGTCAAACGGTTGTTACCGGAGAGGCTGTTCGTGGTGCGGCGTTTTTGCTACGTGATGTGCTTTTGGATATTGAAGCTGGTAAAGAAGTATCGTCTGAGCCCGTTGAAGCACACGGTGACGGAAAGACTATTGTGTACTCTGATGGTCGTCCCTACGAAGGTGTTGGATACGCAGACGGTAAAGCATTGGTTGCTGGTGCGGGTATTCATCCAAAGGATCCAGTTGCAGGCTTGAAGAAGCTTGAAGGTCATGAGTTCCGTTATGTTTACTTTGAGCCAACCGATAAACTTGGTGCTGACAAGCCTAATCCAAAGAGCCACATTTGTTATGCCTTTGCAACAACGTGCGTGGTTTTAGACGATGAGGGCAAGGTTACTGATGTATATGCCGCGCATGATTCTGGCAAGGTCATTAACCCTATTGCAATCCAAGGTCAAATTGAGGGTGGCGTGTTGATGTCGCTTGGCTATGCCACAACAGAAAACTACAAGCTTCAGGATTGTGTGCCAAAGTCAAAGTTTGCTACGCTAGGCCTCTTCCGTGCTCCTGATATTCCTCATATTGAGGCAATTTATGTCGAGAAGGAGCATTTACTCCCTGTTGCTTACGGAGGAAAGGGCATTGGTGAGATTTCAACAATCCCAACTGCTCCTGCAGTAGCAAATGCATACTATGCCTATGATCATGTGATGCGTACTAAGCTTCCTATGGAAGATACGTATTACACTAAATCTAAGGCCAAGAAGTAAGGATAGTATGTATTCCTTATGTTAAAGAACAACTGTCGGTAGCAATATGCTGCTGGCAGTTGTTTTGCTTTTATAGGTAGGTACAAATGGTGGAAAACTTTTTGTTAGGTTTACTAACTTTTAGTCAGATTTAGCAGAAAAGTGGTCTACTATTAAAGATATGTTAGTAAACAAGAACACGTGGAAAAGGGGTCAACAACATGCAGCCGGAAATGAAGTGGGTACTTAATAAGATGCCTCAAAGTGAAGACAGAAATCTTCAGGTCATGTCACTTGAAAATGTTAAGAAGGCTCGCGCATTTCATAAAAGCTTTCCTCAATATGCCGTGACACCTTTGGCAAATCTTGAGGGTATGGCCTCTAATTTAGGTCTTGGCGGATTATACGTAAAAGATGAGTCGTATCGCTTTGGACTTAACGCATTTAAAGTCCTGGGCGGTTCATTTGCTATGGCTCGCTATATTGCTGATGAAACCGGAAAAGATGTTTCTGATTGCGACTTTGAGTATCTGACTTCAGAGCAATTACAGAAAGACTTTGGACAGGCAACTTTCTTTACTGCAACTGATGGCAACCATGGCCGCGGTGTGGCATGGGCAGCAAATCGTCTTGGTCAAAAAGCTGTTGTTCATATGCCTAAAGGCTCCACAAAAACTCGTTTTGACAATATTGCAAAAGAGGGCGCACAAGTAACCATTGAAGAGCTCAATTACGATGACTGTGTTCGTCTCGCAGCAAAAGAAGCAGAAGAGACTGAGCATGCAGTAATCGTACAGGACACTGCTTGGGATGGTTATGAGAAGATTCCATCTTGGATTATGCAGGGTTACGGTACTATGGCCTATGAGGCAGCAGAACAGTTACGTGAGCTTGAGGTAAACCGTCCAACACATGTATTTATACAAGCGGGCGTTGGATCTTTGGCATCTGCCATGGTGGGCTACTTTACTAATTTATTCCCTTCAAATCCTCCTAAGTTTGTCATTATGGAGGCAGGAGCTGCAGACTGTCTGTATAAGGGAGCACTTGCAGCAGATGGCGAGCCCCGTATTGTTGGTGGAGATTTAATTACTATTATGGCTGGTCTTGCCTGTGGTGAGCCAAATACCATTGGTTGGGATATTTTACGCAATCATGCGACGGCCTTTATTTCTTGTCCTGATTGGGTTTCGGCAAAGGGCATGCGCATGCTCGCTGCACCTGTTAAGGGGGACCCTTCTGTTGTTTCCGGTGAGTCTGGTGCTGTTGGTATGGGTGTTATTTCTACTCTTATGACAGACCCTGCATACAAAGAGCTTCGTGATGCACTTGATCTTACAACAGATTCAAAGGTTCTTTTGTTCTCTACAGAAGGAGACACTGATCCTGTGCGTTATGAAGAGATTGTATGGGACGGTGCATGGCAGTCAACAGATGACGTCAAATAAAAAAAGAGAATTAGTAACAATAAAACCGCTTGTCGAGAAAAATAAAAAAGTAAGCGTTTATTGCTTGCAATGTCTTCTTCAAGTGATTTAATAGATAGTACCAAACAAAAAGTTTGGTAAACAAAAAAATGGTTTGTATTACGAGGGTACTAGTACAGTTTAGGATTTTATTCTTAACTGTTTGTAAGGTTACAAAAGGATAAAGACGTCCAGTTTTATCCTAATAAAGGAGGATGTATGAAAGACTTGGATTACGGCGCAATCAAGGATGCAGCAAATAAGTATTCAAAAGATATGACCGCGTTTCTGCGTGCAATGATTTCACACCCTAGTGAGTCTTCAGAAGAGGGCGAGGTTGTCGCATGCATTAAAGCTGAGATGGAGAAGCTTGGCTTTGATGAGGTAAAAGTTGACGGCCTTGGCAACGTTATGGGCTTTATGGGTACTGGCGATAAAATCATCGCAATCGACGGCCACATTGATACCGTTGGTATTGGTAATCGTGACAACTGGGATTTTGATCCTTATGAGGGCTTTGAGGACGATCAGCTCATTGGTGGTCGTGGTGGCTCTGACCAGGAAGGCGGCGTCTGCTCAGGCGTATATGCTGCAAAGATTATGAAGGACATGAACCTTATTCCTGAGGGCTATAAGGTTATGGTTGTTGGTACTGTCCAGGAAGAGGACTGCGACGGTATGTGCTGGCAGTACATCTACAATGTTGACAAGATTAAGCCAGAGTTTGTAATCTCAACCGAGCCTACTGATGGTGGTATTTATCGTGGTCACCGCGGCCGTATGGAGATCCGTGTTGACGTCAAGGGTGTTTCCTGCCACGGTTCAGCTCCTGAGCGTGGTGACAACGCAATTTATAAGATGGCTGATATCATTAATGACGTTCGTGCACTTAACAACAACGGCGCTGATGAATCCACTGCTATTCGCGGCCTTGTTAAGATGCTTGATCCTAAGTACAACCCTGATCACTATGAGGATGCTCGCTTCCTCGGCCGTGGTACCTGCACCGTTTCTCAGATTTACTTCACAAGCCCTTCTCGCTGCGCTGTTGCAGACTCTTGTGCAATCTCCATTGACCGTCGTATGACCGCTGGTGAGACCTATAAGAGCTGCCTCAAAGAGATTGAGGAGCTTCCTTCCGTCAAGAGGTATGGTGACGATGTCAAGGTCTCCATGTACATGTATGACCGTCCTTCTTGGACTGGCGAGGTTTATGAGACTGAGTCTTACTTCCCAACATGGATCAACAAAGAGTCTGCTCCACACGTCAAAGCACTTGTTGATGCTCACAAGGCACTCTTTGGTGATAAGCGCATTGGTTGCGAGAAGTCCATGGCAACTCGTGAAGGTCGT
Organism: Atopobium sp.; assembly: GCA_022732885.1. GTDB lineage: Bacteria > Actinomycetota > Coriobacteriia > Coriobacteriales > Atopobiaceae > Lancefieldella. The sequence goes on along the minus strand of JAIJTS010000015.1, from coordinate 18,336 downwards.
CCTCTATGCGATAAGTGGACCTTCTCCACAAATTGCGTTTCTATCCAGGGTCGTTATGGTATTCCTTGCGTTGGCTTTGGACCAGGTGCTGAGTCTCAGGCACACGCTCCAAATGAGATTACATTCAAGCAGGATCTTCCTACTTGTGCAGCACTGTATGTTGCAGCTCTCAACCTGTATGACGCTTCTGCAGTAACTGAGGATGCAACTGAATTCCGTGCAAGCCTTACCGATAACAACATTAAGTAAATGGTTTTTGGCAATTAGTATATAAGCGGTTTTTAAACGAGAGGATGTACCATGGCAACTACCATTCAGCCATATCTTGACAAGCTTGCAAAACTTGATTTCTCCAAGATGTATAACGAGGATTTCCTTTTGACATGGGAGAAGTCAACCGATGAGCTTCAGGCTCTCTATGCAGTAGCAGATGCTCTACGCAACTTACGTGAGCGTAACATTTCTACGCGTCTTTTTGAGTCTGGTCTTGCTGTCTCACTTTTCCGCGATAACTCAACTCGTACTCGTTTTTCCTTTGCATCTGGCTCTAACCTTCTTGGTCTTCAGTTGATGGATCTTGATGAGGGTAAGTCTCAGATTGCTCACGGCGAAACTGTTCGTGAGACTGCAACTATGATTTCATTCATGGCTGATGTCATTGGTATTCGTGACGATAAGTTCATTGGTAAGGGCGACGCTTATATGCGTGAGGTTTCTGCTTCCGTCAAGCAGGCTTACGAGGATGGCGTTTTAGATCATCGTCCAACACTGGTATCTCTTCAGTCTGATATGGATCACCCAACTCAGTCTACTGCTGACATCCTCTATCTTATCAATGAGTTTGGTGGCCTTGAGAATCTCCGTGGTAAGAAAGTTGCTGTTACTTGGGCTTATTCTCCTTCATATGGTAAGCCTTTATCTTGCCCACAGTCTCTTATTACTCTGCTTCCTCGTTTTGGCATGGATGTCACATTAGCTCATCCTGAGGGATACGATCTCATGCCTGAGCTTGTTGATGTTGCTGGTAAGTTTGCAGCTGAGTCTGGAGCAACCTTTAAGAAGACTTACAACATGGCAGAGGCTTTTGAGGGTGCTGACATTGTCATTCCTAAGAGCTGGGCACCTTATGCTGCTATGGAGAAGCGTACTAATCTTTATGCTGCAGGCGATGATGCTGGAATCGACGCTCTGGAGAAAGAGCTTCTTGCTCAGAACGCTACTCATAAGGATTGGTGCTGCACAACTGATCTTATGGCAAAGACTGCTCATGGTATGGATACCATCTATATGCATCCACTGCCTGCAGACATTAATGGTGTATCTTGTGAGCACGGTGAAGTTGAAAATGAGGTCTTTGATTATCACCGTGATGGTCTCTATAAAGAGGCTTCTTATAAGCCATATGCTATTGCAGCAATGATTTTCTTGCAGAAGGCAAAAGATCCAATTGCTACGCTTAAAGCTCTTGAGCAGGGAGAGACTCCTCGCTGGTTCCAGGCATAAGTAGTATTTATATACATTGGGTCTGCGTGGAGACAAGCTCTCATGCAGACCCTTTTTTGTTTTTAACAAGTTTAGTAAAGAGTAAGAGAACCTGTTAAAAATGTTCAAGATCGTAATGTAAGCCCTGGGAGGGGACTATGGGAAAGCGTATTGTAATTGCTTTGGGTGGTAATGCCCTTGGCAAAAATTTACCTGAGCAGATGATTGCAGTAAAGCATACTGCTAAGGCAATTGTTGATTTAATTGAGCAAGGTAATGAAGTTATTATCGCCCACGGTAATGGCCCACAAGTTGGCATGATCCAAGAGGCTATGACGCAGCTTAATCGCTCTGATCCAGAGAAATATATTCCTTGCCCACTTTCTGTATGTGTTGCCATGAGCCAGGGATATATTGGCTACGATCTTCAGAATGCGCTTCGTGAAGAAATGCTTAACCGCGGCATTAAGAAAAATGCAGCTACTGTTCTAACGCAAGTTGAAGTTGATAAGAATGATCCAGCATTTAAAAATCCTACCAAGCCCATTGGTTCTTTTATGACAGAAGAAGAAGCCAAAAAGATGGTAGCTGAGCGTGGATATGATATTGTTGAGGACGCTGGTCGAGGATACCGTCGTGTAGTTGCATCTCCTCAGCCTGTTGCTATTGTTGAGCTTGATACCATTCGTTCACTTATTGAGACGGGCAATGTTGTCATTGCTTGTGGTGGCGGCGGTATTCCAGTATTTATTACTGAAGGCAATCATCTTAAGGGTGCTGCAGCTGTTATTGATAAGGATTTTGCAGCAGCTCGTCTTGCAGAGCAGGTTAATGCAGATACGCTCATCATTTTAACGGCTGTCGAGAAGGTCGCTATTCATTTTGGTACTCCTGAACAGGAAGACCTCTCTGAGCTTACACCTGAGAGCGCACAAGCTTATATTGAAGCCGGCGAATTTGCTCCTGGTTCTATGTTACCTAAGGTACAGGCTGCTTTGCAGTTTGCACAATCCGGCGAAGGACGTACATCACTTATTACTTTGCTGGATAAGGCTGCTGATGGAATTGCTGGAAAAACCGGTACTGTGATACGCGGATAGTAGCTGTCTGTAATACTCTATGGGTATTACTTACTGTAATTAAAGAACTAAGAAAGGAGGTCATGCTATGTCACACATTGGGTGTATAGTCATGGCCTCCGGTGCTTCTACTCGCTTTGGATCCAATAAGCTTATGGCACCGTTTATGGGTAAGCCACTGATTCAATATGTTATAGAAACGGCTCAAACAGCAGGACTAGAACCCATAGTGGTAACAATTGACGATCCGTTTCATGAACCCATTCTTGTATTGTGTAACAAGCTCAAGGTTCGCGCTGTAACGCACTCAGGTACCCTTCAAAGTGACACAGTACGTCGAGCAATGCTTGAGGTACAAAAAGATGGTCTTGGTGGGAACTCATGGGATGGTGCCATGTTTTTACAGGGAGATCAACCGTGTGTGCGTGCAGATAGTTTATGTGCTCTTATAGCTAGTTTTGAAGAACATCCAGAAGTGGTTTCTCGTCTATCTTGGCATGGAGTACCAGGTAGTCCCATAGTTTTTCCAAGCGCATTGTTTGATATGCTGTGCAGAGTACAAGGCGATAAGGGCGGTTCTGGGGTATTTTTATTATGTCCTGAGTACCAAGCTTCTGCTGTACTTGTAGAGGCACAATGCGAACAAGAACTTTTAGATGTAGATACTCCGTCTGATTTGAATTATTTACATTCGGTATCTATAAGTGGTTTGACGACCGAGAGATTGGGAGTTGACTGATGAACGTATTAAAGAATGGTTTTCTTGTATTGCCTGAGGGCGTTTTCTATGGAGACTTAGTGCTCGATGGTAAGAAGATTGTCCAGGTAGGGGGTACGTACGAAGCGAGCGCTGATGATAACGTTATCGATGTTACGGGCAAATACGTATTCCCCGGTTTTATCGATGCTCATACACACATGCAATGCTGGACAGGTATGGACTGGACAGCAGATAGCTTTGAGACAGGAACGCGTGCCGCTGCCTGCGGAGGTACCACCACTATTGTGGATTATGCCACACAAGACAAAGGCATGACGCTGCCCGAAGCGCTTGATGAGTGGCATAAACGTGCAGATGGTACTTGTACTGCTAACTATGCATTTCATATGGCCATTGCTGATTGGAATGAACAAACTAAAGCAGATATGCAGGCTATGCGCGATGCAGGCGTTATGTCATTTAAGACCTACTTTGCCTACGATCATCTGCGTTTAGATGACGCTCAGACGCTTGAGGTGCTTGAATATATCCGCGATATTGACGGTGTCCTGTGCGTTCACTGTGAGAATGGCACTCTTGTGAATGAGCTGCAAAGACGTATGCTCGCAGCTGGTATTACTGGTCCTGAAGGTCATCCTATGAGTCGTCCTGCAGCTTGTGAAGCAGAGGCTATTTCTCGTCTGTGTTATCTTGCAGAGCTTGCTGATGCTCGTATCAACATTGTTCACCTGTCCAGTGCTCTTGGTCTTGAGGCGGTTCGTGCGGCCAAGGCACGCGGCAAGGTGAAGGTGGACGTTGAGACCTGTCCTCAGTATCTGTTGCTGGATGATTCCCGCTATCTTGAGAGTGACTTTGAGGGTGCCAAGTACGTTATGAGCCCGCCTTTGCGCAAGCCGCATGATATTGAGGTATTGCGTCGGGCCGTATGTGACGGCGAGATTGATACCATTGCTACCGATCACTGCAGCTTCAATCTTCACGGTCAAAAAGATCGCGGCATCGACGATTTCACTCACATTCCCAATGGCGGTCCTGGTGTAGAACATCGACCCGGTCTTATCATGACCTCGTTTGAGAACCGCTTGGGCGTCCAAGATTTTGCTCGTCTCATGAGTGAGGGACCCGCTCGTGTCTTTGGTATGTATCCGCGTAAGGGTGTCCTGCGTGTTGGCTCCGATGCTGACGTGACGGTATGGGATCCAAGTGTGACGTGGACCATTAGCGAGAAGAACCAGCATCAAAATGTTGACTATACACCCTATGAAGGCTTCGAGATTCATGGACGCCCAGCATATGTTTTTGTCAACGGAGAGCTGGCAGTGGTTGATGGTGAGCCAACCGGCGTGAAGCCAGGCGCATACGTCAAACGGTAAAGTAAGGGTAATATTCAAAGGCTTTTTAAATTGTCTTTGATTGGTTTTTGTTGTTTGTGAAAACAAACGCAAATAGGAAAGAAGGAGAATAGTATGTCCAAGAAAGCTATCGTTACTGATAAGGCTCCAGCTGCAGTAGGTCCTTACTCTGCTGCTGTTTCTGCAAACGGTTCTATTAACGTGTCTGGTCAGCTTCCTGTTGATCCTGCAACTGGTGAATTTGCAGGTGAGGATATTAAGTCTCAGACCCGTCAGAGTCTGACTAACATTAAAAATATCCTTGAGGCAGCTGGTGCTTCTATGGCTGATGTTGTTGAGACTACGGTTTTACTTTCCGATATCAATGAGTTTGGTGCAATGAACGAGGTTTATGCTGAGTTCTTTGCAGATCCTTATCCTGCACGCGCAGCATTCCAGGTAGTCGCACTTCCAAAGGGTGCAAAGGTTGAGATTAAGGCCGTTGCTCGTATCTAGTGTCTATTAAAATTTAGTAGGTTAAGATTTTTAGGGCGGATTCAAACAAGAAAATCCGCCCTAAATTTATTTTTTATACAGGTAATGCGCTCTGTTCTTAGAAGTCTTTCGATTGCACAGGAAACGTTATTTGCTGTGTGTTGATAGATAAAACCTATGTGTGTGAAAATAGTATCTATGAAGTTTGACTGATGGGAATAAAGGAGACAGACGTTGAGTGTCCGCGAAAATGACGCTGAAGTACCAGAAAATACTGACGTACAAAAAGCGATGGACTCGCTTGACCATGATTTCCTGACAGGCGAGACGTTAGACATTGGAGATAACGTCACGCATAGACTTCAACAAGAGCAAGCTACTCTACCGCGTCCTGCTGTAAAATCAGCAGATTCTATGCAGGATACGCAAGGGGTTACAACAGACGTATCTAAAAAGACTGCTAATAATCAGCTGTTTATTGTCGCGATAGTAGCAATTTTTTCACTTGTGGTATGCGTAGCACTTTTAGTCTTTCATCCATGGACATCAAACCAACCAGCACAATCTGTGCAACCTTCTCAGATCGAGACAGTCAAAAAAGAACCCGTGAAAGTAGAAGTTCCTCTCGCCAGTAAAGATGTCTCCGAGTATGACTATGAAGAAGCTCAAAAGAAGTTTGAGCATGCCGGCTTCAAGAACGTTACAGTTCAAAAGGATGAAGACCTTAAAATTGGTCTCATCAATCATGAAAATCAGGTTAAAGAAATTACTATCGACGATGATAAAAAGTTTTCAGTGGGCGAGAAGTACGATGAAAACGTTCCGGTAGTTATTACGTATCACGCATTTCCACAAAAGTCGAATTAAAAAGTGAACCTGCAATAACAGGTGTGTTGTCGTCCTGCAGACGAAGCTCCTTTGTAAAGTCTCTTGCCAGAGCAAGGTCTTTCTCGTTGTCAGTTTGATTGACAAGAATAACGTTTGCCTTTACAGCCTCTGAAGCGTGTTCTGCTGCAATAACAGTGGCAATACGAGTTGGCGTGGTAATATCATCGGGCAAACAACTTGCCCAGTTGCAGAAAATTTTACTGCGATGTACAGCTTGATGGATAGGTAGCCCAAATCCAGAAAGTCCTATAACTTGGACAGTGCGCTGGGTACCTTTCGGAATGACGGGCTCAAGTGGTGCATGAGCTTTTAGAGGTAACCGCTTAGATCCATCGGCTTCCACAAATACGTAGTCAGCAACGGATGCCAGTTCTTGAGCAGAAAGTGCAGAGGAACTTAATTTGTACTTCTCGCTAGAAAAGCTACCAACGCAGATGACACGATGTGTTATTAGAGCGTCTGACACCTCAGTAAGCGTGGGATTTTCTAAAAGAGGTATGTTTGGAAAAGGCAAAATATGCGTTGACGTAGTTAAAATAACCGTTCCTCGAACTTCTTGAGAAAGTTTTGTGAGCAGGGAAGTCTTGCCACCGCTTCCAATTACTGAAGTAATACCAGGTAATATTCCAAGCAACTCATAACAATTCATTTGTTTGCCTAACTAAATTATTTTTTTAAGCGATATACTTATTTTAGTGTAAAGATATTTGCTTTACACCTAGATAGTGTGAAGTTAAGAGGGGGATAAATGAAGATTGATGCTCGAAATTTAACGTGTCCCAAGCCAGTCATTTTAACGCTTGAGGCTCTCCCAAAGCTTTCTTCTGGAGAAAAACTTGATGTCGTTATTAACGATAACGTTGCCTTTGGAAATCTTACCCGTCTTGCTGATGAGAAGAACTGTGATTTGACTTCTGTAAAGAATGGTTCAGATACAACAATGACTTTTAGCCCTCGTAATAAAGTTGAAGCTAGTGATTCAGCAGTTGTTGAGGCTTCTCAGGTTTGTGATATCCCAGATTATTCTGCAACCGTTGTTGCGGTTGATGCTGAGTATATGGGTCGCGGTAATGATGAGCTCGGTCATATTTTAATGAAAGGTCTTATCTACGCTCTTGCACATCAGGATACTGTTCCTGAAACTATGTTGTTTTACAACGGTGGTGCTCACCTGACCTGTGAAGGTTCAGAGTCACTTAAAGATATAAAGGAGCTTGAGTCCCGTGGTACTAAGATTTTAACGTGTGGTACCTGTCTTGATTTCTATGGCATTAAAGACAAACTTGCAGTAGGTGATGTCACCAATTTATATGCAATTGCAGAGATTATTTCGCAACAGCCGGGCGTGATGGTGCTCTAAGGCGTCTTGCATGATATATCTCAATTGTGCTGCAACATCATATAAGCGTCCTCAATGTGTCGTGGATGCTGTTTCACGCGCCCTTTGCTCATTTGGAAGTACGGGAAGGGGTGCAGCGTCTGCTGAGCTTGATGCTGCTCGAGCTGTTATGATTGCACGAGAACGTATCGCTTTGTTGTTAGGTTTTTCACATCCAGAGCGTGTGGTGTTTACTGCAAACGCAACAGATGCCCTAAACAAGGCAATTCTCGGCATTGTTAAGTCCGGAGATCGTGTAGTTGCAACAGATTGGGATCACAATTCTGTTTTGCGCCCTCTGAATCGTCTTCAAAAGAAACGCAATGTAAAGGTTGATTATGTTCCTGCTAATTTGCAAGGCTGTCTTGATTGGGATGCTTTTGAACGATTAGTTTCTCCTGGTACAAAGTTAGTAGTAGTAACACATGCATCTAATCTCACAGGTAATGTATGCGATCTTGAACGTGTGGTTACTGTTGCTCACGCTGTAGGTGCACTTGTGCTTGTTGACGCTTCACAAACCGCAGGATCAGTACCCATTAATTTTGATGATTTAGGTGTTGATGTACTTGCGTTTACTGGCCATAAGGCACTTATGGGTCCTCAGGGGACAGGTGGCCTTTTGGTTGCTCCACATGTTGCGATAGAAGCAGTTATTCAAGGAGGAACGGGTGTACTTTCTTTTGAAGAGGAAATGCCTCAAGTATATCCAGAACATCTTGAGGCGGGAACGCTTAATAGTCACGGTATTTCCGGTCTTTCTGCTGCAGTAGATTTTGTATCAACACAAGGAGTATGTGCTGTTCACCGTCATGATTTAGCATTGGTTAGACAGTTTGTAGCTGAGGCTCGTCAGGTGCCTGGGATAGAGTTATATGGAAGTTTTCCTGATAACATTTCTGAACTGAATGGGGAACAAAAAGATCATACACCCATTGTGACACTTAATTTAGATGGGTGGACTTCTTCAGAACTTGCAAGAGTTTTAAGTGTTGAGTATGACATTTCAGTTCGTGCAGGAGCTCATTGTGCTCCTCGTATGCACAGAGCATTGGGAACGCAAGATACGGGGTCGGTCCGTTTCTCATTTGGATTTTATACGACAGAGGATGAGATACATAAGACAACCACGGCCCTTAATGAGCTAGCAAAATCGGTGATGTAGTGTGGCAGAACAAAGTCGCTCTTTCCATAAACGTTTTTTACAGATAGTTGTTGCGTTTGATTCAACGCATGAGGCGCTTACCTGTGAGCAAATGTGCAAAGAGCAAGATATCCCTGGGCGGCTTATTCCGACTCCGGTAGAAATTAAAGCAGACTGTGGCCTTGCGTGGGCAATGCTACCCGCAGAAAAAGAAGTGTTTGAAATAAAAATTGCAGGAAGTCTTAAGGTAGCGGGAATATATGAGCTTGATTTGTAATACAAAAATATGGCAGTGTAGGTTAAGTGGGGAGAAAAAATGCTGGTAGTCATACGAGGAGCAGGTGATCTTGCCTCAGGCATTGCTTTGAGATTATATCGAGCTGGCTTGAGTATTGTGATGCTGGATGTAGAGGTCCCTACAGCAGTTCGTCGCACAGTAGCATTTTCAGAAGCTATTCGTCTTGGAAAGAAAAAAGTGGAAAATGTGACGGCAGTACGAGCTAAAGACGCAGAAGATGCATTGCGCATTGTTAGCCAGAAAAACATTGCTGTTCTCGTTGATCCTCAAGGAACAAATATTGCAAAATTGCATCCTGAGGTACTTGTAGACGCTATTCTCGCTAAGAAAAATATAGGCACCACAAAAGATATGGCACCCTTAGTGATTGGTGTTGGACCAGGTTTTACTTCAGGTAAAACCTCTACTGCAGATTGTCATGCGGTCATAGAGACAAAACGTGGGCATTATTTAGGTCGCGTTATTTACGACGGGTCGGCTATTCCAAATACGGGTGTACCAGGAAATATTGGTGGCTTTACAAAGGAGCGTGTATTGAGAGCCCCTCAAGATGGAATTTTTGAGCCTGTTGCCAAGATTGGTGATTTGGTTTCTAAAGGAGACATTGTAGCTACTGTTTCTGGAATACCTGTTAAAGCAACTATTAATGGAGTACTTCGTGGTCTTTTGCAAGAGGGAGTCCCTGTTTTTAAAGGCATGAAATCAGGGGATATTGATCCTCGTTGTGCTCCGGGACATTGTTTTTCTGCATCTGATAAAGCTCGAGCTGTTGGCGGTGGTGTTCTTGAAGCGCTTTGTCATTTTACTGAAAGACTGGTTGGATAAATATGAGTAATGATGTAAAACTCACAAAACTTGCCGATTGTGCTGGTTGTGGTGCTAAGGTTGGTGCCGGTGAGTTGGCAAAGCTTCTCTCAGATATTAAAGTTCATGAGGATCCTAATTTATTAGTTGGTTTTGATAAGGCGGATGATGCAGCTGTTTACAAAGTGACTGATGAAATAGCGCTTGTTGAAACAATCGATTTCTTTCCTCCAATTGCTGATGATCCGTATACGTATGGCGCCATTGCGGCTACTAATGCTTTATCGGATGTATATGCTATGGGTGGAGAGCCAAAGGTTGCTCTTAATGTTATGGCTGTACCAGAGGATATGCCCTCGCATGTAGTGCATGAGATTTTACGTGGTGGTTACGATAAAGTATATGAGGCTGGCGCCAATATTGTTGGTGGTCATAGCATCTATGACAATGAGCCAAAATATGGTCTTGCTGTTTCAGGGTTTGTTAATCCTAAAAAAATGTATACCAATTCTGGTGCACGTGCAGATGATGTTTTAATTCTTACAAAGGCTCTTGGTGTAGGTGTTCTGACAACAGCTGCTAAAGCAGATATGCTTTCTGCAGAAGAGATAAGCGTTGCTGAAGCATCTATGATGACCCTTAATCGGTACGCTCGAGACATTATGGTGAACTATGACGTGCATGCCGTTACGGATGTAACGGGATTTTCACTTATGGGACATTTGCTTGAAATGTGTCAAGGTTCGGGGCTTTTGGCAAAGATTATCGTAAATGATATAAAAATTTTATCTACTAAAGTATTTGAATTAGCACGTTTAGGCATCTTACCAGCTGGTATGTATCGTAATCGTCGTTATGCAGAGAAGTATGTGCAAACAGAAGGGGTTTCTCGTGAGATGATCGATGTACTCTTCTGTCCTGAAACTTCTGGCGGATTATTGATAAGCGTGGCCCATAATGATGCACAGCATTTACTTGCGGCTCTTCAAGCAAATGAACATACTGCTAATTCTTGTGTTGTGGGATATATGGAAAAGCAAGATACAAAAAATAAGGGTGCAACTTATATTGTGCTTCAGTAAGTATATATCATTCGTATTGGTATATGTGCAGATAAGGATAGGTGTTTTTAATGGCAGATTTACAAGGAACCTTGTGCGATGAGCATTTTGTGCGTCGCCTGCTAAGTGAACTTGAAGCCGGTCGCAGCTTTGTGCTTTCAACAATTTTTGCTACTAAGGGGTCCATGCCGCGCCATGCAGGTGCACGTATGGTGCATTTTGAAGATGGTAGTTTCTTAGGAACAATCGGAGGCGGTTCTGTAGAACTTATTGCACAGGAACGCTCAAAAAGATTCTTTACAGGAAAAGAAAACAATCAAATCGAGTGGATGACGCGAGAAAAAACAGGTATGGCCTGTGGCGGCGACGCACTTGTTAGTATTCGTAAGGTTACTCCTGATCAAAAGGATTTTTTTGCAAAAGATTTAATGAATCTTATTGAGGCAAAGAAGCCTTTTGTGGTTATAGAAAATTGGTCAGATCCTAGCCATGTTCTTGTTGAAGCAAAAGCAGTTGATACGTTTCCTCAAGATGATGTTCGCGTTTGTTCCGATGTTCCTATATGGAATGAAGAGGCGGCAACCTATTCTGAACCTTTAGGGCCGGAGCCTGTCGTCTATGTCTTTGGCGGCGGCCATGTAGGCCGTGCTCTGACTCCTGTACTTGCGAGTGTAGGTTTTAGGGTGATTGTGCTTGATGACCGCAAGGGAGTAGCGCAGAAGAAAGATTTTCCTTCAGCAGAAGCGGTTTATCATAATGACTTTTCTGATATATCCACAGATGTCACTGTCACGCGTCGCGATTATGCGGTAGTTACTACTCATGGTCATGCTTTTGATATTGAGGTATTGCAACAACTGTATAACTACAAACCTGCGTATGTAGGTTGTATTGGTAGCAAGAGAAAAGCGGCGTTTGTCAAACATACGTTGGTGGAACGCGGTATTTCTAAAGAGTGGGCTCAAACAATCCATTTGCCAATTGGTGATGACATTAAAGCAATTACACCGTCTGAAATTGCTATTTCTATTGCAGCGGAGATAATCCGTTGCCGTGCAAATTTCCGTCCAGAAAAACTTCACTAGGGGTATATCGGCATACATTGTTGCTTACGCATACGTATGTCGTTAGTTGAGCGTGTATATATGCGCTGCAGTATGAGGTTAGGTTCGTTTGAAAGGGAAGCTTATGAAGTCCGAAAGCAGTGTGACTCGTCGTTCGTTTGTTGCAGGTGTAACAGGGGCTGCCGCGTTTGGCCTTTCTGCTTGCAATGGTAGTGAAACAAAAAAGGAAGATACGTCTGGAAGCCAGAAAAAAACTGATGCTCAAAAACTTATTGTGTTTGCGGCAGCATCTTTGACCGAGAGTTTGACTGAAGCAGGAGAGCTTTTCAAAAACGCTAATCAGGGCGTTGATATTAGTTTTAACTTTGATTCTTCAGGTACGCTTAAGACACAGATTGAAGAAGGATCCGATTGTGACGTTTTTATTTCTGCTGGTCAGAAACAGATGAATCAGCTTGATGCAAATGCTAAAAAAGATCACGATAAGGACCTTGACTTTATTGCATCTGATACACGTTTTGACATCCTTGAGAACAAGGTAACGCTTTGTGTTCCACAGGATAATCCTAAGGTTGTTAAGAGCTTTGATGATATGGCAACAAAACTTACTTCGGGTGAAGTTTTGCTTGGTATGGGAAATTCGGATGTTCCGGTAGGTCAGTATACACAGAAGATTTTGAAATACTACAAGCTTGATGAAGAGAAGCTTGCTAAGGAAGGTCATATTTCATACGGAACTAATGTTAAAGAAGTAACAACTCAGGTTAAAGAGGCTTCCGTTGATTGTGGTGTTATTTATAAGACCGATGCCACTTCTGCAAAACTCCAGATGGTTGATGAAGCAACTGAGGAAATGTGTGGTCGTGTAGTATATCCTGCTGCTGCAACAAAGAATGCAAAGCAGGCAGATCTTGCAAAGAAATTTCTGGAGTTCTTGAAAACTTCCGATGCGAGCGCCTGCTTTGAAAAGGTTGGCTTTACTCCGCTTTCAAAGGCATAATTTCTTGCTGCTAAATCTGGATTGGTGTTTCTATGGACTGGTATCCGCTGTATAACTCATTGAGGATTGCTGCGGCATCAACTGCTCTTGTATTTTTATTGGGTATTGCCTTAGCAAACCTCGTTGCCAAGACTCCACGGGTTATTAAAGGTCTTTTGGATGTCATACTGACGTTACCATTGGTGTTGCCACCGACGGTTGTGGGCTATCTGTTGTTATTGTTTTTGGGCCCACGCCGTCTCATTGGCCTTTGGGTCATGGATGTGTTTGGTATAAAACTCACGATGGTATGGTATGCGGCAATCTTTGCAACAGTAGTGGTGAGTTTGCCGTTGATGTACCGTACAGCCCGAGGTGCATTTGAGAGCTTTGATGAAACGCTTGCAGATGCAGCTCGCACACTAGGCAAATCAAATACATGGGTGTTTTGGCATGTTAAGATGCCTTGCTGTATGAAGGGCGTGGTAGCAGGAACTGTTTTGGCGTTTGCTCGAGCACTGGGTGAGTACGGAGCAACTTCAATGATATGTGGATATACTCCGAACACCACAGCAACCGTATCAACAACAGTCTATCAACTGTGGAGAACTGGCGACGATGCAGCGGCTATGCAGTGGGTGCTTATCAACCTTGCCATTTCTGCCGTGGTGCTTCTCGCTCTTAACATCTTTGAAAAAGGTAGCCGCCGAGCACGTGTGACAACATCAGTTCAGGAGGCGTAGTTATGGCGCTTTCTGTTGATATTATCAAGCATTTAGATGGTTTTGATTTACATGTTTCGTTTGTTGTCGAGAAGGGCAATGAAGTTTTAGCGCTTCTCGGCCCTTCTGGCTGTGGTAAATCAATGACGCTCAAGTGTATTGCTGGCATTGTAAAGCCGGATAGTGGGCGTATTGTACTTAATGATCGGGTGCTGTTTGATTCTGAAGCTCATATTAATTTGCCACCGCAAGAGCGACACGTAGGGTATTTGTTTCAAAGCTATGCGCTCTTTCCGCATATGAGTGTTATGCAAAACGTACTGGTAGGAGCTAAAGGAGAAACACAAGCAGAGCGTGAGGCGTGTGCACTTGAACAGCTTAAGAAGGTACAACTTGATGGTCTTCTTGATCGTCACCCTCATGAGCTTTCTGGTGGCCAGCAACAGCGCTGCGCTATGGCTCGTATTCTTGCAAGCAAGCCTGATCTTATTTTGCTTGATGAGCCTTTCTCGGCACTTGATAGTTATCTCCGATGGCAACTTGAACTGGAGTTAAGTGATACCCTCCGTGCGTTTCCGGGAGGAGCAATTTACGTTTCACATAATCGCGATGAGGTGTACCGTCTGTGTGATTCCGTGTGTGTTATCGATCACGGAAACTCTGATGATAAAGTTTCGGTGCAGGAGCTTTTCTCAACACCGACTACGCTTGCTGCGGCACGAATTTCAGGATGTAAGAATATTTCTCGTGCACATAGGGTGGGCGAGAAGAGCTTGTTTTGTGATGAATGGGGCTTAAGTCTTACAACTGCTTTGCCAGTAGATGAACAGGTGAAATACGCAGGAATCCGTGCACATTATTTTCAGGTAGTGGACTGCGCAAGTGAATACAAAAATATTATTCCTTGTCAGGTGAATCGCGTGATTGATAATACGTTTTCAACTATTGTGATGGCTCAAACACCGGGAGGGTCACTGCTTCGTTATGAATGCTCAAAAGAGTCGTGGGCACGTTTAGGTGAGCCTCGCCAGGTTTTGCTTTACGTTGCTCCAGAATATGTCATGCCACTTTATGATGGTGAAGAAAAGCATAGCGTAGTGGAAGAAAAGAAGTCACTGTATGTATGATGAGTTGGGTCGAAACATTCGCTATTTGAGACTTTCAGTAACCGACCGCTGTAATTGTCGTTGCTTGTATTGCATGCCGGCACACGGTATCTCTATGCTTCGACATGAAGATATACTTTCGTTTGAAGAGATGCGCGCTATTGTTGAAGCATCTGCGCAGTTGGGAGTTAGAAAGGTTCGTCTTACAGGTGGAGAGCCATTAGCACGTCGCGGTATTGTAGATCTCGTACGTATGGTTTCTGCTGTTGAGGGCATTGAAGAGGTAGTTATGACTACCAACGCTACGTTACTTGCGCCTCTTGCAAAAGATCTTAAAGCAGCAGGGCTTTCTCGTCTCAATATTTCTCTTGATACACTTGATTCTGAACTGTATACAAAGCTCAGTCGTACGGGGACACTTGATGATGCGCTGGCCGGTATTGAGGCAGCAAGAGAAGCAGGGTTTATCCATACAAAGTTCAATACCGTACTTTTAGGAGGACTGAATGAATCTGAGATTCGTCCTCTTGCAGAGCGAGCTAAAAGTGAGCCTGTTGATGTGCGTTTTATTGAGCTGATGCGTATGGGTGAATGCTCAAAATGGTCGGCTGAACGTTTTATAAGTGCTGATTGCGTATTAAAAGTATTGCCTGAACTTGAAGCTGTTGGCTCTAATGGCGTAACAGAGCTCTTTCAGGCACCGGGATGGCAGGGACGTGTAGGGCTTATCCGCCCAATGACGCATACATTTTGTAGTTCTTGCGACAGAATCCGTGTAACTGCAGATGGTATGTTAAAGCCGTGTCTGCATTCTGCACGAGAAATTCCGCTTAGGGGACTTGTGGGAGATGAACTTGTGCAAGTTTTGCGTCAAGGTATTTCTCAAAAGCCTGAAGGTCATATTATGAGTCTTTCTCATGCAAGCGAGTCGCTTCGAGCGATGAACAAAATAGGGGGTTAGCATGGCGTTTACACATTTTAATTTGCAAGGTCATGCGCATATGGTTGATGTGTCTGCAAAGGAAAAAACAGCGCGTACCGCTCGCGCAAAAGGTAAGATTTTTATGCGGACAGATACACTTGAGCTTGTTCACACAGGTGGTATACAAAAAGGTGATGTCCTTTCTGTGGCGCAAGTTGCAGGCATTATGGCGGCAAAGCGAACTTGGGAAATCATTCCCATGTGTCATCCCATCCAGCTTACCGGAGTAGATATTTCATTTGCATTTGAGGACGACGGTATTTTGGTAGAGGCATGTTGTCGATGCACTGGAGAAACTGGGGTAGAGATGGAAGCGCTGACAGCAGCATCTACGGCGTGTTTGACTATCTATGACATGTGTAAAGCACATCAGAGGGATATGGTTATTGACCAGATTTGCTTGCTTGAGAAAGACGGAGGAGCATCAGGTCATTTTGTGCGAGAGGAACAGAATAAATGAGTGTTGGAGTGACTGAATCTGCTAAAAGAGGCACGGTACTGTCTTGTTGTATTAGCGTAAAAAAAGGCACGCGAAAAATACCTGTTGATTCTATTGAAGTGTGCGTAGGAGAAGGTATTAAAGGTGATGCCCATGCTGGAAATTGGCATCGTCAGGTGAGTCTTCTTGGTAACGAGTCTGTTGATACTATGCGCGAGAAGGGCGCACAGTTACATCCAGGAGATTTTGCAGAAAATATACTGACCTCAGGTCTTGCGCTGCGTGAGCTCCCTGTTGGTACGGTACTTGCAATAGGAGATACTCTTCTTGGGGTAACTCAGATTGGAAAAGTATGTCATCACGATTGTGAAATTCGCAAACTGGTTGGTACCTGCGTAATGCCTACCGATGGTATTTTTACCGTGGTTTTGCGTGGCGGTATCATCAAGCCTGGAGATAGTATTTGTGTAGTTGCTGCAAAGGAGCTCTTGCATGAAACAGATTAGAACAGAAGATGCAGTAGGACATGTACTGTGTCACGATATGACTCAGATTATTCCTGGTGAGAGCGCTGACGATAAGATGCGTTTTAAAGGTGTGCGTTTTAAGAAGGGTCATGTAGTAGAAGAGGCTGATATCCCTGTATTGCTTAGCATGGGCAAAGAGCATCTTTATGTGTGGGAGTTGGGAGACAACCAACTTCATGAAAACGATGCAGCGTATCGCATGGCAGCGCTTTGCCATGGCGAGAATTGCCTTGTATCCAAAGAGCCTCATGAAGGAAAACTTACCATCACTTCAGCAGTCGACGGTGTGTTTGTGCTCGATACCTTGCGTCTTAATGCAGTGAATGCGGTAGATGAGGTTATGATTGCTACTCGTCGCAGCAATATTGCAGTTAAGAAGGGAACCCCTCTTGCGGGAACTCGTGTTATTCCTTTAGTAGTTGATACGTCTGTTGTAGAAGCCGCCGAAGCAGCTGCGGATGTTGAGCATAAGGGAGCCCTTATGCGAGTAGCACCGTTTTGCGTTAAGACTGCGGCACTTATCGCAACAGGGTCTGAAGTGCAGAAAGGACTTATTGAAGATAAGTTCACACCGGTAGTTGAGAAAAAACTTGCAGCTTTTGGTATTGAAACAGTGCATTGTGCAAAGCCTGGCGATGATATGGATGCGCTTGTTGCTGCTATTCACGAAGCACAACATTTGGATGTAGACATGATTGTCTGTACAGGTGGAATGAGTGTAGATCCAGATGATAATACCCCAGGTGCTATCAAGCGCTCCGGTGCTCATATTGTTACCTATGGTGCTCCGGTTTTACCTGGTGCAATGATGTGTTTGGGATATTTGGATACAGCCAATAGTTCTACTTCTCAAATTCCTATCTTAGGACTTCCGGGATGTGTTATGTATAGTGCAACAACAGTATTTGACTTAGTGCTTCCTCGTATTGCGGCTGGTATTGAACTGACAAAGCATGATTTTGTAGCCCTTGGTGAAGGTGGCCTCATAGTAAAGGAATAAATATGTCAGAGAGTTCTCGTGATGTCATATCCTTCTCGGCACGTGTTATTACTGTAAGTGATCGCTCTTCGCGTGGGGAGCGACCAGATGCAAGCGGTCCTGCACTTGTTGCTTTTTTAGGCGAGAAGGGCTTTGAAGTTGATGCATATGCAGAGGTTGTACCTGATGAGCGTCAGCAAATTGCCCGTGCGCTACATAAGGCAATTTCAGATGACATCGCGCTTGTGGTGACCACAGGTGGAACGGGTTTCTCGCCACGAGATATTACTCCTGAAGTTACATCTGAAGTATGCGAGCGTATGGTGCCGGGTATTCCAGAAAGAATGTGTGCGGCATCACTACTTATTACACCTAAGGCATGTCTTTCAAGAGAAGTAGCAGGCATTGCCCAGCGTACTTTAATTGTAAATTTGCCAGGAAGTCCTAAAGCTGCAGTTGAAAATCTTGCAGCTGTTTTGGACGTTTTACCTCATGGGCTTGGAATTTTAAGAGGCTCCATACTTGACGGTTAACAAACTCCCCAACAAATAAGTTTGTTGGGGAGTTTGCATAAGTACTCTTATGTAAAGTTTTCAATAAGTTAGGCGCTTGCTCCAGAGATTGCATCAACGCTTGAGTTTGAACTATCTGCATTACCACTTGGTGCTCCTGTAGGAGGTATAGGCATTCCAGCACCGCCGACAAGACGCTGGCCAGTAGTTTGGAGATACCAATCCAACCATGGCTTAAAGTTGAAAACAATCTCGTTGATGCCTGCGTAAGATCCATCAGGGTAGTACATTGCCTGGTAGTTATGGGTGTTGATGATGTCAGCTGGTGTACCTGGGACAATGGTA
>JAIJTS010000001.1 GCA_022732885.1 Atopobium sp. | reverse complement strand
CGATCAACTTTTAGCAAAGATACCTAAAGGCACAGCTCCGATTCTGCATAGCGATATGGGTTGGCAGTACCAGCACAGCGCATGGTGCAAGCGACTGAAGGATGCAGGCGTTGTCCAGAGCATGTCCAGAAAGGGTAACTGTATAGACAACGGCGCCACTGAGCAGGTCTTTGGCCATATGAAAGACGAGTTCTTCCGAGGAAGAACGTGGCCTAACTTTGAGTCTTTCAAAGCAGATTTGGACGCATATGTTATGTACTGGAACACACAAAGGCGCCAAGTTAAACTAAAAGGACTGACCCCGGAGGAGTTCCGGAATCAGTCCTTGGTAGCCTAGCTCTTTATTAAATCCGTCCAAGTTTTGGGACGCAGTTCAAAACAACTGGTTGTAGGGCTTTTTACTGCTACAGAAATAGTTCTATGACAATACGTGTCGTTATTGCCTTCAGCACCGCTAGCAGCAACGACGTGCTGTAAGCACACGTGTGAACACTACGCTTACGCAGCATCCGCAACTCACAGCAAAGAAAAAACCGACAGCGCAAAGCTGCCGGTTTGAAATCAATGGTGCCCCCGGGCCGATTCGAACGGCCGACACCCGCTTTAGGAGAGCGGTGCTCTATCCCCTGAGCTACGAAGGCATGTGGGATATTCTACTCACGTAAGCTTGCATACGCAAATTCTCGCTAGTGCTTGTATGACGAGAAGTGCTGTGCTGCAAGCACTCAAGGCGCAGATGACGCAAGCGCTACTTACGACCAGCCTTACGCTCTGCTCGCTTTCTATCATATTCAGCCTGACGCTCAAGATAGAAATCATTAAGCTTTTTATCGGTCATGCCAGCAACCTTAGCCTCAATTTTCTTACGAAGAGGACGCATCTTAAAGAAGCTGTAAACAACTGAACCAAAGATACAGAAATAAGCAAAGACCAGCATGATGGCAGAAATCATACCAACACCGGTGTTTAAGTCTCTAGACTCAGGAACCATATAAGAAAGCACCAGTGTAATGATGGTTGCTACAAAGCCAAGGCCTAGGAAGACCCACCAAATGCGCTCAGCGCGATGATAATCTGAATCTGCGCGCAGCATAGCTTCAAATCCACGGCTGCGAATATCCTCGCGCTCACGCTGACGAGCACGCTCGGCACGCTTTTCTTCTTTGCTCTTTGGAGCGCCAGAGCCACTCACGCGTACAGACGCAGCTGCTTCTCGTGCTGGTTTTGCAGTGGCTGCTGATTTACGCCCAAAAGCAGAGTAGGAAGGGCGCTCGGCCTCTTCAGAGTTGTCTTTCTTTGAAAGGCTTGCAGTAGCCTCACGCGCTTCTTTAGTTGCGCCAGCAATGGTGTCACGCAGTGACATTGGTCTCCTTCAGTGGTACAAACTCAGTTCCCGTAATAATCTGGAATGCCGTACGATAGCGCTCGGACGTGCCCTCAATAACCTCTTCTGGCAGATGAGGTGGCTCTCCTTGCATGTCCCAGTGGGCTTTCAGCCAATCGCGTACATACTGTTTATCGTAGCTTGGCTGAACGTGTCCCTCAGAATAACCCTCAGCAGGCCAGAAGCGGCTTGAATCAGGTGTAAGGCACTCATCAATAAGTGTAAGTTTTCCGTCAATAAAACCAAACTCAAATTTAGTATCCGCAATAATAATTCCACGAGTTGCGGCATATTCTGCAGCAGCCTTATAAATTGCAAGTGAAGCTTCCTTCAGCTGAACAGCTACATCCTCACCAACAATCTCACTGCAACGCTCAAACGAGATATTCTCGTCATGATCTCCAAGCTCAGCCTTTGTAGATGGAGTAAAGATTGGCTCAGGAAGCTTTGACGCCTCAGTCAGACCGTCAGGCAACTTAATGCCGCAAACAGTACCGTCCTGGTCGTAGGTCTTTTTGCCAGAACCAGTAAGGTAACCACGGACAATGCACTCGATTGGCACAGTCTGTGCTTTTTTAACCAACATAGCACGACCAGCAAGATAGTCAGTGTAGTCTGCAAACTGCTCAGGAGTCTGATCTGGTAAAACCGAGATCATGTGGTTTGGCAAAAGATCCTTAAAACGATTAAACCAAAATGCGCTGATGCGAGTTAGAATTTCTCCCTTAAAAGGAATCTCATCTGGGAGAATAAAGTCAAAAGCACTAATGCGATCGCTCGCAACCATCAAAAGTTTGTCGTCACAATCGTAGATATCGCGAACCTTACCGTGCGAATCGGGACGAAGCTCAGCTCCAGCCACAATGACCTCACTTCTGCGCAAAGCGCGTTGTATTACAGGTCTTTTGATTGTACGGCAAAATACGTAAGATTCGGCCTACAACAAAGTTTCTGTAACAGAGATATTATTTTGAGTAAGAAGTGGAAGGTGCAATGCAAACGTAGTGCCTTTTCCAAGCTCAGACTCTACCGAAATGGTACCGTTGTGGCGATCCATAATTTCTTTAGTGATTGACAAACCAACACCAAGGCCACCAGAAGCGCGCTCACGGCTTTCCTCTGCACGCCAAAATCGCGAGAAGGTCTGTGGAACATCCTCAGGAGCAATACCCATACCATCGTCAGTGACAGAGATAACCGCATCAGTATCGTCAATTGAAACTGTTATGACTACGTGACCTCCGTCATCGGTATATCGCATAGCATTGCTTAGCAAATTAGTGAGAGCTTCTCGAATCATATCCGAGTCAATATCAACAAAACAATTGCTCTCAGGTGTTTTATCTACAAAGGTCAAAGTGCGATTATTTTCCTTGAAAAGCGTCTCTTGTACAGCAACAACACTTGCCACCATTGCCACAACATTGACACGTTCTGGATTAAACTTTGTTTTGCCATTTTCCAGCCTTGAGAGGTGGAGCATGGCATCTACTAAACGAGAAAGTCGTCTGCTTTCAGACACTATATTTTCAAGACGTTCTTCATCAGCAGGTAGAATGCCATCTTGAATAGCCTCAACTGTTGCCATAATTGCCATAAGTGGGGTTCTTAGTTCATGAGCAACATCACTGGTCAGACGGCGTTCAAGCTTGATGTCTCTTTCAAGAGAAGACGCCATGTCATCAAACGTTTCTCCTAAGCGTCCCAATTCATTCTCGCCACGGATACCAGAACGCGCAGTAAGATTGCCGCTTCTAATCTGAACAGCTGTCTCGGTAATACGACGCACAGGCTTGGTAAGGGAGCGTGAAGCCAAAATGCCAATCAAACCAGAAAGAGAGATTGCAATAGCTGCGGCAAGACTAATTGCTTGGTAAGAACTATTACGAAATGCAATATCTCGCTGGGTTAAGAATGGCTCAGAGCCAAATGTCCAAATTCTGATACTACCTACAGACTCTCCTTGTAAGTTTTGAACAACGGCATAGACCACTGCATCGCCCGTCTGAGGACCGGATGACGTGCCATTTGCACCACCAGAACGGCGAGCATTTGGGGCTGAATCGTCATACAACACCGCACCAGAGACATCTAGAACCTGAATACCAATGTCTGGGTTAGATGATGAAGCCTGACGTGCAATAGAAAGTACATCAACGCTCCAACCACCAGCTCGTGTATATGCCTGAGACATATCAAGCGCGGTTGTATCAACGGTATTTTGTAAGTTTTCTCTTGTATAAACAGTAAAACTGTTTTCCCAGACAATGCCCAAAATAGAAATAAGCACCAGTACCGTCATGACAGCTGTCAGTGCAAAAAACGCTGCCATGCGAGTGGTAAAGCTTTGGGTGCCAACAGGATCTGGCTTAATAGTTTTATATGAACCCTCAGTTTCTGGAAGGTTCTTAAGAAATTTTGACCGATGTTTCTTAAAAAACGCCAATGCTCTTAAACTTAAGACTCATGGCTAGCATTGCCAGCCTCAAAGCGATAGCCAACACCGTGGACAGTAAATAGCCAACGAGGATTACGAGGATCGTCGCCTAGCTTTGCGCGTAAATTCTTAACATGCGAATCAATGGTGCGCTCGTAGCCCTCAAAGTCATAGCCCAAAACCTTCTCGACAAGCTCCATACGTGTGTATACACGGCCAGGATAACGAGCAAGGGTTGTAAGCAGTTTAAACTCTGAAGCTGTAAGATCAACTTCCTCGTTGTTAATAAGAATCTTATGACCAGAAATATCAATGGTGAGAGTGCCGTAATCAAGTACATCAACAGCTGTATCTGGCTCAGAACAAGTACGACGGAATAGCGCACGAACACGTGCCACCAATTCACGAGGCGAGAAAGGCTTAACAAGATAGTCATCGGCACCAAGCTCAAGGCCAATAATTCTATCCTCTACCTCACCTTTTGCGGTAAGCATAATGATAGGTACATTAGAGGTATCTCTAATAGCACGGCAAACGCGCTCTCCAGAAAGCTTTGGAAGCATAAGGTCAAGGATAACTAGGTCAAACGCGTGTTTTTCGAACTCTTCAACTGCGCTCTGGCCGTCTCCAACTCCCTTAACAATATAATTTTCGCGCTCAAGATATGCTGAGACGGCGTCACGGATGACTTTCTCATCTTCGACAATCAGAATTTTCTTCTCGTCGGAAGCCATTGTCTCCCCTTTTCTTTTGCCCTGCATGTATGTGCCTGCGACACAATACGATTATTCATTAATTATTTGTATTCATTCTATCGCTATGCCTAAAAATAATCTACAAAGAAAAAACACGAACCGTAACTGAAGCAGGATATCCACTGGTAGGATCTTTAATAGTTGAAAAGGTTACAAAAGAATCGCAGTTACCTTCTCGAGCAGGAAATTCTCCATAATCAACGCTTCTATCCATTGAATAGAGCCAGCTTGCCGTTTGATTTTGTGTATCTACAAGCACATAAGACGCTCGGCTCTTAACAATATAAAGATTGCCTTTACCGGCAGAAATAGCATAAGGCTCACGCTCAATAACGTAAGGGTTTTCTCCCGAGGCAGGCAGAATATAGGTACCCATCTTGCCTAGAAGGCCGCCCGAGTCATAACTTGCTTCAACAGACACAATAAATTTATCGTCTACACGACTTGCTGCAAAAGGCTTAACTGATTGAGGCATAACTAGCTGGTCAACCTTGGTTTTAAGGTTATCCCCCAAAAGGTATGCCGTAACGCCATAGTACGTGCCCTCAGAAGCGCGAACTCGAGGAGTAAGCGTAACCACACCTTTAGAAATAGACGGTGCAGTAGCAAATCTACCTGGAGATTCAACGGCATCCGTTCCTTTAGAATCACCTACACGCCACACGTAACAATGGGAAGACTCACGTGTTTTCTCGCCAGAAGATGCTGGTTGAACAAGCCAGACCACCTTATCATCGCCGCAGGCAAATGGCGCAGGATCCCAGTTTTTATCGGCCTTGTAAAGTACTGTTGCATCTCCTGTGAGCTTGCCGTCAGAAAATGGAGCAGCAAGAAGCTCCCAGTCAAAGGTTGTGGTATCCACCTCAACCCATGCGTAAACTGAGTCCGAGCAGCGGACGTCATAAATAACTGCGGTAGTATTGTTCATCTGAGCAGTAGGAACTACGTCAACAACCTGACCAGACGTTAGCGAGAGCGCAGAGCCCTTTACCATTGGCGTAGCAGAAGCTCCAGCGGTAGTAACGGGAATCCAATTACCATCGGCTGGATGAAGCACGCTTCCCAAAGGAAGAGTCCACGTCTGGCTTGGCTTAGTGGAATAGTCCGCAGAGCTATAGGAGTCCAGCACGTTTGTGCCAGAAGACTCGTCAAGTACCAGTGGCTTTCCGGCGTCTCCTGAGCCTTCTTGATGAGAGCAGCCAGCTGCGATGCTAATTGCACCTGCAACTACAACACCGGCCGCTCCCGTCTTAAAGAAATTTCTTCGAGATATGTTCCCAAAAAGAGGCACGATTTAGTCCAATTCAAGACGCTCAAGACGATCAAACAAAACGTTTGAGCGGGTAAGGAATGCGCGAGGGTCAAAGATTTTCTCAAGCTCCTCGTGACTTAGCGTACAGGCTGGATCTGCCTCAAGAAGCTCCTGGTAAGAAGGTCCTTCCTTGCACTGCTGAATATCTGCCCATACCTTCATGGCATTAGACTGGACAATCTTATATGCCTCTTCACGAGTAATACCAGTATTTACCAAAGCAAGAAGAACCTTTGACGAGAAAAGCATGCCACGAGTCTTATTGAGGTTAGCCATCATCTGCTCTGGATACAAAACCATGCCGTCAAGCAGGAACTCAAGCTTTGACAGCATGTGGTCTAGAGCAATGAAGCTATCTGCCTGAGCAACGCGCTCAGCAGAAGAATGGCTGATGTCGCGCTCATGCCAAAGAGCAACGTTATCAAAGGCAACCTGTGCGTTTGCCTTAACTACGCGGGACAAACCACAGATTTTCTCGGCAGTAATAGGGTTGCGCTTGTGAGGCATAGCAGAAGAGCCCTTCTGGCCTTTGCGGAATGGCTCTTCGGCCTCAAGGGTATCGGTCTTCTGCAGAGCACGCATCTCTGTTGCAATTCGCTCACAGGTAGCGGCAACGGTTGCCAAAACACCTGCAAGGTATGCGTGGTGATCACGAGAAATTACCTGGGTTGAAAGAGGATCGTGGACAAGACCGAGTTTCTCGCAAACGTACTCCTCGACAAAAGGATCAATGGAGGAGTAAGTTCCGACTGCACCAGAAATTGCACCATACGCAACATTTTTACGAGCGTCCTTCAAGCGATCAAGGTCACGCTTGAACTCCCAAGCCCAGCTTCCAAACTTCATGCCAAAGGTCATAGGCTCAGCGTGAATGCCATGAGTACGACCAACACAAAGGGTATTGCGCTCCTCAAAAGCGCGGCGCTTACAAATAGCTGCACAACGACGAACCGCAGCTATAAGCAGGTCACATGCCTGAGTGAGCTGATAGCAAAGAGCCGTGTCGCCCAGGTCCGTTGAGGTCATGCCATAGTGAACCCAGCGACTTGGCTTAAGTTCTCCCTCTGGAACCTCAGCGTCAATGTAGGAGCCCATATTAGTCAGAAAAGCAATAACGTCGTGGTTGGTAACTGCCTCAATCTCATCTACCTCAGCACGATTAAACGCAGCGTGGTTGCGAATCCAAGCCGCCTCTTCGCGAGAAATGCCAATAACACCAAGCTCAGCCTGCGCTTCACACGCAAGGACTTCAATCTCCTGCCAAACAGCGTACTTGTTCTCCAAAGAAAAGATGTGGCCCATTTCTTTGCCGGTGTAGCGATCTACCACGATGAGACTCCTTCTGCTCGTAAAAGAAAAGGTCGAGTACCACTATGGTACCCGACCTTTGAATTACCTGGTGGGCCGTTAGGGGTTCGAACCCTAGACCTTGGGATTAAAAGTCCCCTGCTCTACCAACTGAGCTAACGGCCCATTATCGGGCGTGGCAATTTTACCACGCAACTAGGATAGTGTAGCAGTTTACTCCCATACCCATTGTCCATTTACGAAAATTGGTGTTTCTTTTCCATCCGCAGAAATTCCCCAAATATTCAAATCGTCTGCACCAATCATAAAATCAACGTGTGTAGTGCTCTGATTAACACCATGAGCCAAAAGCTCATCTGAATTCATCTCAAGGCCGCCCTTTATGCACTCAGGAAAACCCATTCCAAGAGCTAAGTGACAGCTTGCGTTCTCGTCATACAGGGTGTCATAGAACAAAATGTTGCTCTGACGAATAGGGGTGTTTTTGGAGATAAGAGCACATTCTCCCAGGTATTTACCACCTTTCTGGGAAACAATAGACGTAAGAACGTCTTTACCTTGCTCAGCGCCATAGTCAACTACCTCGCCGTCTTTGAAGGTAAACCAGAAGTTCTTAACAATCTGACCAGCATGAATCAGAGGTAATGCGGAGTGAACAGTCCCGTTTACCTTGCGATAGTTTGGTGTGGTAAAGACTTCCTCGGTAGGAATGTTAGGGAAGAACAGCGTTCCATCCTGTGTTTTTCCAGCACCACCCTCCCAAAGATGTCCTGGGTTCATGCCAATAGTCAGATTAGTTCCATTTGAAGACTCATAGCGAAGCTCGGTAAACTGATGAGAATTCATGAAGCGCTTGGTTTTCTCAAATGTTGCATTATGAGTCTCCCAAGCACTTTGAGGGTCTTCTCCGCTCGCATGCGCTACATCTAAAATTGCAACCCAAAGCCTATAAATTGCTTCAGCCTCGGATAGATCAGGGAAAATTACCTTTGCCCAGTCAGCAGCAGGTACACCAGCAATACACCAGACGTTTCTGCCAAAATCCATGCCGTTTCTGAAAACATCACACTCAAGGTTTCTTGCGCGAGAAACAGCAGCCGGCTTTTCTGGATCAATGCCTTTTAAACCATTTGGATTATCAGACGAGAGGAACAAAAACGCTGAGCCTTGTTCGGCAAGAGAGTTGAGCTGCTCAATCTTCCAGCTTGGGGTTTTAGAAAGGCGTGCTAGATCAACGTTTTCATACATAATTCTAGAAGATTCTTGATCTCCCCAGATAACCGTAACAAACTCCGCGCCAGCCTCATAAGCTGCTCGCTGAACTCTACGAGCAAAGTCAGCAATCTCTATTGAAGCGTTAATTACCAACTGGCTTCCCTCAGAAATTGCACATCCCTTTTTTACAAGAAGTTCAGCATATTTATCAATCTGATCAGACAGCGCATCAAGAGCAATCTTAGCCTCTTGGTCCGTCATAGGAATCTGTGCCATATTCTTCCCTTCACCATCAATCCACGTAATTCAAGCAATTAAGGGCAATCTATTCGGTCATATATCCAAAGTATTTCCGTTCAACTTCTACCCGAAGACTCTTCTTCACAACGCCAAATTTTAATCTTAGCCATAAAAAGAGCCCCGGAGGGCTCTTGTATGTCTTTGGAGCGGGCAACGGGATTCGAACCCGCGGATGATGGCTTGGGAAGCCATTGCCTTACCACTTGGCGATGCCCGCAATTGTGTAGATTTTATCACAGTATTTTTTGCCTTTTAATCGCTTGCCGAGCTACTAAAAAAATAATTTAAAGTACGCCTTCATCATTAGCTGCGCATATACAACAATTATTTTCTTAGGTAAATTTTTTTTTGACAAAATTTGGACAAGCGCTGGTCAGAATAGGGACGTAGTCACTCTTTAGCATGCTCTCCAACGAAAGGAGTGCCATGCAAAGATACTTTTGGCAAGAAACCCCTGTGCACCACTATCCTGCCCCCTATAGACGCCTACTCTCCACCCGACAACCCCACCTTCCTCGAGCAAAACTGCTTGGTGGAGATTTTGTCATGCCAAGCAGTTTTCCTTCTGTAGGTCATGCAGGTCTGCGGTCGCGTCTAGCAGACAGATTTTCTCGCAAACCTGAGGCTCCCCCATAAAAAAAGACCGGTGAAACACCGGTCCAGAGCTGTTTTTTTGTTTCAACACAATTAGTTTACGCTGTGATGTAGCGCTGGGTTCTTAGATAGACACTCGTTACAAATGCCCGTAAAACACAGAGCATAAGAGTCAATCTCACCGTAAGAGTCTTTAGTGAGGTTGGTAAGATCTCTTAAAACTGGTCCATCAACATCAAAGACACGGCCGCACTCATGACATTGAAAGTGAGCGTGCTCGGTTGTAGTTGGATCAAAACGAGAGATGTTGTCACCAGTATTAACAACCTGGAGCTCACCTGCATCAACAAGCTGCATAAGGTTGCGGTAAACAGTTCCTAAAGAGATGTTTGGCAACTTCTCTCTTACCGCTGCATACACGTTATCTGCTGTTGGATGGTCATGGCGACCTTCCATGTAGGTACGAATTGCCTCACGTTGCTTACTGTAACGCACGATAACCTCATTAATTAGTAAGTGTTACTGATTACTGAATACGTTAACACTAATTGTCTATATGTTGCAACAAAAGCTCATATTTATCCATTACAAAAATCTTGTCTTTTGCAATCTACCTCTGATTTTTCAGCTTGGAGGCACGTATGTTTATCACAAAATCCTCAAAACATAAGAATAAAACAACAGAACAAAGACACTCTCTTGCATCTGTTTTTCACTTCTGGTTTATCCCCCTATTGATTGGAGCACTTCTCCTAAGCCATTTTTTCATAAAGCCCGCTCATAGAATAGCTCTTGCACAAGAGCCTTCTTTTACCGTTGCCCAAAGAGAAGATTTTCCTGGGGGCCAGCAAATTCCTATGTGGACTGCGAGTGACGGTACATATCTCTACTGTGGAGACGAATTTAACCACTATGGCGCATGGCCAGGAGCGGATGGAGTCGTAGTTAACCCGCAGTCTTATACAAAGCTCACCTCTGCTAACGGTACCCGTGGTGGAACCTATACAGATGAGCAGCTACGCGCTATCGACTACATCATCTACCACGGAGCTACTGCCACTCAAGAAAAAGATGTATACGGTTATACAGACTGGAAGGCGCGAGCCATCACACAATTTGCGCTGTGGGCTGTTATGCGTGGTGAAGTCCATGCCCTTGCGGTAAGTGTTCCTCAATCAGAGCTTCACCAACCTATTGAGCAGTTCTATTCCGACGCCATGAACTACGCACAAAATAACATCGGTGGTCCAGAAAGCGGAGTTGCGAAGCTCTTTGTACCCACAGGTGACAAACAAGTTTTGTTTTTCTTTGGCCAACAATCTGGCTCTCTCAAAGTTAGCAAAAGCTCTCTCTTGCCTGACATCACTTCCAATAACGAACATTACACTTTAGAAGGCGCTGTCTACGAAGTGTATTCCGATGAGAGCTGCACCAATCTTCTGGGCAGTCTCACGCTTGATGCTTCTGGATCTGCAACTCTTAATGGGCTTCCCGTTGGAACGGCATATGTAAAAGAAACCACTGCTCCAAAGGGCTTTCTCCTTGACCCTACGGTTCATGCTATTGATATAAAGAACCAGGAAGAGAGTACCCTCTCGGTTACCGATACTCCAGTCGGAGAATTTAACTTACGCATTTCAAAGCAAGATTTTGACCTTAGTGCCAATCTCAATGAAGAAGAGCATGCTGAGCAACAAAATATCTCTTCTCAAGGAAACGCAACGCTACAGGGCGCTCTTTTTAAAGTAACCTATAGCGGCACCTCTGAAACTACACTAAAAACTTGGACTTTTTCGACTGATGCTCAAGGTTTTGCCGTTTTCGATGCAGACCATAAGGTTTCTGGAGATGACCTCTTTACTCTTAATGAGAAACCATGGCTTCCTCTGGGCTATTACCAAATCGAAGAAATTCAAGCTCCTGAAGGCTATAAGCTTCCAGAACATTCACTTCAAACCTGGAAACTATCAAACCAAGACGGCAATCTAATCTGGACAAATCTTTCTAGTGGAAAAGAGAGTTCTTCATCTAAACATTCCTTTGCCTTTAAAGATGAGGTAATAAGGGGAAGCCTTAAGATTAAGAAAATTGGACATACCTCTCTCAATTCATCAGATGATCATCATGAAGTAGATGAGATGCCCAGTCTAAAGGGCGCAAAAATTGAGCTTACTAATAGTTCTGCTCAGCCCATTTTCTACCAAGGCAAATGGATTGCTCCTCACGAAGCTATTACCACAGTAGAAACAAACGAATTTGGTGAGGTCACAGTTAAAGACCTTCCCTTTGGCTCCTACTCACTTAAAGAGGTAGCAGCTCCAACGGGTTACTCTCTCAACAAAGAATGGAACCCCACGGTTGCGCTTACTTCTGAAGAAACTGTAGAAGCTCCTGAACTTATTGATGAAAGAATTTCTATTCAAACAATGCTTGTTGATGCCTCAGAGTCAAAAAATCCTGAATATGCCGAAGTTCTAAATCTTGTTGATCACGTTAAATATGAAGGCCTTACTCCAGGAGAAGAGTACGAAATTACTGGAACTCTCTATGAGACAAAACAGATTCAAGAAGGTACAGCAGAGCCTGTTGCCCAAGGAACTGTCCGCTTCAAAGCTCCTGCTTCATCGGGAGAAGCCAATGTTCCTTTTTCCGTACGGACTGCTTCACTTGAGGGTAAAGAGGTTACTGCCTATGAGACCATCACAAAAGATGGTCAAGAGGTTGCTTCACATACCGACAGTCACTCTAAAGCGCAGACTATTCGTGTGGCCCCTAAACCCCAGCTTCCAAATACCGCAGATAATGCTTATACAGCTCCGCTTGTACTTGCTTTAACAGGATTAGTGCTTGTTGGATGTACTCATTTATTTGCAGCAAAAATAAAGCGATTCTGTTAGTTATGTACTATTGTCTTGCTGCTAAAGCAAGGAAGGGGCAGAAAACTCTGCCCCTTCCTAAACCTTGCACTAATTAGTTACTTGTCCTGTTATGAACGTCTAATAAGCTCAGTAACAAGAGCTGCAGCATCAGCGCACTGGCCAGCATTAACGTTTTCGCGAACATCAGCGGCGGTGCGGCTAAGTGCAGGTAATCCGTCCTCATTCAAGCCCATCAAGGTAACAGAACGAACTGAATTCTGCATTGCAGGAGTTGCGTCGGTGGTTCCCCAGTCAAATGCGCTTTGCGCAACATCAATATGAAGATCAGTTGCAATAGTGGAGAGAAGTCGAGTCATTCTACGATCAGCGCGGCGAACATTGCCAATTCCCTCATTCTTAAGAACAGAAAGTGTGCCAGCACCAACGCAATCAAGGTTAATGAGGAAAGCACCACGAATATCAGTTCTATGTTTCGCAAGGAATTCTCTCATGCCAGCATGGTCAAAATCAGATGCTCCAAGCGCAACAAACCAAATATCGTGTGCGATAAGCTCATCATCAGAAAGCGACAGAACGGCATTACGAAGATCATCCTCAGAGACGGTAGAGACATCCTCAGAATCAGCGTCTTCACGATTCTCTGCAGACGGAGCTGCACCACCCTTCCAGTCATCTGAAGGTCCATCGTTGCGGCCAAAAAGTCTAAAGGAGCGACGTTTTACCTCAGGAGTCTTTGCGTCCTGTGCCTCTGTCAAACCCTCATCAGCAGAAATAGTGTCAAATGGACTCTCTGCACTCTCTACCTCTGGGGTAGGAGCAGCTGTTGAGGTTGGAACATAGTGAGGAGCTGGCTCTGAAGACGGGGCCAGCGGATCAACGGCATCGCCAGAAGGATCGGGAAGATCAAAGAGAGATGCACGACGAGCAAAATCATTCTTAACGTGAAGCTCGTGTGCTACCTCAGGCTGTACTTGCGTTGCGTCTGCGTCTGCAGACTCATGAACCTGCTTCATGGTTGCATTGAGCTCATCATCAACTGAATCATAAGCAACGCTGTTGTCATCAGCGGTGCCCTCAGACTGCTCTTCCTCTGTTGTTGCGTTTACAGCCTCTGCGACATCCTCAAGAGATGCGGTCTGACTTGCTCCAGTAGTGTCATAAGCAACATAGCTCACTTCGCAATCCTCAGGAAGGATGCCCAGTGAGTTAAGAACTTCCTCACCATGACGAACGCCCTCTACCTCATCAGGCTCTGGGATGAGTGCGGCAGCATCTCCTGCAAAGTGATGAACAACCTCAGGACGATGGCCAGTAGGACGGACATTCTCGAGAATACCAAGAAGAGCTGCAACTGAAGACTTGTTGTTGTTTGCGCCTATAGTGCAAGGTGCAAAACGCTCTGCAATAGTCGCAACAGCAAGAGCAACAAGTGGAAGAGCTGCAAGAATACCAACAATCCAGAAAAGAACGCGAACAGGATCAGGAAGGAAACGAAGAATCTGAACGAACGTAGCAACAAATACAGCAACTACACACCAACGTGCATATTTCTGAACAAGAGGTACGTACTTTGCAACAGGAGACTCAACAACAAAGTTTGTATGCGGTGAGTCGTAGTGAGCAACAATTACAATTGGACGGTTACCTTTTGCAACTAGCTCACCAGAAGCCTCATGCTTGGCAACAACATTCTGACTTCTAATAGAAGATCCAAATGTACCAAGAACGTCATTACCAAAATACTTGAGGCACGTAAGTGCGCCAAAGCCGGCAACAAGCAAAACACCAAAAGCAATAAGTGCTGCGTTGCTGGTTCCTGCAAAAATAATGCCAATAAAGAGGAGGATTAAATAGATTGAATAACCAAGACTCTTAATAGACTTAGCATCAAATTCTTCAATGGTTGCTTCAAGCCCGTGAAGTTTCATTTCTTCAGCAATAGTTTGAGCAGCTTGGAGCTCCTCTTGGCTACCAGCAGGAGCGATATCAATCTGCTCATCTAAATAGTCAACATAGTCATGTGTAATGGCCATACTGCGTCCTTCGTTGGCATGTCTTCTGACAGGTTTCATACATACGTCATTAGTATACGTCTTATATAGGAATATGGCGGTTAAAGTGTATTTTTACGTCCAAATTTAGAAATTCTGCACTAAATATCAAAAACTTTCGTATATGTTTAGAAAGATTTGAGTTCAATCAACCAAAAGCGGGAGGTGTACATGGCTCCAAACAATCTAACTCTAGGCAACAATGAACTAGGTGCTTGGAGGATCTTCTCGCTATTTATGCTGCTACTTCAAAAGGGACCTTTGCCCTCAACAGAAATATATACAGCGATCTACTCGGATTTATCTACCGATTCTGCTTTAAGAACATTTTCAAGAGATCGAGCTGTTCTAAAGCAACTCGGATTTGCAATTTCTGAAGTAAAGACAGGAAAAGAAAAGTCATTTTTTCTCTCTGGTTCAAATTTCTTTGATCCTGCGTACGACTTGAATCCTGAAGATGCCAATCAGCTGCTTGTTATTTGCAGCGCAATTCTGACCGACACAACCTTTGTGTACCAGGAGGAATTAAGAAATTCACTCTCTAAACTTGTAGGAAACTTTTATTCCTCAGACTTAGACAAGGTTGATGGTCAGAAACTCAACGCCTTCTCTCAAAGCAAAGTTTTCCCTGTCCTATATGAATCGCTCAGCTCAAAACAGCTGGTAAAAGTCACGTATACAAACTCACAGGACCAAATTAAACAAAGGCATCTTGGTGTTCTAAACTTCTTTGTTACGCAGGGACTTCTGTACTTTGTAGCCCAAGATTTTTCATCCAACAGTAAGACCACTCCAATCAAAACCTTCCGTGTTGATCGCATCTTAGATGCTGCGATTCTTAAAGATGAGTCCTTCTCTGTACCAAAAAATTTTGATTCAAAAGACTACGAACTTCTTGATTTCCAGCTCGGATTACAGGTTGGCACTCTTACTGCGTTTATCCCAAAAAATACACTTGCTGCTTTTGAGCATTTCTCGCAAGGTCAAGGTGATGTTGAACTTCTCTCTAATGGAGCTTTGTGGACCGTTGCTTTTGCTCATGAAGACATTGCTTTGGCCTGGATTCTTGCTCATGGATTAATCCCAAGGTCTCCAGAGTCTCTTCTCGCAAAATGGAAAGAGTCTTTAAGCGAGGTTATAAATGGCCGTTAAAAACACTTCTTTAGGTAGAAAAAACATATCCTCAACCGTCTACAAACTTATACTTCTTGCTTCTGCATTTAGAGATTCTTTTGATGCAATTGAGTTAGGAGCAATCCAATCTCGATTTGATATATCCGCTGAAGAAGCTGCTATTCTGATGGAACTCTTACAGCTCACAGGCGAGAATGGCTATCTTCCCCTTCCGCTAACTGAGGAACAAGAGACTTTAACTCTTGTTGGAGCGTCTCCATTTAAAGACTGCAGGCTTGTCCTAACAGATGAGGAAATGCTCGCACTTAAAGAGGCATTTAAAGCACTCGCCTTACCTAAAGAGAGTGTCTTTTGGAAACTGCTTAAATCTCCATATGCATCAAGCTCTTCATCAGACGATTCATCTATCCCACTTGTCTCTAAAACTCAAACCAAAGAAGTAGTTTTATTCCTTACCTGCTCAAATGCAATTGCAGAATCACAAGTTATTTCATTTGAGTATTATTCCGACGCGGCAGCCATAAAAACTCAAAGTGATTTAGAGGCTGAAGTCAGTCACAGAAACGTTTTTCCCTATCAACTATCGTACGGTGAAAACGGTTGGCTTATCGAAGGAATTGATTTAGACCTCAAGCAGCAGAGAGTCTTCAGAGTCAATCGCATGAGTCATCTTGAAGTCCACCCCACTTCATTTGAGCAACGAAAGCGTGCAGAAAGCATAAAGGAATCTACCGCACCAGAAAAAATTCAGACAGTAGAGCTGCTCTTTTCTGACAAAAGCGCTCTAACACGGTATTCATGGCCTGGACTCAAGACAGTTGGAAACCAGCGCAATACCGCAGAAATAAAAGCAACTATCCCCTACTATGGCGGAACTTGGCTGCTACAGCGATTGCTTGCCCTTAAGGGAAAAGTAACAACCAAAGACACAGCCGTGATGCACGCAATGCGCGCTTACGCCGCATCTTTACTTGCTGCAGAAGAGCAGCTCTAAGCTAATCAGGTGATTCTGCCCTACTACGCGTCGTGTTCTTCTCGCCACTGAGCAATTTGCTTGGAGATGTCCTTTGTACTAACGCGCTGGTAGTTCTTGTTAGGCAATGACTTCAAGAACAAGCTGCCATATCGCTTGGACACAAGCCTGGAATCAGCAAGCACTAAAACGCCCTTGTCCTCAGCGCTTCTAATAAGGCGACCAGCAGCCTGTTTTGTTGCAATTACCGCCTCTGGCAGAGAATAGCGCCACCATGCACGATCTTCCCGCGCCTCACGCTCTTTGACCAGCGGTTCATTGGGACTTGCAAACGGAAGCTTAGGGATTACGACGCATCTCAGCGTATCTCCCGCGGCATCAAAGCCTTCCCAGAACGATTTAAGAGCAAACAGCGAGAGGTTCTTTTCTGCTAGGAACTTTTCACGTATTCGTCGAGCAGAAGAAGAGCGCTCCTGGCAGGCAAGATTAAGGCCATGCTCGCTCAAACGTGGCTCCAGCACCTCATAGAGACGCTCCATATCGCGCCTGTTAGTAAAGAGAGTCAGCACCGAGCCATCCATCTGAACATGAACGTCGTACAGTAGCTTTTCCAGAGCGTCTAAGTATCCTGGATCAGTTGGCGCAGGCATGTCCTCAGCCACAAAGACACCCATATGATTCTCGTAGTCAAAGCTTGACTCTAAGTGCAGACTCTTGTGTTCAAATGCCCCTCTATCCAGGCCAACAGCGTGCTCGAAATGCGAGAAATCATCTCCAACAGCAATGGTTGCCGAGGTAAACACAACAGAATGCGTCTCCGGCAGCCACTTTTGAGCCAGCTCTGCTCCAATGTCAAGCTTCTCAGCCACAAGAGCCTCAGAGCCAATTTCACGCTTCAGTCGAGTCAACTTTGCTGAATAGACGTAGCTCTTGTCCGTTCCCTCGCAGATAAGCTTCAGAGACTCCAGAAGGGTGCTTAGGAACATCCCTGCTTCACTCAAATTGCTTGCAAGATTTGGAGCTGATGCAATAAGCGCCTCAGTGGTTTTTCCTATTCGAAGCGCCGCTTCTTCAAGAGCAGAAAGAGCGATGGATGCGGTATCCAAGACCTCTTTCCATTCCTCTGTTTCTCTTATCTCATCGTTAATCCAAAGTTGAAGGGAGTTATAGCCCCCATCACTTTTAGCCAACGGGGCCAACTCATGAACGGTAGCCATAAGATTGCCCATTGCTGCCATGGCTCGCTGAACTGCTGCGGCAGAACGTGTGAGAAGACCGGTGAGCAGCGTAGAATCTTCAAGATTGGCGGCACCTACCATTGCAGCATGAATGGCTCCAGACTTAATGCCGCCAAGCAGCTCAAAGCCGTTTCTCATCTCTTTAGCAGAAATTTCTACTGCCCACTGATGGCGAGCCTCGGCCTCAAAGCCATGGGCCTCATCGATTACCCAATCCCTGATAGGTGGCAGAATTTTACCGTCAGCCGCAACGTTTCTAAGCAACAGAGAATGGTTGGTTACCACAACATCTGAAGATCCCGCACGCTTACGAGCTCCATGAACAAAGCACTCATGAGGGTAATACGGACACTTGGAACGCAGGCATTCTGCTGCTTTGATAGTTACCATCTCTCGCGGAACCGAGCGCCAGCGAATACCCAGCGCGTCCAAATCGCCATCAGCTGACTGACATGCGTACGCATAAATAACTGCGATTGCAGTCAGCATATCTGAGGCAACGCTGTTACTCGAACGACCTTCCTGGTCAATCAATGTCAGCGGCAGTTCTTCAAGAGCCGCTCTGTCAACACGATGCAAGCACGGATAGTGCTCGTATCCTTTTAAGCTGCAAAAACTCAATCCATTAGGAAGCGCCTTCGCAAGCGCAGGAAGGTCATGTGCAACAAGCTGATCGGTCAGCGCGTTTGTCTTTGTAGCAATTCCTACCGTAACATCGTTTTTCTGCGCAAAGAGCACCTCAGGTAGCAGGTATGCAATTGACTTGCCAATACCTGTTCCTGCTTCAAGCTCCCTATGCGAAGAAGTGACCAGCGCATTTCTAACCTCAACGGACATGCTGACTTGTTCGCTGCGCGTCTCAAACTTGTCGTACATCTGCGAGACAACACCCGGTTTAGCAAACGCTCTGTGAATCTCGTCCTTAGAAATCGGCAGCATAGCAGGCGTCTCCGGGTCATCCGCGTCCCTTCTCGCCTTTGCTTTTATGTTGGCTACAAGCTGGCTGCGAATGTCCTTGAGCGAGAAAAACGTGCCCGAAACCTCCGCGTCTGCAAGCTCGGCCCCTGTTGCACCTTCTTTTGCAACACCGCGCTGAACAGCCTCTTCTTCCTTCAGCTGCGACAAATACGAGAAGATCGGTCTAAACGTCCACTCCACGCCGTCATGCATTGACGCCAATTTGGCGAGAAGCCCGCGGGGCAGATTCATAAGTCCCAAAAGCAAGATGCGCCACATGCCGCAAAGAGCATCTACGTCGTCACTTGCGCGGTGCGTAACCTTCATGGTGCCAAACGCTTCGGCCATGCTGGAAAGCTTGTGCGAAGAAAGTCGAGGTAGCGCTATGCGTGAGAGCGACAGTGTATCAATCCAGGTATCAGAGACTGAAGTTCCGCCAGGCACCCGTTCAATAAACGTACGATCAAACGTAGCATTGTGCGCCAGAACTGGAAGTCCACCAACAAACTCCGCAAGGGCGGCAACAGCTTCCTTTGCGCTTGGCGCACCCTTAACGTCTTCATCAGTGATTGAGGTTAGGGCCGTAATCTCTTCTGGGATTGGACGGCCTGGATCAACAAACGTTTGAAAGCGCTCCACAATCTCTCTACCGCTTAATTTAGCAGCAGAAATCTCAATAAGAGAGCATTTCTTAAAGGACAGACCTGTTGTCTCGGTATCCAAAACAACGATGTCGTCCTCTAAGACATCAAACGACTCATGCTCCGCCCTCTCTGCAAGCTCTAGATACTTTTTGAGAACCACAGAGGGAGTGCCTGGAAGAATGAGCTCTTCTAGTTTTTGCGTGGCGCTTTTAGTGCTGGTCATAACCTACAAATCTACTGGCGATCCTCAAGAGCAAACTCAATAAAGCGAGTGCAGAGCTCAGGGAAATCAATGCCGCCGGTACGAGCAGAATCAGGAAGCAAAGAACGAGCGGTCATACCAGGAATGGTATTTGTCTCCAGTACCACTGGCTCGCCATCTTTTGTAACAATAAAATCACTACGAGAAACACCACGGCAACCAAGCGCATTATGAGCCTTAATGGCTAGCTCCTGGGCGCGTGCATACACTGCTGGCTCAAGACGAGCGGGAATCACATGGTGCAAGGATGCGGGCTCATATTTTGTCTTAATGCTGTAGAACTCGTCGCCCGTAACAATCTCAACGATTGGCAGAGCAGTTGGATTCTCGTTACCAATAACAGGAACGGTAATCTCTGTTCCCTCAACGCTCTCTTCAATCAGAATACGCTCGCCCTGCTCACCTGCAAGTTCAAGTGCAGCGGGAAGCTCTTCTCGCGAGGTGACGCGTGTAACACCGTAGCTGGAACCATTACCAGAAGGCTTTACAAACATAGGGAGCCCAAGGTCCGCAATAAGTTTGTCTACCTGCTCATCTGTAAAGACGGTGCCTGCAGGAACATCAATTCCCTTAGGAGTTGGAACGCCTGCCTGTCTATACATAAGCTTTGACAGCTCTTTCTCAGTTCCCATAGCAGACGCAAGAACGCCAGAAAACGTGTAAGGAATGTGCAGAATCTCGAGAAGACCCTGGATGCAGCCATCCTCGCCAAAACGACCATGCATAGCAACGTATACGACATCATAACCACCCTGAGCAAGGATAACTACAAAGTCTTTTTTTGCAACATCAAGCAGGTCAACACTGGTAAAGCCAGCTTCTTTGAGTGCTGCTGCACACTGCTTGCCAGACTCCATTGCAATCTCATGCTCGTCTGACCAGCCACCTGAAACAACTGCTACATGAAGCTTTTTCAGCTCTTCACGTGTCATTTCCGCTCCTTCAGATAAGTCTCCCATAGGGTAAACTCTAATAAACGTATTTCTTCTAAGATACCGCAGATGGCTTAGAAGAGTTGGAGAAGGACAAAAATGCAATCAAATAATACTCTTGATGAAACAAACGTTACGGCTGACAGCTCAGATGCTCCCACACTTGACTCTTATTCACAGAAGACTGCCACCAAATCTGACCTTAGAAGTCTTACGTCTGAACAAATCCTTGATTTGGTGACTTCGCTTGGTCAACCAAAGTTCCGAGCAAAGCAAATTGAGGAGTGGATTTGGTCTAAGGGCGCTACCTCTTTTGATCAGATGAGTAATCTTCCAAAAACACTGCGAGAAGAACTGTCTAAACAGGTAACGCTTGCTGGTGCTGAGCAGGT
Organism: Atopobium sp.; assembly: GCA_022732885.1. Classification (GTDB taxonomy): domain Bacteria; phylum Actinomycetota; class Coriobacteriia; order Coriobacteriales; family Atopobiaceae; genus Lancefieldella. The sequence continues at coordinate 157,915 of JAIJTS010000001.1, read as the reverse complement.
TGTTCGACAGGTTTCTGAGGACGGGAGCCGCAAATACCTGCTTCGCTACCCTGATGGAACATCTGTTGAGTGTGTTGGCATGCCAAACGGCAACAAGCTCTCGGTCTGCGCTTCCACACAAGCTGGTTGCGCCATGGGTTGCGCTTTCTGTGCGACGGGCGCCGCTGGCCTCACTCGTTCGCTTTCTGCTAGCGAGATCTACGAGCAGGTTATGCATGTTCGCGACGACTTTGACACTCGCGTTACCAGCGTTGTCCTTATGGGCCAGGGCGAACCTTTTATGAACTACGACGCTACACTTGCTGCCATGAGACGCCTCAACTCCCCTGATGGAGCCGGCATTGGTGCCCGCCATATTACGGTTTCTACCTGCGGTGTTATACCTATGATTAAGCGTTTTGCCTCTGAGCCAGAGCAATTTACGCTTGCCGTTTCGCTTCACTCTGCAGTCCAAAAGACACGTGATGCTCTTATGCCAGGCGTTCGTAAATACTCTCTCATTCACCTGTACGACATCATGGGCGAATATGTCGATAAGACCGGTCGTCGTCCAACGTATGAATATGCACTGATTAAGGGCGTTAACGATTCCGACAATGAGCTTGGTGCTCTAAGAGATTTCTGTCGAGGAACACTTTGCCACGTGAACATTATTCAGCTCAACGAGATTGAGGGTTCTAAATTCCATCCAACATCCCCTGCTCGTGCACAGGAGTTTGTAAACAGCCTTAATTCTGTTGGCGTTGAAGCAACAATTCGTCTTTCTCGTGGCTCTGATATTGATGCAGCCTGCGGTCAGCTCTTCCAGAAAAGAAACGCACGTTAACCTCAACATACCCTACGCATTACAATCAAAGAAGGGGCCTTTATGGACCCCTTCTTTTTAGTTCATATATAGAACATTTGTTCTATTGAATTACTTTTAGCCATTCTTTCTCTACTCTTGCTTGATGAGAAAGAATATTTATTGCACTTTTTCTATTACCGCTGCCTGAATAGTCATCAAGAATTGCATCGAGCGCCCTTCTCGATCTTCTCATCGCATGAAGAAAACTCCTCTGAGCTTCTTTAGTCAACAGAGCATGTTTGGCGAGAAAAGCTATTCCGAACAGCGAGATTGTAGATATAATTGCAAACTTTATCTTCATTATGCTTCTTTAACCTTTGAGAGCTTTTCCACTAAAGCAGCAAGTTCATCTTCATCATTGAATTCAATTTCGATCTTATTCTTGCCGCGGATGTTTCGTACTTTTACTGGAGTATCCAAAGCAATTCTTAGTTGCCTTGCTGCACGCTTATATGCCTGTGGAGTTGGCTGCCTTTTTGGTTTCTCGACATTTGTGACAGAAAATAGTGGAGCAAGATTTTCTGTCTGACGAACCGACAAGTTCTCTTCGATTACTTTCTGAGCAAGCTTAATCCGTCCTTCTTTTCCGCTTACAGAAAGAATTGCACGTGCATGTCCAGCGCTAATACGTCCCTCCGCCATCAATGTTTGAACTTCTGTTGGAAGATCTAGAAGTCGAAGGGTGTTTGTAATTGCAGATCTTGATTTTGATAATACCTTGGCCAAATCGTCTTGAGTTAAGTTATCCTGTTTGATTAACTGCTTATATCCTTGAGCTTCTTCGATTGGGCTTAAGTCAGATCTCTGTAGATTTTCAATAAGAGCAAGCTTGAATACTTCCTCATCGGAAATTGCCTTAATTACTACAGGAACTTCCTCTAATTTTGCAAGTTTCGCAGCCTGAAAGCGTCTCTCACCAGCAACAATCTCATAATGATCGCCCTTTTCGCGAACAAGAAGTGGCTGGAGAATACCGTTTTGCTTAATAGAATCACTGAGTTCAGCAAGTTCAGCTTCATCAAAACGCTTACGAGGTTGATCTTTATTCGGCTTAATCTTCTTCAAGGGAAGTGTAGTAACTTCTTTTTTATTGCCGACTTCTGCGTCTACCTCGCTAAAAAGAGAATTAAGGCCCTTGCCAAGTCCTGATTTTTTAACCACGACGATTCACTTCCTTTGCAAGTTTGTTGTATGCAAGTGCGCCCATACTTATTCGGGCATACATGGTTACTGGCAAACCATGACTTGGTGCTTCGGCAATTTTGACATTTCTTGGAATAAGTGTTTTGAATACTTTGTTGCCAAAGTAGTTAGAAACCTCATTGACGACCTGCTTAGATAGGGAAGTTCTACTATCAAACATGGTCATTACTACACCAAAAATATCAAGGTCTGGATTGAGCTGCTTTTGAACCATCTTCATTGATTCAACAATCTTAGTTACGCCCTCTAGCGCATAGTATTCGCACTGAATTGGAATAAGAATGCTATTTGCCGCAACTAGAGCATTTATTGTTAAAAGACCTAGCGATGGTGGACAATCAATCAAAATGTAATCAAAATAGTCTTTAACCTGGTCAATTGCCTGCTTTAATATGTTTTCTCTTGATTCTGCGGATACAAGTTCAATTTCTGCACCTGCAAGCTGAATGGTAGCTGGAGCGATAGTTACGTACTTTTGAACTGTTTGTTGCAAAACCTCTTCAAGTGGTGTTTCGTTGAGAATTACATCATAAATATCAGCTTCAAGTTCCTCTTTATCAATTCCAAATCCACTTGTTGCATTGCCCTGTGGATCAAAATCGATAATTAGAACCTTCTTTTTTGTTTCTCCCAGAGCTGCCGCAAGATTAATTACGGTAGTTGATTTTCCAACTCCGCCTTTTTGATTAATTACAGCCAGCACTTTAGGATCTCTATCTTGAAATCCCCTCGAAAGGTCTTTGTAGCTCATTTATCCTCCGTTTGACCAAGTTTATTTAATCATACAGAATGTTTCACGTGAAACATTCCACAATTAGTCTCTTCTTGCAACAAACGGATTTGATTTTGCCATTCCTGTTTTTCTCGGTAGTTTAATTTTGCTCTTTGCTACTTTTCTATATAGAAGAATTTCACGATGACCGAAGTCGTTTGGCAATTCAAATGTTTCACGTGAAACATTTTTATACCCAAAAATTTTGGCTGCCTGAGAGGCGTCCTGAAGCTCTATCTCGTCAACGTTGGCCTTCATTACTATAAGGGTACCTTGTGGTGCTAAGAAAGGCTCTGCGTACTCCAAAAGAATATTTGTCTTTGCAACGGCCCTGAAAGTAACAAAATCAAACTTTTGCTTATAGTCATTTGGAATTTCTTCAGCACGAAGCTTTTTAGTTCTGACTCTTTCACTAAGACCAATTTCATCAATCATTGACTGTACTGCGTTGATCTTTTTTCCAATAGAATCGACCAGCAATGTATTGTTATCACTCATGATTGCGAGAGGCAATCCAGGGAAGCCTCCGCCGGTACCAATATCAACATAGTTTTGAACACCGGATATAAACTCATTACATACCTTGAGTGGTAATAAAGAATCAAGTATATGAAGAACCAGTGCGTCATCAATTGAAGTGATTCTTGTGAGATTGAGGTTTTTATTAATTTCGATTAGCAATTCAATATGCTTGAGGAGTTGTCTTCTTTGAGTCTCAGTTGAATCGATTCCATAGTTATGGAGAAGCTCCTTAAGTACATTCTCTTTAGAATCGTATAAAGACTTCTCTGATTCAGACATTGCATCTCCTGTGACAAAACTTCTTGTTACAAGAAGAATTGTCACAAAAAAAGAGGAAGGCGTAAACCTTCCTCATTAAATTAGTAAAGCTTAACAAAAAACTTTTAGTTGTTAATAGCCGTAACAACAACGCGACGGTATGGGTCATCGCCCTCAGAGTGTGTAGTAACTTCAAGATTATCACGAAGTGCAATGTGAATGATACGACGCTCATAGCCACTCATTGGAGCAAGAGAAACCTTACCAGTCTTCTTAGCGCGAGCAGCAGCAGAGAGTGCCATCTCCTGAAGCTTATTGCGGCGACGGCTCTTGTAGCTTTCAACATCAACAGATACTGGATAGTGGAAGTGAAGCTTAGCGCTCATCAAAGAAGAAAGAACCATTTGAAGAGCCTCAAGCGTATTACCGTGACGACCAATGAGAATTGCAAGATCACCACCAGTTACGTCAAGAATCAACTCCCCATCTTCACCGTCATACTCATCAATTGCACAGCTATTCTCGCCAAAGAAAGAAAGAATCTCTCTTAAATAGAAAACAGCGGTATCAGCAATCTTATTCATCTCAGCATCAGTAAGCTGAATTCCAGCTTCAAAATGCTCTCGAATTGAAGCAAACTCGTCTTGTGAATCAACGACAGGAGACTCATTAAGAGCGTTTGGCTCAGAAACGAAAGTCTCATCCTCCATGTCGTCCTCCAGTCAATATAAAAAGTTTAACTATTAATCTGCCATTACAATTTTTGTAAACAAAAGTTATTTTGTTTAACTCCAGCTACTAAGCCTTTTTGTGAGGGCGTGGCTTCTTTTCTTTTCTAACCACGTCTACCTCAATTGGCTTATTAGCCATCTGAGCCTCAGCCTTGAGCTTCTCTTTTTCCATAAGACGCTTAGTAATAAGCTGCTGCTGGGCAAGCTGCCAAATACCGGAAGTAACATAGTAGAGAAGAACTGCTGCTGGTACGGTCCAACCAAACCAGAGCATCATGAGGGTCATCATGCCACCCATCATATATTGCTGAGTACGCTGCTCACCAGAGCTTGTACGAGCATTTACTGCCATGGAAAGGAAAGTAGTAAGACCAAACAAAAGGACAAAAACCATATAAGGGATAGCGGTAACAAAGCCATCAACAGCAAAAATGTCTGATGTTGCTCGTGCAATAGAAGGAAGAATATTGTAGAAGCGAGAATCTACTGGAACCATCTTTGCAACGGTAAAAAGCGCAATAAAGATAGGGGACTGTAAAAGCAGAGGTAGACAACCGCCAAGAGGATTGAAGTTAATCTCTGCGTAAAGCTTACGCATTTCTTCGTTCTGTCTTACTGGATCATCAGCATAGCGCTCTTGAATTTCTTTGAGCTTAGGCTGAACAACACTCATGCGAGCCATGGAGGCCGTCTGCTTGTTGGTCATTGGAACCAGAATGATACGGATGATGATGGTAAGCAGGATAACTGCCATACCCCAGTCTCCCGAGAATGATTTTAGTCCCGCTAAGACTGTGTATAGAAAGTTAACAATCCAATCCCACATATTTCCTCCGGTGCGTTCCTTTACGGAACGGGGTCGTATCCTCCCTTATGAAAAGGGTGACAGCGAGCAATACGCTTAAGAGCAAGCCAACTTCCCTTTTTGACACCATACTTTTGTATAGCCTGAACTGCATATTCAGAACAAGTAGGTCTGTAAATACAGTGCGGTTTAAAAAGGGGAGAAATGTTTCTCTGATAAAAACGAATGGCACCTAGGAACAAGTTTGCGAGAAAAGAATCTTGTCTTTTCTCGCTCATTTGACCCCTGTCTTTCTTAACAGAGCATCCAAAGACACGCTTATATCAGCAGGATTGGTGCTGTGAGTATCTTTAGTCGCAAAGAGAATAATGCCGTATCCCTCAACAGGTAAACCGCTCTTCCGAGCCGCTTCGCGCAAAACGCGTTTAGACCTGTTTCTAAATACGGCGTTACCTAATCTTTTTGGAGCTACAAAGGCTACCTCGGAAGGATGTGCCTCAGTGGATGGTGCTACTCGTATACGAAGAACAGAACTTTGAGCCCTCTTCCCCGTAGAGAAGACCCTTTCAAACTCTGAACGAGATTTAATGGTCTTCACAGAAACATTCCTTAGACAGTGAGGCGCTTACGGCCCTTAAGGCGGCGACGAGCGAGAACGGCACGACCATTCTTAGTTGCCATACGTGCACGGAAACCGTGGGTAGTTGCGCGCTTGCGCTTATTTGGCTGGTAGGTACGCTTCATAGCTATTTCCTCCCGAACGGGTACAGTATCGATTAAAAAGCCTTCAGATTGTACTCGCGTTTATAGGTACCTGTCAAATTTTCTATGCAAATACCTCAACTTTTTCTCTTTTGTAATTAAAAAACTTAGCGAAAAAACCTTTCACTTTGAAAATTTCACTTGTGATACATGAAGAAATTTGTTGAAAGGAATATTTCTGTAAGCTGAAATATGTCCGTTAAATGCTACTATCATTCAGTACGTCTTTCACAAAGATATAAAGTTATCTACAGATGTTTAAGACTTGTTGAAAACTTTCATTCATCGTGAAAGAAAACGAAAAGTTTTCTTCATTTGTTTAACACTTGTTGAAAAGGGGGGTGTCGTGGCAAGAGATTTCTTTCCTTTTGTTGAGGAAAATACTAACCAGAATGAAAAAGATTCTGGTTCTGATAACTCTTTAACCGTCCGCTATGCTGCACGTATTGCAGTGTATGACGATAAAGCTGCAGCACCTCGCGTTGTTCTCGTAGAGCCAAAAGACGTTCGTTCTTATCTTGATGAAATTGCAGCGACTGTTAACCAACTTGCTCATGAGCAGGGTGGAAAGATTCCTTTTATGGTTATGCGTGAGATTGTAGAAAATTTCATTCATGCCCGCTTTGTAGCACCCACAATTTCAATTATGGACAACGGAAATACCATTAGGTTTTCAGATCAAGGCCCTGGTATTAAAGAAAAAAATAGAGCTCTTGAGTTTGGTACCTCTTCTGCAACAGAAGAAATGAAATCCTTTATTAGAGGTGTTGGCTTTGGTCTTCCTTATGCTCAGCAATATATGGTTGAGAAGGGTGGAAGTCTTACTCTTGAAGACAATATCTCTGGCGGAACAATTGTTACTCTATCAACACGCCGCTCTAAAGACGCTCACATTCAAACGCTTCCAACTCAAGAAGAAGCTGAAGAGTTACCTGTTGAGCAGACTCATCAGACAATTGCATATACTCCACAAGCAGTATCTCAACAGGCATCTGCACAACCAGCTGTACAACTTCCTAATCTGGTACTAACAGATCGAGCAAAACAAGTTCTTCAATATCTTTCTGAGCATGAATGGGTTGGAGCAACAGAATTGACAAGCACCTATGGGCTTTCAACACCAACATGGTCAAGAGAATTAAAATCGCTGGTGAATATAGGAATAATTGGAAAAAGTGGGCAAAAATATAAGCTCACCACTATTGGAGAAACACTTCTTTCATAGAGTTTCTCAACATTATTCGCTGAAAGTTATCAACATTCCTCTATACTAGGTGTCCCAATTTTCAACATTTTGATTGGACACGTATGGATGCAGCAATTGATTCAGACGCAGTAGCTCTGTGGCAAGACGCAATTGACCTATTGGTTGAGGAGAATCAACCAGAGGCTTTTATCGCTATGTTAAGAACCTGCACTCCAATTAAAGTTGAAGATAATACGCTGTGCGCTGAAACATCAATGCGTTTGGCATATAACCGTATCCTTAAAAATCTGCCAATTGTTGAGAGGTGTCTCTCGGCCGCTGCCTTTGAAGACATTATTTTGAGCCTTACTCTTACAAAGTCTTCTACTCCTGTTACAACTACTTCAACAATGACTCCTCAAGAATTCAACGCCTGGAAGCAAAAAACCACTCCTGTACAAGCGGTTGTTCCTGAACAGATTCAAGACTTTGAATCCCAAGAACAGAGTCTTGAAGAATTAAAGCAGCAGACCTTAAAACGCCGTAAAAGCAATCCTCTCTATGAAGAGACATCTTTCAATTCAAACCTTACATTTGATCGTTTTGTTGTTGGAGACGAGAATGAGCTTGCACATCAGCATGCATTAAATGTTGCAAACGATGCAAAAGGTAAGGCAAATCCACTTTTTATTTACGGCACAAGTGGACTTGGAAAAACCCATCTTTTACGTGCAGTTCAAAACTACATTAACGCTGAAGATATTGAACGCGTTTGTGTTTATAAAGACGCAGATGCCTTTGTTGATGACTACGTAAATGCAGTTCGTAAAAATGCATCAGGAAACGCCGCAACAGAACTCAATAACAACTATCAAAACATCGATGTTCTTATCATCGACGACGTACAAAAGCTTGCTGGTAAAGCGGGTACTATTAACTTCTTCTTTAATATCTTTAACTCTCTCATTGATAGAGGAAAGCAGATTATTCTTGCGGCAGATAGAACCCCAGCACAGCTTGGTATGGGTTCTGACGGCTTTGATGATCGCATTACTTCTCGTATGAGTGGTGGCATTGTTATTGGTATTGAGTCTCCAAGCTACGAGATGAAGCTTAATCTTATTCATGTCTTCTGCGACCGAGCTTTTAAAGAAAGAAATTCTTCTCTTTCTGCAGATGATTTACCAGAAGATATTCGTCGTTACATGGCTGACAAAGCTGGCCAGAGTATTAGAACACTTGAAGGTTTCTGCAATCGTTGTGTTACTGGTCAAATTAAGGCAAAAGAATCTGGCACAAATATTAAACAGGAAGAAATCGATAAGATTGCAGACACTCTCTGGCGTCGCGTTTCAAAGACCGTAAATATCGAGAAAGTCCAAGAAGTTGTAGAGAACGTCTATGGCATTAGTCACCGCGATATTGTTGGTAATAAAAGAAATAAAGAAATCGCAGAGCCCCGTCACGTTGCAATCTATCTTGCTCACGACCTTTGCCAATACACGCTGGTAAATATTGGTAAGCATTTTGGCGGAAGAAAACACGCAACCATTTTGCACAGTATTGAGGTTATTGAAGAGAAAATCAAAGAAGATAAAAGCTTCTATGATCAAATTTCTCAACTCAAGAAGACTATCCTTGAACAAAGTTAGTGTTTAAAACCTGTCAGTAAGATGTCAATTGGTGAAGAGAAGTAATGGTTTGTTGTTGAGAGTTTAAGAGAGGGAGTTTTACTTTGTTTATGAATGTCAAAAATAAGCAAACAAATCTGACCTCTAGAAACATATTTCTACCTCTAGAAATGTAAAGCTTTCTTCTTTTCAACATAGCTTATTATTACTACGATATTTTTATTCTTATCTAAGAAATAATAGAAAGGCTCGTCATGAAATTTACCGTAAGTCAATCCGCTCTCCAGACGGCGCTTGATATTGTTTCTAAAGGCATTGGGTCTAATACAACACTTCCAATTCTTTCTGGCATTTATCTCAAAGCATTTAATGGCATGCTTGAGTTGCAATCTAGTGACTTAACTATTTCTATTAAGCATCAAATTGCAGCAAATGTTGAAGAAGAAGGAGAAACAGTTGTTTCTGGAAAGGTTATCCAGAACATTGTTAAGAATCTTCCTGACGCTGCAATTACATTTGAAGGCGGAGAGCGCACACTTTCTGTAACATGTCAGCGCTCATCTTTTAGACTTAATACTCTTTCTGCGCATGATTGGGCACAATTCCCAGAGTTTGATCTTGAGAAGACCTGTGAGTTACCAAGTCAGCTTCTATCAACTATGGTTGATAAGGTATATCGCGTAACCTCAAAAGAAGCGTCGCGTCCTATTCTTCAAGGAATTTCTTTAACTGTTGAAGACAATACTATTCGTCTTGTAGCTACTGACTCATTCCGTCTTGCCGTCTGTGATTCCAACACAGACACTCCAGCAGGAGAGTCTTTTAGTGCAATTATTTCTGGTGAAGTTTTCCACGATGTTCTTTCTATGCGTAATATGACCGAGAAAGTACTTATTGGTACTACAGATAATCAAGTGGTTTTCCAGTTTGGAAATACAACTCATATTTCTCGTAAAATTGAAGGACATTTCCCTGATTATAAGCAGCTGCTTCCAACGTCTTGTACTGCATCAGTTGATATTAATGTTGAAGATTTCTCTGCTGCTCTTAAACGTGTTTCTGTTATTGCTTTGGCAAACCCTTCAGTTCGTTTTGATGTTGACGCTGATGGTAAAGAAGTTAAGCTTTCTGCTTCTTCACCAGATCAAGGTGAGTCTTCTGAGCATATTGAAGCTCAAATTGAGGGAGATTCTCTTTCAATTGCTTTGAACTATCATTATGTCTTTGATTGTGTAAATGCTGCTCCTTCTAAGGATCTTTTACGACTTGAGCTTCAAGGTCCTTCTCAGCCAGCTATTTTTAAATCAAATGGCAAGGTCAACTACTTGTATCTTCTGATGCCTGTTCGCCTCTAATTTGATAGGGGTTGTGTGGGACTTAAAGTTGAACATGTTTCGCTGTATAACTTTCGTTGCTTTTCTTCGAAAGAGATAGATTTATCTGCACAAACTACTATTTTTGTAGGAAAAAATGCTGCAGGTAAAACAAATACTGTTGAAGCATTACAACTCCTTACTGCTGGTTATTCATTTAGAAAATCCACACCTTCACAGCTCCTTTTAACAGGTACCTCTGAAGCAAAGATAGAGATATCTCTTACAGGAGATGGAAGAAAGCTAGAAAATACCTGCATTATTACAGAGCGTCGCCGACAATTCTCAAAGAATGGTAAGAAATGCCAGGCTGCTGATATTTCTGGTACGTTGATGTCAGTACTTTTTAACCCTGATGATCTTTCAATGATTAAAGGTGGCGCATCACATCGCCGCGAAGAATTTGATGATTTTGGTCGTCAGGCAAATAAAAGCTACTTTAAGGTTTTCTCGTCATACATAAAGACAGTTGAGCAAAGAAATAAGCTGCTCAAATCTGATTTGCCGGACGAGAATTTACTTGATGCGTGGGATCTTTCTCTTGCAAGAGGAGGGGCTACGCTTCTTCATGCGCGTATTCATTTGTTTGACCGCTTAGCAAAGAAAACATGTGAAATCTACCGGGAACTCTCTGGTGGAGAATACCTGGAAATGAATTATATTTCTTCAATCGGAGAGGTAACTCTTGAAGCCTCTAGAGAAGAAATTACTAACCAGTTTTTGAAGGCCTTACATGAAGCTCGCATGGATGATATTCGCCGTCAGCAAAGCACAAAAGGTCCGCATCGAGACGACGTTGAGTTTTTGATTGAGGGCAAAGATGCTAGAAATTATGGTTCTCAAGGTCAGATTAGAACTGTTGTATTAGCGCTCAAAATGGCAGAAGTTCTTCTTTCAGAAGAAATACTTGGCGAGAAACCCTTGCTGCTCTTAGATGATGTTATGAGTGAGCTTGATGAAGATCGTAGAAAAGCCATTATGGAATTTGCATTTCACGACATTCAAACAGTAATTACAACCACTAACCTTGGCTATTTCTCTAAAGAGATTTTAGAAAAAGCTCAGATAGTTAGGTTTAGCGATGAATAATCAACAAGAGACACCTGCACGTGGTGGTAACGAAAACGCTAAAGATTTAATGAACTTTCTACTTGGAACCTTTAAAGATTCCAAGAGTATGTCTAAAAATCGTCGTGCTTATCTTGCATGGGTTGAAGCAAACGGTGAAAGAGAGACAGAACACACAACTGGCGTCTTTGTTAGAGAAGTTGCTGGTAGAGAATATCCTGTACTTACTGTTTATGTAGATAATCGTATGTGCATGATTGATTTTCTTGCACAAAGAGAAATCTATAGAGCCAGACTCTCAGAGCAAGGTCTGGAGTTTTCAGACCTTGAGTTTAAACTGGACAAATACAACAGACATACTGGTAAAGATGCGCACTTGTCCACAAAACAAGGAAAAACCCAAAAAGTGGAGAGTAAAGAACTTCCAGAACTTACTGCAGAAGAAAAATCACAAATTTCTGAGTTAGTTTCTGACCTTTCTGAGCCACTTAAGTCAACGGCTTATAAAGCGATTGAAGCAAGTTTTAGACAAAAAAAGAGTCTTTAGTCTAATCTGTCACTAATCTGTCCTTAAATCTCTTTACAGAGCCTCTCAGATACTAAATATTACTGTTTAAACAATGAAATTTCTCTGTGCCGAGTTAATTTTTGCGATTTCATAGTAAAATGTTTACATCATTCCGCTCACAATTGAAGAGAGGACTTACGTGGCAAAAGAAAATAAGTATGACGGTACAGAGATTAAGATTCTTGAAGGTCTTGAGGCTGTTCGCAAGCGTCCAGGTATGTATATTGGTACAACTTCAGTTTCTGGTCTTCATCACCTTGTGTGGGAGATTGTAGATAACTCAGTCGATGAGGCAATGGCTGGTTATTGCTCTAAAATTAAGGTAACCGTTCATCCAGATAACTCTATTTCTGTTGAAGATAATGGTCGCGGTATTCCTGTAGACCTTCATCCTCAGAAAAAGATTCCAACTCTTGAGGTTGTTCTTACCATCCTTCATGCTGGTGGTAAGTTTGATAACAACGCATATAAAGTTTCCGGTGGTCTTCACGGCGTTGGTGTTTCTGTTGTAAACGCACTTTCAAAGAAGCTTATTGCGCAAGTTAAACGTGATGGCAAAATTTATGAGATGGTCTTTGAACGTGGTAAAACCGTTCAGAAGATGAAGGAAATTGGTACTTCAAAATCTAATGGAACTACCATCACCTTCTGGCCAGATGACATGATCTTTGAGACCACTACGTATAACTTCGATACGCTTCGTGATCGTCTCCAGGAAACCGCATTCCTTAACAAGAATCTTAAAATTACCCTTGTTGATGAGCGTGAACTTACTCCTCGTCAGGTTGACTATCAATATGCTGGCGGTATCATTGACTTTGTTAAGTACCTTAATGACGAGAAGACCGTCTTACCAGGACTTTCTCGCCCTATTTATATTGAAGGTAAATCTGACCCTGAAGCCCCTATGTCTCAGATGGGTGAGGTTGAGGTTGCACTTCAGTGGAATACTGAATTCAGTGACAGAACACTTTCTTTTGCTAATGACATTTTTACTGAAGAAGGCGGAATGCACCTCGAAGGTTTCCGTACTGCACTTACTAAGGTTGTAAATGATTACGGTACTAGGCAGGGAATCCTTAAAGAAAAAGACCCTAAGCTTGAGGGTGGCGATATTCGTGAGGGCTTAACTGCAGTTATTTCTGTTAAGCTGCCAGACCCTCAGTTTGAAGGACAAACAAAAGCAAAACTTGGTAGTTCTTACATGAGAACCCTTACCAATAAAATCGTTACTCAGGGTCTTTCAGAGTATCTTGAAGAGCACCCTAACCAGGCAAAAGAGATTCTTAAAAAAGCATCTCAGGCCGCAAAGGGACGTCTTGCTGCTCGTAAAGCTCGCGAAGCTACACGTCGTAAAGGACTTCTTGAGTCAGCAGCTCTCCCTGGAAAGCTTGCAGACTGCTCCGTGCGTGATGCAGAAATGACCGAGCTCTTCATCGTCGAGGGTGACTCCGCAGGTGGTTCTGCAAAGATGGCACGTGACCGCTCTATTCAGGCAGTTCTTCCACTTCGCGGAAAAATTTTGAATGTAGAGCGCGTTCAGGCTCATCGTGCACTTTCTTCTGACACCATTACTTCACTGATTACTGCTATTGGTACGGGTGTTGGAGATGAATTTAATATTGAGAAGGCTCGTTATCACAAGATCGTCATCATGACCGATGCTGATGTTGACGGATCTCACATTAGAATTCTTCTTCTTACCTTCTTCTATCGTTACATGAAGCCAATGATTGACGCAGGTTATATCTACGTTGCTCAGCCTCCTCTGTATCAGATCAAGCCAAAGGGCAAGAAGAACGGTAAATACATCTACACCGATGAAGAGCTTGCTCTTGAGACAAAGAAGTTTGAAGACAACACTAAGTTCACCATTCAGCGTTATAAGGGTCTTGGTGAGATGGACCCAGAGCAGCTTTGGGCAACCACTATGGAGCCAAAGAACCGTATTCTTCTTAAGGTAACCATTGATGATGCTCTTGCAGCTGATCGAGCTGTTTCTGACCTTATGGGCAACCAGGTTGAGAAGCGCAAAGACTTCATCCAAACACACGCAAAAGACGTCCGCTTCCTGGACATTTAATGGTTTCTCGCTAAATCATTAGACAGAAAATGAAAGGGTAACTTGTGGCAGACGATAAAAATATGAACGACGATCTTTTTGGTGCAGATGAGGATCAAGACCTTGATGCACAAAATGATATGGATGAAGAATACGAAGATGATGAGGTAGAAGAAGACTCTGATGAGTTTGACCCAGAGACTGGAGTTAATTTAGTAACTGGAGAAACTTCACATATCATCTCTGATGAGGCTGGTACTCGTCTTGATCTTTCTGACATTCACGGTGGCACCCTTAAGCCAACCGATTTGTCCTCAGAGATGAAGACGTCCTTCCTTGAATACTCCATGTCCGTTATTGTTGCTCGCGCACTTCCAGACGTTCGAGACGGTCTAAAGCCTGTTCATCGTCGTATTTTGTACGCAATGAGCGAGGCCGGCATTACACCAAACCGTCCACATAAGAAGTCCGCATGGGCAGTCGGTGAAGTCATGGGTAAATATCACCCACATGGTGACTCCGCTATTTATGATTCCATGGTCCGTATGTCTCAGGACTTCTCAATGAGACTTCCTCTAATTGATGGTCACGGAAACTTTGGTTCTATCGACGGCGATCCACCAGCAGCAATGCGTTATACCGAGGCACGTCTTACCAGAAGTGCTATGGAGATGCTGGCGGAGCTTAATAAAAACACCGTTGATCTTCAATCAAACTATGATGAGTCACTGACAGAGCCAGCAGTTCTTCCTGCACGTTTCCCAAATCTTTTGGTTAACGGTTCTTCAGGTATTGCTGTTGGTATGGCAACCAACATTCCTCCTCACAACCTTGGTGAGGTAACTGACGCTGTCTGCATGATGATTGAAAACCCTGACGTTACCACTGAGGAGCTCATGACCGTTTTACCTGGTCCTGACTTCCCAACAGGCGGCATCATCATGGGCACTCAGGGCATCAAGGACGCTTATGAGACTGGTCGCGGATCTATTACCGTTCGCGCAAAAGTCCACGTTGAACAGGTCAAGAGTGGTCGTCAGCGTCTCGTTGTTACTGAGATTCCTTATCAGGTCAACAAGGGTCTTCTCCAAGAAAAGATTGCTCAGGCAGTCAACGAGAAGAAAATTGAAGGCATCTCCGACATGCGCGATGAGTCCAACCGTAAGGGCATGCGCATTGTTTTGGACCTTAAGCGTGATGCTGTACCACAGGTTGTTCTGAATAACCTGTACAAGAAGACTCAGCTTCAATCCAACTTTGGCATCATTGACCTGGCCTTGGTTGACGGTGTTCCTCGTACCCTTTCTCTTCGCGAGATTCTTCGTCACTACATTGATCACCAGATTGATGTTGTACGTCGTCGTACTGAGTTTGACTTGGACAAGGCGCAGAAACGTGTCCATATTTTGGAAGGTCTTCTGACCGCAGTTGATAACATCGACGAGATTGTCCACATCATCCGTAGTTCGCAGGATGATGCTGAGGCAAAGAAGCGCATGAACGAGCGCTTTGGCCTGGATGAAATTCAGGGCGAGGCAATTCTCCAGATGCGTCTGCGCCGCCTCACCGGTCTGGCACGTCAAGACCTTGTTGACGAGATTTCCCAGCTCAGACTTGATATTGCCTACTACGAGGATCTCCTCGCCCATGAGGAAAAGATTCTGGCAGTTATTGCTGATGAGCTCCGAGAGATTTCTAACCGCTACGCTGACAAGCGCCGCACGCAAATCTCTGACCAAGACATTCAGAACCTGGACGTCGAGGACCTTATCGCTGAAGAGGATATGGTTGTTACCGTTACTCATGCAGGTTACGTAAAGCGCGTTCCTGTTGAGATTTATCGCTCTCAGAAGCGTGGAGGCAAGGGTGTTCAGGGCGTCTCACTCAAAGAGAACGATTTTGTCGAGAACCTCTTTGTTGCTTCTACCCACGATTACGTGCTGTTCTTTACCAACCTTGGTAAAGTGTACCGCCTCAAGGTTCACGAGCTTCCTGTTGGTAGCAGAACTACAAAGGGCAGCGCCATCATCAACGTCATTGAAACGCTTGCAGAGGGCGAGAAGGTCAAGGCAGTCATTACTACCCGCGACTTCCCAGAAGATAACTACCTGATGTTTGCTACTAAGCAGGGAATGGTTAAGAAGACAGCAATGTCTGAGTACGACCGTACCCGTAAAGACGGTCTCATTGCAATCAATCTTAAGGATGGCGACGAGCTTGTTAACGTCCGTCGTGTCCACCCAGGCGACAAGGTTGTTTTATGCTCCTCCGACGGCAAAGCAATTCTGTTTGATGAGGCTGAAGCAAGAAGTATGGGTCGTGGAACTTCAGGCGTTCGTGGCATTACGCTCAAGGGTGACGCAACCATGCTTGGCATGGAAATCACCAACGGCAACGGTGACCTCTTCGTTATTACCGAGAAGGGCTACGGAAAGCGCACAGCTATTTCTGAGTATCCAGTTCACAAGCGTGGCGGCCAGGGCGTCTTCACCATCACAATGACGGAAAAGAAGGGCAATCTGGTTGCTTGCCGCGTCGTTGGTCCTCAGCACGAGATTATGATCATGTCCGAGGAAGGCGTTGTGATTCGTGTTAAGGCTGGTGAAATCTCCAAGCTTGGTCGCTCAACTCAGGGTGTTAAGGTCATGAATCTCTCTGGTAGTGACGTTGTTTCTGCTGTTGCTCGTATGGTTGCTAACAAAAAGAAAGCTCCTAAGCATGCAGAAAATCAAGGAATGCTTGATTTGATGGCGGCAGGCGCGCGCGACGCAGATGAGGCAGACTCCATTGACCTTGGAGATGAAGAGGAAGTACTGGACGATTCATTGCTAGATGATGATGAATAAGTATTTCAGCCATAGGTAAATTAAAAAGCTCAGGAGAAGACCAATTTCCCCTGAGCTTTTTCTTTACAGATAAAAGCACTGCCTTATTGGCGTGATTTTGTAAAGAAAGCAAGTCAGTTGTTTAAGTGTGAGTTATATAGCGGGAACTAAGAAAAATCCTCAGGAGAGACATTCTTAATAAACTGATGGAACTCTTCAAGTTCTTGAGCTTGAACGTCTTTCTCGACGTCAGTAAAGTCAGGAGCAGCAGCAATTTCTAAAACGTGCTCATCAGCAAAAATAGGCGCGTTTGTTCTTACCGCCAACGCAATTGCATCTGATGGGCGAGCGTCTATGTAGATATGCTCTCCTTCTTTAGAAATAACCTCAATTTGCGAGAAAAACGTGGTACCTCGAACACCTACGATACGCACGCTCTTAATGTCTGCATCCAGTGAATCAAGAACAGAGCGAAGAAGATCATGAGTCAAAGGTCTCTCGGTAGATTCTTGGTCAATGCCAAGGCTGATAGCCGATGCCTCGATGTTACCAATCTTAATAGGAAGGCTCAAAGAAGAAACGCCGCGTGGGTCATGAAGACGCAGGACAATAACGGAAGAGATGGGTCCTCCTCCGACAACAACCGTTTGAATATCCATACGCTTCAATGACACAAATACTCCAAATACCACGTCATATAGTATTCTTTAAACGAATAAATCACGACTCGTTATTTTATTCTCATACCCAAATCAAGAAAGTTTAAAACAAAACAAAAAAAGTGTTGACCAATGAGAATTATGGAGGTATTATTTTTCCCTGCGTTGGGCCTGTAGCTCAGTTGGTCAGAGCGTCCGGCTGATAACCGGGAGGTCACAAGTTCAAACCTTGTCAGGCCCACCACTTTATGTGACAATAGTCACCCCAACGTTAGCCGAGTCGCCGTTGGGGTGATTATTAAAACCTTCTGGGCCCAACCAGAAGTTAGTACGGGGAATTAGCTCAGCTGGGAGAGCGCGGGCTTTGCAAGCCTGAGGTCAGGGGTTCGATCCCCCTATTCTCCACCAAATGTTCAGGGCCAGGGATTTTATCCCTGGCCTTTTTGCTTAGTCAAACCAAAACACATACCGATAGCCGCTAATATTGGCCACTTATCGAATAGTTGAAATATTTTCGAAAAAATTTAAGTACGATTTACACAGGAATATGTTTTCCATCAGAGTTGTGGATAACCACAAGGAGAGAAAAGGGTCCTTATGTCTAACCTTACTCGTCGTAATTTTTTTGGCGTCAGCGCAGTTGTGGCAGGTTTGGGTATTACTGCTTGCAAAAAGTCTGATTCTGATGCTGATAAAAAAGAATCTGATACCAATTCAGCTGACACTGTTGGTGCTCCAGAAGAACTTGTAAAGGCAGCTAAAGAAGAGGGTAAGCTAGTCGTCTATGGCTCTTGTGAAGAAGAGTATCTAAATGCGGTTTGCGCCAATTTCAAGAGTTTGTATGGCATTGATGTCCAGGCACAGCGTCTATCAACCGGAGAAGTTGCTGCAAAGATTGAAGAAGAAAACGGTCATCCTTCAGCAGATGTATGGTTTGGTGGTACAACCGATCCTTACAACGTGAGTTCTTCAAAGGGCTTGCTTGAGCAGTATGAGCCAAAGAACGCATCACATCTTATTTCTGATAAGTTCAAAAGTACTAACAAAGACTGGTACGGAATTTACAAGGGCATTCTTGGAATTTTGTACGATAAGGAAGAACTCAAGCGCCTCAAGCTTGATGTTCCTCAAGACTATAAGGATCTTATCGATCCTAAATATAAGGGTCTTATTTGGTCTTCAAACTACAACACCGCAGGTACTGCAAAGTTGATTATTAACACGGTTATTCAGAAATATGGTCATGATCAGGGTATTCAGTATCTTGTTGATCTTGATAAGAACATTGCACAGTACACCAAGAGTGGTTCTGGCCCTTCTAAGGCTATTGGAACAGGTGAGTGCACCATCGGAATTGGCATGCTCCATGACGGCATTTACCAGATTGTTGATCAAGAGCATGAAAACGTTGGTCTCCAGATTCCAAGTTCTGGCGCATCATACGAGGTTGGCGCAACAGCAATCTTCAAGGGTGCTTCACATCCTAATGCAGCAAAACTCTGGATTGAATATGCGCTGTCTCCAGCTTGCGTTGATCTTGCTCAGAAGAATGGCTCTTATCAGTTCTTGGTACTTGATAATGCAAAACAGCCTGAAATCGCAACTGAATACGGCCTTGATCCAAACAATGTAATGGACTACAACTTCGATGACGCCAAGAAAAATACCGAGCAGTATGTCAAGGATGTTATGAGCGCACTTGGTGGTGGAGACAGTCGCTTTAAGACCGAGTAAATACTTCATTAGCAAGCAAATAAACAATGCTGTTGCTCAATATTAGAGAGGCAGATTATACTGGGTGGGCAGATCTCTGCCTACCCAGTTCCACATAAAGCTTTACGTATTGATTTGGTGTTTCAGAGTTAGGACCAGTATGGCAAAATCCCAGAGCGCGCGGCTTGAGCGAAAAAAGCTCTTTGGCGACCCAATTTTGATATCAACTATTGTTGTTCTTGTCGCCTTTCTTACTCTTTTTATTTTGTATCCTCTTGCCATTCTTATGGTTGACTCTGTAGTCACAGATAAAGGGATTACCTTCGATGTATTTACTCGTATTTTATCCCTGCCTTCTTTTAGTCATGCAATTACTAATACACTGAAGGTTGGTTTTGCAGTAGGTATTTTGTCTGCACTTGTCGGACTACTTTTTGCGTATGTTGAGGTTTACGTAAAGCTACGAACAAAATTTATGACAGGACTTTTTCGTCTAGTATCTATGCTTCCTGTTGTTTCTCCACCTTTTGTATTGTCCCTCTCCATGATTATGATGTTTGGTAAAAAAGGACTTATTACACGAGGTCTATTAGGAATTTTTGACAATAACATCTATGGATTCTGGGGCATTTTTATTGTCCAGACAATGTCATTTTTCCCTGTGTGCTACATGATGCTTAAGGGATTGCTCAAAAACATTGATCCGTCTCTTGAAGAAGCAGCCCGTGATATGGGAGCAAGTCGCTGGAAGGTATTTACAAGCGTTACGTTGCCTCTTATTTTGCCAGGTCTTGGCAACGCTTTTCTCGTCTCGTTTATTGAGTCGATTGCAGACTTTGCTAATCCAATGATTATTGGTGGTTCGTACGATACTCTGGCAACAACAATCTACCTGCAGATTACTGGAGCGTATGACAAGCAAGGTGCCGCTGCTATGGCTGTTGTCCTTCTTTCAATCACGCTGCTTATGTTTGTTGTTCAGAAGTTTGTTTTGGAAGCAAAGAGCACGTCTACGCTTTCGGGTAAGGCAACACGCGCCAGGATGCTTATCACGGATAATTCTGTTCGTATCCCACTTACCATTCTTTGCGCAGTTGTAGCGCTCTTTGTTGTTGGTATGTACCTCTGTGTTCCTTACGGTTCATTTGTTCGCTCTTGGGGTTCTAACTATGAACTAACCACAAAATGGTTTGAGCAGGTGTTTAACAAGTATCACGGATTACAGGCGTTTAGTGATTCGTTCATGCTCTCTCTTATTGCGGCTCCAATTACCGCCTTACTTTCGATGATTATTTCCTACCTGGTTGTAAAACGTCGTTTCCGGACCCGCGGTTTTATCGAGGCTGTTTCCATGCTTGCAATGGCAGTTCCTGGTACAGTTTTGGGCGTTGGATATATTCGTGGTTTCTCAAGTGGAGTTATGCATACAGGTTTTCTACAAGGCCTGTATGGCACTGGTCTCATTCTCATCATCGTGTTTGTAGTGCGCTCACTTCCTACAGGAACTCGCTCGGGCATCTCAGCACTTAGACAGATTGATAAATCAATCGAGGAGTCAGCGTATGACATGGGTGCTGATAGCTTTACGGTATTTATGACCGTTACACTGCCGCTGATTAAAGATTCATTCTTGTCAGGTTTGGTAACAGCATTTGTCCGTTCTATCACCGCAATTTCTGCAGTTATTCTCTTGGTCACACCAGAGTTCCTGCTTATTACTGTTCAGATCAATGAGTTTGCAGGCAAGGGATCGTATGGCATGGCCTGCGCCTTTGCAACAATTCTGATTGTTATTACCTATGGCTCGGTATTGCTTATGAATTGGGCCATTAAACACTTTGGCACCAGCCGAGCACTCAAGGAGGAGTAACACATGGCTACAGAGAAAAAGGGCGTACGCCTTGAGCACATTTCTAAGATTTACCAGGATCAAAAGACCGGTAAAGACTTCTATGCAGTTCAAGATGCCAACATCACTATTGCTCCTGGTGAGTTTGTAACCTTACTTGGTCCTTCTGGCTGCGGAAAGACTACTATTCTGCGCATGATTGCTGGTTTTGAGAGCCCAGATGAGGGAAAGATTTTCCTTGGAAATGAGCAGATTGACGAGCTCACCCCAAATAAACGCGATACAGCTATGGTGTTCCAGAGCTATGCATTGCTCCCACACTACAACATCTTTGATAACGTTGCTTATGGCCTCAAGCTGCGCAAAATGGATAAGGATGTAATTCGTGAGAAGGTCCTTCACATCCTGGGTCTTGTTGGACTTGAGGGCATGGAAGAGCGCATGACCAACCAGCTTTCTGGTGGTCAGCAGCAGCGTGTTGCTTTGGCGCGCGCGCTGGTTATTGAGCCAAGCGTGCTTCTCTTTGATGAGCCTCTTTCAAACCTTGACGCAAAGCTGCGCGTTGACATGCGTAACGAGATTAGGCGCATTCAACAAGAGGCTGGCATTACCGCTATCTACGTTACACACGACCAGTCAGAGGCAATGGCACTTTCTGACAACATTATCATCATGAAAAAGGGTGTCGTGGACCAGGTTGGCGATCCTCAGACTGTTTACTATCACCCAGCAGATGAGTTTGTTGCAGACTTTATTGGTGAGTCAAACTTCCTGCACGCAACCATTGCAGATAAGCTTGATTCTGAGACTGCACTTTGCCGCTTTGAGGGCCATGAGTTTAAGGTGGGCGGATGCTCTCACTTGGACAAAGGTAAGGAATGCTGTATTGTTCTTCGTCCTGAGTCTGCTCGCCTTGCTGATGAGGGAACTCTTTCCTGCAAGGTAGTTCTTTCTCGCTTTATGGGCCACTACCAGAACTATCACGTTGTAGTTGGCGATACGCTCATCAAAATTACGGACTTCAACCCACGCACTCATAAGATTTACAACGTAGGGGACCATGCGTTTGTTGACTTCACTAAAGACGAGGTTCACGTCCTGTAAGCACTTGCATAACGCAAAAAGCAAAGCGAGAAGATCAGTTGGTCTTCTCGCTTTTTTGTTAGATAGTTGATTTGAGCCAGTTAACTTCGCAGGTTAGAAGTTTATGTTCAGGTTCAAGTGAAGGATTTTTAATTCTTTCAAGCAGCATCTTACAAGCGGTATAGCCTTCTTCATAAACAGGCTCAACTATAGTTGAGATGCTTTTAATGGGCAAATCAGTCCAACTAGTGTTGTTGAACCCTAGCAACCCAACTTGGTTTGGAATTATTTTTTCGTAAGAACTCAAAGAACTATATACGCTTTTAAGAGCCCATTGGTTTGGAACAAAAACCAAAGTTTTCTTTGATGGAAGAATGTGATTATTAAGCCACTGTGTAATATCGGGGATAGAAAGCGTATTTTGCTCAATGACAAGGCGCTCGTAAGGTTTATTTGAGGCCTCTAGGGCATCGGTAAAACCATATTCGCGTTCAATTCTGGTGCGACCTTTTGGCTCTCCTCCAATAATCAAAAAGTTTTCATATCCTGTTTCAATGCAGTGAGTAGTGGCTGAATAAACACCGTCGTAGAGGTTACTTTTTATCCAAGAGGTATTAAAACTCAGAAGATCGCAGTCAAAATAGACAACAGGCTTTCCAACTTTAACAATTCTTCTATCTACTGCTCTAAATTGATTGGTAGGCTGGATAAGCAAGCCGTCAGCTCCAATTGAAAGCATTTTTTCAACCCAGTCAGCTTCAAGAGTAGGATCAAAGCGAGAATTACAGATGATGGTCTGATAACCCGCTTCAAGAGCAGCGTCTTCAATACCGTTGGTCATTTGCGCTGCCCAGGCATTAGTGTTGTCTAAAATCAAAACTGCAATTAGTCCCGAGCTCTTCTTTACCATGGCTTGAGCCTGTGCACTTGGAATATATCCCGTTGTTTCAATAGCGTTTTTTATTCGCAATTTGGTAGCTTCGGACATTTTTTCAAAGTGTCCATTAAGGTAGTTAGATATGGTGGCAATGGAAACATTTGCTAATTTAGCAAGGTCAATAATTGTGGTTTTAGACATTGTCACTCATTTCACCGAATTTTTTACATTTTTCTTGCAAAATACCGACTCAAGTGATTGTGCTGGATTTCATATTAGTTAAACGTTTAACTCAAAATATCATAACACAAGGTAGATAGGTCGTTTGCCGAAATTTTCTTTAAAAAATTACATAAACAAGTCAAAGTATATTTCGGAAATGTACGTTGTCAAAAGACGTACTTGTGCACCCCTTGTGGGGTGCACAACATAAATTTGCGAGAGGATAAAAACATGAATGTCGTTGCTGTTTGCGCATGCACGGTCGGTATCGCACATACCTGGATGGCAAAAGAGGCTATCGAGAAAGAATGTGAACGCCGCGGCTATGAGTTCAAGGTTGAGGCTCAGGGCGGTTATGGTATTGAAAATGAGCTCGATCAAGATGAGATCGATGCTGCCGATGCAGTTCTTCTTGCTATTGCTATTGGTATTGAGGGCGATGAGCGCTTTGATGAGAAGCGCGATGAGGACCGTGTTCTTACTTTAGATCCATCTCTTGTTATTGCTGATCCAGCAAAAGTACTTGATCAGGTAGTCGCACTGGTTAAATAAACCAGAGTGTATAAGGTAAAGCGTAAGGAAGAGTAAGAGAGGAGAAACCCATGGCAGAGGAAAAAGGCACCTCAGTTTTGGGAAAGGTCGGAAAAGACCTTTTAAAGGCGTTTAACACCGGTGTTTCGTACTTTATTCCTATCGTTGTAGTTGGCGGAGTCTTCTTGGCATTCTCGCTTGCTACAGGAACTGCAGGAAAGAACGGAATTGAAGTCACAAACCCAGTAATGCAGAGCCTTAACCTTATTGGTATGGCCGGCATTAAGATGATGATTCCTGTCCTTGCTGCATACATTGCGTATTCTTTAGGAGGAAAGCCTGCTCTTACGCCTGGTTTTGTCCTTGGCTATCTGGCAAGCAACCCTGTTCCAGTCGGAGATCTTCAGGTATCCACCGGCTTTTTGGGCGCAATGGTTCTTGGTGTTGCTGCAGGTTATTTAGTTCAGTGGATGAAGACATGGAAGGTTAATAGCACTATTCGTACTATTATGCCAATTCTGATTATTCCAAGTCTTTCCTCACTGTTCCTTGGCATGCTGTACATTTATGTTTTGGCAGCACCACTTGGCGCATTTATGGATTGGCTGACCAGCCTTCTTTCAAGCCTTCAGGGTGGATCTGCAGTTGTTCTTGGAATCGTCATCGGTCTTATGACTGCATTTGATATGGGTGGCCCAGTTAACAAGACAGCTTCAACCTTTACCTTGGCACTTATGACTGCAGGCGTTTATGGTCCTAACGGTGCATTCCGTGTCGCAGTTGCTATTCCACCACTGGTATGCGGTGTTGCATCTCTTATTGCTCGCAGCAAGTTTGATGACACAGATAGGCAGATAGGTATCTCAGCTGTGTTTATGGGTCTTATCGGTATTACCGAAGGCGCAATTCCATTTGCAGTAAAGGATATTGCACACACTCTTCCTGCAATTATGATTGGCTCTGCAGTTGGTGCTGGTCTTGCTGCTTGGCATGGCATTGAGTGCTTTGTTCCTCACGGTGGAATGATTGTTGCTGCTGCTACTAACAACATTGCCCTCTATACTCTTGATATGGCAATTGGTGTTGCAGTAGGCGTTGCAATCCTTGTTCTTACCAAGCCAAAGCTTGAGAGCAACAAGTAAGCAGTAACGCTCAGGCGTGTTCTTTTGGGATCGTATCCTGAAAATTAAGTTAAAAGGAGAGGGGCGTAGGGATTCAACCCCCACGCTCCTCTTATTGTCAAAATACTCTTCGGAAGGGGTACTTATGGAAAAGCTACCAATTAAAAAAGCTGTTGAAGGATTGCTAAAGCTCCAAGATACAGGAAAATCGGCTACTCTCCTTGGAATTGGACCAATGTCGCCAAATCTGCTTCAGGCAGCTTTTGAGCTTGGTAGAGACTGTGATTTCCCACTGATGTTTATTGCTTCGCGCAATCAGGTTGATATTGATGAGCTTGGCGGAGGATATGTAAACGCTTGGGATCAGAAGCGTTTTTCAGAGGACATTGCTGAGGCTGCTAAGAAAGTTGGCTTTGATGGTCTGTACTATCTTTGCCGTGACCATGGTGGTCCTTGGCAGCGCGACGAAGAGCGCAACGCACATCTTCCAGAAGATGAGGCTATGGAGCTTGCTAAAAAGTCTTATTTAGCAGATATGCTTAACGGTTTTGATCTGTTGATGATTGACCCAACAAAGGATCCTTTTGAGATTGGTAAGGTTATCCCTCTTGACGTTGTCCTTCGTCGTACAGTTGACTTAATTGAATGGTGCGAAAAAGAGCGTGTTTCTCGCGGTCTTCCTGAGATTGGATATGAAGTTGGTACCGAAGAGACCAATGGTGGCCTGACTTCGACCGATAAGTACCACACCTTTATCGAGCAGCTTAAGAGCGAGCTGACCGCCAAGGGTCTGCCTATGCCAACCTTTATTGTTGGACAAACAGGAACACTTACTCGCCTCACTGAGCAGGTTGGTCATTACGACTTTGAAGCTGCAATTAGCCTCGCTAAAATGGCAAAAAGCTATGGAGTTGGTCTTAAAGAGCACAATGCTGACTACCTTGACGATGTGACACTGCTTGAGCACACTCCTGCAAATGTCACCGCTTCAAATGTAGCTCCACAATATGGAACAGAAGAAACTCGTGCATATCTGAAGCTTTGCGATGTTGAGGATCTTCTGGTTAAGGAAGGTCTGTTAAAGGCAGATCAGGTTTCTGGCCTGAGGAATACCCTGCTTGTCAAGGCTATTGAGACTGAGCGCTGGCGCAAGTGGATGGTTGGCGATCAGGTCAACCTAACCGTTGAGCAGATTCTTGCTGACCACAAGCTTTCCCTGGACATTCTTGACATCTCTGGTCACTATGCATTTAATGACGACGAGGTTAAGGCTGCAACTGAGCACCTTTATAAGAATCTTGCTCAGTTCAATATTGATGGACAGCGTTTTGTTGTTGATCACATTAAGCGCCCACTTCGTCAGTATGTTGAATGCTATAGACTTGAGGGCGTTACCACCCGCATTCGCGAGGCTCTAGCAGAGTAAAAGTTGAGCACTGTTTGTTAGAAAGTTTCAAAGAAGCTCAATTTTAGACAGATAACAAACAAACTTAAGAGGTCGGAAGCCTTTTGCTTTCGACCTCTTTTCTTGTGAGATGTATCATAGAGAACAATCATTACAAAAACGGTGCTAAGGAGCTGCATGGCTGAAAACAACGAGCGCAAAGATGGAGTTTCTTCTGAGCTTGATATGCTCTCAACCGAACTGCTTGGGGATGCATTTGATTTACTTGCAGATGGTCAATCACTTAATGTATTGCTTGTAGTTGAGGACGCGTCAGGCACTGTTGCAAGCTATGAGTTTTCCGATGACGGCCCAGAAGAGCTACTTGAAGGCGCTCATAAACGCGTGCTTGACCTGGTCAAACAGAAGGGCGATAAAGAAGCGGGACTCAAAGATCCTGTACGATACGCACTTGTGTATGAAGGAGCTATCCAAGTACTCAAAGATGGTAGTTACGAAGATGCCGTGCTTCTTGAGTTTGGCGAGAAGGGCTATAAGAGTTTCTCGGCGTATTCTTTGGTTCACGGAAAAGGCCAAGGCGACCAGTTTGTGTGGTCCGATCCTGCCCCAGCAGGGGAGCTTGAACCGCTTCTGTAATGAAAAAGCTGCGTTCATTGAAATTTCTGGACGCTCTAGGCACGTAATTGCACTAAAGTTCTAAAGCTGATAAAAATTGGACCTGAAGTATTCAAGTTCAAACACATACCTTCGAGAGATAGAGACTTATGCGTCAAGACAACATCAGAAACATTGCTATCATTGCCCACGTTGACCACGGTAAGACCACAATGGTTGACCAGATGCTTAAGGCAACCGATGCATTCCGTGAGAATCAGCAGGTTCAAGAGAGAATCCTGGATTCTAATGATCAGGAACGTGAGCGCGGAATTACCATTTTGGCAAAGAACATCTCCATTGAGTACAAGGGCGTCAAGATTAATGTCATTGACACTCCTGGTCACGCTGACTTTGGTGGAGAGGTAGAGCGTGTTTTGAAGATGGCAGATGGCGCACTTCTTCTGGTTGACGCCGCCGAGGGCCCTATGCCACAGACGCGTTTTGTTCTGCGCCACGCCATTGATGCAGGTCTTTCCATCATGATGGTTGTCAACAAGATTGATCGCGACGGTGCTCGTCCAGAGGCTGTTGTCAACGATTCTCTTGATCTGATGATGGACCTTGGTGCAACTGATGAGCAGCTTGAGTTCACTATGGAGCACGTTATCTTTGCTTCTGGCGTTAACGGTTACGCTCGCCTTAATCCAAACGATGACAATGACAACATGTTCCCTCTTCTTGACATGATTATCGACGGCCTTCCAGCCCCAGATGTGGATATCGATGGACCTCTTGCTATGCAGTGCGTTACCATCGACCACTCCGATTACCTGGGCCGCATTGGTATTGGCCGCGTGTATTCCGGAGCCGTTCATACCGGTGACAAGATTCTTGTTGTCAAAAACGACGGCTCTCGTGCTATGAGTCAGGTCAAGCAGCTATTTACCTTTGACTACCTGGGTCGCAAGGAGTGCGATGAGGTTGACGCAGGTGATATTGCGGCAATCGTTGGCGTTGATAACACTGATATTGGTGACGTTTATACCGATCCAGAGAACCCTGTTGAGCTGGATCCAATTGAGATTGATCCACCAACTCTTTCCATTATTTTTGAGCCTTCTACCTCGCCACTTGTTGGTCGTGAAGGTGACATTGTAGGTGGTCGCCAGCTCAAAGAGCGCCTGATGACAGAGCGCGAGAATAACGTCACCATGCGTATTGAGGAGCTTCCTGATAAGACCGGTATTGAGGTTTCTGGCCGCGGTATTTTGCACCTCTCCGTTCTTATGGAGAGCATGCGCCGTGAAGGTTTTGAATTCCAGGTTGGTCGTCCTCGTGTTCTGTTCAAAAAGGACGCTCAAGGTCATACGCTTGAGCCTATTGAGCAGGCTGTTGTTGAGTGCAACCCAGAGTATGCCGGCAAGGTCATTGAGGTCTTTGGTAATGTTGGCGGCACCATGTCCATCATGGATACCGGCGAGACCCAGACACACCTTGAGTTCAAGATTCCAACCCGCGGTATTATGGGCCTTAAGACGCGCGTTATGAACGTCACCCACGGCGACGCCGTCTTCTACCACACCTTCCTTGAGTACGGTCCTTTTGCGGGTGATATTGGCAGTCGTCAGAATGGCGCCATGATTTCTATGTCCACCGAGAAGGCTGTTGCTTACGCACTTGGTACACTTCAGGAGCGCGGTCAGCTCTTTGTTTCTCCAGGTGTTGAGTGCTACGAGGGCATGCTGGTTGGCGAGCGTTCAAGGCCAGGTGACATGGTTGTTAACATTGCGCGCACCAAGTCTTTGGGCAACCAGAGGTCTTCAACTGCAGATATTTCAGTTCAGCTGACTCCTCCACGCCTGTTTACGCTGGAAGAGGCTCTGGAGTACATCATGGACGATGAGCTTGTTGAGATCACACCGCTCAACATCCGTATGCGTAAGCGTATTCTTTCCGAGACCGAGCGCCGTAAGTGGGCAGTTCGTAACGGTATGGTCAAGAAGTAACAGCGTTGTTTACAGATAGTCAATCTGGCGAGAAAAACTTGCAGTCGCAAGGGTTTCTCGCCAGTTGTGTTTTAGCAAGCTTAGTGAGTTGGCTTCTGTGTTTTGTGACGCAGCTTGTTGACACCGCGCATTATGTGTGGCGTAAGATCAACATCTGCAGGTGAAAGTACGTTGTATTTGAGAGACCAACGTCTTAAGAAAACGGTGACTAAAACGCAGACAACAGCTGCCCAAATTTTAGTAATTCCTGCATAAGAGACAAGCGCCCAATATGAAGCGGTGCCAGCGACTGCGCAAAATGCATAGAGATTGCTTCGCTGGAAAATACGAGGAATATCTCCAAGAAAGACATCACGAAGCATGCCACCACCAACGCCGGTAACACTTCCCATTAAGATAACTGAAAAGGGAAGAAGGTGGTATACCAGGGCTTTATCGGCGCCAACAACGGCAAAGAGGCCAACAGAAATAATGTCGGTCCATTCAAGCATGCGTGGGAATCGATCAAGTGGCTCAGGGAACATAAATAATAAAACGGCAGTAAAAACTGCAGCAGGAATAGCGTACGGCGAGTTCAACATATAAACGCCGCCTTCTTGCATCATAACGTCTCTGATTAGTCCGCCGCCCAAGCCACATAAAAGTCCAAGACCCACAAAGCCTACAAGATCTAAGTGACGATCTCGTGCAACCAAAATTCCAGAGATTGCACCAATAATAACTGTCAGAAGGTCCAGCCAGTAGGGGATGCCTACAGAAATAGCATCTGTGCCATAAGGCGAGAAAAACGGTGGCATCCATACCTCCTACTGGTGTTTTTATTTTTTATTAATATGACAATACTACACAAGTATTAAAAATACACAGAACTTCTCGTCCTATATTGGTGAGAAATCCGCTATACTGTCCCGTGCGGTTTTATATGGAGAGTTGTCCGAGTGGCCGAAGGAGCACGATTGGAAATCGTGTAGGCGTCTAAAGCGTCTCCAGGGTTCAAATCCCTGACTCTCCGCCAGAATTTTCACGGCGCCTACGGGCGCCGTTTCACCCTTCGGAGGGGTGGCAGAGTGGTTGAATGCGGCGGTCTCGAAAACCGTTTACCCCTTCTAGGGGTACGAGGGTTCGAATCCCTCCTCCTCCGCCATTTAACATTTTGATTTGATTAATTGTTACTAAAAAAGATATATTTATTTTTCGTATTTATATAGAATGTTTAGGCTTAGTAATTCGATGTCATTTTTGACACGAGGGGAGAATTAAATGGCTGTTTCAGCAGATGAGTTGAATGGCTACAGGCGTGATAGATATTTTGCACGCTCCTGGGCACTTCTAACTTTGGAAAAGGGCTGGTGGAAGCCAGTTCTTATTATGGCTTTGTTTGGCCTGATCCCAGTTGTTGGAATCCTGGCACTTGCTGGATATGTGCTTGAGACTGCACGTGTAACTGCATGGGGCATTAACGCTGGTCCTAAGCAGAAAGATCTTAAGTTTGGTACGTATATTGTTACCGGCTTTAAGGCAGCTATCATTGCACTTGCGCTTGGTTTGGTATATGCCATTGCTACTGGAATCCTTTCTTTTATTCCAGTTATTAATCTGATTCTTATCCCAGTCTTTATTGTTGCGGGGCTCTTTTATCCACTGTGCATTACCGTTATTCAGGTGCGCGCAGCAGTCTATGGCCGTATTTCTGCTGGTTTTGCTTTTAAGAATATCTTTGAGATGATTAAGCATGATATGGGTGGCTTGTTCCGTATTTTTGGTATGGGCATTGTGCTTGGTATTGCTACCTCTATCATCATGGGTATCATTGGCGGCAGCGCTTTAATTAGCATGTTTGTAAACATTGGTACGCAGGCTGTAACTATTGCAAGAACTCAGAATATTTCCAGTCAGGACCAACTTTATATCATCATGCTTGCTCTGCTTGCACGTGGCTTTATTCAGATGGGACCAATCTTCCTGCTCATTGGCTATATTGGTAATATTGTCGGCCTTATTGTTATGCTTCTTATGCAGAACGCAATTGCTCTTTGGATGCGCCAGTTTAATATTGCTGCATGGGGACAGAGCAACGATCCACTGCCACCATTCATTAACGATCCTCGCGATGGCGCAGCAGCTACATACGCTGCACCAGCACCAGTTGCTCCAACCGCACCAGCAGCAACTGCTGCTCCTGCAGTAGCACCTGTTGCAGCTCCAGTGGCAGCTGCCGCTCCTGCAGCTCCAGCCCCAGTGGCTGCACCTACAGCACCTGCTGCACCAGCAGCTCCAGCACCAGTTGCACCTGCGGCTCCAGCAGCCCCAGCGGCTCCAGTTGCTCCAGCAGCACCAGTTGCACCTGCGGCTCCAGCAGCCCCAGCGGCTCCAGTTGCTCCAGCAGCACCAGTTGCTCCAGCAGCACCTGCGGCTCCAGCAGCTCCAGCGGCTCCAGCTGCACCAGTAGCACCTGCAGCTCCAGTTGCACCAGCGGCCCCAGTTGCTCCAGCAGCGCCTGTGGCTCCAGTTGCTCCTGCATCTCCAGAGCCTGCGCCAGCTTCTACTGTTGTTGTTGAGCCAATTATCCCTACAACTCCAGAGGCTCCTGCAGCGCCTGCTGCTCCAACAGACGCACCAACTCAGAATCCTGAGGGACCTGCAGCTCAGTAACTAAAGTACGTTTAAACGAAACGGCCATCATGCAGATTGTGTGATGGCCGTTTTTCTTTTTTAATCCCATGTTTTTTAAATTGCGTATTTAACCATTTCTTAGAAAGATTTACGTCAGGCATTTGCAAGATTAGAGAAAAACTGGCTACAAATTGCCAAATTAAGCTTTATATATGGATTGCATGTGAGAAAGTTTATGGGCTAGTTTCGTATTTAAGCATTTATGTGGTATGATGCTTGGTCGAACTTTCCTGCTTCGGGTGCACCTTCACTTCCCGAAGCCATTAGCCCAGAGGAGGTGACAATATGAAGGCCTATGAACTGCTGTTTTTTGTTGACCCAGCTTCCACAGAGGAAGTCCGCGCTGGTGTAATGAAGCGTATTGACGTTGCTATCACCACTGACGGAGGAGTAGTCGACAGCGTCGAGGACTGGGGTAAGCGTAAGCTTGCTTTTGAGATCGACGATCTTACCGAGGGTGACTATACCCTCATCAATTTCCATGCAGATCCAACGCAGATTGCAGAGCTTGATCGAGTTCTGCGAATCAATGATGCTGTTAAGCGTCACATGATCGTGCGTCGAGTCGATAAGGACTAAGTCCTTGTAATGGAAAAGTGGAATTATTCCACGATGAGAGGTAGTGAGATTTATGAGTATTAACAGGGTTAATATTTCGGGCAACCTGACCCGTGACCCGGAGCTTCGCTCCACAGCAGGCGGCACCCAGATTCTATCCTTCGGCATCGCAGTTAATGATCGCCGTAGGAATCAGCAGACTGGTGAGTGGGAAGATGTTCCTAACTTCGTTGACTGCGTAGTATTTGGCCAGCGTGCTGAAGCACTTTCCCGCTTCCTCTCCAAGGGTTCGAAGGTTGCTCTTGAAGGCAAGCTTCGTTTCAGCTCCTGGGAGACGAAGGAAGGACAACGTCGCAGCAAACTTGAGGTTGTTGTTGATGAGGTTGAGTTCCTTTCTAGGAATCAGCAGGGCGGAGCCCCTATGTCACAGGGTGCGCCATCTTATGCAGCTCCAACTCCACAGGCACCCGCTCCCGTTCCGGCTCCGCCAGACGAGGAGTTCTACGATGCTGATATTCCGTTTTAAACGTCAGACAGCAACAAAGTTGTTACTGTCATCTGAAAGGTAAAAGACATGGCTCAGCAGAAACAAGATTTCCAGCGCCAGCCGCGTCGCAAGTATTGCCAGTTCTGCAAGGAGGAGACTGAGTTCATCGACTATAAGGACACTCAGCTTCTTCGTAAGTACATGACCGACCGTGGCAAGATTAAGCCTCGTCGCGTTACTGGCACCTGCACGCAGCACCAGCACGACATTGCACTTGCTATCAAGCGTGCACGCGAGATGGCACTTCTGCCCTACACCGTCCCTGTGGTTTCTAGCCGCGGTGGCCGTAGTCGCGGATAACCTATCTGTTCTTTAGGTAGAGTTGGTTAGCAATGGATAGACTGGATTCAAATATTCCTCAGGCACCTGAAGGGTATTCTCGCCCAGAGAGTAGCTTGCAGAATTCTGCCGGTCCAAGCAACCAAAACGGAGGCAAGCCGCATCCGTTTGATACTCCAACCTACAAGCAAGGCTTTATTCTTTGCGTTGTTGGTGGAGTAATTACCGGGCTACTTTCTTTTATTGGAGCTGCTCTGGTTGCGTATGGCATGGTAATTGCGGTCTATTGCAAAAAAGGTCACGGATGGTTTGGTCCAGCCATTACCTCAGTATTTGTTACGGGTGTGGCAGCTTATTTGCTTTCGGGGCCAACAGAAGCGGCAACTTCGGTTACTGCTTGTGCACTTGCTCTTGGAGTTGGCTACGCTTTTGCAACAGAGAAACTCACCGTTGGTGTTGGATCTCTTCTTGTGGGAGCAACAGCCTTGGCACTTCTGGGATACGATGCGTTCTTTGCCGCCATGGCAGGAACAAGTCTTCCCGAGCTTGTTAAGAACGTATTCAATCAATACGCTTCACAGGTTTCAAGTGCTTCTCCAGAGATTAAAGAGGGTCTTTCAACTGCAAAGTCACTCTTTATGCTCTTCTGGCCAACCAGCTATACCGGTATGGCGCTTTTATATTTTGTAATTGCGCGTTTTGGAGCTCGAGTAGTGTATAAAGCACTAACAAGAGACCCACAGAAGCTGCCACAGTTCCAGCTCATGGATGTTCCATTTTGGATGTGTGCTCTTACCGTGGCCAACTTGTTTGTGTATGCACTTTCAAGCACCATTTTGTCTGCTCAAGACATACTTCAGCTGATTACGTTGAATGTGTTTATGGCTCTTAGGGTTGTTTTTGCTCTTCAGGGTCTTGCAGTGCTCACATGGTTTGTGCGCGAGAAACACTTCTCGCCAGCGCTTTCTTTGCTGCTGTTTGTGTTGGCAGGCATGTTAGAAGTTCAGTTAGGCGTTATGGCTCTCGTAGGACTTATTGATGCCTGGGCAAATTTCCGAAAGCTTAATCGCTCAGGAAGCCAGAATTCAGAACCTACGATAAACAACAACTAGTCGATACCATCGACTCATCAAAGGAGTTTCCCATGAAAGTTATTCTCTTGGGCGAGCTTCGCGGTAAGGGCGGCGAAGGCGACATCGTAGAGGTCGCACAGGGTTATGCGGAGAACTTCCTGTTCCCCAACAAGATTGCCCAGCCTGCTACACCGGGTAACATCAAGCAGCTTGAGGAGCGTCGTCACAATATCGCTAAGCGCGAAGAGCAGCGTATTGCTGACGCAAATGCTACCAAGGCAGCTCTTGATGGCAAGCTCGTAACTGTTGACGCTCGCATTGGCGAGGAGGGCCAGCTCTTTGGCTCCGTCACAACCGCTCAGATTGCTGATGCAATCGAGGCACAGCTCAACGTCACCGTTGATCGTAAGCGCATTGCTCGTAGCGCTGCTATCAAGACCGCCGGTCGCCACAATGTCACCATTGAGCTTTATCGTGACATCACCGCTACCGTCGTTGTTCTTGTTGGTAAGGACGAGGCTGCTCCTGTAGAGGAGGAGGCCGAGGAGGTTGTCGCTGAGGCAACCGTCGAGGCTGAGGTTGAGTCCGCAGAGTAGTTTTATGCATGCATAAAACACTGTTCTCCTGCATTTTTTGGTGGTTTATACAATTTCTGTAGTTTTCTACAGATTTGTGGGCTTATTTAAAAAGCCCAGCCATCTGAAAAGAATGGAATGTTTGTTCGAACCACCCCTTTGTGAAGCATAACAAAGGGGTGGTCTTTTTATGTGTAGAAGTAACAGTATAATTTCTTACACTTTACCTGCGGTTATTCAAAATATTGTGAAAAGCATATTTACTTCACCTGCGGAATTGTAATTTGATTTGAATTACTGTGGATAAGTAATTGTGTAGAAAATGCTACGTGTCAAAAAAAGTCTAAAAAATGTTGAAAACGTTGAAAACTCAAGGAAATCCCGCTCAAGGTATACGAGTTTTGAAAAATAGTGTTGAAGACTCATACTTTCAAATTTTGCAAGCCAAAATGACTCTTTATTTTTTTGAAAAGTACACTACTATTCAGATTCATTCCCAAAAAACATGATTGGAAAAGACGATGGCACAAGACTCGTTTGAGATGAATCCTACGCAATTGACGGCCCTAGAGAATGCCTCTATGCCACAAGATTCTGATGCCGAATTTTCCATTCTTTCTGCAATGATTCTTTCGGAAGAAATTAGAGGAGAATGCCTCATTAGGCTTTCTTCTGAGGATTTCTATATTCCGTCTAATCAAATTATTTTTGAGGCAATTAAATCACTGTTCGATAACAATAAGCCAGTAGATGTTATTTCTCTTGCTGACCACCTCAAGAGCAATGGTAAGTTTGAGCGTGCTGGCGGCGCTGTTCGTTTGGCAGAGCTTGGTAACAACCCACTAGCTATGGTTGGTTGGGAAAACCACGCTACTATGTTGCATCGCGATACTACGCTCAGAAAGATGATTAGTGCTTCCGCAAAGATTTCCGCTTTGGCCTACAACGCTCCAGAAGATACAAAACAAGTTGTTGACCAGGCAGAAAAGCTCATTTTTGATGTAACTAATAGAGACGTGCAGCAATCCGAACAGGGCATCGAAGAGATCATGACCGATCTTTTTGAAGAGCTTCAGCAAAATGCAGAAAAAGACGCCTCTGAACTGGGTGTCCAAACCGGATTTGCAACCCTAGATAACCTTTTTCAAGGTCTTCGTCCTGGCCAGATGGTTGTTATTGGCGCTCGTCCTGGTGTCGGAAAGACTTCTTTTGCTCTTAGTATGGCTTATAACGCCGCAGTATCTGGTGCTACTGTTGCGCTTTTCTCGCTCGAGATGAGCAAGATTGAGATTGCACAAAGGCTTTTAGCTTCTGAGTCAAAGGTTGATTTGCAGACCATCCGTTCTTCTAAGATCAGAAATGAGCAATGGCCTACCCTTCTGGAGGCAGCAGAGCGCATTTCTCGCCTTAAAATCATCGTTGATGATACTCCGGGCACTACGGTCACAGAAATTCGCGCAAAAGCCCGCAGAATGCTTAACAAGGCCGAGAAGGGCGTCATTATTATCGACTACCTCCAGCTGCTTTCTCCACCAGCCGAGAAAGGACGTGCAGATAGTCGTGCAACTGAGGTTTCTGAGATGTCTCGTGGCATTAAGATTATGGCTAAAGATCTCAAAGCACCTGTTATTGCACTTTCTCAGCTCAATCGTACGCTTGAGAACAGAAACGGCAAGCGCCCACAGCTTTCTGACCTGCGTGAATCTGGTTCAATCGAGCAAGATGCAGACATTGTTTTGCTGCTTGATCGCTCACTGAGCGATGAAGAAGCTGCTCGCGATGATCGCCCTGACAAAGATGTTACTAACATCATTGTTGCAAAGAACCGTGCGGGCGCTTTAAAGGATGTTCCTGTTATGTTTATACCAACATCCACTAAGTTTGTTGAGCTTTACCAGGGAAATAATTACTCAGAAAGCGAAGCGGCGCAGTATGCCGCAATGGCAAATCCTGCACACTAATCGTTTCCTATGTGTGACAAAAGCTCTACACTTCTGTGCTTTTGTAGTGGTATTAGATATACTTATGAAGCAACCCCTAAAGAGGTTGCAACTGTCATGTAATGATTGTGTTTGTAGATAGCTGCGATAGGGGAGAACTTATGCCAGCTTCCGTACTTGTTGGTACTCAGTGGGGAGACGAGGGTAAGGGTAAAGTCACCGACCTCATTTCCGGAGATTTTGACGTTG
The DNA here is from genome assembly GCA_022732885.1 of Atopobium sp. Lineage (GTDB taxonomy): Bacteria > Actinomycetota > Coriobacteriia > Coriobacteriales > Atopobiaceae > Lancefieldella. The sequence goes on along the minus strand of JAIJTS010000001.1, from coordinate 121,345 downwards.
TTTGCCGTTATGCGGGTGGTGCAAATGCAGGCCACACGGTAGTTGCTGGAGATACAAAGCTTGCGCTTCATCAGGTACCATCTGGCGTTATGTATGAGAATACCTATCCAGTTATTGGCAATGGCTGCATTGTTGACCCAGAGGTTCTTCTCGGTGAGATTGACATGCTGGAGAGCAAGGGCATTTCTTGTAATATGCTCAAGATTTCTGGCAACGCACACATTGTTATGCCTTATCACAAAGATCTTGATGGCGTACACGAGAAAAAGCTGGGTAAAAACCTTATTGGTACCACTAAGCGCGGCGTTGGCCCAACTTACATGGATAAGATGAACCGTACTGGCCTGCGTATTCAGGACATGCTTGACGAGAAAATCTTCCGCAAGAAGCTTGAGGCTGCACTTGAGTACACCAATCCAATCTTGAGCCTTGTATATGGTCTGCCAACCTATACCGTTGACCAGATTTGTGAGACGTATTTGCCTTACGCAGACCGCATCCGTCCTTACATTGTTGAATCTTCTCTCTTCCTTAATGAAGAGCTTGAGGCTGGAAAGAACATCCTCTTTGAAGGTGCTCAGGCAACCATGCTTGATATTGACCACGGCACCTATCCATTTGTCACCTCTTCTAACTGCACCGCTGGTGGCGCAGTTACCGGTTCTGGCGTTGGTCCAACCAACATTGACCGTGTCCTGGGCATTGCAAAGGCATACCTCACACGCGTTGGCTCTGGTCCATTCCCAACAGAGCTCTTTGACGAGACAGGCGATCTTCTCGGCGAAGTTGGTCATGAGTACGGTGTAACCACTGGTCGTAAGCGTCGTTGCGGCTGGTATGACGCCGTAGTTGTTAACTATGCAGCTCGCATCAATGGCCTTACTGACCTGGCAATTACCAAGCTTGACGTTCTTGGCTGCCTGGACGAGATTAAGGTTTGCGTTGCTTATGAGTGCGACGGCAAGATCTACAAGACCGTCCCAGAGCATCAAAGCGTTTTCTATCACGCAAAGCCTGTATACGAGACTCTTCCTGGTTGGAAGTGCGATATTTCCAATGTTCGCAATTTCTATCAGCTACCTCGTGAGGCTAAGGACTACATTGACTTCCTGGAGCAGCTTGCTGGTGTACGTGTTTCTATCATCACCGTTGGTCCAGATCGCGAGCAGACAATCGACCGCTACTGGAGGTAACCCGTGGCGTCTGCGGACTGCTCAACTTTTGCAATAGTTTGCGATAACCCCTGTGGGCTTGAAGCTTCCCAGCTTGAAGCCCTGGGGGTTTCTGTAATACCTGGAGCTCTCAGTTCTGATGCTGACCAGGTAGGCGAGTTCTATAGGGGCATTTTTGAGTCTGGAGTTCACAAGATTCTCTCGCTCCATGTGAACGCAGGTTTTTCTGACTCGCTTCTTACGGCAAAAAAGGCTTGTCAGAACAATCCCGATATTTCAAGCTCAATTTTCCTGGTAGATAGTGGAAACATGCCTACTGCTATGGGAATTATGCTTGAACGATTAAGCGTGGCAAGAAAGTTTGGAGCTACATTTGAGGCAGCTTGTGAGTATGCACAAGAGCTGTCTGAGGTAGTTGCCACAATGTATATCGCCATGAACAGGGTTGTTTTGCATAAGAGCAAAGATAAACATCCTGGGTTTTCGTTAAGGCGCAGGCTGGAGCGTTTGCATAGGCGCATTTCAAACGATATGTATCTGTATCGCTTGGTCGGTGGAAGATGCACAGAGGTTGCTCGTTCATCAGATTTTATGGATCTAGCTGGTAGAATTTCTCGCCTTATGAGCGCCTGTTTTGTAAAGCATGGCGAGCTTAAATATGTGGTGATTTCAAATGGCGAGAAACGCATACAAAAGCACCTCAAAAAACCGCTCAAAACTAATGAATATGATGCAGAATGTATTGCAGAAAGACTTGCTTCTCCTGAGTTTAAAAAATATTTGGGAGAAGGTTCTGTTGGTGTTGCTTGTATCCCAAAGGCGTTGTATCAGAAGGCTGGAGTACTTATGAATGACACCGTTGATATTTTGTTGCTAGGTGCGGGTGGTCGTGAGCACGCTCTTTTAACTAAGCTGCAGGAGTCGCATTGCGCAGGAAAAATTTATGTTGCTCCAGGTAATGGGGGCATGGCTGCTCAGGCAGAGCTTGCTCCTGTTGATCAAAATAACCCTGATGAGGTTGTTGCTTTTGCTAAAGAAAAAGGCATTGACCTGGTAGTTATTGGTCCTGAGGCTCCTCTTGTTGTGGGCGTTGCAGACGCTGTTCGTCAGGCGGGTATTGCATGCTTTGGTCCTAACCAGAACGCAGCTCAGATGGAGGGCTCCAAGGCGTTTGCCAAGGGTGTTATGGAGCGCGCAAATGTTCCAACAGCTGCGTGGAAGTCTTTCACAGATCAAGCGTCTTGTGAGGCATATATTCGCCACATCGGTGCTCCTGTAGTTGTTAAGGCGGACGGCCTTGCCGCAGGTAAGGGTGTTATTGTTGCAACTGAGCTTGAGCAGGCTCTTGAAGGTGTCAAAGAATGCTTCTCGGGTCACTTTGGCGCTGCTGGAGCAACTGTTGTTGTAGAGGAGTTTCTTGAGGGACCAGAGTGCTCTCTGCTTGCGCTGACTGATGGAACGTACGTTGTTCCACTGGCAACTGCACAGGACCATAAGCGCGCCTATGATGACGACAAGGGTCCAAACACTGGTGGCATGGGTGTGTATTCTCCTGTTCCATTTGTGACTGATGAAGAGCTTTCTCAGATGATTGCCATTGAGCAGCGCGTTGTTGGTCAGCTCAAAAAAGAAGGCGTCAATTATTCTGGCTGCCTTTACGGTGGATTTATGCTGACCAAAGACGGTCCTAAGGTTCTTGAGTTCAACGCACGCTTTGGCGATCCAGAGACTCAGGTAGTGTTACCCCGCCTTCAGGGTGATTTGGTTTCAATTTTGATGGCATGTGACAACGGCACCCTCCGTCATCAGCGGGTTTCCTGGTCTGATTCGGTAGCCGTTTCTGTTGTTTTGGCAAGCGCTGGATATCCTGGCTCGTACGAGAAAGGCAAGGAGATTACCGGCATTGAGGCCGCTCAGCAACTTGAAGGCGTTTCTGTCTATCACGCAGGAACCGCTCAGACTGAAGATGGAAAGACTGTTACTGCTGGCGGCCGCGTACTTAACGTTACCGCTCTTGCCCCAACTTTTGAAGAAGCTCGTGCTCGCGCATATGAGGCATGTGACTTAATCAACTTTGAGGGTAAGCAGCTCAGGCACGATATTGGACTTAAGGCTCTTCAAGGCCGTCCAGAAAAATAATTGAGGTTAGTAGCTATGGCAGATCAAAATGGCGAGAAAACCAACGTGCAGGATGGTTCATGGACCAGCAATCAGGGCAGCTCTCAGTTCAACGACGTGTTTGATGACATGCAGTCTACTGAGCCTGAGATTCTTGATGCTGACATGCAGGTGACTCCAGAGGTATTTGATTCTGCACGTAATGATTTGCACTCGGCGGTTGATTCACTTACCTACGATGGGGAGCGCGTTACTGTGGGTGATGCTGCTTACCATCATTCAGGTGAGCCACAAAAGCGCGGCTTTGTTGCAGGTACTGAAGATGCGCGTGACGCTTCTCTGGAAGAAAAGCCCCTCTCCGAAGATACCGTTTGGGTTGGTCGTATTTTTGACGTGAACCGTCTGCGTGTTTCTCTTCCTGACGGACGTACTGCTCTTCGTGACGTTGTGCGTCATCCTGGTGCTGTAGCTATTGTTGCGTTGACTGATGAGGGCAGAATTTGTCTGGTTCGTCAGTATCGAACCGCACTTGGCCGCGTGACTGTTGAACTACCTGCAGGAAAACTTGATCCCGGTGAGGATCCTCTTGATTGCGCCCATCGTGAGCTTTTGGAAGAGACGGGAATGAAGGCGGGAAAGATGGCTTTTCTCACCACCACTGCCACTTCTGACGGATTTACTGACGAGCTTATTCACCTTTATATGGCAACTGAGCTGACCTTTGAGGAATCAGATCCAGATGCCGACGAATTTATAAACGTAGACCTTGTTCCATTATCAGAGCTGGTAGACGCTGTTCTTGATGGCAAAATCGAGGACGCAAAGACTATCATTGGAGCTTTAATCTGCGACTCAATTTCACACCGATTGCCTATGGAGTAAATACGTATGCCTGATCGTTCTTCTCGCCCTGTACCCGACCGTTCTTTGACTTCAGCTTCTAGTAGAAACAACTCTGGAAACTCTGGAAACAACGCTTCTGGCAAACATCGCAAATCGCTGTTTGCCAGTTTTCTTTCTTATTACGCTCCGCAAAAACACCTGTTTATTCTGGACACGGTCTGTGCCATTATTTTGGCTTGCATCGAGCTTGCGTTTCCTCAAATTCTGCGCTTGCTCACAAAGGGGCTGTTTACGCAGGGTAAAGATGCCATTCTTGGTAGTTTGGTATTTATTGCTGTTGGTTTGGTTGTCATGTACTTTGTCCATTTTCTGTGTCGCTACTTTGTTATTAGTTGGGGACACATCATGGGCGCACGCATGGAAAGCAAGATGCGAGAAGATCTGTTTGACGCCTACGAGCGCATGAGTTTCTCGTATTATGACCGTCACAAGACAGGTGATCTGATGAGTCGCCTGGTATCTGACTTGTTTGATATTTCTGAGACAGCTCACCATGGTCCTGAGTATCTAATTATTGGCCTACTTGAGATTGCTGGCTCTTTTGTCATTCTGGCTTTTATTAATGTGCCTCTAACGCTGGTACTTGCTGGGATTGCTGCTGTACTGGTGGTGTTCAATTTCTTTGCCAATATGCACATGCGCGGTATCTTTAAAGAGAACCGCATGCGTATTTCTGATGTAAATACCCAGCTAGAGGATTCGCTTTCTGGTATTCGAGTGGTTAAGGGCTTTGCGGCAGAAGACCACGAGCGCAAAAAATTCAGAGCAAGTAACTCGGCATACCTAGACTCCAAGGCAAACATGTACCAGGCTATGGGCAGATACCAAGCTGCTATTTCTGGCATGATGGGTATTTTGAACACCGTAGTGTTGGTTTTGGGTGGTTGGATGATTGCTCAGGGCCAGATGCAAGCCATTGACCTGGCAACTTATGCGCTCTACATCTCACTATTCACCACACCAATTATGAATATTTTGAATTTTACTGAGACGTTCCAGAAGGGTCTTGCAGGCTTTAAGCGTTTCTCGGAAATTCTTGAGACTCAGCCAGACATCCAAGATGCACCTGGCGCTCATGACATTCAAATTACTGCTGGCGATATTATCTACCAGGACGTTCATTTCTCTTATAACGAAGCCGAAGATGTTATTGATGGCTTAAACTTGCATATTGAGAGCGGAAAAACCGTTGCGCTGGTTGGCCCTTCAGGTGGAGGAAAGTCAACTACCTGCGCTTTATTGCCGCGCTTTTATGACGTCGCAAGCGGAAGCATTACCATTGATGGGCAGGATATTCGCTCTGTTACGCAGCACAGTTTGCGTTCGGCAATTGGTATGGTTCAACAGGATGTATATCTCTTTGACGGTACCATTGCAGAAAACATTGCATACGGCTGCCCCGAAGCTTCTGCAGAAGACATTGCGCTTGCAGCAAAGCGTGCAAATATTGCAGAGTTTATTGAGTCGCTACCAGATGGATACGACACTCAGGTAGGACAGCGCGGAACCAGACTTTCTGGCGGACAGAAACAGCGCATTTCTATTGCGCGCGTGTTCTTAAAGAACCCACCGCTGCTCATTTTGGACGAGGCTACTTCCGCTTTGGATAATGAATCCGAACGCGCTGTTCAAGAGTCTCTCTCTGAGCTTGCAAAGAACAGAACCACGCTGGTCATTGCCCATCGCCTTTCAACCATTATGGGCGCTGATGAAATTATCACCATCAATCACGGTCGAGCTGTTGAACGAGGAACCCATAGTGAGCTGCTTAAAAAAGACGGAATCTATGCTCATTACTATCAAATGCAGTTTGGTGGTGCGTCAAACTCTACAAGGCGGTAGAATAGGGCATTAAGTGCTTTGTAAACTGCGGTTGAAGTTTGCAACTGCAGTTTGTAAGCCGACGGATCGCAACCAACGATCAAAAAGTCAACGTATCGCACACCTTGAAAGTGTGTTTATGCAGGTTGAATGAGAGAGCTACATGGCTAAAGATGATGCAGAACGTTCATGCTTTGCGCGTCGCCAGAAGGGCGCGCTTGATGCTGACGCAGCTGAAGAGTTATTTACCAAGGTAGACGAGACAGGTCATCCCAACGCTGAACGTGCAGCTCTAGAGCGCGCTCGCAGGCAGGGCGGCACTGTGGCGGTGGACGTTGATCCGCTTTCAGGGTCTGATCCTTCAGGTTCTAATATCGAGAAAGTCATTACAAAGACGGCAGTCCTATTTGTCCTAATTTTCCTGGCAATTGTCGTTTCAATGCAGGTCTTGTATGGTTTTGTTCGTCGAGCTAACACGGCAAATTTAACTGAATCAGTTACGGTACGATCTGTCGCATCCGCATTGCGTGGCGGCGTTGAATGGGGTAATGGATTTACGCAGTTCCCTGAGGATTTCTCAGTTCAGGAAGCTGACGAGAACACTGGTCGTGTTGAGGTAACAGTCACTGATACCACTTCAAAAGATGTGCTTGAATGCTATGCAGGTTCTAGTGTCCAAGCTCAGGCATTTGCCATTAACGCGCTGCTTAATCCGCGAATTAATACTGTTGTCTATCATGTCAGCGTTCACCGAAATGACCAGGGTGAGCTCCAGAAATCTCAGCTCTTTGGATTCCTTAAACCTGGTGGAGATGCAACTCCTATCTTTACCTTTACTTTCTCAAAGACACAGTCTTCTGATGGAGTAAACATCACCATGGTTATTACTGGTGCAAACGATACTATCCAAAAAGAGCTTCGTGACCAGATTGCCACGTCATTTACGCCGGTTCGCGTGCTTGGAGGTATTGTTGGTGGAGACTCTTCAACAAAGAAGAACACCACAACTGGCACTACCGGAACTACAGGAACCACCGGAACCACTAGCAACACAGGCACCAGCGACAACTCTTCAAGCACCAAGTAGTCCTTCTCACCTGCAAAAAGTGTAAAAGAGCCGCTGAAGTCAGCGGCTCTTTTACTTGAGTAAGCTGGAATCCACCTATTAGGAGATTGGTGCGCTTTAAAACGGTGATATCGCGGATGAGTTTGCACGTTAATTTGACTAAAAACTGCAGAATTGGCATTTTTGGGGTGATTTTGGTCCCAAAAAGGTAAAAATCCTGTTTAGTTGGAGATTTTATTTTTATACATGGCGGTTTTTGGGCCATTTAAAGCTACTAATAGGCGATTTAATAAACGTCAACTGGGCTTTTAGTAATATCAAATCTTTAATCAACTCCTTTGAACTCCAACTAAACGGGATTTTTACCTTTTTCACCTTATTTTAAGACCAATTTTTTGATTGATAAAAAATGCAATGAATAAAGTGGTTGAAATATGCATTTTCATGCATATTGGATAGCTTCCGTCAAAAAATAGGTGCCCACTCAGTTAGAGTGAGCACCTAGTCAATGAAAAAATGATTGGACAGCTGAGCAGGAATGGATATGAGTTATTTGCCGCTGTAACTGCGTCTTACTCTTGCAGAAGTTGAGCAATCAGGCCAAGCTTTGTCTCAAACGAAACACCGCGCAGCTCAAAGTTTGGCTGCTCACGAGTAATTTCCATGGACTCGCAAACAAACTCACCAGCAAACTCAACAGCGTCAGCAATTTCCTGACCGCACATAACTGCAGCTAACAGTGCAGATGCAAACAGGTCACCAGTGCCGTGCAGCATGTAGGGCAAAAGCTCAGAAACAATCTCGCCACGCTCGGATTCAGTGGCAACAAAGTTGCGAATAAGACCGTCGTTGCGAACAATACCCTTAAGAACAACGCACTTTGCGCCCATTGCAAGCAGTGCATCAAGTAGCTCGTCTACCTGCTCGTCGGTCAAATCCTGACCAGCGTAAGGAATGCCAGTCAGAATTGAAGCCTCAGTAAGATTTGGTGTCAGAATGTCAGCGCCGTTGACCAGCGATTTCATTGCATCGCACAGTTCTTGCGTATAGGTTGGATACATCTTGCCGCCGTCACCCATGACAGGATCAACAACGCGCAGCGCCTTTGGATGCTCTTGGTACAAACGCTGAATGCTTGCAACCTGCTCTGCAGCACCAAGGAAGCCGGAATAAATGGCGTCCAGATCAATGCCCTCTTCTTGCCATGCATCAAGGTATGCTTCAAGCATGTTGGTAGTGTCGTGCATGTAGAACGTGGGGAATTTGGTGTGTGCCGAGAAAAGCGATGTGGGTACGGGGCAAACGTCACATCCAGCTGCAGAAAGCACCGGAATAGCTACGCCAAGCGAGCATTTTCCGTATCCGCAGAGATCATGCACTGCGGCAATGCGAGGAATGTACGAGCCCTCTCGTTGGTACAGAACAGAGTTGGTTTCATTCATTACAGTTTCCTTTCACGTGGACTGATGGACCAACGTTCTAGAAAATCATACTCTATACTGTGAGTTGGATATTTGACGTATCCGCCTATTTTAAGAGACGTAACAAAGGAGTAGAGATGGCAGATCAGCCTGTTGTTGGCATTATCATGGGATCAAAGAGTGACCTTGCAACTATGGAGGGATGTACCGCTGAGCTTGAGCGCCTTGGCGTTCCATACGAGCTGGTCATTGCGTCCGCACACCGTACTCCAGATAAAGTTCATCAGTGGGCCGAGACCGCTGCTGACCGCGGACTCAAGGTAATCATCGCAGCTGCAGGTAAGGCTGCTCACCTGGGCGGAGTTGTTGCAGCATTTACTCCACTGCCTGTTGTTGGCGTTCCAATGAAGACCTCCGACCTCGGCGGAATGGACTCCCTGCTCTCCATGGTCCAGATGCCATCCGGCGTGCCTGTTGCCTGCGTTGCTATCAACGGCGCTAAAAACGCAGCAATCTACGCCACCCAGATTCTGGGCGCATCTCTTCCAGAGTATCGCGAGAAGATCGTTCAGCTTAAAGCTGAGATGGCTGACGCATAAATTGACGTATAAGCAGCGTTGGCTGTACAACCAGAGTCATTTACGTGACTGCATAAAAGCAACGCATAAGAATCCGCGCTTTAGACAAGAACCCGCGCTTTAGAAAACCTAAAGTGCGTATTTTGCGTATTGGTAAAATGTGATTATGCGATGACTTCACAATATGTACAGAGATTTTTGTTTTGTGCATAGCTAAACTTTTAAAGGGTATGACAAAAGAGTACCTTCAGAAGGGAAGTGCATGGATTCAAATAACGGCAAGCATTTTGCTTCATTCGGTGCCGCTGATCAGCCGGCTGAAAATACTAACGCCTCAAAACCCTCCGCTGGGATGGTTTCTATGAAAAGCTCTGCGTTTTCAAAAAAAGACAGCAACAAGAAAACCTCTCCAAAAAATTCTGGCGAGAAACCCGCTAAGCAATCCGCTAAGAAATTCGGCAAGAAACTTAATAAGAAACCTGCCAAAAAACCAGCCGAGAAGAAAAATTTTGTCCGTATTCTTTCTACAATTTTGCTGGTAGTTGGTATTGGACTTTTGGTTGTCGCTGGCGTCATGTTTGGTAAAACTCAGCTTGAGTATCACGAGCAAGATGTCATTAACCAAGAACTTGCAGCATATGCAACAGTTTCTGAGAAAAAAGATGAGGCTCCAGTTATTGATTGGGCTGGTCTTCAAGCAATAAATAACCAGGTTGTTGGCTGGATTCAGATTCCAAATACCCCAGTCAACTATCCTGTTTATCAGACCACAGACAATGATCACTACTTGCATACAAACGCAAAAGGTGAATGGTCTATTGGTGGTCAGATTTTTATGGATTATCAGAACAACCCCAATGGCCTTACTGATCAGCAGACTATTCTTTATGGTCACCACATGAGAAACGGCTCCATGTTCCAGTACATTGGAGCAATGAATGATCAGTCTACCTTTGATAAGGTTGAGACTATCTGGTACGTCACGCCTTCCAAGTCATATGAGTTAGAGCCTGTATTTACCTATCACACTGATGAGGATGACGAGGAAGTCAGGCAGTTCAATTTCAATTCTGTCGATGAGTTCAGGTCTTATTTGAAGGATAGGCTTTCTAGAGCAGTAAGTTCACGCTCTGATGCAGCAGATGTTATTTCTCGTGCTGATCATGTTCTTACGCTCTTTACCTGCAATTACACAGATCAGTACGGTAGAACTATGCTTATCTGCGTTCCAAAGACTGAGGCACAGCCAAAGGCTCAATAGTTGCTTTCTTAAAAAATTGTTACACGCTCCGAACATATTTGTTCGGAGCGCTTTTTCTTGTAAATTTCCAGCTACACTGTATATATTGTTGCCAGACGTGAGAGGCGTTTGATCAAGGGTGGCTCAAGTTGAGGCATCCGGAGGGGATCCAATGGAACTTCACGAGGAATGTGGCGTCTTTGGAGTATGGGCGCCTGACCGTGACGTTGCTCGACTCACTTATTTTGCCCTGCATGCGCTGCAGCATCGTGGGCAAGATTCCGCAGGTATAGCTGTTGGTGATGGCCAAACCGTGCTTATCAGAAAAGACACGGGCCTCGTAACTGAAGTTTTTAACAATGATGATCTCAACGCAATGCCAGGTAAAGCGGCCATTGGTCATTGTCGCTATGGAACGGCTGGTGCAAAGGGTTGGGAATCGGCCCAGCCTCACATGTCGTCCATCGATGAGACCCTCATTGCTCTGGCGCACAACGGCACCCTTGTCAACTTTGACTCCTTGCGAGAAGAACTGTCTTCTCGCCAAATTTCTTTTAGATCCAACACTGATTCCGAGGTAGCAGCCCAGCTTATTGGCTACTTCACGCGTCAAACACACCGACTGCGTACCGGCATCGCCGCAACCATGAACCTTATTGAGGGCGGCTACGCTATGGTGCTTATCCGCGAGAATGCGCTGTATGCGTTTAGGGATCCCAATGGCATCCGCCCGCTGGTACTTGGCCATATTGGCGAGGAAGATCAGAATAACTGGGTGGTTGCATCCGAGACGTGCGCGTTGGACATTGTGGGCGCCACATATGCGCGTGAGGTTGCTCCCGGTGAGATTATCCGCATCTCGGACAATGGGCTTTCTTCTGAGATGGGGCTTTCTCCACGTCAACAGGCAGATTGCATTTTTGAGCAGGTGTATTTCTCGCGCCCTGACTCTATTATTAGCGGACGCTCGGTGTATTCTGTTCGTCATCAGATGGGTCGTCAACTGGCAAAAGAAACACCAGTAGATGTTGACCTGGTAATTGGCGTGCCAGATTCTGGCGTTCCTGCGGCCGAGGGTTTTGCACAAGAGCTGGATGTCCCATTTGGCACCGGCTTAATCAAGAACCGCTACGTTGCAAGAACGTTTATTCAGCCCACACAGCAGCTTCGTGAGCTGGGTGTTCGCTTAAAGCTCAATGCGCTTTCTGACGTTGTAGCAGGTAAGCGTATTGTAATGGTGGATGATTCCGTTGTTCGTGGAACCACCTCAAAGCAGATTGTTCAGCTGCTCAGAGATGCGGGGGCAACAGAAGTGCACGTCAGAAGCGCTTCTCCTAAGGTTGCATGGCCCTGTTTCTATGGCATTGATACTGCCGACCAACACCAGCTTGTGGCTGCAAAAATGAGTACAGAGGAAATTTGCGAGTATATTGGTGCTGACTCCCTGGGCTTCTTAAGCCTTGAAGGCCTGCTTGCATGCGTGCCATCAAGGGGTTATTGCGAGTCCTGTTTTAGCGGAAAGTATCCCGTGTCAATTCCAGAGGACTTCCATCAGAGATTCTTGCCAGAAAACAAACCCGATAACTTGCATCCATCATTTGCGCTAAAGTTTGACCAGGTAGAACAGCAGTTAATTGACGAGGGTCGTATACCCTCAGAGCAGTAAGGGGAGAAACAATGACCACTTCCGCTGATCCAACCAAGCAGATTACCTACGCCGATGCAGGCGTTGACGTTGATGAGGGTGCTCGTGCAGTTGACGCCATCAAAGCTGCTGTTGCTACAACTACTCGTCCCGAGGTTATCGGTGGCCTGGGTGGCTTTGGCTCTTGCTTCTCGGCAGCAGCTCTCAAGGACATGGAAGAGCCTGTACTGGTCAGCGGCACCGACGGCGTTGGCACCAAGCTTGCTATTGCTCAGCTGCTTAACCGTCACAACACGGTGGGCGAGGACCTAGTGGCAATGTGTGTTGACGACATTGTCCCTATGGGTGCCGAGCCTCTGTTCTTCTTGGATTACGTGGCCGTGGGCAAGCTCAAAGCTGAGGCCGTTGCCGAGATTGTTGGCGGCATTGCAGAGGGCTGCCGCAAGAGCGGTTGCTCCCTGGTTGGTGGCGAGATGGCCGAGCATCCAGGCGTTATGAATCCTGACGACTACGATCTTGCAGGCTTTGTGGTGGGTGTTGTCGATAAACCAAAGATCTTAGGTCCCGAGAAGGTCAGTGAAGGTGACATCATCCTAGGACTTCCTTCTTCAGGTATTCACTCCAACGGATATTCGCTGGTGCGCAAGGTAGCAATTGAGGGCAAGAGTGTTGAGGAGCTCAACCAGCCTCTGGAGGAGCTTGGTGGAGAATCTCTTGCAGATGCCGTTTTGCGTCCAACTACTATTTATGCAGGTGGGCTTCTTGCCGCACTCCGTGCAGGAGCTCCTATCAAGGCCATGGCTCATATTACTGGCGGCGGAATCACCGAGAATCTTAACCGCGCACTGCCATCTCATCTTGATGCAGAGGTTGATCGTGGTGGAGAGGCTGGTCCTGCATGGGATATTCCACCAGTTATTTCATACGTTTCTAGCGCGGCAAACCTGTCTCTTGACGAGCAGTATCGTACCTTCAACATGGGTGTTGGCATGGCTCTTATCGTGGATATGGATGACGTTGATGAGGTAGCAGAAGCCCTTTCCGAGCAGGGCTTTGAGCCATTTGTCATGGGTCAGATTATCCCAGGTACCGGAAAGGTGGTCTACAACGATGCCAATTAAGCTTGGCGTTCTTATTTCTGGTTCAGGTACCAATCTCCAGGCTATTATCGATGCCATTGATGCTGGCACGTTAGATGCAACCATTGAGCTGGTTGTTTCTTCTCGCCCTGGCGCATACGGTCTGAAGCGAGCAGAGGCCGCTGGTCTACAAACCCTGACACTCTCAAAAGAGACATACGAGGATCCGTTTGTTGCGGATATGGTTATTGCTACCGAGCTTAAGCGCTACAACGTGGATTACGTTGTTATGGCTGGTTACATGCGTAAAGTTGGCGTTCCTGTTCTGAACACCTTCCCTAATCGCGTTCTCAACCTGCACCCAGCGTTGTTGCCAAGCTTTCGCGGCGCTCATGCCATTCAGGATGCGTATGAGTACGGCGTCAAGGTAACGGGCGTTACTGTTCATCTGGCAAACGCTGAATACGATTGCGGCCCCATTATTGCTCAGCGACCCGTTGTGGTTGAAGAGGGTTGGACGGTCGAGCAGCTTGAAGAGGCAATTCATCAGGTAGAGCACAAGCTTTATCCAGAGGTTTTGCAGCTTTTTACCCAGGACAGAGTCCACGTTGAGGGCAATAAGGTTCGCATAGAGTTAGGCAAGTAAATGGCGAGAAGTGCCCAGATTAAACTCAGTGACGTAGCAACATCGCGTGTCAATAACCTGAATTTTATGAGGTTTATAGCTGCGCTGATGGTCATTGTTTCTCACTGCTACTCAGTGGTTTTGGGTGGCGATGCTGGTAGTTATTTGCTGAAGTTAACGGGGGATCGTTTAAGTCCCGGTGGCGTTTCTGTTGGTGTTTTCTTCCTCTTTGGCGGGTTTTTGATTGCTCGTAGTTGTGAGCATTATCCTGAGCCAAAAAAGTTTTTCTCGGCACGCGTTTTGAGGCTTTTCCCTGAGCTTTTGTTTGTTGTAATTTTGACCACGTTTGTGCTGGGTCCAATACTTTCAACGCTTTCGCCTGCGGAGTATTTTACTAATCCACAGACGTATAAATACCTGCTTAATGGTGCCTTGATTATGGTTCATCAGTTGCCGGGTGTGTTTACCAACAATCCTTCAGGCGATGTGGTTAATGCTGCTCTGTGGACACTTCCCGTTGAGTTTATCTGCTACGTTTTGTGTTTTATAAGCTACAAACTCACCAAGTTTGATAAAAAGAAGTTTTTGCTGCTCTCGGTACCTGTCTTTGCGTTGGCGGCAGTGTATTATGTGAAGTTTTTTCCACTTCAGCTAAGCGTTGTACGTGCGGTTCTTCTGTTTTACCTAGGTGTTTTGATTTGGGTACTTAGAGACCACATTACTATTTCGCCTGCTTTAGGCCTTGCATCGGTTGTTCTGTGGTTTGTTATGGTTCTCGGCGCTGCAGACAATCTAGCAATGCTAACGGTCTTTCCTGTTGCTTGTTTTTGTCTTGCATACGGAATGGGCAATCACTTTAGTAAATTTGGCACAAAATTTGAGCTGTCCTATGGTATTTACCTTTGGGCTTACCCAATTCAGCAGGCATTGGCTCAGTATTTCCCAGTATGGCATCCTTATGTAAATGCGCTCATTGCAGCGTTGCTGGCAACTTGTGGAGCATTTTTAAATCATTTTATTGTTGTCGCACCACTTGGAAGCTACTTTAAAAAACGTCGTCAGAAGGTTCTTGAATTGCAGAAGAATCTTGAAGCGCAAAAGTCTTCTGAAGAGTAAAAGCCTCTCACAGAGCAGTCTGCTGTTTAAAGATGGAGCCTCAAGCAATCATGTTTATCTTGCCAAACCCACAAGGTAGAGTACGGTTTGCAGATAGGCAAACGAAGCAACGCCCCAGATAAGGGGTATGACTATGTTTGAAATTACCATTATCCCCAGCATATGAGCCTAAAAGGACTATACTAATAATGTCTGTGTATTTAAAAAAGTCCAAGTGAAGGGCATCGTATGAGTCGTGTTTCTCGTAGAGAAGATGAGTTTTATAGCATGTTCTCTGAGTTTTCAGCACTGATTGTCTCTACAGCAAAATTGTTTGTCTCCTATATAGAGTCATTTCCAAGCTCAGAAGATTACGAAGTTCAGATCAAGAACTATGAGACACTTTGCGATGACCAGGTAGGAAAGATTATTTCTACTCTCAATACATCCTTTATCACGCCATTTGATCGCGAGGATATTTCTAGGCTGGCGTTACTTATGGATGAGATTCCAGACGGTATTGAGAGCGTCTCGGCACATCTGAGCATGTACGATATTAAAGAGATGCGTCCAGAAGCTGTTCAAGTGGCTCATTTGATTCTTTTTGCTTCAGAAGAATTACAGAAAGCTTTTGAGCGTCTTCCTGACTATCATAAAGATGATTCAGCTATTAGGCATACGCGCTCTGCAAATGAGTATGAAGACCAGGGAGATGTTGTTTACCGTAACGCTCTCAGCTCTATTTTTAGAAATGTTCATGATCCAATTGATGTTCTCAAATGGAAGAGTCTTCTAGATAGGCTTGAATCTACGCTTGACGCATGCAAGCATGTTGCAAACGCTGTTCAGAATGTCATTGTGAAAAATGGTTAGCATCTTGCTTGTTGCGGTGCTTGTTTCCGCTGTGATATTTGAGTTTATTAACGGCTTCCATGACACCGCAAATGCTATTGCTACTACGGTGTATACCAAGGCTCTACCTTTGGGCACAGCAATTGCCATGTCTGCAATTATGAATTTTGTTGGCGCGCTTATGAGCGAGAAGGTCGCTATGACCATTGCATCTGGTCTGGTTGACATTCAGCTTCAGCTTTACGTAATTTTTGCTGCTCTGATGGGCGCTATTGTTTGGGACCTCTTTACCTGGTGGTTCTCAATTCCAAGTTCGTCTTCACATGCCTTGATTGGTAGCCTTATTGGCGCAACCATTGTATTTACCGGTAGCACGGGCCATATTATGTGGGCGGGAGTTATAGAGAAGGTTGTTATCCCTCTGTTTACCTCTCCTCTTATTGGTATGGCTTTGGGCTACTTCATTATGAAGCTGGTATTTGAGATCTTTGCCGACTGGCCACCTAAAAAGGCACATGGCCTGTTCCATCGTCTTCAGGTACTCTCAGCTGCTTTTATGGCCTACAGTCATGGTAATAATGATGCTCAGAAGACTATGGGAATCATCACGTTGGCCCTGGTTACTGCAGGTCTTCATGACCCTTCTACTGGCATCCCTCTGTGGGTTAAGCTGCTCTGCGCAGCTACCATGGCACTGGGCACCTCCATTGGCGGCGGCCGCATCATGCGTACTGTTGGCGACGGTGTCACCAAGCTCACACCCGTTATTGGCTTTGTTGCCGAGGCAAGTTCAACCGTTGCAATTGAGATTATGACCGCTCTTGGCGCTCCAGTTTCCACTACACAGGTCATTACCACATCCATCATGGGCGCAGGATCTGCTCGTCGTCGTAGCTCCGTACGCTGGGGTGTTGCGCGCAAGATTATTGCTGCTTGGTTTGTGACGCTGCCAGCCACTATGGCACTTGGCGGACTTATTGCCTTCTTGACCAGCTTTGTTCTGGCATAACCTATGCTCAACGTCGTACTGGTAGAGCCCGAGATTCCCGCAAATACGGGAAACATTGGTCGCACCTGCGTAGTGAGCGGGACTCACTTGCACTTAGTGGGCCCGTTGGGTTTCTCGCTTGACGACAAAAGCCTCAAGCGAGCAGGCATGGCTTACTGGCAAAGCCTTAACGTTTCTGTATACGATAACTGGGATCAATTTCTGGAGAAGAACGGTCTGGCCCAAGCATCTGATGCACCAGCTGCGGACGCTGCACACGACGCTGTCTCCGCTGTAGACAGCACCTCCGCAACCGGTAGATCTCCGCTGCACTTCCTTACCAAGAAAGCCAAGAAAACCTACACACAGGCAACGTATTACGATGGTGATTACCTTATCTTTGGAAAGGAAAGCCTGGGATTGTCCGAGGAACTTCTGGCACAACATGCTGATGAGTGCGAGAGAATCCCAATGCTGCAAGATTCTGCAAGCCTGGTTAATCGTGAGGACTGGAGTCAAAGGCACGATGCACTTGACGGTGATGATCAGTACTCTCATCCAGCGCTTTTACAGCAGGATATCTGCGGAAACTTCATTGACCCCAACGAATTCTCGGTCAGTGCACTTAACGTTTCAAACGCTGCCGCCATTGTGCTGTATGAGGCGCTGCGACAGATTGGCTTTCCGGGAATGGATGTCTAAGAATTAGTTTGTTGAGTTTGTTTATGATGTAGAACGAAAAAAGTGTCAAGAATGGCTACAGAGGTGAGATGCGTGTTAATTAAAATCCGACAACACCATTAGGTGCTGTCGGATTTCTAAATTAAACTTGCTGCTTAATCACTATAAAGCGGTGAGGAATGTTAATCCGCCTAAAATTACACCAGCAGTATTTGGAATAATGAGAATCCAGTCCTTTTTAGGCTCTTTAGTCCAACCATAAATGACCCAAATGAGACAAGAAACTGCTGCAAATAGTGGCTGAAAAGGTTGAGCCTTTACTCCCTGTAGATTTGCAATAATTTGTGGAATATAAGCGATAAAAACAAATACTCCGATAAAAGCTCCGACAGAGCCTACAAATAGATTGATTTGTTTCTTTGACATAAAACACCTCCTCCTTCGTTATTTTAATTACAAGGATGAGGTAACGAGAAAATCAAAATACCTGTGAAATCGGAATTTAATACTGTTGCTTTAGTTGTGAAGATTGGTTTACAGATTTATGGCTAAAGTAATGAGCCTCATTAGGCTTTTCTGATTGTAGAGTTGTGCCCGCCTGTAGCTACTTCAAGAATACGCAAACAAAAACCCGAGTGCGAGGCACCCGGGTTTTACTTGCGTTAATGCTGTCTTTTACTTCTAGTTACGCTTCCTACGACGCAGAACGAGGGATGTTCCCAGTGCAACTACAGAGGTCAAGGCTGCGCCGACAAAAGTTACGCTTGAAGCATCGCCAGTCTCGGGCAGAGCGCTCTTGCGCTTTGCTGGGGTCTGAGATGCTGCAGGTGCTTCAGGGTTCTTTGTGTAGTAGAACGTGTACTCAAGCTGGTCAGCAGAAACATATCCGGTGCTGTCGCCCTGAAGTGTGTAACCGTTAATCTCACGAGCAGAAACATTCTGCAGGTTGAGCGTCTGGCTGCCAATAATATCATCAGAATGGATTTGCTCGCCAGTCTGTGCGTCAACGTAATGGACGGTATAGCTGTAGCGAGCTTCCTTGCTATACGTAAAGATCAAGACGTTATTCTCGGCATTCTCATCAAGAACCATAGAGCGAGAAGAAACGTCCACATAAGCGCAGTCTCCGCGATCAGCTGCATCGAGAGCCCACCTGCTGATAAGAGAACCAATTGGTGCGGTCTCAGTTGTGGTTGAGAGAATCTGACCGTCATCTGTCTGATGAATGACCGTGTAGGAGACGGAAGAGTCGTTCTTTTTCCAGAGTGCGTGCAGGGTAATGTCGCCTGTAACTGCTGCGGAGAAGCTGTAAACAGAGGGGTTACCGTTGGTGTAGAGAATCCAACCAGCAAAGGTGTAGCCTTCTCGTACGGGATCGGCTGGCTTTGTAGCTGCGTCTCCGTAGGTAAGCTCCTGTGAGTTGACTGACGAGCCGCCCTCAGAGTCAAAGGTAACGGTTGCGGTAAGAGGCGCCCATTTGGCGTACAGCACCGTATTAGTTGCAGGCATAGTGGTGTCAGTAACAGGAGTACCCACAGTCTCCGAGTTGTCGTACCAGCCCTTGAAAACATAACCAGGACGTGGAGAAGTTAAAGAGGTGCCAGGAACGTCGGTGTTGGCATTAAAGGGCTCTCCAAAGAGATGAGAGTGCGTAGCAACAGTTGTTCCAGAGCTTACGTAGGTAACGGTATAGGTATTGCGCTTATAGCGGTGCTCAATCAGGTTGGAGTTGTAATTAGTAATGAGGTAGTCGTAGTTGTATGGCTGCCAGCTGGTCCAACTAAGAGCGTCGTAATTGGTTCCATCAAAGAAAGTTCTTTAGTATCTCCAGGCCAAGAAGCAGCGCCTTTTCATGGGAGTCTTTGCCAAAGTCCCTCTCGTCATATTCGTGAACGTTTGCCAAAGAGTCTGCTGTAAAAAGGAACTGCCCAAACTGTGCCCCTCGTTTTCTGCAGCAAGCGGCTAGTGCCGAGCATTCCATTTCTACTACTGAGCATCCTTCTTGTAGGCGATACTCAACCATATCCTTTGTCTCACGGAAGAAACCGTCAGTAGACCAGGTGGTGCACGTTTCAAAAGGGAGGCCGTCTTTTTTGAAGGTCTCTTCTATGACAGAAATTGGTTCTTCGTCGAGCTCTATATATCTTGAAGCTGGAAGATAGTGATAGGACGTTCCTTCCGCTCTAAGAGCTTTAGTGGGGACGAGAAAGGCATTTTCTTGTATCTCTTTTAGAACGCCGCATGAACCAACTGCAATTACTTTCTTGCACCCACAGGTAACCAGTATGTCCATTACCTGTGTGGATGAAGCAGATCCAGTAGGGGATTGAACTAAACAGATTTTCTCGCCATGTGAAGTTAAAACGTAGACTTTGATGTCTCGAGAAACGGTCACGATTGTTTCTACGACTTCTGCTCCGTGCCCGTTGGCGTAATCATGGACAACGTCTCCAAGAAACGCGAAGAGGCACTTTTCTGGTAGCTGACCTGCGGTCCATTCGTGATTTGCTGTAATAACCTCTGGAGAGGAATCGTCATATTCTAAAAGAGGTATTTCGTTTTTTATAATCACGGGAGCTCCTGGGATTTTAGAGGACAGATTGATGGGGCAGCGGATGGTAAAGGTCCTACTGGGCATTAATCATGTCTAAAAGTTCTTTTGTATACTCCTCTGGGCAATTGATGGAATATTCGCCATGATATAAGTCTTTCTTTATTTCAAGAACGCTACCAGGCAGTGCCTTACGTAATTGTTCTGCTGAGCAGATCATCTTTTTCTGCTCTTTTTCTCCGACAAGTATGTGGACTTTGGCGTGGGCTTCTTGAAGGCCTGGTTTTATCTCATAGGATGTATTTGCTTCAAGAAATGCAATCATGTTTTCTTTTGAGATTTGTGACGTGTCCCGATAATAGTCTTCAAATAAATCTTTACGAATATGAAGATAGTCAAATTGCATTTGAGCAAAGTACTTCTTTTTCACTAAGCCATAACTAAGAGAGAACATTGGTTTAATCAGGGCATTTGTCAGCTTGGACGGGATGACAGATGCGCTTTCAATGACAGCGTTTTGACAAATTGAGTTTCGTTGCGTCAGCATTTCTACTAAAATCTGTGCGCCAAGGGACAGCCCTCCAATAAGGAGAACCGAGCCTCCAAATTCTTTATCGATAAAAGAAATGAGCTGACTTGCGTTTTTCTCAATACTTATAAAATCATTGTCGCTGCCTGCATGTCCGTCAAGGATTGGCAGCACAACATGATATTGATCCTTCAGCAGTTCAGCCTCGGCTTTATAATTCCACCAAGATAAACCGCCACCATGAAGCAGCATGATTACGTCGTTATTTTGTTTTCCAAATTCAATCGTTTTCATAGCTTCTCAATTCGATTTGTTACGCTGATCTAAACGCGTGACAGCACCACAACGCACTCAACGTGAAACGAATGAACACCAAGTATGTCAAGTAGTTGCGTTCGTATGTGGGAATATATTAATAAACTTTTTAACGATAGCTTAAGGATATCGTTAAAAAATATGTTATCTCTCATAGATTTAAATAACTACCAATGTAATCTGAATTTGAGTAATTTCTACCGAGTAAATACCTCCCCAATTCAAAAATCACTCCAGAATAAAATAATATGTTTTCATCATATTCCATTTCAATAATTGTATTGTCCTCTTTTTTAATATAATTAGCACCATCGAATTCTACCTTATCATAAAGTGAAGTAAAATCTTTTATTTCATTGATTACAGTTTCCCCTTTGTTTTGGTATCTTGCAGATAATTGAGAATGGTTGCCGCCTGTACAAACAATTATATTCATCGGATATAAATAATGATTTTGTATATTCCAACTGAAACGAACACCATCAAATACATTATTATCGTTTATACTTATAAAATTATTGAGTATTCTTTCTCCATTCCAAGGGTTTAGTAAAATAGGTAGTTTATTAATATCTATCTTAATAGGTTCTTTTTCTATAAGAATTGTTTTTCTATTTAAGAATAAGCAGCTTTCAATTTTAGAATAAATTTCTTCTATTAAGGAATTATTTTGCGCACCATGCTCCTTCTCAAGGGCTTGTAAAGCCTCCTCATAGTTTAGATGTTCAACCATGATTTCGATGAAAACTTTTGCACATTGTACTGAGTCATACCCCATACAATTATTTTTTACTAGGGTTGAATATCTTTGAAATCTATCTATCGTTATTTTGTTTTTATCTGTTTCTGTTTTACAGATGATATTGTTTTTCTTTTTCTTTAGAAACCCAAACATTTCTGACCTCCTAAGTATATAGCCTTACACCACTTTTTGAGACGTAACTTCTATTGCAATATTAAGTGCTAATTTAAAAATATAAATATTAATTTTGAGCTAGTATATTTTTTATATTATAAAAAAAATCCATTAAACTTTTTTTCAACTCTGGCAACAAACATGTTTCCTCGTTTTTAGTCTTAAGATTTAAGTAAGTAATCTGATCATTTCTAATTGAAGAACTCTCAATATCATGAGCTAATGAATTCCTCACATTTATCCAATTTTGTTGTGGAGCAGGTGTATTATATAATTCTTTGAACAATTGATTTTTAATATCGCTCGTTCCTCTTAATTTTTTATCAATCTCAACTGCTAATATTTTTTTAGAAAAATCAGAAATGTTATTTTCTTGGGGAATTTTATCAACAATTACACTTTTAAACATACTTTCTGTAATACTAAATGCTGCTAATAACAAGGATTTTTTAGTCAATTCATCGGATATGGCTTCAATTTCACTAAATATATTGTTAATTTTTTCGTCGAATAAGTTAACTTCTATTGGATAATTTATATATGCTAACAATTCATTTTCTGAATTATCCAACGTATTATTCCAATAAGTTAACTCTGTTGGAAGTTCTTGCTCATATTCTGTTCCACAGGGAACACCGTACGAATCAAGGCACTCAGATACAATAAAATCTGCTATTTTATGATTTCTATCAATAAACTTAACTTTTAAATTTTCATTTAAATTTTCTATACTTTTAACACCTAGATTAGATAATTCTGAGGATAAATCAATGTACTCTTGCATTGATAAATTCTTTCCCCAAGGTAGTTCAATACGTGCTTCGGCTAATAACTGTTCTTCATAATCTTCTCTAAATCTATCCCATTCAACATAGTTTCCATAAATGATATCATCCATTCCAGTTTCCTGATTAAGATAATACGATAACTCTTCTTGCCAATCTTTAGAATTAAACATTCCAATCCTCCAAAAAAATAAATTATAAATTCTTATATAATTCCTCGATAAAATTATAATGTTAATTAGGCTATTTAAATAATTATCAAATTTTGAGGTGGGTCCATTTTTCTTGTTATCCATGCTCTGGTGTCAACTCTAGTCTATGGATATGTTCCCACTCAATAACTTTTTATCATAAATAATAAAGCTTACTCCAAGCTACCAATACCATTTAACGACAGCCTAAGAATAAGTTTTTATTCTCCTACACTTTATTTACTTGGTGGGTGCAGCACTTGACAGCACTACTATACACTCAACGTGCTTGGTGTGGGGGAACATGTCCACAGGTGTCACGCGCTCGATGGCAAATCCGCTGTCGAGAAGAACTTTGAGGTCTCTGGCCTGTGTCACAACGTTGCAGCTCACGTATACGATTTTCTTTTGGGCTAGCTGAGCCGTTGCTTTGAGGAAGGTGGGCGTTGAGCCTGCTCGCGGCGGGTCAAGAATAATAACGTCAAAGTTCTGACCGTCTTTTGCCAGAGCTTGCATGTAGCGAGTGGCATCGTCGCAGATAAATTCAGCTTCAAGTTTATTGTTTCGAGCGTTTCTGCGTGCCATCTGAATGTTGTTTTCAACCTGGTCAACGCCGGTGAGCAAGAGGTTGACGCCTTGAGCCTCGGCGGCGTGCGCCAAGCAAAGTCCAATGGTTCCCGTGCCACAGTAGGCGTCGAGGACTCGCAGCTTGCTGGCTTGCGCGGAAGTGGTTGCTTGCGCGGTGTCGGACGGCGCAACGCCTGCTTGCGCAGCGCTGGCCTGCTCGGAGCCAGCAAGATCAGAGCCAGCTAGCGCACCGTCGATAGCCAGCTGATAGAGCACCTCGGTTTGTTGAGGGTTGGTCTGGTAGAAACTGGTTGGACCAATCTCAAACGTGCAGTCCAGAAGCTTGTCGCTCATAGACGTTGAGCCCCAAAGCAGACGGGTTTCTCGCCCTAAGATTGCGTTGGTGCGCTTCTGGTTGACGTTCAAGAAAATGCTGGTCAGCTCGGGGTGCGCCTTGCGAAGCGCAGCAATAAACTCCTGCTCGTGGGGCAGATGCTGACCGTTGACCACCAGCACTAGCATGACGTCGTCGGTGGCATATCCGCAGCGCACCACGCCGTGGCGAAGCGCTCCTTTGCCGCGATCCTCTTGATAGGCGTGGATGTTGAACTGGCCGGCAAGATACGCCACGTCATTGAGAATGGTGCGAGCTCGACCGTCCTCTACCAGGCATTCCTTTGAAGCAATAATCTTGTGCGTTCCGCTTGCGTAAAAACCGGAGCGAACCGTGCGACCTTTGCCCGGCGCAAACGGCGTTGCCGCCTTGTGACGATACGCCAGAGGCTCGTCCATACCACGGATGGGCTCGATAGTTACGTTATTGATGCTTGCCAGCGGGGCGAGGAGCTCCTCCACCTGCGCTTGCTTGCGTTTAAGTTGAATAGGATAGGGGACCGAAAGCCATTCACAGCCTCCGCAACTACGTGCAATCGAGCATGTTGGTGTCTTGTACCCCATAGTTCCTCTCCAAATCTTGGGTTACTACTATACCGTTTGCAGGCATAAATGGCACGTTGAGGGGACTGCTGTGTCTAATATGTTTCATTTTTTATCGTTTCCCGTTTGTCTAGAAACCGTTAAGCTAACAAGTACAGTATTTTGCCAAGACAGAAGAGGTGGACTATGGCTCTTATCAGTAAGATTGGCATCATTGGTGCTAGTCACGTAGGCGCACATGTTGCAAATGCCCTGCTTTATCAGGGACTTGTTACTGAGCTGTTTATTTGCGACACAAATGAAGTTCTGTGTAAAGCACAGGTAAATGACCTGCTGGACGCAATGCCATTTTATCCACACCCCGCTCGCGTCTTTGAGCTTGATGACCGTTACGAGGAACTTGCTGGCTGCGATATTATTGTTAATGCTGCTGGCCACATTGAGGATGCAGCAGGTAGTCGTGATGGTGAGCTTTTTGTTACCACTGACGAGGCCAAAAAATTTGCCAAGCGTATTGCAGACGCTGGTTTTGATGGCATTTGGGTCAATATTGCAAACCCCTGCGACGTTGTTACCACTGAGCTCCAGTATCTGACTGGCGCCAATCCAAATAAGGTTATCGGCTCCGGCACAACACTGGATTCCGCCCGACTCCGCCACGCACTTTCCGGCGCTACCGGCTATCCAGCATCTTGCATCAACGCTTGGATGCTCGGTGAGCATGGCAATGGTATGTTTGCCTGCTGGTCGCACGTCTCTTTTGGCTGCCTTACTCTTGACGAGGTAGCTGCTCAGACGGGAAAGACCTTTGACCTTCCAGAGCTTGAGCAGGCTGGGCGCATGGGCGGTTACGTCACCTACAGCGGCAAGCAGTGCACCGAGTACTCCATTGCAAACGGAGCCGTCGAGGTCATCAAGGCCATTGTCCACGACACCAAGCTGATCACGCCAGTTTCCACGCTCCTCACTGATGTGTATGGCGTTTCCGGCTTCTACTCTTCACTTCCTGCAGTTATCGGCGCTAATGGTGTCGAGAAGGTCTTTGTGCCCGAGCTCTCTGACTCCGAGATTGAGGCATGGCGCAAGTCTTGCGAGCACGTCAAGGGCAACATTGACCAGCTTGGCTGGCTTGAGGTAGACGCCCGTATTGACTAGCACGCCGTGCGTCGCGCGCCGGCTGCGACGATCACGCGGCCGCGGGCTGCGAGATGTGACGGTCACGCGCTCGTGACCAGGACATAGTGCACACCGAACACACCTTAGGGCTTCCCCGAGGTGTGTTTTTGTGCGATTGAACAACCTCTCTGCCATCTTTTGACTGTCCTTTGATTGCGAGCCTGAAAACCGCATCATGTCTGAGTAAAACAGCTCAGACTTGGCGAGAAAAACCGGCAAATAGCTCAGACATGGTGTGCTTTTCCGGCAAATCATTCAGACATGGCGAGAAAATTAGGCTCCTTGGAGGGGTAATCTCGAGCACGCTTCAAAGTCCGCCTGAAAAGTGCAAAGAATCTGTGTTTGGGACACAGATTCTTTGATGAAATCAGGCAGAATCCACCGATTCTTTGATGTTTTTAGGCAAAAGCTACAGATTCTTTGCAGAAATCAGGCGCGCTTAATCCAAGCCTTACAGGTCTGTTGCTGTTCTCAAAGAGACGAACTTCTCGCCACACATGTACCGAACACATTTTGCACGCGGAGCGCTCGCTACTCACCAATAAAACAAACCGTCTTACCTGCAATTTTTAAACAACATTTAAATAAAAATTTTTGTTGACTTGCAATCAATGTGATATCACAATATCGCTAACCGAAAGCTCATTGTTACAAAGGAGATCTTATGAGCACTGAAAAAATTATTAAGTCCAAAAGTGGTTGGCTGTTCCTGCTGATTGCTATTGTTCTTTTTGCAGTTGCAGTCCTATTTATGCTGAATTTTGTCCTCAGCGCTATAGCTGCAGACAGAGATTTTCGTTTGGAGCCATCATTCCCAAGTATTATTGGCGCGGTGGTGTTTGTCTTTGCAGGTGTATTTGTTTCAAGTGGCTTGTTCAGCCTTCAGCCTGGTCAGGCAAAGGTTTGTGTGCTGTTTGGTAAGTACATCGGCACCGTTAAGGACGAGGGTCTCCGTTGGGCAAATCCTTACTACGCCAAGACTCTTTCTACAAACCTGGGTGACCTTTCTTCTCTCGCTGCAGGCGTTACTCCCAGTGTAAGCGTGCACACCTCCATCATTTCTACTCGCGCCCGCACGTTGAACGGTGATGTTCTCAAGGTCAATGACCGCATGGGTAACCCAATTGAGATTGCAGAGGTTGTTGTGTGGCGCGTCAGCGATACCGCAAAGGCTCTCTTTGACGTCGATGATTACGACAGCTACGTTGCTATGCAGGCAGAGACTGCGTTGAGGCACGTTGCCAGTACCTACAGTTATGACCACATGGAGGACGAGTCCGAGTCAAACACCGCAATTACCTTGCGCTCCAACATTGAAGAGGTCTCCGAGGCGCTTCAGTCCGAGTTGAGCCGCAACCTTTCCGTCGCCGGTATCACCGTTGACGACGCTCGCCTCACACACCTGTCTTACGCTCCTGAAATTGCGCAGGCAATGCTTCGCCGTCAGCAGGCAGAGGCAATTATTGCTGCTCGTAAGAAGATCGTCGAGGGCGCCGTTTCTATGGTTGACATGGCCCTCACTCAACTCTCCGAGAACGGCGTTGTTGAGTTTGATGAGGACCGCAAGGCTGTCATGGCATCCAACCTCATGGTTGTTCTCTGCGGCGAGTCTGAGGCTCAGCCTGTGCTTAATACCGGTTCTCTGCAGCAGTAGAGCTTGGCGAGAAACCCATGGCACCTCGCAAACAATATCCACTACGTATAGATCCGGAAATCTGGGAGGCGGTTGAACGTTGGGCACAAGATGACATGCGTTCAACCAATGCTCAGGTAGAATGGATTTTGCGCGACGCCCTGAGAAGGACAAAGCGTTCTCCAAAAGCTCGTCACACTCGCGTTAATAAGACAGACAAGATGGAAGAAGGAAACTAATATGGCCGACAATATCCCACAGCCACCTGTTCCCAACGCTCCCGTTTCTCCAGTTGCTTCAGCTCCTGCAGCACCTTCAGCCGCACCAGCGTCTGTGGCTGCTACGCCTGCCGCACCCGCTGCAGCCGCCGTGCCAGCTCAAGCAGCTCCTGGTGAGGTAGTCCCTGTTCTGAGTGTTCAGCACTTCACCAAGAAGTATGGCTCTAAGGTGGCCGTTTCTGATCTTTCGCTCGATGTTATGCCTGGCGACATCTACGGTTTTATCGGCCACAACGGCGCAGGTAAAACCACGCTTATCAAGTCCATCGTTGGTGCTCAGCCATTTGAGGGCGGCGTCATTTTTGTGGACTCCAAGAACGTGCTGGTTGATCCTGTTGGCACAAAACAGGTTATTGCTTACGTCCCAGATAATCCAGACATTTACGAGTTCATGAGCGGCATTAAGTACCTCAATTACGTCAGTGATATTTTTGGCGTTCCTGCGGAGAACCGCGTCGAGCGCATTACTACGCTGGCCAACCGCCTGGGCATCACCGATTCTTTGGCAAACGCTATCGGCAGCTACTCTCACGGCATGAAGCAGAAACTGGTTCTGATTTCTGCCCTGCTCCACGAGCCAAAGCTCATTATTTTGGACGAGCCTTTTGTTGGCTTGGATCCAGCCGCAAGCTTCGAGTTGAAGAAGATGCTTCACGAGCTTGCCGACCGCGGATCTGCCGTGTTCTTCTCGTCACATGTTCTTGAGGTTGTCGAGAAACTCTGCAATAAAATTGCAATTATTCGTCAAGGTAAGCTTCTTGCTGCAGGCAAAACGGACGAGATTCGTGGTAACGCCTCACTTGAGGAAGTGTTTCTTGGTCTTGAGGCTGGTGCTCCTGGCGTTTCTGCTGATATTACTCAGGATATGGCTACCACAAAGGACGGCGCAGCTGTTCAGCCAGTCATACCTGGCGCGCCTGTAGCCGCCGCACCTGCGGCGCCCGCTGCTCCAGCGGCTCCCGCTGCTCCAGCAGCACCTGCAGCAACCGCCGCTCCTGCAGCACCTGCGGCGCCCGCTGCTCCAGCGGCTCCAGCTGCACCTGCGGCTCCTGCAGCACCAACTACGCCTGGTGCACCAGTGCCTCCAGGTGCTCCAGTTCCTCCTTCCTTCCCTAAGGAGAACTAGTTATGGCAAACAACGTTCCACAGGCTCCTCAGCGTCCTGATGTGCCTGAGCAGAATCTGCCACTTTCGGGAGATGTCTTTATTCCAGCTCAAGTAAGCGCTGGTCAGGTTCCTGTTCTTAATCGCTCTGAGCTTAAGCTGCCTTCCGATCTTAAAGTATTCTGGATGCTGCTTAAGGTTCAGATCACCATGATTTGGACTACACAGGTTGTGGGTGCTCGAAAGAATTTTGAGAAAAAGGTTGGTGCAAACGCTCTGCCTATTGTCGGCGGTGTTTTTGCAGTTGTTGGCGCACTCTTCATGATGGCTTACATTTACGGCATCGCTACAACTGTTGCCATTGCCGGCTTCACAAGATTGCTTCCGCTTGCAGGAATTCTTGCTGGTGCTCTACCTGGTGTTATTTTGACGTTTGTAAAGGCTAATGGCGTTCTTTTTGCTTATAAAGATTACGACTTTATCATGTCGCTTCCTATTAAAAAGAGCACCATTATCTATTCTCGCATCGCTGCCTTGTATGCTGCGGAGGGCATTTGGTCTCTCACCATTATGTTGCCAGTCTTTTTAGCCTACTTTACCTTTGAAGCAGTCACGCTTCCACGTTTGATTGGTGCTCTGTTTGCACTAATCCTTGGACCTAATCTTGCGGTTTCTGTTTCAATCCTTTTGGCTTTTGGTGTTTCTGCGCTTGCTGCAAAGCTGCACTTCAAGTCTTTAGGGGTAGTCGTTGGCGGCGTTTTTGGCCTTCTGTTTATGGTTGGCTACCTGTACTTTATCTTCTCGATGTCTTTCAATGCAGATAAGATTGCCACCGGTATGTCCGGCAACATCTACAACACGGTATTTAGCTTGGCAAGTTCTGTTGGACTGGTTTATCTTCCATCACTGTGGATTGCGGATTTCTTTAACTCCGGCTCTCTTGTCAGTCTCTTGCTATTTGTTCTGGTCTCCGTTGGAGCACCAGCAGCAATTGTGGCAATTATCTCTCGCTTCAACGATAGAATTAATGCGCTGGTAAGCGAGGACAAAGTTCAGAAGAAGTTCACCACAAAGCAGATCTCTACCAAGTCTGCGACGCCATTTATTGCTCTGATCAGAAAAGAGATTCAAACCATCACGGGTTATCCAGCAGTCTTTATAAACATGCTTTTTGGCTGCTTATTGATGGTTGTTCTCGCCTTTATTTCTATGTTCTTTACTACGTCGTCCGTTGTGGAAAATTTTGTACCTGCGTCCGAGGTTCCACGTTATCTACCTCTGGCAAGAACTGTCTTTGGTATGGCAACCACCTGGTTTGGCACCTCAATGTTCTGCGCCGCCAGCTCCGCTGCCATTTCATACTCGCTGGAAGGCCGCTCAAACTGGTTGATGGCAACCATGCCCGTATCTCCAAAGCAGATTTTTGGCGCAAAGATTGCCGTTAACATGCTTTACGTGCTCATCTTCAGCGTGTTGACTCAGATTTTCTTCCTGATTCCTGGCCACATCACCCTTGAAACGGCCCTGAGAAACGTTATTCTGCCACTCTGCATAGTGTTTCTTGTGTCTAACGTGGGCCTAGCCATTGATATTCGACGTCCAAACTTTGATTGGACTTCCGTTGTTGATATCACCAAGAGAAGCCTTTCGGTCACCGTATCTTCTCTTGTGGGTACGCTGGGCTCCATGTTTGTTATCGGCGGCACGTTCATGATGATGATTATTCCGGTTATCGACTCGTTTAGCTCATCAACGGGCGTGGTTAACGAGACGCTGCCAAACATTATCTTTGTCACACTATCACTGGTGAACGCACTTATTGGCTACCTGATCTTTAACAACACCGTTCACCGAGGAGTTAGAATCTAACGTTTGTGATGCACGCGGGTGGCGTTCTGCAATTTCGCGTCGTTTACCTGCGGTAACAGCATAAATTCTTCTGGCGAGAAAAAACTTTGAGGCACTCACCGTATATCGTTTAGCGAATGGTGGGTGTCTCTTTTTGTGCTTTGCGGTACGGTAGGGGAGCTAGAGGTTTTCTTGTTCGGTAAGCAGCAGGAAGGGCCGTAGCATAGCGCGCTAGACTCGGGCGCGCACTATCGGCTGACCTTCTCGGCTGCTTACCGCAGTCAGAGGAGGCATCATGGCCGAAAAGAATGTTTCTAAGGTAAAGAATGTGGTTCTGGTGGGCCAAGGTGGCGTGGGCAAAACCATGCTTGCCGAGGCAATGCTGCATCTGACGGGTGCAACCACTCGTTTAGGCGGCCACGCAGGCACAAAGCCCACGCTTGATTACGATTCACAAGAGTCGGAGCGCGGATTCTCAATCTCTACTACTATTGCACCAATCACCTGGGAAAATACACGTATTAACGTGCTTGATGCACCGTGCTACCCTGACTTTGTAGGCGACGCCTATTCGGCAATGAGCGCTGTTGAGACTGCGCTGTTTGTCGTAGATGCAGCTAGTGGACCTGGTACTATTACCACCAGGCTTTGGTTTGCTGCTGAAGATCTTTCTTTGTCGCGCGCTCTATTTATTAACCGCCTGGACCGCCCTGATGCAGACTACGAGACCGCAATGGCTATGCTCCAGGACCGTTTTGGTTCCTCACTTGGCGCGGTGACCATTCCAATGGGCTCTGGCGAGGCTTTCTCTGGCATCATTGACGTTGTTCATCAGAAGGCTCGCAAGCTGGTAGATGGCAAGCCTGAAGTTACCGATATTCCTGCTGAGTTTCAAGCAGAGGCCCAGGCTGCTCGTGCTGCCCTGACCGAGCTGGTTGTTGAGGCAGACGATGAGCTGATGATGCGCTACCTTGAGGGCGGAGAGATTACGCAGGAAGAGCTTGAAGGCCTGCTGAGCAAGGCCCTTATGGAGCGCATTTTTGTTCCTGTCTTCTCGGGTTCTTGCGTCCGCGAAGAGGGTGTTATCTCGCTGCTTGATGCCATTGATGGCTGGTTCCCAACTATGTCCGATTTTGGCCGCATTCCGCTGGTAAACGGCGAGCAGCTTGATATTTCACCTGATGACGAGCGCCCTGTTGCGTTTGCCTTCAAGTCTCTGCAAGATCCACAGAATGGCAAGCTTACGTTTGTGAAGGTGCTCGCAGGTACTGTTTCTGCAGGTTCCGAGCTTATCAACGCTCGCACACGCAAGCCCGAGCGCCTTTCTCACCTGTATCGTATGTGCGGCAAAGAGACGGCTGACGTCAGCACCGCCGCAGCCGGCGATATTGTGGTAGTTCCAAAGCTCGAAGCCATGACAGGCGACACGCTTTCCGTTACCGGCAAGGTTGAGGCTGCTGCATTCAGGTTCCCCAACTCCCTGTACCGAACGGCTATTGAGCCTGATGAGCGTGGTACCGAGGGCAAGCTCTTCGCGTTCCTGGAAAAGGCCGCCGACGCCGATCCAACCCTCAAGGTTGAGCGCGATGAGGACACCGGCCAGACCATTGTTTCTGCAATTGGCGAGGCACAAGTAGCCGTTCTTCTCGAGCGTCTTGAGCAGCGAGCCGGCGTTTCCGCACATAAGGTAGCGCTTCGCATCCCCTATCGCGAGACAATCCGTCGAGTTGCAAGTGCTCAGGGTAGGCACAAGAAGCAGACCGGCGGCTCTGGCCAGTACGGCGACTGCTGGCTGCGCATTGAGCCAAATCCAGACGCAGGCTACGAGTTTGTGGACGAGATTGTGGGTGGCCACATTCCACGCGGCTTCATCCCCGCCATTGATAAGGGCGTTCAGGAGACTATGCGCGAAGGCGTTTTAGCTGGTTATCCTATGATTGACATTAAGGTGGCTGTCTATGATGGCTCTTACCACCCCGTTGATTCCAACGAGATGGCCTTTAAGACCGCTGCTCGTATTGGATTCCAGAAGGCTGTTGAACAGGCAGAACCTGTTCTTTTAGAGCCTATGGCTCACCTGGAGATCACTGTTCCAGATAGTTACGCAGGTTCTGTCATGGGCGATGTCTCTGCTTCACGTGGCCGCGTTGAAGGAATGTCTTCCGGAACCGGTGTTTCTGCTGGCGAGACTACCATTAAGGCAACGATTCCATACGCTGAGGTTACCGATTACGCTACAAGGCTGAGGTCCCTCTCGCGCGGAACAGGCGAGTATACCGTTGAGCTGGCAGGATACGAGCAGGTGCCGCACGATATCCAGGCTCGTCTTGCAGCCGAGTACGCCGAGCGTCGCGCCGCCGGCGAGCGCTAAGCTGCAGGTAGACTAACATTTCAAGCACGAACCCTCGCATCTTTCAGGTGCGAGGGTTCTTTTGCGTTGCTGCAATGTGTTTGGCATCGGTATTATGAGCTGCTCAATTGGGTACGTATTTCACACAACCAATCCAAGAAAGGCTGCACATGTACTTAGAGCAAATCAATGGACCGGAAGATGTAAAGAAGCTGGACGCGGAGGCTCGCGTGGCGCTTGCGCAGGAGATCCGCGACAATCTGCTGGTCATGGAGTCAAAGCATGGCGGCCACTTTGGTCCAAACTTTGGCATCGTCGAGGCAACCATTGCTCTTCACACGGTGTTCAACTCACCCGTTGACCATATCGTTTACGACGTCTCGCACCAGACGTATCCACACAAGATGCTGACCGGCCGCAAGCAGGCATACATGGATCCCGCGCTCTACGACTCGGTGTCTCCTTATACCGATCCCGCCGAGACCCCGCATGACCTTTTCAAGATTGGCCACACCTCAACGGCCATCAGCCTGGCACTTGGCCTGGCAAAAGCTCGCGACATCATGGGCGGCAAGGAGAACATCATTGCCGTTATCGGTGATGGCTCCATGTCCGGCGGCGAGGCGCTTGAGGGCTTGAACGTTGCCGGAGAGCTGAACAGCAACTTTATCATCGTCTTCAACGATAACCAGATGTCCATTGCCGAGAATCACGGCGGCATGTACGACCAGTTTGCTGAGCTGCGCCGCACTAACGGAGCTGCCGAGAATAACCTCTTTAAATCGATGGGTCTGGACTACCTGTATGTCAACGACGGCAACGACATCGAGGCTCTTATCGCCGCATTTGAGCAGGTAAAAGACACGCCTCATCCAGTTGTGGTCCACATCAACACGCTCAAGGGCAAGGGTTACGCTCCCGCGGAGGCAAACAAGGAGAAGTGGCACTGGCATATGCCGTTTGACATCCAGACTGGTCAGAGCCCTGCGTCCAGTTCCTCCGAGTCGTACGGCAGCATTTTTGCAGAGTATGCGCTCAAGCGTGCAAAGACTGACCCTAAGTTCTTGCTGCTTATGTCGGCTGTTCCAGCTTTGCTCGGCCTTACGCAGGAACGTCGAGAAGAGCTAGGAAAGCACTATCTTGACGTGGGCATTGCGGAAGAAACTGCAGTTGCAATGGCTTCCGGCGCAGCTCACGCTGGCGCTCACGTGGTTTGGGGCTCAAGCGCAACCTTCATCCAGCGCACTTACGACCAGCTAACCCAAGACCTGGCGCTCAACCAGAATCCTGCGGTTATCGTGGGCTCCGGCTCCATTAAGGGCTTGATGGCCGCTACCCACCAGGGCCTCAGCAGCATTTCCATGATCGCAAACATCCCTAACATGGTGTACCTCGCGCCGTCAAACGCCGAGGAGTACATCGCCATGCTCGACTGGGCGCTTGACCAGGATAAACATCCCGTCTACATCGCAATTCCTTCCGGTCCCGTGGTCCACGCCGAGGGTCCTGTCCGCACAAACTTCGACGATCTCAACACCTACGAGGTCACTCGCCAGGGCTCCAAGGTGGCCGTTCTTGCCCTGGGCGACTTCTATAACCTTGGCGAGAAAACCGTTGAGGCTCTTAGCTCCACCCTGGGAATTGAAGCCACGCTGGTCAAGCCATACTTTGCCTCGGGCATCGACCAGAATCTGCTCGACAACCTGGTAAAAGACCACGAGGTCATCGTAACCATTGAAGACGGCATTATCGAGGGCGGTTGGGGACAGAATATCGCCAGCTACCTGGGAACTTCTTCCGCTCGCGTGCTCAACTACGGCGTCAAGAAGGCTTTCTATGATCGCGTCAACATCGCAGAGCTTATGCGAGAAAGTCATTTGGAGCCTGAGCTGATTGCCGCAGATGTCAAGCAGGTGCTGGACCTGTAGGCGTTGCACTATCGCGCTGCGAGCTGCTCCTGCGTCGCTGTCCCGGCGCGAACTGCGCCTGCACTTCTTGCAACACATCAAAACTGCAACAAAAAAGAGGGGCCGCATTTGCGGTCCCTCTTCTGTATCAAGCGAATGCGCTGTCGCAGCTCCGTTGCGTTGCCGCAGCGACGTGCCTTGCGGCACATCGGCGTCGCGCGGCGTGCAGCTAGAAGCTTAAGCCTTAAGAGCGCGGCCCATAGCGTCAGCCTGAACAATAGCTGCATAGAGCTCGTCAGGAGTGACGTTGCCAGCGAGGTTGTGGATGGTCTCGCCAGGAACGCAAGCAGCCTCAGCGATCTTCTTGATCTGCTCGTCAGTGGTGATGCCAACCTCCTCGAGGGTAGTTGGAAGACCAACCTCAAGGCAGAAGTCCTGAACCTCGTCGAACTCCTCCTGAGGAACGCCCTCAAGAACAAGCTGGACCAGGGTACCAAAAGCAACGCAGTTGCCGTGAGGTGCGCTGTGGCCACCAAGGGAGGTGAGGCCGTCGTAGAAGGAGTGAGCTGCTGCGCAGTTAACGTTGTCAGCACCGACACCACTCATGTAGACGGTAGCCTCGCAGATAGCCTCAAGAGCTGGGGTTACAACGTTGTTCTCGCAAGCCTTAATTGCCTGTGAACCGTAATCGCGAAGAGTGAGGTAGCACTCCTTAGCAATTGCCATACCAACGCGGGTAATACCGGTTCCCTCAAGGGAAGGAGACTCGGTGCGGATGGATGCGCGGCCCTCAAAGTAGGTGCCCAGAGCGTCGCCCATGCCTGCTACCAGGAAGGAAACAGGTGCGTTGGCGATGATCTGAGTGTCAACCATAACTGCATCTGGGTTCTGTCGGTAGAAGAGGTACTTGTCAAAGGAACCGTCATCGTTGTAAATAACGGAGAGGCCGGTGCATGGAGCGTCGGTTGCTGCAACGGTAGGAAGAATAACGATGCGCTTACCAGAGTAATATGCGGTTGCCTTTGCAGTGTCAACAGCGCTGCCGCCGCCGATAGCGACGACTACGTCAATGTTGTCCTCCTCAACGATAGACTTCATGTGGTTAATCTCGCCGTTGGAAGAAATGCCACCGAAGACCTCATAGCGACGGTAATAGTCGCCCTTGCCCTCGAAGCTCTGCTCGATCATGTCGTGAGCTGCTTTGTAGCCGCTGTTAGAGCAAACAAACAGGAAGCGCTTTCCCATGTAGCCCATCTCTTTTTCAAACTCGAGACAAGCATTTTTGCCCTGAACGTACTTCAGTGGCTCACGCATTGCGCGTAGCATTTTCATAGGTTCCCCTCTCCAGATACGTTTGTTTCACCTATGTAAATTATGGTAGCACTGTCAAAAAAATATGGCAGTAAGGAAAAAATTTAGATTTCTGTGGGAGTAATGCTTTAAGTTAGCCCCACTAAAGCAATGGGATAGCCGGAAATAATTCTATTTGGAAATCTTATAATATGGGGAAATTAAAATGGGGTGGGATAGAAATAATCTAAAGAGGAAATGAATGTTTAAAGGAAGGCTAGCAACAACAGAAAAAAACATTCTGCTCTACGAATGGTCAAATTATATTAATTCAAGTGTTCTAATTTGGACCATCTTAACCCTCTATTATCTTTGGCGTGGTTTAAGTTATTTTGATATTGCGCTAGTTCAAAGTATTGGAGCAATAGCTACAGCAGTACTTGAGATTCCAACAGGATGGATATCTGATCGTTGCGGACACCATATTGTTTTAAAAATTGCTTCTTTTTCTAGACTTGTGGCAATAGTGACTTTAACCTTAGCAAATAGTTTTTTACTGATGGTAGCTTCTGAATTATTCTTTTCTTTAGCAAACGCGTCACAATCAGGAGCTGGAAGTGCTTTTCTTTTCGAAGCGACAAATGCAAATTCTAGGATGGATAGGAAAAATGGCGCATATGCTCTAATTCTTTCAAAAATGACAGGGACACAGTCAATTATTAGAATTACAGTTCGTTTAATAGCTCCTGTTCTTTTTAGTATCAATCCTTTGATTCCTTTTGTTATTTCAATTTTTGTATATTTTCTTGGGCTATTAGTTACTTTGGAATTTAAAGAAAATAGTGTAAGCCCTAATAGAAGAAACAATTGCCTATCAGAAGAAGATGGATTTATAAGGACTAGACCTAGTAAATTGAATCTGAAAGAAAATGTACAGATATTTTTTCAGGAACTTATAAAGATTGTGAAAACAAATATATTTATTTCGCTTTGTACAGTTTCAGCAATTTCATTAATTTTAGTTAGTAATTACAGCCAGTTTATTGCCCCAAATTTAACCAGTATGGGATTTGATATAAAGTTCTTAGGTATTGTTACTGCTGCTGCAAGTTTAGGCGAGTTTTTTGGGTCAAAGCTTACAGCAAAGATAGTAAAAACACTTAAAGACTCTTATAAGAAATCCGCTGGAGATATTATTGCGTTTTCAGGAAACGTAGAATTTCTCGTTATTTTAGGTATTCTTTCCGTGATTGCGTTCTTGATGCTATGCGCTGGGCTAATCCCAAGTATATACGTATGTATTTTTACTTATATAGCGATTAATTTATTTTCAACCACCTTAAGTATTCTGATAAACAATCAAATGAATTTAATTGCTGAAGAGAATAATCGCGCAACATTACTTTCTGTATCAAATCAGATTGAAGAAATCTCATCAGTGGTTTCGGATCCGTTAATTGGAGTTGCCTTAGACCTTTCAGGATTTGGAACAACTTATGTTGGTTTAGGCTGTATTACTCTTGTGGTAATAGCCCTTATTTTTACTATCCATTACAGGAAATATAGATAGTCATAATCTCAATTTCTCATAATCTATTGGGTTAAAGTTATCTGAAAAGTTTACGTGAACATACATTCACGAGCCGGCAAATGATATCCTTGTAGTGTCAAATTTTCGCACTGTGGTCTTTGGAGGACACATGCTTAGTTCTGTCGAAATCAAACCTGATGTCTACTTTGTAGGCGCCCTTGACTGGAACGCTCGCGAGTTCCACGGCTACACCACTGAACAGGGCATTACCTACAATGCATACCTTATCCTGGACGAGAAGGTCACGCTTATTGACACCGTCAAGCGCCCATTCTCCGAGGAGCTGGTCGAGCGCATTAAAAGCATTATCGATCCAGCAAAGATTGACGTTCTGATCTGCAACCATATTGAGATGGACCACTCCGGCAGCGTTCCTCGCATTCTGGAGCTTGCACCAAACGCCGAGGTCTACGCAAGCGCACCTCAGGGCGTCAAGGAGCTCAAGGCTTTCTATGGCGAGAATATCAACGTCAACGGCGTAAAGACGGGCGATACACTCAACATTGGTAAGCGCACCCTGACCTTTGTGCAGACCCCAATGGTCCACTGGCCAGACAACATGGTCACGTATTCCGAGTACGACAAGATCCTCTTCTCCAACGACGCATTTGGTCAGCACTACGCTTCAAGCACTCGCTTTGAAGACGAGTCCGACTACTGCGAGGTTATGAAGCAGGCTCGCAAGTACTACGCAAATATCGTTCTCCCTTACGGTCGTCAGGCTGACTCTGCTGTTACCGCAGTTAAGGGCATTGGTCTGGAGAACATCGATATTATCGCTCCAGCTCACGGTGTTGCATGGCGCTCCCACGTTGCCGACATCATCTCCAAGTACGAGGAGTGGACTACCGGCAAGCTTGAGGAGAAGGCCCTGGTTGTGTACGACTCCATGTGGGGTTCAACCGACAAGATGGCTCACGCTCTCCTGGACGGTTTCTTGGCCGAAGGCATTCCTGCCCAGCTTATCGACCTCAAAGAGACTCACATCTCCAACGTCATGTACCACTTCCTGGATTCCAAGTATGTCTGCGTTGGTTCGCCTACGCTGAACTCTAAGTTCTTGCCTACCGTGTCTTCGTTCCTGACCTATATGAGCGGTCTTTCTCCAAAGAACGACCACCGTATTGGTTTTGCGTTTGGTTCTTACGGCTGGGCTCCACTTGGACCAAAGATGGTTCAGGCCGAGCTTGAGGCAGCAGAGTTCACCATGCCACTGCCTGCTCACGCTATTGGCTGGCTCCCTTCCGACGAGGATCTGGATGCTGTCCGCGCGCAGGTCAAGGACCTTGTCGAGGCCGGCAAGCAGCTGTAAGCTAGCAAGAAATTTAGCAAGATCAAGACCCTCACATTCAGCCGAATGTGAGGGTCTTTTGCTGTCAAGGGAGCTAAGTGACCAAAAATGATGTTAATGGTCCCGAACTGACCCGAAGTGGTAAAAAATGCGTTTAGTTGGAGAATACAGAATTTTGCATACGGTGTTTGCCCTGATAAAAATCTTTTGTGCGGTAAAAAATCGTTTTAGTTGGAGCTATTTTGCCGAATTTTTAATTTTTAACTCCAACTAAACGGATTTTTTACCTTTTTAAGCACATAATTTTAGACATAAAAATTATGTATTCATAAAAATGAATTTTTCGGTCAAATTATGCAAAATTCTGTATCAGGTTTTTGAAGCCGATTGCTAATCGGATTTATTACAGAAAATAGGGAATTGCGACATAAAAATGGCGGTCAAAATCGCGGGAGAAGCGATTTTCGTCACGGAGAAAGCACGCTGCGCATATCGCTGACACCAGCACGCCTCGCATATAGCCGATGTCATCGCGACGCCGCCCCTGACACCGTCAGCCTCCCAGCATTTCGTGGCGAGACTGTGTCAAATTCCTGCAGACTACTAGGTAGAGCGCGTTAGAGTACAATAGACTACGCAAAAAGTAACTTCGAAGAGGTAGGTGCCCATACATTCGATGGACATTGCATTAAGTATTGCAACAACTTTGCTGCTTACCCTGGTAAACGGCTTCTTTTCTGCGGCAGAGATGGCTATTGTTAGTGCTCGTCGCGGTGCGCTTGAGGCAGATGTTGACGAGGGAGATTCTAAGGCCCAGTTGGTCATCGATATCGCAGCTGATCGTGGATATTTTCTTGCCACAATCCAAGTTGCAATTACGCTTGTAGGCTTTGCGTCTTCGGCATTTGCAGCAACAAGTCTTTCTAAGCCATTTGGCGCTTGGCTTGTCAGTATTGGCGTCCATGCTGACCTGGCACTTCCTTTAGCAGTTGTAGCTATTACGCTGATTGTTTCCTTCTTTTCCGTGGTCATTGGTGAGCTAGTCCCAAAGAGCATCGGCCTAGCAAATGCGGAGGCAGTGGCCAAGGCTGTGGTTGGCCCCATGAAGGCGTTCATGAAGATTGCCCGTCCTTTGGTGTTCATCACGTCTGCCTCGGCAGATGCGGTTACCACGCTCATGGGCGTTGATACAACCAACGATCACCAAGAGGTCACCGAGGAAGAGCTTCGCTACATCGTCAAGGATTCTGAGGACCTCTCCGAAGAAGAAAAATCCATGATCCATGAGGTCATCGAGATGGGCGATACGGTTGTCCGCGAGGTTATGGTTCCGCGCGTTGACATGACCGCCATGGAGGACATCGCAACTATCAGCGAGGTCCTTCGCGTCATGCGCCAGACGGGTTTCTCGCGCATCCCTATCTACCACGAGAATATCGATCGCATCGTGGGCATCGCTCACATCAAAGATTTGCTGGAGACGGTGCTTGATCAGCACGCCAGTGACGAGAAGATCGCGCGCTTCGTGCGTTCCGCGGACTACGTGCCTGATACCAAAGACATCATTCCACTGCTCACCGAGATGCAAACAAGTCGCGACCAGATGGTTATCGCAGTTGACGAGTACGGTGGAACTGCCGGTGTTATTACCATCGAGGACATCGTCGAGGAGATTGTTGGCGAGATTGAGGATGAGTTTGATCCGGACAACAAATACCTGACGCAGCTCTCTGATAGAGAGTGGCTGGTAGATGGTCGTTTCTCGCTCAATGATGCGGATGAACTTGGATGGCCGGTAGGGGAGTCCGAGGAGTATGAGACTATCGCGGGCTTTGTGCTTGATTTGGCTGGTCACCTGCCTCGTCCGGGTGAGGTATTTGAGAAGGATGGCTACG
This sequence comes from Atopobium sp., assembly GCA_022732885.1. GTDB lineage: Bacteria > Actinomycetota > Coriobacteriia > Coriobacteriales > Atopobiaceae > Lancefieldella. Next base: position 80,908 of record JAIJTS010000001.1, on the reverse strand, counting down.
TGTTCCGCGTGCAGTCGATGCGCCGTCGCCGCCTTTCTTTGCTGCGCGTAATTGCACCAGAACCACAGGTAGACGGTGAATCTGAGCCAGCCGGCGAAAACTCTGACACATCAGAAAATGAATAACTAAAAGAATGATTACAATAGAGTGAACCAATAGAAAGAGGTTGAAATGGCGCAGTTGATTTCTATCAAAAAAGTTGTGGTTGGACCTAAAAATCTGACTGCTACCGTTGAGTTTTCGGCCAAAGCGCCACGTTTGACCTCAGAAAACGCTGAGGCAACCGAGCGTGTGCTTGAGCTTTTGCCTGGCCTCTCCGAGCACCTGTGCTTGGGCGACGCCGACGCTCGCTTTGGACTTGTTGCCAAGGACACCGAGGTTGCGCACCTGCTTGAGCACGTAACCGTAGAGCTCCTGGCTCTGACCAACCTTGCCGGAGACGTTTCGTCCGGTAAGACTTCCCTGGTAGATTCCCGCCGTGGCCTCTACGAGATCATCCTCGCATGTCCTGACGACGTGCTGGTTGCAGCCTCGCTCTCTAGCGCCGTATGGCTTCTCAACTGGGCGTATGGCAACCAGGACGAGGCCGATCCGGACATCAACGCAATCGTTTCTGGCCTTGTTGCGCTTATCCAGAGCCTTAACGGCGAGAAGACCGATGAGCTCGCAGGCTCCGCAGAACCTGAAGCGGACGCTGCACCCCAGGCAGAGAGCGTAGACGCAGAGGGTTACGTTGCCGACAACTCCTCCGAGGACGTTGCTGATGCCGCAGCTGCCGATGCAATTGAGGCTGAGGTTGCTGACGCTGAGGAGAACAACGCCGAGGTCGCAGGCATTGATGCGGCTGACGATGACGCAACAGTCGCAGTCGCTGATGAGGGCGTCACGCCTGCAGCCAACGCTGTCGACGCCGAGCCCGTAACCAATGCCGCCGACGAGCCCATCGCAACTGAGCTCGCCGAGGCAACAGCTGCTGAGGACGCAACCGATGATTCCGAGGTCACCGATGTCCCAGATGACTGGAATATGATTAACGTTCCTCGTCCAAAGCCCGTTCGATAAACGCACCTATTGCGGTATGATTACGTACAGCGTTTTGCTGTTCAACAGGAGGTACTTATGAGCAAGAAGTCTGCTGGTTTCTTTCTAGGCGCTGTATTTGGTGCTGCTGCTGGCGCTGTAGCTGGTCTTTTCCTGGCTCCACGTTCTGGTGAAGAGACTCGTGCTTTGGCTGCAGATGCTGTCAATGACGCATGGGATTCTGCGCTTGATTCTTACGAGCGCACATCTAAGGTTGTGAGCACTAAAATTGGCGAGGTTAAGCCTACTGTTGATGCAAAGACTGATGAGCTTCGTGCAAAGGTTGATCTTGCTCGCGAGCGTATGGACCAGCTTCGTGAGTCACTCTCTGACGCTGTAACCTCTGCTTCTAACACTGTCGCTGACGCAGCTGATGTTGTTGCAGATTCCTTTGTTGTTCCAGAACCAACTGCTACAACTGCTGAGGCTGAGGCAGTTCGTATTGAGAACGTTGAGTCCCACGAGCAGGAGAATGCTGGCGAGGGCTATCAGGAGGCATAAGCCTTACTTACAAGCACTGTAACGGGACGCCTTATGACGTCCCGTTTTTTATAGAGAGGTTTCACGTGAAAACAACCGAGCTCTTAGGCGCAAAAGTCCTTCTCCCCAAAAAGCCTGCTACAAAAGGTAAGCACGCGGGAGAAGAGCGTTTTTCCAAGCTAGGAAAAATCCATAACGTCGTTTTTGCGCCATTTAAAAAAGGACAGTCCTCGCAGGTAGTTGGCGTGATGGTTCAGAAACCTGATATTGCTGGCATGATCAAGCAAGAGGATGCTTTTGTCACGCTGGAGTCTTTGGAAACCGTTGAACAGGGCCTTTGTGTACAAGACCCAAAAAATAATGTTGATAAGGTAGCCATCAAGCGCCTGAACTTGGATTTTGATAACTGCATTTTGTGGCATGGCATGGAGGCTCGTACCAAAAGTGGAAAAAGCCTGGGTTACGTAAGCGGTGCTGAGTTTGACCAGGTTACTGGCGTGGTCTCGGCGTTTCTTGTAGGTGACGGTGCCGGGTCAGAAGCGCTGGTAGGCTCGTTTGCCATCAAGCCAGAGTGGCTGCTAGGATACTCTAACGGCGCCATGGTCCTCTCCGATGAGGCAGCAGATGCCCAGCTCACTGGTGGTCTGGCTGCCAAAGCGGGAGAAGGTTACGCAGCGGCTGCCGCAAAGGCTTCCGAGGCTACTGCTAAGGTCGGCAAGGTTGTTGCAGAGGCTACCGAGAAGGGCGCGATTGCCCTGGGTAAGACGTTGGCCAAGGCTAAACGTGTCATCGAAGATGCAACTGAACCTGACGCAGAGGATGATTCCGAGCGTCCAGCTCCTGTTGCCGCAGAGGATGTTCACCTCGAGCAGCCAGCTCCAGAGGAGCAGGCCACCGAAGACGCGACTGCCACAGACAAAAGCACCGCAGATAAGAGCGCCGCAAGCACCGCCAAAAAGTCTGCGAGCAAGCCATCTTCACAGGCTGCTACAAACAAGGCTGCCAAGGGTTTTGGCATGCAGCTAGGACGCATGAGCAAGATGTTCTCTGACTTCAAGGACGAGTTTGATAAGGCAAGCAAGTAATAAACCGAAGATAAATATAAAGAACAAAGGGCGAGAAGACCGATCTTCTCGCCCTATTTTTGTGTTGCAGCTACGCGGAGGTTGCGGCGTGGCGTGGCCGCTACAAGCCCATGGCCTGCAGAATAAACATCACAATGGTCAGGATGATAACGGTGATGATGGTAAACCAGGTCAGTGCGTTCCAGATGCGACCGTTGGCGTACTTGCCCATGATGTGCTTATCAGCCGCGATGATAACCATAAAGATAAGCAGGATTGGCAGTAGAATACCGTTGATAACCTGGGCGGCCATCATAATGCCAAAGAGGCTCATGCCCGGGATCAGAACAACCAGCGCAGAAATAACCAGCACAGTAGTAATAATGCCGTGGTAGACAGGGGCTTCTTGCCAGCTGCGGTCGGCTCCGCGCTCCCAACCAAATGCCTCGCAGATAGCGCTTGCGGTAATACCTGGTAGAACGCATGCTGCTAGGAAGGATGCGCCAACCATGCCCAACGCAAAGAGCGTACTTGCGTACTGACCAGCAAGTGGCTCAAGAGCACGAGCAGCATCGGCAGCGGAGTCAACAGAGATTCCGCGAGGGAAGAGGACAGCACCTGTGGTCAGCATGATGAACCAGGTAATGATCTCAGCCAAGACAGCACCGGCAACATTGTCTGCGCGCTGTGCGGGGATGTCGCTGGTATCAAGGTTCTTCTCGACAACATTTGATGCAACCAGGAAGATCATGTACGGGCTGATGGTGGTACCAATATTTGCAACCAGCAGGGAAATGTAAGACGGATCGGCGGAAGGCTGCGGAATGATGGTGACGCGCAGGGCCTCTCCCCAGTTAGGCTGAGCCAGCGCACCGGCCACCACGTACGTGACAAAAATGCAACTAATTGCCAGCAAGATTTTCTCAATACGGCGATAAGATCCACCAACAGTAAGAAGCCACACCATCAGGGCACTGATAGGCACCGAGACGTACGTCGGGATGCCAAAAAGCTCCATACTGGACGCAATACCTGCGAATTCGGAGAAGGTAACTGCAATGTTAGAGAGCAGCAGTGCCCCCATTGCCAATGTGGACAGGCGGATACCAAAGCGCTCGCGGACAAGCGATGCAATGCCCTTACCAGTAACACACCCCATTCGAGCTGCGGTTTCTTGAACAACAATCAGCAGGAAGCACATGAGCGGCACGGTCCACAGCTGCGAGTAGCCAAATGTAGCGCCTGCGCTGGAGTAGGTTGCAATGCCACCAGCGTCGTTACCAGCAAAGGCAGCGAGAAGACCTGGGCCCATTGCCATCAAGATGTACTTGAGGCTATTTTTGTTGACCGGAGCCTTCTCTTTAGACGAGCTTTTGCTCTGTTCTGCAGCGGCACTCTGCTCTACGGCTGTGTCCTTTACCCCTGCGTTCTCTGGCGCCATTTACATCACACTCACAAGTGAAAGGGCGTAAGAGAGGACGAAGAATGTCACCACCGAAATGCTCATAGAAATTAGAGTAAGCGTAAGACCTGAGGTTTCTTGGTTTTTCTCGTCACGATGACGAAGCACTCCCAAGAAAATTGGGGTCAGCAGGAAGGAAATGAGTGTGGAGCCTGCTGCTGCGCCAAAAATCTGAATGATGGTCTTGTCAAAGAGAGCGGCGTAGAACACGCCTGTGCTTGGATCATAAGGGTGGAACAGCGCCTCTAACAGGGCATGAGCTGCAGCGCCAAGCACGCAAATGAGTCCGCTGACCAGAAGTCCCAGCAGAAGCGAGCGGAAGGCAAATCCCAAGATTGAAGGAGACTTCTCGCTACCAGGGTCATCCGTGAGGAAGAAGTTTGTCACATAGTTGACGGTATTCTCACTTAAGTTCAGTGAGATTGGCATCGTAATGGTGCAGAGAGCTGCGAAGATACCTATGGATGGATTGGATGTTGCGGCTGTTACGGCAAAAGCAGTGCCCACAACGGAAGCAATCCAGAACAAAAGCCAGAGGTTGCGGTGGAGGAACCAAATAATGTTGCGGCCACGATCACCAGAATCGGAATCGCTTCTGCCACCACCAACAATCTGCAGGTCCTCGGCATGCTCTTCTTCAAGAACGTCAAGAGCGTCGTCGACGGTAACAATACCTAGCAGGCGGTTGTCGTCAGAAACAACAGGCATGGCCAGCAGGTTGTACTTTGCAATGTTGCGAGCAACGTCCTCCTGATCGTCCTCTGGTGAGGCGGTGACTAGGTTCTTATTAGCAATGTCCTCAAGCTTAGATTCTGGTTCGGAGACAATCAGACGGTTCAGGGTAACGGTTCCGGACAGACGGCCATCCTCGTCAGTAAGGTAGAGGTAGCGGACGGTCTCAAAGTCCTCGTCCAGGTTGCGCAGGCGATCAAAGGCGTACGCAACGGTCTGGTCTTCAGGAACAGAAAGCGCCTCGGACGTCATAATACGGCCGGCGGTGTACTCGCGGTATCCCAGCAGCTGCCTAATTGCGCGCTGCTCCTTAACGCCCATCAAGCGCAGGAGTTTCTCGGCACGGTCGTAGCTTAGCTCGGAGACAAGCTCGGCTGCGTCGTCTGGATCCATCTCAGACAAGATACGGGATGCTTCTTTTTCGTTCAGGCCACCGATGAGCTCAACTGCCATAGCGTCGTCGTTGAACTCTGCCATTGCGCCGGCGCGCTGCTCGTCATCAAGCTGGGCAAACACCTGGCTACGCAGACGAGAATCCAGGCGCTCGATGATGTCAGCAACATCAGCAGGGTGCAGCTCATCCAGCGTCTTGTGGGAAACGGAGAGTTTAACGTTGGAGAGATCGCGCTCAACCAGGTCCATGTAACTCCACGCAATAATGCGCTCCTGCATGGGGTGACCCATGGCGCGCGCAATGCGGGTAACCAAGTGTTCTAGCTGGGGAGAAAGGCTGCGCAGCAGACCGCGTGCGCCAACCTCTGCACCCAAAAGGCGCAGCTGCGTAGAGCTAGTATCGGAAAGCTTGAGGTCATTTACGCGAACAACGCGAATGCCGCGCGTATCAACAATCTGCTTGTTCAGAATATCCCTTGCAAGAAGAACCTCGTTAGGCTGCAGGTACGAGAAACGAATCTCAGTTGAAGGTACCTTGAGCCTAATGACGTCCTCGTCGTAGGTATCAACATACTTGCGCCAAGAAATCATCATTGGCGTGCGACCAGGACCCATAAAAGCGAGGGAAGTAATGCGAGGAAAAACTTCTCCGGTAGCAATTCCAAGGTCGGAGACAGAACCGATCTTCTCGCCTTCTGAATCTAGAACCGGATTACCCATTAACTGGGAAAGATAAATCATGTGTGCTCCTTACATGCGTCCGAAGACTAAAGCGTGGCTTTGGCGAGAAACTCCGCATACTTGCCACGGGGACTGCATTGCGATTTCACCCCTCACGGTGCAAATCGGCACACCGCAAGAGGTCAGCGACTGTGAGGTCGAGGTTTCATGCTGACCTTTCTCTTCAACCAATAGAACGTGAATTGTGTTGCGAGGACAATTCACAGATGTAGCTATTTTAACGATTTTCTCGCGAGGCTGTAAAGACTCTTCACATAATCTAGCTGCTCGGATTTGTCTGCAGCCGAGGTGTGTGCGACGCGTGAGCAACGTGCAGGCGGCGTGTGAGCAGCGCATGGTCAGCGTGTGGCTAGCGCACGGACAACGTGCGGTCAGCGCACGGTTAGCGCAATCCGCGAAGCTTCGCTGCACACAAAAACCCGGTACCTGCGGAGTGCAGATACCGGGTTGTACTGGTGCAAAGTGTAAACGAAACAGCTCTTAGAACTGTACGTTTGGTGCCTGACGAGCAGACTCGTCGGTTACCTGGAAGCTTGCGCGTGGAGAACGTCCACCAGCAAGAAGGCTGTTTGGGAAGACAGCGATGATGTTGTTGTAGTTCATGACAACATCGTTGTAGCTCAAACGAGCATAGCTGAGGCGGTTCTCAGTATCAGCAAGCTCTGATTGGAGCTCCAGGAAGTTCTGGTTGGCTTTGAGCTCTGGGTAGTTCTCAACAACTGCAAACAGGTTGGTTAGGGCGTTGGAAAGAGTGCCGGAAGCCTGCATCTTCTCTTCAGGAGTGCGAGCATTTGCGACTGCAGCACGAGCAGAAGTAACTGCCTCAAAAGTCTGAGACTCGTGAGCTGCGTAACCCTTAACGGTGTTAACCAGGTTAGGAATCAGATCATTACGACGCTGAAGCTGTGTATCAATAGCAGCCCAAGCGTTATCGCACCTGTTACTGGCGCGGATGATGTTGTTGTAAATGCTAATGGCCCAAAAAACCAAAAGGACAATAACTACAACTGCGGCAATAATCATGCTAAATCCTTTCAATCACTGACACGCCTGTGTCAGCCATTCATTTGGACGGGTTAATTATACCCAAAAGTAAAAATCTAAAGCGCTTTGGTTAAAGCCTTTAACTTGCTGAAAAGTCTTTCGGTAAATGGAATGCTCGCCTGCACACTGGCGAGAAGAACGTTGAGCTAGAAATAACGTGAGATGGAATGGAGATTCTGAAAAAACGCTGTAGTAAAACTAAAAATACCTGAAAGTTAAACGTGAAGTTGAGAGCCGCCAAAAAATGGCGGAGAGGGAGGGATTCGAACCCTCGGAACGGGGACACCGCTCAACGGTTTTCAAGACCGCCGCATTCAACCACTCTGCCACCTCTCCAAAGCGGTAATATCCTACCGCATAATTCAGTTTTTTGCGAGTAGGGGATTTAGCAAGTTCAGTTTTGCTTCATAATTGAGAGCAGACAAACAAGCATCAGGTTCGGAGCAGATTCGCGTCAGAATTGCGACAGAAGCGCGGCAGATTTTTGTAAGATTCGCGACAGATTAACAGCAACAATCAGACAGGTGAGGAGCAGCTATGAGTGATAAAGCGCAAGAACCCTTAGCCCCACAAGCTGCTCTTGATCAGAAGTACATGAAACTTGCTCTTGAGCAGGCAGAACTTGCAGCAAAAATTGGAGAGGTGCCTATCGGAGCAGTTGTAGTGTGTGATGGAGAGGTTATTGCCGTTGCACATAATCGTCGCGAGATTGATAACGATCCTTCTGCGCACGCTGAGTTTCTCGCCATGCAAGAGGCCTCAAAAAAGCTTGGGCGCTGGAGGCTTTCGGGCTGTACGGTCTACGTGACGCTGGAACCTTGCTTGATGTGCGCGGGATTGATGGTCAACGCTCGTATTGATCGTTGTGTGTTTGGTGCGTTTGATCCTAAGGGCGGCGCAACGGGTACGCTGTTTGACGTGAGCGGTGACCCGCGGCTTAACCACAAGTTTGCGGTTTCGGGAGGAGTACTAGCAGATGAAGCATCTGCACAGCTCAAAGCCTTCTTTAAAGAGCGTCGCAAAAGCAAATAATAAGTAGTTTTAAATCACCTGGAAAATAAAGAAATCGAGGTAATGGCTCTCGGGAACACCCCAAAGAATTGGGTGGTCAGGAGCTTGCTGTCGCTCTTCAATTTGCTTGAGCTGCACGTTGGTGTGATGAGCTGCCTCAGCAATTGCCTGGGCGAGAAGATCTCTGGTCATGAAGTGAGAGCAGGAACAAGTTGCCAGGTAGCCACCTCGGGGTAACAATTTCATGGCTGCAGCGTTGATTTCTTTATAGCCACGCATGGCGCTGCGGACTTTGTCGCGCGTCTTGGTAAATGCAGGTGGATCCAGAATGATGAGGTCAAACGGACCTCCTTCTGCCTTGAGTTTGCTGCGGTCACCGGCTAGTTCTGGCAGGTGTTCAAGGACGTTTGCACAGGTAAAGTCCATGTTGTCTGCCAAGCCGTTGAGCTCTGCGTTTTGGCGCGCAAGGTCAATGGCAGTTTGGCTGACGTCTACACAGCGGACAAATTCTGCACCTCCCGCCGCGGCGTTCAGGCCAAACGGGCCAACGTGACAGAAGCAATCCAGCACACGGCGGCCTTTTGCAAGCTGTCGGACTGCTCGGCGGTTGTATTTTTGATCCAAGAAAAAGCCGGTTTTCTGACTGTTCTCCAGGTCAAGGTTGAATTTGAGTCCGTTTTCTGTTGCAAGAACGTGAGTTGATGGCAGAGCAAGGGAGCTTTCTGCAATCAGGTTATTCTCGTCAGAAGAAGCACTTGTCCACCAGCCCTTATATTGTGGAAGGCCTTCTTTAAGGCGCGAAGGGGAGTCGTTTCTCTCGTAGATGCCATCAATTACCTGGCCATCTGCAGATAAAACTTCAAGCAGCAACGGATAGATAACGTTGCGCAGACACTCCATGCCAACAGTTCCTACCTGCGCAACAAGTACGTTCTCGTAGCGGTCAACAATCAAGCCAGGAAAACCATCGGCTTCCGAGAAGATAACACGGCAGCAATTGGTGTCGGGCTCAGTACCTGGTAGAGCGCGGTTTCCCATAGTGGTTTTGCGGTGCTCCCACGCCCAACTAATCTTTCGACTCCAAAAGGCTTCGTTGAGCCTATCGTTGGCATTTCTTGTCACAATTCTGACGCGAATTTTGCTCATTTCTGACAGAAGGCCAGTTCCTTGGTAGGTTCCGTTCTCTTCAAAAACATCAACGATACAACCATTTTGAGCATGCTCGCCGCTTTCTGGAGACGGCTCTACACGGATAACCTCGCCCTCAAAGATCCAAGGATGTCCACCCGCAAGTGCGCGAGCTGCTTTCTTGGTGACAATAACCTGTGGATAAGGGCGGAGTTGCTTCATGATGTTCCTTCTCGCGAAAAGCGCTAAAAAAAGCTGGGTGCTTGTATATGCTCAGCGTCGATGCTCAAAAAATTACAGAAAAAAATGCAGAGAGTCATAAGAGGCAATACTGCCTGCGTCTGATTATAGATTACGTGTGTCGGCCATATCTGCCGCCAAATCCAAATCCCTTGCCTCTTGACCTTGAGCCCGAGAACATCGAACGCGAGGTCTTAGTGGTAGAGCGGGAATCCTGGAGCATAATGCGTCCCGCATCGTAAGAAAAGCCAGGTAGATCCCATGTAGGAATGAGCGCTTTTGTGAAATATTCAATTTCTCTGAGTGGAGTCACTTCATCGGGACCCATAAACGTATAGGCCTGGCCCGCGGCTCCAGCGCGGCCGGTTCGGCCAATGCGGTGAACGTAATCCTCGGGGTCAAGCGGCACGTCAAAGTTGATAACGGCGTCAATGCCCTGAATGTCAATGCCGCGGCTCATGACATCGGTTGCAACAAGAACCTGAATAGCACCGCTGCGGAATCGCTCTAGCGCTCTTGCGCGAGCCTTTTGCGGACGGTCCGCATGCATAACGTCAACCTTAAGACCTGCGGCTTTGAGGTTTTTGCAAATGTTGTCAACGCGTGACTTTGTCCTGCAGAACACCAAAACGCGCTCTGGAGCAGGATCAAAGGAGTCGATAAGAGCCTTCAAAAGCTGCGGTTTTTGTCCTTGAGTGACCGAGCACAAATGTTGCTCGATTGTTGCGGCAGTTTGTCCCGTTCTTGCAATCTCTATGCGCTCTGGATCTTTGAGCAGCGCATCTATGGTTGAGGTGATTGACGCGGGAAGCGTTGCCGAGAAAAGCAGTGTTTGGTGCGCCTTGGGCAGCTGCTCCATAATACGGTGAACGCTTGGCCAAAATCCCATGTCAAGCATGCGATCAGCCTCGTCGAGTACCAGTACCTGGATGTTTTCTAGGCTTGTATGCTTCTTGTCCAGAAGATCAATCAAGCGGCCAGGTGTTGCCACCAGCACATCGCAGCCTTTTTGCAGCGCGGTTATCTGGTGCTTGTAACGCGCGCCACCAGTAACAATGACAGCCTGCTGACCAGTGGATGCGCAAACGCTTTTAGCAACGTTATCAATTTGGGCTGCTAGCTCTCGTGTTGGCGTGATGATGAGCGCGTGGGGATACGTGTTCTGCTTGGCGTCGCGTTTGGCGCCGCCGCGCTTTGCGCCGCCGCGTTTGGCGTTGGGCCTCTCGGCCTCGCGGGGTTTCTCGCCAGCAATGCGCTGCAGCGTAGGCAACATAAATGCTGCAGTTTTACCTGTTCCTGTTTGTGCAGACGCAACAACGTCCTTGCCGGCCAGGACGGCGGGAATTGCCGCAGCCTGCACGGGAGTAGGCGCGTTGAACCCAAGTGTTGCTACGCCTGCCAGAATTTGCTCGTTTAGCCCGAGCTCGGCAAAAGTTATTTCCATACAAACAAGTATACTTATGTGCAACGATTAGCTAAAGGAAGTTACCATGCCTATTAATATTCCAGATGGTTTACCAGCTAAGAAGACACTGCACGAGGAGCGCATTTTTGCGCTTGAGGAAGAAGTTGCAGAACACCAGGAGATTCGTCCGCTTCGCCTGGCAATTTTAAATTTAATGCCTAAGAAAATTCAGACAGAAACGCAGATTCTCCGTCTGATTTCAAAGTCGCCCATACAGGTTACCTGCGACTTTATGCGTATCTCTTCGCATGAATCTAAAAACACTGCCGCTGACCACCTGGTTACGTTTTATTCAACTTTTGATGACTTCAAAGATAAAAACTACGACGGCCTAATTATCACGGGTGCTCCTATTGAGGACCTCAAATACGAAGATGTTGACTACTGGGATGAATTCTGTCGCATTGTTGACTGGTCTCAGGAGCACGTCTTTTCCACCATGTACCTGTGCTGGGGCGCGCTCGCTGGTCTGTATTACCTGCATGATATTCCAAAAAAGATGCTGGGCTCCAAGCTGTTTGGTATTTTTCCGCAACGTTTATGCGACGAATATTGTTTTCTCACCAATGGATTTGATGAGGTACATTACATGCCACACTCTCGTCATGCTGCGGTTGAGACATCAGCCCTGGTAAATCACCCTGAACTTGCCGTACTTTCTGAGGGCTTTACCAGCGGTCCTGCACTTCTCGCCACTAGAGACTTCCACGAGATTTTTGTAACCGGTCATTTTGAATATGATCGAGACACTCTTGCAGAAGAGTATTGGCGTGATTTCCACAAAGGACTGCCTATTCGCCTGCCAGAGAACTACTTCCCTGATAACGATCCAGAGAAGCAGCCGCTGTTTACCTGGCGTGCGCACGCTAACTTGCTCTATCGCAACTGGATTAACTGGGTGTATCAGATGACACCGTACAACACGGACGAGATACCTGCAGCTATAGCAGCTCTTCGTCAGCGTGTTGTTGATGCTGACCCCGACGCAAGGATGACGGGTAGGTTCTAAGTAGGCATTTACGCGGTGACTAAATTGCCAGCGCTTGCAGCTGACTAGACGTCATCAATACCATAAAATGCTTGGTTGATATATGCGTATGAAGCTACGTGTAGAAGCGTGTATAGGGAGGATGTGTTTATGAAGGTTGTAATTGCTTCAGATATTCACGGTGCCGCTGACTACTGCGAGAAACTCATGCAGGTTATAGAGGAAGAGCAACCAAAGTACGTTATGCTTCTTGGCGATTTGCTGTATCACGGTCCTCGTAATGACCTTCCTGCAGATTATGCGCCTAAACGCGTTATTGAGATGCTGAATAGCATTTCCGATAAGATCATTGCTGTTCGCGGAAATTGCGAGGCAGAGGTTGACCAGATGGTCCTCAATTTCCCTTGCATGGCTGATTACAACATCTTGTTTGATAAAAATCCAAAGACTGGCAAGCAGTTCACCATCTTCTTTACCCACGGTCACATCTTTGGCCCTGGTATTCACAACAGCGTTGATAAGTGGCCTCAAATGCCAAGTATCGATGCGTTTGTCTATGGTCACACACACAAAAAAGTTAACATGCAGAGCGCTGACCATCCAGAGGTCACCGTGTTTAATCCAGGCTCCGTGGGTATTCCAAAGGATGGCTCCCATAGCTGCGGAATCTACGAGGATGGCAAGTTCAGGCATGTAATCCTTGGTGAGTAGTTGTTAGCGGCAACCCAGCTGCGTTGCTCCATGTGTTGCGTTCCGCAAGCTCATTCATTTACACAAAAGGCGAGAAGACCAATTGATCTTCTCGCCATATTTGTGTCGCTGTGTTAGAGGTTTAGTGCATAGAAATAGTCATAAACTCATACCCATGTGCATGTCGTGAAATGGAATATTCAAACGCACGACCATCGTCGATATAACCGATTTGTTCGACCTCTAAAAGAGGATCGCCTGTGCTGATTTTTAGTCGGGAAGCCTCTACCTCGGTAGGCATAACAGCCCTAATAACACGATGTGCATTGGCAATTTTGAGTCCAATTTCGTTTTCAATGTAGTTGTAAATTGAGTGCTCTAGGTGTGTCATTTTAAGATTGGGAACCAAGCTAATAGGCATGTAGGTATATTCAATGACCTGTGAGACCCCCTCAACAAGCCTGACACGTACAATTCTGTATACAAAGTCTTCGGAAGTAATATCAAGAGCTTTAGCAATGTATTCAGAAGGACGCTCAACTTCAAAAGTGTAGACCTTTGATTTGACGCGCTCACCTCGAGCAGCATGCTCAGCCATGAAGCCTTCCATTTGTCCAGAGACTTCTTTACTTGGCTTAATCTGAGTTCCTTCTTCTAATTTTTTGACAAAAGTGCCAGAACCCTTTCGCCTGAAGATAAGCCCCTGCTGCTCAAGAACTTCTAATGCTTTGTTGATGGTAATTTTGCTCACCTCGTATTGTTCGCAGAGTTGAGCAACAGAAGGCAGGCGAGAATAGGCAGGATATGTGCCTATAGCAATATCAGTTTTAAGATCTTGAACAATCAGGTCGTACTTATTCAAGAGGTCTCCTCAGGTAGCAAAATTTTCACTTTGCATTCTATCTGATTTGCATTAGTATACTACATAGAAAATCTAACATATCTATTTTATAAAGTTGACATGTTAGGTTTAATACGTTTGAGAAAGGATGGGCATGTCGTATCAGTTGCCTGAGAATTTCTTCTTTGGTGGATCAATGTCTGGTCCGCAAACCGAAGGCAAGTGGCAAGACGGTGGAAAGCTGCCAAACCTTTGGGATACTTGGTCAAATCTAGATATTCATGCGTTTTACAACCGTGTTGGCTCTTACGCGGGAAATGACTTTACAGAAAGAATGGAAGATGATCTTCAACTTCTAAAGTCTTTTGGGTTGGACTCTGTTCGTACTTCAATTCAATGGAGTCGTCTGCTGGATATTAACGGTGACCTTAACCCAGAGGGCGAGAAGTACTACCATCATCTCTTTTCCGTCGCAAAGAAGGTTGGTATTGAGATTTTTGTAAATCTCTATCACTTTGATATGCCCGAATATCTCTTTAAACGCGGTGGCTGGGAGTCCCGCGAAGTTGTTGAGGCATATGCACATTACGCACGTATTGCTTTTGAAACGTTTGGAAAAGAGATTCGCTATTGGTTTACCTTCAATGAGCCAATTGTCGAACCTGATGTTCGCTACACATTGGGTGGTTGGTACCCCTTTGTAAAGAATTACTCTCGCGCTCGTGCTGTTCAGTACAACATTTCAATTGCTCATGCGCTTGGTGTTCGTGAATATCGCCGTGCAAAAGCAGCTGGTTTTATGCTTGAGGACTCTCGTATTGGCCTTATTAACTGCTTCGCGCCGCCATATACCAAAGAGAATCCATCTGAGGCAGACCTTGAGGCATTGCGCATGACTGATGGCGTCAACATTCGCTGGTGGCTTGACCTGGTTACTAAGGGAGAACTTCCACAAGATGTTATTGATACGCTGCAAACTCGTGGCGTTAACTTGCCCATTCGACCTGAGGACAAGTTCATTCTTGCCGATGGCGTTGTGGATTGGCTGGGCTGCAATTATTACCATCCAGAGCGTATTCAGGCTCCAGAAAAAGATACGGACGAGAATGGCATTCCTAAGTTTGCTGATCCATATATCTGGCCAGAAGCAGAGATGAACGTTTCTCGTGGTTGGGAGATTTACCCGCAGGGTCTTTACGACTTTGCTATGAAGGTTCGTGATGAGTATCCAGACCTTGAGTGGTTTGTTTCCGAGAACGGCATGGGCGTAGAGCGAGAAGATCTGAAGAAAGATGAAAACGGTGTAATTCAGGATGACTACCGTGTTGATTTTGTCCGTCGTCATCTTGAGTGGATTGCTCGTGCAATTCAGGACGGCGCAAAATGCCGTGGTTATCACTACTGGGCCATCATCGATAACTGGTCTTGGGCAAATGCCTACAAGAACCGTTATGGCTTTGTCGAGGTTGACCTGGAGGACAACTACAACCGTCGTCTTAAGAAATCAGCTGAGTGGCTTAAGCAAGTTGCCACTACACATATAGTTGACTAGAAACTCGTGAAAGGAGTTTGCTCATGGCAAAAGATACTGGTCAAGCATCGTTTTTAGATAAATTTGCAGAAGTTTCTGCAAAAGTGGGTAATCAAGTTCACTTGAGGAGCCTGCGCGATGCATTTGCAACAGTCAGCCCAATTTATATTTTGGCTGGTATTGCAGTACTGATCAACAACGTTTTGTTCCCACTCATTTTTGCAAATGATCCAGTTACCTTGGCTAATTTCAAGGTTTGGGGTGCAGCAGTTGCTCAGGGCACTCTGAGTTTCTCGGCAGTTATTCTTGCCGGCATCATTGGTTATTGCCTTGCTCGTAACAAGCGCTTTGAGAATGCAATCTCTTGCGTTGTTATTGGTATTGCTGCTCTTATTATCATGATGCCTCAGAGCATTGTTGCTACCGCAGGCGCTGTTCTTCACGCAGCTAATGCTGCTGACGCAGCCGCTGCAGCAGTAGCACTTCCTGTGGCTGATGTTGCTAAGCTTCTGCCAAGTGGCTATGCAGTTACTGGTGTTGATGTAACAGGTGCTTTCTCCACTTCCTTTACTGGTACAAATGGTCTCTTTGGTGCAATCATCATTGGTCTGCTCTCTACTACCATCTTTATCAAGCTTTCCAGTGTTAAGCAGCTGAAGGTCAACCTTGGTGAGGGCGTTCCACCAGCGGTTGCAGATTCTTTTAACACCATGATTCCTATGATGTTGACCCTTGCTGTCTTTGGTATTGCTTCTGCTCTTCTTGCAGTTTGCGCTGGTACTGACCTTATGACTATCATTGCAACAAGCATTTCTGCCCCACTGAAGGGTCTCATGAATGCTGGTCCATTTGCAGTCATTATCATCTACACCTTTGCTAACCTGCTCTTCTGCCTTGGCATTCACCAGTCCACTATCTCTGGTGTTCTGATTGAGCCAATTCTGACTATGCTTATTGTTGACAACATGGCAACCTTTGCAGCTGGTCAGCCAATTCCTCAGGACCACTACATGAACATGCAAATCATCAATACCTTTGCATTGATCGGCGGTTCTGGTTGTACTTTGATGCTGCTTTTTGACACCTTTATCTTCTCCAAGAACAAGGCCTCTAAAGATGTTGCAGCACTTTCTCTTCTTCCAGGTATCTTTAACATCAACGAGCCAGTTATTTACGGTTATCCAATCGTTTTCAACCTTCCTCTGATGATTCCATTTGTTCTTGTTCCAGATCTTTTCATTGGCTTGACCTATCTGCTTACAAATCTTGGTTTGATTGGTCCTTGCGTTGCAATGGTTCCTTGGACAACTCCAGTCTTCCTGAGTGGTTGGTTGGCAACTGGCGGCGATGTTCGTGCTGTTATCTGGCAGGTCATCGAGGTCCTTCTTGCCATGGCAATTTATCTGCCATTTATGAAGATTTCTGAGCGCGCACAGGCAAAGCAGGCTGAGGCACTTGCAAAGAGCGCTCAGGATGCAGAGTAGTTTGTAAGTTTATAGTCTGAGTATCACTTTAGGCCAGCCATCGAATACGGTGGCTGGCTCATGAGAAGGAGATTCCATGAAAATCTTACTTGCCTGCAATGCTGGAATGTCTACCAGCTTGCTTGTTCAGAAACTTCAGAAGGAAGCTGCTTCCCGAGGTTTAGATGTAGAGATTATTGCCAATCCTCTTAATAAGGCACTTGAGCTTATTGATGGCGCAGATGTCTTTTTACTTGGACCTCAGATTGCATATGCAAAGGCAGACGTTGAGGCCGCAGCAGGATCTACTCCTGTAGCCGTTATTCCTATGGTTGATTACGGCAGGATGAACGCTGCAAAGATTCTTGACGATGCACTTGAGCTTGTAAAATAAGTTGTAAAAGATTTTTGTGAGCTCCTAAGTAATCAAGAAAAGAGTATGAGGTAAAAATGGCTTTAGATGATGGCATGACAGCTACGCAAGAAGCAGCCTTTGAGATTATTGCTACCGTTGGAACCGCAAAGTCAATGTATATTGGCGCCATTCAGAAGGCAAAAACAGGCGATATCGAAGGCGCTCGTGCAGATATTCTTGCAGGCACAGAAATCTTCAATGAGGGTCACAGCACTCACCTGAATATGCTCCAGCAGTCAGCAATTGATAACAGTAACGTTGAGTTTTCGCTCATCTTGCTTCATGCTGAAGATCAGCTTATGCAGGCAGAGTCTTTCCGCGTCATTGCTGAGGACTTCATTGACGTGTACGAGAAGCTCCTTAACAAGTAGCTGAAGAAAAAACATTTCGCTTATCCAGCACAAACTTGTTGCGTAGAGCAACGCTCCTATCACAAACAATATGGCGAGAAGACCGATTGATCTTCTCGCCATATTTTGTGGAGTGTGAGTATTACAAGAATAAATGATAAGAAATATGTATAGAATTGCAAACAATACGTGTTGATAAAAACTAATTGAATATAAAAATTAATGAACCTTTTGAAGAATTTTCTCGTCTTAGTAAGTGATAAGAAAAAGTCTTCAACAAAATTATCTGAAAGCGAAAGAAAGCTTGTAAACGAGCTAAAAAAACAAACCCTTGGGCTTACTTACAAGGCACAAAATGATAAGTAGATCAAATAGGAGGATAAGCGACAAATGAAAATGTATTGCCTAAACTGCAATAAACTCTACGACTTTTCCGATAAGTTTTGCCACATCTGTGGAAACAAGCTTGAAGATGAATTGGGCTGCTATGCAGTTCAGTTCCTTAAGGGCGATCAAAGTGCCGTTGAGAAAATCTATAGATGTACTGAAGGCTGGGTAAGGGCACTTGTTTGTCAAAGTCTTAGAGGAGCAGATGTTGAAGATTGCATGCAAGAGCTTTATCTGCGTGCTTTTAAAAACATGAAGCAGTTCAAAGGTCAGCCTGCAGCTTTTAGAGGCTGGTTTAATACAGTTGTTAAGTCGGGCATTATTGATTATGTTAGAAGTCAAAAGGGGACTTGGGATCATCAAGCTGAAAAGACAGATGATACTGAAGATGAGCTTTTTGATATTGCTGATGAGAGTATAGAGCTTAATCCTGAAGCACGACTAGACAAAAAAGAAGCTTACAACCTTATGGATGTACTGCTCAATGAGCTTACTGAAGAGCAGCGTCTTTGTATTGGACTTTTCTACATTGAAAACAAAAAGCAAAAAGAAATTGCTGAGTATCTCAACATTCCGTTAGGAACGGTTAAATCAAGACTGTTTAGCAGTAAAGAGATTCTTAATACAAAGATTCGTGAGATGGAGAAAAAGCAAGGTATTTGTCTGTTTGGCATGTCTCCTATTTGGTACTTTATGTGGCTTGCGCATGGAGAAAACTCCGACACAATTATGGCAGAAACGCTTTCAAAGATTTCACAGCTCCTTTCAACTTCTGGAGCTGGTGCAGCACAAGTAGCAGGAAAAGCGGCGACTAAGGACAATGCACTAGCTGCAAAGACCGCCTCATCTGCAGGCGCTAAGGCAGCTGCTACAAAAGCAGCAGGCTTAGGAGTTAAATCGCTTGCTACAAAAATTGCCATTGGAGTAGTCACGCTATCTTTTGTAGGAGCAGGTATAGCTTATTCTGCTGGAGTATTTAGCCCTTCTCAACAAAAGAGCCAAGAGGCTGAAGTGAGTACTCAAGAAACAAACAACAAAGAAGAGAATACGCCAGAAGTAGATCCAGTCAAAAAGGCAATGTACGAGCAATATAGCGAGATTATTGATAATGCTTCAAGTTACGACTTTGGAGACGTTCCATCGAATGACCAGCGTTCTTATATGTATGCCTTAGTGTATATGGATAGTGCTAATCCTGATATCCCTCAACTTCTTTTAAAGACACAAATAAATAATAGCGGTGTAAACACTGTAAAGATTTTTAGTTTTGATAAGGACACAAAACAAGCTTACGAGGTTCAAAATACAAAGGGCATTATGGAAGGCGTTGCAGGCGTAGGTGGCTTTAGAGGTTCTTTGACAGTAGATAGGGATAAAAACGGATTAATTGCAGTAAGTTGGTCTTCCGGTTCTGGTGATGGTTTCGGTTACAGATATACACTCTCTGGTCCTGGTGCAATTTCGACCAAAGAATGGGAAGGCACTATTACAGATCTTCCTGATGAAATGAAGGGAGAAGACATCACTTGGTCTGACAGTCGGGATAGGACGTCTATCGCGCAAACTTTCTCAGATGTATCAATTGCAGATAAAAAACAAATAACGGTTCAGGGAAGACTTAGATATTTGACATGGCAAGAGATTCTTGATTTGCAGGGAATGCAATATCCTGGACAAATAAATTCCACAGAGCGCGAATACGTCTTTGTCTTGGATAAAATGCAGGATGCTGCAGGGCGTTCTGCAGCTGACGGTAGATATAAAATTATGCGTACAACAATGATTGAAGTTGATCCTCAAGATGGCTTGGATCAATATTTGGACAAAGATATAAAGATGACGTATTCGGTTGATGATACGTATTATCCGAGTGACGCACGCGTGCCTATGCATTCGCCTTTTACTAAAAATGTTACTTTCTCAGAGTAACAGGTAGCAGATTAGTGAGGGCATAATAATAGCCAGTGTCCACATTGGGCACTGGCTATATTGGTCTCTATTGGATTTATGTTTACGGTGGACAGCCTTTTGAGCCTGTTCGTTTAACGAAATCTCTTATTTTCTGCTAAGCGTATCAGTGTTCCAGGTACTGCTTTCAGAACTAATTGAAACTGTGCGGCCGCCATTTGTAGAGGTAAGAGTAAAGGGTTCGCTTCTCTGACTTACCTGTCCGTTGAAGGTAAGCTGAATGCTCTTCTCGTCACCTGTCCACGAACCTGTTACATCGGGCTCGCCACCAATTCGCCAAATAACAGTACCGTCTTTTTGGATGACTACCTCCATAGGCTTACCGTCAGTGCCGGTTCCGCTATATGTGCCTACCCATCTTTGTGCTTTCTCAAGGTCTTTTTTGTCTTTTTCTTTCTTTTCTTGCTCTTTCTTAGTTTTTTCGGCCACACCAGACTTGAGAGTTTCACCCTTTTTTATCTGGTCGGAAACACGAGAGTGGTATGAGTCATATGTTGAATTAGCACCAGTATCATTGCCCCAGATTTCCTTCTCGTGCTCTATGTCGCCGAGAAGGGCCTGTAGCTCAGCAAGTTTATTTGCGACAGATTTTTGGTCCATGGTGTTTGCGGTGTCTGTGTCACTGAAGCTGTTTGAAAGCAACCTGCGCTTGTAATCAGCCTCAAACCAGTCGCGAATACTTTTTTGCTTATCCGAAATTGAACTGTTTAGGATGTTAACGCCTGAGTCATCACTGCCGTTAGGAAGACGGAACTGGCCATTTTTCTGGTCACTGGTAATTTGCTCTTCGATTTGATCAAGTTTTTCGTATTGATTAAGGAGCTCAACACGGCTGCTGTCGCTGGTTGGATTGACGCCAACGCTATCGATTTGTTGTTGATAGCTGGCAATACGTTGTTGGACAGCATTTCGTTTAGCTGCATCGTCCTGGTGAGAATGAATTACCCAAACAATGGCTAGTGCACCAATAATCAAGACAGCTGCAAGCAGGCCAAACGCTACTTTACGGAGCGCGTCCGAACCATCCTTATTTTTCTTTCTCTCAACGGAGCTAGGGCCGCTTGAAACCACGGTGAACTGAGATGGGTCAAAATGAGAAATGGCGGTTGAATCAACGTCGTCGCTCGCAAAGACGTTGATGCGATTGGGATCGTTAATAAAGGTTGTGGGCTCCTCAGCGGCTGAAACAGTAGGATCATCTTCTGCAACAACGGTGGGTTCTGCTACAACAGTAGGGTCTGCAACAACGGTGGAATCGTTATCCACGACGGTTGGGTCTTCGCCATCAACTGGATACTCTGCAAGTACCGTTGCATCTGGATCAGTTACGGCTTCAGTTGACTCGTCAGCCTCTACTGGTGCGATAAGCTCTGTAGCTGCGGCGGAGTTGTCGGGTGCGGTTTCTGGCGCAGGTTCTGTGGACTCGACGAGCACATCGGGTTTCTCGACGTCGGAAGGGTTTACGGTGTCCGCGACGTCCATATTGTCCACAGCGTCCACAGGGTTTGCGGTGTCCGCGACGTCAGAAAGCTTCTGTCCGCAGTTAGAGCAGAACTTTGCGTGTTTGCCAATTTCAGCTCCGCAGTTGGGGCAATTCATAGGGTAACTCCTTATATGGCCAGTTAGACTCAGTGGCTTTTAGTTACACTGGCTTACTATTGTAGCGTTAACAGGAGAAACGCCAAAATGTTTTTGGTTTTGAGCGCGGTCGCGCGTATGGAGAGACACGCGATGTGGATTGGCGTTGCGTGTTCAGGCCTGCTGCCTAGAGCAGAGAAACCCCTGCTTCTGCGCAATATTCTTCCGTCTGCTTGTCCCAAATAGATGCTTGCACCTCTCCAACGTGCGCTTTTTCTAGCAGCAACATGCACAGACGACTCTGTCCAATGCCGCCACCAATGGTAAAGGGCAGCTCGCCGTTAACGAGCATCTTGTGGAATGGCAGCTCAAGGCGGTCCTCACATCCAGCGATTGCCAGCTGCGTCTTAAGAGCCTCGGCGTCAACACGAATACCCATACTGCTGATCTCAACCGCACAGTCCAAGGTCTCATCCCAGAACAGCAGGTCACCGTTGAGCGACCAGTCGTCGTAATCGGGAGATCTGAAGTCGTGAGGCTGGCCGGAGTTTAAAGCGCCGCCAATGCCCACGATAAACGTGGTTGGATGCTCACGAACAAACAGATTTTCTCGCTCTTTAGGTGTTTGAGTAGGGTAGAGGTCCTCAAGCTCCTGTGAGGTTACAAAGGTAACATCACGGCTAAGCTGCGTGTTGAGCTGGGAATAGTGCCACTTGAGCTCGTCGAGCGTTCCGCAGATTGCCTCAACAATACGGCAGACGGCGTCCTCAAGCGTATCGGTGTTGCGCTCGTCCTGCGTAATGATACGTTCCCAGTCCCATTGGTCTACGTAGATGGAGTGCAGGTTATCGGGCTGTTCATCGCGACGAATTGCGTTCATGTCGCAAACTAGGCCACGGCCAACGGCAAAGTTGTAGCGCCAGAGCGCATAGCGCTTCCATTTTGCAAGCGACTGAACTACCTCGGCGTTCTTGCCCACGTTTGGCAGGTCAAAGGCAACGGGATGCTCAACGCCATTGAGGTTGTCGTTCATGCCGGTAAGTGGGTCAACAATCAGCGGAGCGGTGACGCGCGACAGCTTAAGTGCAGCGCAAAGTTTGGTCAGAAACACGTTCTTGACCTGCTCAATAGCCTTCTGCGTATCGTAGAGCGAAAGGCTTGAACGGTAACCCTTAGGAATCTTGGTCATGGGGTCTCCTTGAAAGAGAGCGCTAAAATTTGATTGCGCTGATTTTGCCTTCTTTTCATAGCCCTTTGGCGAGAAACCCGTGTAATTTAACCGTTTTGTCAAAAAGAGATCAAATTGCATTTGGCGTTATATCAGTGTTTTAAAAGACATTTTATGTTTATAAATTTGTTCATCTAAATACACAGCAGCTAGACATACTTATTTTTAACCTGAACAAATATGTGAATTAAGTGAATACATATATACTCCATATTAAATACGTGATTATCAGCAAAAATAGTCTTGAGATGTGTAATGAACTTGCAAATTGATATTTATTTGTAATCGTTTGCTAGATGAGCAAGCTATGAAAAGCAGGTAAAAGTAATAAATTTGCTCTCAATGAAAGAAATGGGTATGTCAAAGTTTTTTCGCGAAGAAACAAAAAGGCGCATTCTTGTTTGTGTAACAGCAGCAACTATTGCGACGTCATCACTTGTTGTTGGAGTAACCCCTGTATTTGCTGAAACTTCATCAAATACCGCTGCTACTACCTTAACATCAGTAGCATCAATTCCGACTGAAACTTCTTTTACCTTTACACAGGACAATATTCCTCCAGTACGACAGGATGTTCCTGATGACGAAATGGCAGTTCAGTTTATATCTGACGTATCCCTTCAAGGCTACAAGTTTGTTGGAGATTTTGAAGGACATCTATACGCACCTTCTGGCCTAACTGATCCAGACGGTCATACAATTCTTAAATGGGTAGCAGATGACGGTACTGTGATGCAACCTGGCGAGCTGGCGGAACTCCAGTATATTAACGGACTGACCTTCCATGCTGTATGGCAAACCGAGAACCCAGCTACTCCAGCTAACCCATCTACTCCAGCTAACCCATCTACTCCAGCTAACCCATCTACTCCAGCTACCCCATCAACCTCTACAGACCCATCAACTCCCGTAGATTCCGAGACTCAAGGACAAAATGCACAAGCGCAATCAAATAACACTACGCAGGAGCAGGCTTCTTCTGGACATCATTCAAAGAAATCGGTACTTCCAGACACTGGTGATGTTGCGCCTGTTACTAGCCTTCTAGCTAGCGCGGGATCTATTCTTGCTACCGCGGGTTTCATGCGTAGACGTAAGCACTAATAGAATTTCTTTCATATGGTGCAAACAACCCTTCTGATACAGGTCAGAAGGGTTGTTTTTTGTTGCTATATAACAGCCTTCAAAAAAATTTCTAAAAAATTCTATAAAAGTAAGTATAGGGTAACTTACTTTGGGAATATAACAGTTAACTAGTAATCATTACTAGTTAGTTAAACGATATATCTAATAGAAAGGTGTTAACCATGCTAAACGATAAGCTCAACGTTCTTCTCGCTAACTACGCTGTTGAGGCCCATAAGATTCACAATTTCCATTGGTATGTCAGCGGCCCTTCTTTCTACAACGTCCACACTGACCTCGACGAGGTTTATGGTGCAATGTACGACCAACTTGACGAGGTTGCAGAGCTCATTCTGATGAACGACGGCTCTCCACTTGGCTCCATGGACTCCTTCCTCAAGAACGCAACTCTTTCCGAGGCTGCAGAGGGATTTAAGAATCCACAGGAGATTTTCGATTCCATTCTTGCTGACTACGAGGCAATTCGTGCCCTTGCAGCAGAGATCAAAAAGGACGCAGACGCGGAGGACAACTTCCTTGTTTCCGCAGCAATGGACGAGCACATTGCTCTTCTCTCCAAGACCATTTGGATGATTAAACAGTCCAACAAGTAAGTTTGGTAATTGACCTGCTAAACCTTGTGTTTCTTTCTTTCCCTTGTGAACTGAAAATGCCGTCGGGTTTCCGGCGGCATTTTTTGGATGCATTAATGATGCTTAGGGTTTTAGAATTGTATTGATTTTAGGACTCTTTTATACCAATGAAACTATTTAATTGACATAAAAATTCTTCGAAACAGTATGCTCTTATAGTTAGAGTTAATAGTATCTTTAATTTATCAACAGGTTTTACTAACAAAACTGGAATTCAGTTAGTGGTTCTGTTGCAGATATTTTATTGTGTAAAACTTCAAGATTGGGGAATAATGGCACGAAAATTTACAGTAGGTTTTGTCGATATTAGTCCAATTTCGTATAAAGATTTTGAATGCGAAAAAGTAAATAGGGTTGATTATTTGACTATTGGGATTGATCCGCTAACTGAAACTCAAATAAAAATTTTGATTGGAAGTTTTTTGCCAGATATGGTCTCGTCGAAGTTTGGAGAAATTATATTTACTGCTCCCATGGACGAAAACGAAAGGGAACAGAAAAAAGCTCCTTATATCGACTTATTTCAGCGTGGGTATATAACTCAGCCGCAACTTGGAACAGGACCACGCGGAGGTGAATATATTTGTTTATTAACCGATAAGGGACATAATGTAGTAGACAGAATTATTGAATACAAGTCTAGACCACGATATCAAAGAATCTTTTTTAGATTTGTGGGTTTGCTTAACAGATATTCTTGGTTTCCTGGATTTATTACCGCGGTAATTGGCGGTATTGTGACAGGTGTCGTAATCCCTATAGTTAGAAATATGTTAGGAATTTAAAAATATTTAATTCAGATAACTTAATTGGAGCAGCATCTTCAAGAGAATCATTATAAGATGGCTCTCTTTTGTTTTTTGCTTGAACAAATTAGGCATGTCTTCTGGAGTGTTAATAGTCTTAGTGTCCACTTTGTTGGACACATGAAATCTCAAGAGCATCTAGATTTGTTACAACAGAGAGAGGAGTTGTAATGGGTCTTGATGCATTTGTTCGTTGCAGGTGTTTTGAAGAGGGAAAACTTAAACCCGGTCCAATACCCTTTGAAGATCTTTATATTGATGAGGAAGATTTCATTTGCTCAAAGTTTTTAGATCAAAAACGTAAAGAGCTTAGCTCTGAGCAGTTTGAAAAGCTCTATGGAGACCTAGAGCGTGATTTTGTTCATTGGACATATAATGCCTGCGAGCATGAAGATGGTGAAATCCATTCTGAAAGAGTTGGTAATTTTTGCGGCTTGTTAAGCATTGGTGCAGTTTTAAGTTCAGATGAGGGTGAGTCAAAGTATCCTCTGTTAAATAATATGCTTCCTGATGGCAACGGAGGCGTTTATCCTGTTGAAAAGGCACAGCCTACTCTTGATGAGCTTGATAGATTTATAGAAGAGCACTCAAAGATTCCGGGATATCAACTCATTGATGAAGAGACGCACAAAGTTCTTTTTTCCTGTGCGGTGGATGACGGTTTTTGTCTTTACAGTGACAAATATATTGATTATGGATTCACAGAAGACACTTTGTATTTCCATCAGCTTAAGCCTTCAGATATATTTTACGCTGACCATTTTTGCCAGATTCCAGCTGATGATTTTGAGCAGACGCATAAGGTGGTTGTTTTTTGCGATGATCCAAATAACAGTGCGTCAAACTTTAAAATGACTTTACCAGGTCCAATTGATAGTGAATTAGATAATTCTGTGTTAAGAAGATTTTCTGTTAAAAAGGCAACTTTAGATTTTAAAGAAACCGGTCATTTTTGGAGGCTAAATAAAATTAGGAACCTCCTTGTAGCATCTATAGAAACAAAACACCCTATTTGTTGGTGTTAAAGAGCATGCTTCTTTACGAAACATATGAGTTGCTCTATCGAGCTGTAGCCTTTTATTAACTACCTAGAAAAAGAGGACCGCCATCAGGCAGTCCTCTTTTCATTTGCTCTGGCGAGAAAAACGCTGACCTTAAGCTGGTAATCCGAAAGGATTACCAGCTTTTTTGTTCGGGGCGGAGTGAAGTGCGGTTGGGAAGTTCTAATAGGTTTTATGAAATCAAAACACAAGGAGTTCAACTGTTTGCTTATTACGCTCAGAGATAAGATGAAATAGCAGTTCATGCCAAGAAGCACAATTGACTAAAATAGCTTTAGTACATAATGCCCTAATGCTGAAGGGGAGTTAGACATGGAATTTATTTTGGATACAGCAGATCTTGAGGCAGTTAAGCAGCTTGATGAGCTTTTGACTATTGATGGCGTCACCACTAATCCTTCAATCATTACCAAGAGCGGAAAGACACCAGAGCAGGTTATTAAGGAGTTTGTCGAGTATCTGCGCCCAGAGCAGAAGTTCTTTGTTCAGGTTGTTTCGACCGACTACGAGCAGATGCTTGAGGAGGCTCGTTATATCTGCAGCCTGCGTCCAAAGAACACCTATGTAAAGATTCCTGTCACCCACAATGGCTATAAGGCAATTAAGCAGCTTAAGTCTGAGGGTCTTGGCGTTCTTGCAACAGCGATTTATTCCGCCGATGAGGCATTTCTTGCTGCAATGAATGGAGCAGATTATTTGGCGCCTTACGTTAACCGCATGTGCAACTATGGTGACGGAATTGGTCAGGTCCTTGACTTACTTCAGATGCTTGAGACTCAGGGATTGAGTTCTAAGATTCTTGCTGCATCGTTTAAGAATGTTGAACAGGTTCATACTCTTATTGCTGCAGGTATTCAGTCCGTTACTGTTCCACCTGAGGTTGTATTTAGCATGATTGATCATCCTGGAACAAAGATTGCTGTTGATGAGTTCTCCGCCGCATGGCGTGAAGCTTATGGCAGGAATACGCTGCTCTAGTTACTCTTACATATTCAACACAAAAAGAGCATCTACGTCAGTAGATGCTCTTTTACTATCAATCTGGAACTTCGCTTTATGTCTGAGAAATTGCTCTTAAAGCGTTTACCTCAAGAACTTCTTATCGCTTGGTCAGATAATCTGTCTGCCAGGTTCCACTATCGGAGCTAACAGCAATAGTACTACCACCATCTTTGGATGTGATGGTAAATGGTTCGCTTCGAGTACTGATTCTACCGCCAAAGCTAATCTTGACAGTATTTTCGTCACCGCTCCAAGTACCCTCTGTGGTCTTATTGTCGCCCTCACGATAAGTGACTGTTCCATCACTCTTCAGGACAATCTCAAGCTTCTTGCCATCGGTTCCTATGCCTGTGTAGGTACCAACCCACTTGTTGACTGCGGATTTAGAAGCCTGAGTATCTTGCTTCTGCTGGTTCTCCTTACCCTTGAGCAGGGAAGAAATCTTGCTCACTTGATCATTAATCTTGTCGCCAAATGAAGCGTAGCTATAGTCTTTATCGGTGTTGCTTTCCCAAACAGCTTTCTCGTCCTCAAGGTTATTTTGAAGATTCTTCAGCTCAGTCAGCTTGTTGTTTAGATCAGTCGCATCGGAGTTGTCTGCTGTTGCGCTTGCGTCAACGGAGTTGGCCCTAAGACGAGTCTTGTAATCGTTGAGGAACCAATCAAAAATCTTTTTCTGCTTATCCGTAATTGAGCTGGTAACGTCCTTGAGATGAGAATCGTCGTTACCGTCAGAAAGGGTAAACTTACCATCTTTTTGATCTGCACTGATTTTGTTTTGAATGTCTGCGAGCTGATTGTATGCGGCGAGAAGGGCAGACCTGTCTCCACCAGAGATGAGGGAATCAACATCAACGGCATCAATCTGAGAAGAGTAAGACTTCTCAAGATCAGTTACCTCTTGCGAACGAGCGTTTTGCTGATGATTCTTGTAGAACATCCATCCACCAAATCCAGCTACGCAAAGCAAGACAAGTGCTACAACTACAGTGAGAATAACCTTACCGGCACTGGAAGGTTTTTTGTTGCCGTTCTTTGTCTGAGGCGCGCTCTCGACAACAGTAGTGTCTTCAGGGGTTTCGACAGAATCAAAAGAACGCGAGGTTCTTGTTTGCGCAATGCTTGGAAAATGCGTGGTTGGAGTTACCTCATGCTCAGAAATACGATCATCTGATGAAAACATGTCAACATCAGTAGTTTCTTCAACAGCAGGTGACTCAATTTTTTCTCCGCAGGATGTACAGAAGACGGATCCGTCATCAATTTCTGCACCACAATTAGGACATTTCATCTTTGGAATCCTTACTTAAGAGCGGTTCCGCATTTACCGCAGAACTTAGCGTTTTCTGGGAGCTCTGTGCCGCAATTAGGGCATACAGATGGAGCGTCATTATTGTCTGCAGCTGGCTGATCAGCAGCTGGATTTACAGCCGGGGTTGCGTTTTCTTCAACATCAGCAGCTGGTACAGCGGAGTTGCTCTGAGCAGCTGAAGTTTGAGCTGGAGCTGCATTGATTACTGTAGTGTTTTGCTGCTGAGAAACAACAGCAGCGGCAAAAGCAGCCTTTTTTGCCTCATTATTGCGATAGAAAATGAGTGCGCTTGCGCAAACGATTGCAAGGTGAATAGCAACGTAAATATAGCCAGCAAGAGAAAGCTCACAGCCAATACCAAAAGAATTAGATCCACCTATTGCCTGAGTGATTCCATTTGTAATACTAGATTTAGTGAGAAAAAGAACTAAAAGATTAGCAAGGCCAGGAACCCATAGGAAAGAAATGAAGTTCTTAAACTTTGGAGAAAGCGAGACAACCATCGTAACAAGAGAGATGAAAAGCGTCACGTTAAGAATAGAGGCATCAACTGTTCCTGCCTTAAGATAGTTAGAGATAGCATTGCTTCCATCGCCGAGCAAGCTTGAAGACATTTTAAGAATCGAGAAAATCGAGGAAAGCTCGGCAAATGAGAAGCTAATAGAAGCAACTTGACCAGCACGGATCTCAAATACAGGAGCTAGAAACAAAGCTGCACTTAAAACGGCTGCGATTGCGATGACAAGAGACAATTTCTCATTGTCATACTTATCAAGCTTAGCGAGGTGTTCTTTAACATTGATTGCTTGCTGATTGGGGGATGAAACTTGTTGATCCATGGTTCCTTCTTTCCTTACTAATAACAGGCGCTATAAATGTATTATTTCTAGAAACTAATTTGCTGTTTAATTGCATAAAACATAATTTGTTCACGATTTAGCTGATGAAACTTAATAAATTTTACCTTCCGCACTTTTACGTAAAACCTTCTGTGCTGAGCACGGTAATCCTTTCATTAAATTTTTGCTTTCAATTACTAAGACGGAGTAGAGCTGTGAAAGGTTCAAAAATATTTTGCTAAAAAATAAAAATAGTGAGGAAAAGACACTATAACGATTTGCCAAATAGGTAGAGGCTCCATCAGATTTGTGAAGATATTTTTTATTACGCATTTATTAAACATATATAATGTTTAACAAATTCCACCAGCGACTATAAAACGTCGGTGAAAAAATCTACTACAAACTGACTTAGATTATGTATATAAGTCAGACATAGGGGTATAAGTAAAACCGTAAAGCAGAAACACGGTATGTGTTCACGGTTAGCTTGTGCCCCTTTTAGGTCATCTACCTGTGGGGTTTCTCGCCAAACGGAACACGTACATAGGAAAGGATGATTCACAATGGGTAAAATTCTTGGAATTGACCTGGGTACTACAAACTCAGCTATGGCTGTCCTCGAGGGTGGAGAGCCAACTATTATCGTTAACGCAGAGGGAGACCGCACAACTCCTTCCGTCGTCGGCTTCCGCGCGGACGGTGACCGCATTGTTGGTAAGGCAGCAAAGAACCAGGCTGTCACCAACCCTGTAAACACTGTCTTCTCCATCAAGCGTTTCATGGGCCGCAAGTTTGATGAGGTCCAGTCTGAGATCAAGACGGTCCCTTACAAGGTTAAGGCTGGCACTGACGGCCGTGCAGTCGTTGAGATTGAGGGCGTTGACTACACCCCAGAGCAAATCAGCGCAATGATTCTTGCAAAGATGAAGGCAGATGCCGAGAAGTACCTCGGTGAGCCTGTAACCGACGCTGTCATTACTGTCCCAGCATACTTCAACGACGCACAGCGTCAGGCAACCAAGGATGCAGGTAAGATTGCTGGCCTCAACGTCCAGCGTATCGTCAACGAGCCAACTGCAGCAGCTCTTGCTTACGGTCTGGATAAGAAGGACCAGGACCACAAGGTTCTTGTCTTCGACCTTGGTGGCGGCACCTTCGACGTCTCCCTGCTTGATCTTGCAGACGGCGTTGTTGAGGTTCTTGCAACCAATGGCGATAACCACCTGGGCGGCGACGACTGGGATCAGCGCGTTATCGACTGGCTTGCAGACAAGTTCAACTCCGATAACGGCATTGACCTCCGCAAGGATCCAATGGCACTTCAGCGCCTCAAGGAGGCTGCAGAGAACGCCAAGAAGGAGCTCTCCAGCGCTCAGCAGGCACAGGTTAACCTGCCATTCATTACCGCAGATGCAACTGGTCCTAAGCACCTTGACTACACTCTGACTCGTGCAGAGTTTGAGCGCATCACCCGCGATCTTCTCGACCGCTGCAAGGCTCCTGTAACCAAGGCACTCCAGGACGCAGGCCTTCAGCTCTCCGACGTCAGCGAGGTCATTCTGGTTGGCGGCTCCACTCGTATGCCAGCTGTTCAGGACCTGGTCAAGAGCATGACCGGCAAGCAGCCTAACATGTCCGTCAACCCAGATGAGGTTGTTGCAGACGGTGCAGCTGTTCAGGGCGGCGTTCTTACCGGCGATGTTTCCGGCATCCTGCTTTTGGACGTAACTCCACTGTCCCTGGGTGTTGAGACCCTTGGCGGCGTTGTTGACAAGGTTATCGACCGCAACACCACTATCCCAACTTCCAGCACAAAGGTTTACTCCACCGCAGCTGACAACCAGACTTCCGTTGAGATTCACGTCCTCCAGGGCGAGCGCGAGATGGCTTCTGACAACAAGAGCCTTGGTAAGTTCAACCTTACTGGTATTCCTGCTGCTCAGCGTGGTATCCCTCAGATCGAGGTTACCTTTGACATCGACGCAAACGGCATTCTGAAGGTCACCGCTAAGGACAAGGCAACTGACAAGTCCCAGGAGATCACCATTTCTGGTTCCACCGCTCTGTCCGATGATGAAGTTGACCGCATGGTTAAGGACGCAGAGTCCCACGCAGAGGAAGACAAGAAGCGCAAGGACGAGATTGAGGTTCGCAACCAGGTAGACTCCCTGGCATACAGCACCGAGCAGACCGTCAAAGACCTTGGCGATAAGGTTCCTGAGGATCAGAAGAAGGCTGTTGAAGAGGCTGTTGCTGAGGCAAAGACCGCACTTGATGGCTCCGACATTGAGGCAATCAAGAAGGCTGGCGAGAAGCTCACTGAGGTTGGCCAGAAGCTCGCAGAGATTGTCTATGCAGACGCTCAGGCTCAGACCGCTGGCAACAACGGTGCAGCAAGCAATCCTTCTGAGCCAGACGTTGTTGATGCAGACTACGAGGTTGTCGACGACGATAAGAACCAGAACTAATCTGAGTTTCTCGGCATATGCGCTTAGGTAACTTGGTGCAGTAGCTGGTAGACAATGTGATATGACTCGGAGGCGGCTGGCGGAAACGTTTGGCCGCCTTCTACACATAGGGAGGTGATGGCAGTGGCAACAAAAGATCAGAACAAGGTTGACACTACCTTTGATAACGAGAATAACGGTGATGAAGCCGTAGGTGCCGTCGGCGTTGTTGGGGATGATTCCGCAAGTCAGACGCTTGATGACAACGCTACCGCTGCCAATGGCGCAGCTGGCACAGCCGGTGCAGGCCGTCCGATGACCGAAGAAGAGATGGTTGCAGAGGCAATTCGTCGCGGAGAAGAGACGGCAGAGGCAGAGATTGCTGCCGACGCCCAGCGTGCAGCTCAAGAGCGCGACCGTCTGCAGACTGAGCTTGACTCGGTCTCCGACAAAATTGAGGCAGCAAAGCAGCAGGCAGCTGAGGCAAATGATCGTTTCCTGCGCCTGCAGGCTGACTGGGATAACTACCGTCGTCGCACCGCTCAGGAGCGTCTTGATGAGCGCCAGCGTGCAACAGAGAAGCTGGTAGTTGATCTTCTCCCTGTTATTGATGACCTGGAGCGTGCACTTGAGCACGCGGACAATCTGACTGACCCTGCAGCCAAGCAGTTTGTTGAGGGCGTCTCCGCTGTATGCAACAAGCTTGTAAGCGTCCTGAACAAAGAGGGCGTTGAGGTAGTCAACCCTGTTGGCGAGGCCTTTGATCCTCTCTCTCATCAGGCAGTAAGTCAGATTGAGGACACCGATGCGTATGATGAGACCGTCGCTCAGGTGTACCAAAAGGGCTATCGCATGGGCGGCAAGGACATTCGTTCTGCGATGGTTGTTGTTACCCACGGTGGTCCAAAGCGTCCAGCAGAGCCAGAAGCTGCTGATGGCGCCGCAGACGGCGCAGCAGCAGATGGCGCAGGCACAGACGGCGCTGCTGCAAATGGTGCAGCCGAGTAAGACAGAGTAGTTTAGAGAGGAGGCCGTGCTGAATGGCAGGTAGTAAGACTTTTTATGACGTTCTTGGCGTGAAGCGCGATGCCTCGAAGTCTGATATTCAAAAAGCGTTTAGGAAACTTGCAGCTAAATACCACCCTGATAGGGGTGGCGATGAAGCCAAGTTCAAAGAGATTTCGGAAGCGTACAACACGCTCTCTGACGATAAGAAGCGCCAGGAGTATGACCAGATGCTTGCATTTGGAGGCATTCCTGGAGGTGGATTTGGTGGTCGCCAGGGTGGTTACACCTATACCACCAACGTAAACGGCGCCAACTTTGCTGATTTCTTTAGCGGCTTTGGCGGTGGCGCGGGCGCGGGAGCTGGCGGCTTTGACTTCGCCGACATCTTTGGAGGGCGAGCAAACCGTCCAGTTGCAGGTAGTGATCTGACTATGTCCGTAAACGTATCGTTTGACGAGGCGTTTAAGGGAACTTCTCGCAAGGCAACGTATCGAGTGCCTTCAACTGGTGAGGAGCAGTCGCTGACCATCAAGGTACCAGCCGGTGCCTATGACGGCATGAAGCTGCGCTACAAGAAGCACGGTGAGTACGGCGTCAATGGCGGTCCACGAGGTAACCTTGTGGTTACCATCAACGTTGCAGCTCACCCGGTCTTCTCGCGAGATGGCGCTGACGTGCGCATGAAGCTGCCAGTGAGTATTTACGAGGCGGCTTTGGGTACCTCGGTTGACGTGCCAACGCCTGACGGAACTACCGTGCGACTCAAGGTTCCCGCTGGTACACAGAGCGGAAAGACGTTCAGGTTCAAGAACTTGGGCGCTCCTCGCGTAAAGGATCCTGCAACTCGCGGCGCGCTGTATGTTTCGGTGGACGTCAAGGTTCCAACAAAACTTTCCAAGAAGGAGCGAGACGCTCTTCAGGCGCTGCTTGACGCCGACGAGCGCAGCTACCGAGAGGAGCGGTAATGGCTCGAAAGAAGGACGACGGTCGTAACAAGCCGCTCTACATGATTAGCGTTGCGGCCGAGCTCACGGGCATGCATCCGCAGACGCTGCGCGTGTACGAGCAGAAGGGCCTGATTAACCCCGGCCGTTCCAGAGGTAACACGCGCCTGTACTCTCGCGCGGACATTGACCGCCTCAATCTTGTCTCCAAGCTGACGGACGAGGGCATTAACCTTGCCGGTGTTGTGCGCATTTTGGACATGCGTGAGCGAGCTCTCGAGAAGGACGATCTTATCGATGAGCTGCGTGAACGCATTCGCGTGCTTGAGGATGAGCTCCACGAGTACCACATGCGCGAGCGCATCACCTCGCTTGTCCGCTACAGCGAGACCAGCCCAGAGATGGTGATGCAGCGCCTACTGGGTATGCCAAGCTCCGCTCCTTCTGACGCTAACGCTGCCGAGGACAACTCGGCGCAGCCAAAGGAATCGTAAGACGACGAGGCAAATGCTACTAGCAAGATGACCAGCTCTCCGCACACGTATGCGGGGGGCTGGTTTTTTGATTCGGTTTACTCAGTCAGAAACCGTTTAGCTTTCTGCTTCTTGACCTAGTTGTAATACGTGAATACAATGATGTAACTAGGTAAAGGAGGGGCTATGGACAGTATTGTAACCGCCCGTGTTCCTGTTGAAGTAAAAAATCAGGTTTCTGAAGTTCTTGAATCACTTGGATCAAACACAACCAAACTGATTAATGCTGCGTTTGAATATGTGCTGGTAACGGGCAAGCTCCCCGATGCTCGTGAGGGTGCTGCACCAGAGCTGTCTGCTAAGGGGTCTTCTCGCCAATTGAGCGAGAAGGACAAAGAGCAGCTCTCGGCACTCTTTGGGAAGATTTCTGTTCCCGCGCCGGCGTCGTTTTGGAATGATTTAGGCGACAGCACCTACAAAGAGGCAATCAGCGAGTGGAGGTCAAATGACTATGAAGCTCTTGATTGACACTAACGTTTTGCTGGACGTCTTTTTGTGTAGAGAGCAGTTTGTTGCTGACGCTAAAAAGCTTTTCATAATGAAGCAGTTCAGAGATGCTGAGCTGTGGATAGCAGCTCAGTCATACACGGATCTTTACTATGTTGGCGCTAAGGCTCATGGTTCTGACCGCATGCAAAAAATACTAAAAGAGGTATTTCCGCTGCTCAATGTATGTTCTATTGATGGTGCAGACATTTCGAATGCGCTTGATGAGCAGTGGCAAGATTTTGAGGACTGTCTTATTTGGCGGGCAGCTAAAAAGATAAAGGCAGACTGTATCGTCACAAGAAATGTGGCGGATTTTACTCGTTCGGATATTCCAGTGCTTACACCTGGTGAGTTTTTCTCGACAATGGAAGCTGAGCAAAATCTTGTCTATAAAGAGGCAGAATTTTAGGGGCAATAAGACGCAGGATAGGGCTGTAAAAGTTCAAAGCTGAGTGGTGAAAAAGCTCAGCATAGTGCAATAAGAAAATCTACTACAAACACACTTAGATATGTATTAAAAGTCGTGCTTGGGGGTATATAGAATCTGATGAAGATTCAGTCCCCGGCACGATTTTTGTTTGGGGTAGGAGGGTGATTTTATGAGACTAGATAAATGGGCCGTAACCGCCCAGGAAGCGCTGCAGGCAGCTCTTGGTATTGCTGGCGATGCAGAGGCTTCCGAGGTTGCACCAGCGCACCTGCTCAAGGCGCTGCTTGATAGTAACGAGCGCAACCTGCGTTCTATCTTGGAGAAGATTGGCGCAGACCCTGACTCAATTGCTACGCAGGTAGACCAGGCAATTTCCAAGGCTCCAAAGGTAAGTGGAGCACAGATTGGCATTGGCAATGACCTTCTCAAGGTTATTAACGAGGCCGAGAAGCTTGCCACCAAGCTGGGAGATTCCTACGTTACCTCTGAGCACCTGCTTACTGCGCTGGCAAATGACAACACCGACGCAGGTAGAATCCTACGCGACGCCGGCGTTACCGCTAAGCGTGTGGAAGAGGTCTACAACGAGCTTCGTGGCGATGAGCGCGTAACCTCTCAGGACGCAAAGCCGCAGTTTGAGGCCTTGGAGCAGTACGGTCGTAACGTGACCGATCTTGCTCGCCAGGGAAAGCTTGATCCAGTTATTGGCCGCGTCGAAGAGATCCGTCGCACCATTCAGGTTCTGAGCCGTCGCACCAAGAACAACCCTGTTCTTATCGGCGAGCCTGGTGTTGGTAAGACCGCAATTGTAGAAGGCCTGGCAGAGCGCATTGTTTCTGGCGACGTTCCAAGCACCCTGCGCGACAAAGAGCTTGTTGAGCTTGATATGTCTGCCCTGGTAGCAGGCGCAAAGTACCGTGGTGAGTTTGAGGACCGCTTGAAGAGCGTGGTAAAGGAGGTGGCCAAGTCTAACGGCCAGATTATCCTCTTCATCGACGAGCTTCACACCATCGTGGGCGCCGGCGCTTCCGAGGGTTCCATGGACGCTGGCAACATCTTGAAGCCAGCACTTGCCCGTGGCGAGCTCCGCGCAATTGGTGCCACTACGCTGGATGAATACCGCAAGTACATCGAGAAGGACGCTGCTCTTGCACGTCGTTTCCAGACCGTGCTTGTCTCCGAGCCTACTGTTGAGGACACCATCTCTATCCTGCGTGGCCTTAAGGAGAAGTACGAGCAGCACCACCGCGTTCGTATTACGGACTCCGCTTTGGTTGCAGCGGCAGACCTCTCTAACCGCTACATTTCTGACCGATTCTTGCCAGATAAGGCAATTGACCTGGTAGATGAGGCGGCATCAAGGCTTCGTATGGAGCTTGACTCTATGCCAGCAGAGATTGATGCGGTTGATCGTCAGCTCACTCAGATGCAGATTGAGGAGCAGGCCCTGATGAAGGAGGAGGACGCTGCTTCTAAGGAGCGCCTAGAGAACCTTCGTGCAGAAATTGCTACAACGCAGGAGAAGCTGGATGGCATGAAGGCCAACTGGCAGAACGAGCGCGGCGCAATTGACCTGGTACAGGACTTGAAGTCTCAGATTGAGGACGCAAAGACGCAGATGGAACGCGTGACCCGCGAGGGTGATTTGGCGCAGGCATCTGAGCTTCGTTACAGCACTATTCCAGAGCTTGAGCGTAAATACGATGAGGCAGAAAAAGCCCTTCTCGCCAAGCAGGAAGACGGCGGAATCCTCAAAGAAGAGGTCACCACGGACGAGATTGCCGAGGTAGTTTCTTCGTGGACTGGCGTACCTGTGTCCAAGATGATGCAGGGCGAGATGGACAAGCTCAAGAACCTTGAGGACCAGCTTCACCTGCGCGTTATTGGTCAGGACGACGCTGTTTCCGCAGTTGCTGCAGCAGTCCGTCGTTCTCGCGCAGGCCTTGCAGATCCAAATAAGCCTCTGGGCAGCTTCTTCTTCCTGGGCCCAACCGGCGTGGGCAAGACCGAGCTGGCAAAGGCGCTGGCAGAGCTGCTGTTTGATGACGAGCGCTCGCTGATCCGCATTGATATGTCTGAGTACATGGAGAAGTTCTCGGTCCAGCGACTGATTGGCGCACCTCCAGGATACGTGGGTTATGACGAGGGCGGCCAGCTCACCGAGGCAGTTCGTAGGCATCCATACTCCGTCATCTTGCTGGATGAGATGGAGAAGGCTCATCCTGACGTCTTCAACATCTTGCTGCAGGTTCTGGACGACGGTCGCCTGACGGACGGTCAAGGTAGGGTAGTAAGCTTCAAGAACACCATCATTATCATGACCAGTAACGTTGGCTCGCAGTTCATTGCTGGTGCTGGTGAAGAGGGCCTCACCGAAGAGTCCAGAAAGCAGGTCATGGAGGCGCTGCGCAGTTCCTTCCGTCCTGAGTTCTTGAACCGTATCGATGACGTGGTTGTCTTCCAGCCTCTGGGCCTTGAGGACATCGAGCGTATTGTGGACATTCAGCTCAAGGATGTTCGTAGCAGGCTTGCTAACGAGCGCATGACGCTGGAGCTTTCCGAGGCTGCAAAGCAGTCGCTGGCTCTTGATGGTCTGGATCCTGTTTACGGTGCTCGTCCTCTGAAGCGACTGATTCAGCGTCGCGTTGTTGATCAGGTAGCAAACTTGATTATTGCAGGTGAGCTGCATGAGGGCGATACTGTTCTAGTTGATACTGACGAGAACGGCAACTTGGTTGCTCGCAAGAAGTAAGTGAGGCTGCGCATGTGTGATAAGGCTGTAGAGACCCACCAACATGACAAAGTTAACCCAAAGGACGCAGCGTCGCAAAGCGGCGCTGCTCCTCAAAGGGCAGAAAAGCAAAATAGTCTTACACCTAAGAAGTCTCAGGAAGTAGATAGCGAGTTTGTTCGTGCTGAAAATGAGGATGATGATGGATACGATCCATATTCAGATCGTCGTCCCATGAGTGAGCCTCTTTTTGAAAGAGATCCTTGGAGTTAAACTACTTTTGAAGTCTTGCTCATTAACTAGTGTCTTCAGAAGGGGAGTCGTCCGAGGTGAAACTTCAAGTAACCGAACAGATGAATTCTGCACCTGAGACGGTCTGCATGAGCTCTGTAACAGGCTCTTCAGAAAGAGTCCAGCACTTGAACACAGACTGGAAATTTAAATTAGGTAATGCCAGCGGTGCAGAAAATATTTTTTATGATGACTCTTTATGGGACTTGGTAAACCTTCCGCACGATTTTAGTATCACCCAACCATTTACTACATCAGGTGAAGCGCAGAGTGCCTATAAATTAGGTGGCGAGGCTTGGTATCGTAAAACGTTTCAAGTTGATCAAGAATGTAAAAATAAGTATTTTCGCCTAGATTTTGACGGCGTTTACATGGATTCAACAGTTTGGGTGAACGGTCATTTGTTGGGTACGCATCCGTATGGCTATTCACCATTTGCTTTTGACATTACGCAATATATTAAGTTCAGTGAATACAACACCATTACCGTACGTGTGAACGCGCAAGTACCAAATAGCCGTTGGTACTCTGGCGCTGGCATTGGGCGAGATGTTGATTTGATAGTGACCCATCCAATCTACGTGCAAAAAGATGGTGTAAAAATTGCCACCCCCAATCTATCTTCAGAGCTTGGTGGCAACGCCTCTGTTCAGCTGACAACAACAGTTGTTAATTCGCTACAAACTGCTGTATCTGCGCAAATAAAACAAATTATTTACTTGTGCGGAGAAACGCCTGAGCAAAAGATTGCGTCAGCTAACACGGAGCGCAGCATTGGCGCTGGCTCCACAGATACATTTACTGTAACTGCTATAACTACAGAAGCACCCAAGCTTTGGGACATTACAAGCCCTCATCTTTATGTTGTGCGCACTCAGGTTTTAGTTGATAACAATATTGTTGATACTTACGAGACAACATTTGGTTTTAGATTCTTTAGTTTTGATGCGCAAAAAGGTTTTTCGCTTAACGGTAAACGCATCAAAATTAAAGGTGTGTGCCTGCATCAAGATCAAGGAGCGTTGGGTTCAGTCTCTTATGCAGATGCAATAAATCGCCAGATTCAGATTCTAAAGCAAATGGGCGTCAACGCAATTCGAACTTCTCATAATACCCCGTGTAAAGAGCTTGTTGCAGCATGCAACACACAGGGAATGTTGCTTGATTATGAGTTTTTTGATGGATGGACATCTCATAAGAATGGTAATAGCAATGATTACGCCCGATTTTTCTCTAAAGAAATGGGTGAATCGGAGTTAATTGGCGCAAAGAGTAGCAAGACTTGGGCGCAATTTGATTTGGAATCAAGCATTAATCGAGATTACAATGCGCCTTCTATTGTGATGTGGTCTCTTGGCAATGAAATGACAGAAGGAACTCTAGGAATTTCTCATTTGCCACAAGTACAAGCTGACCTTATTGCGTGGGCAAAAGCAGCTGATCAATCTAGGCCAATTACTACAGCCGACAATCAACTGAGACTTTGTTCAAGTGAACTTAATCCTCAAGCTATAGCAGATGCAAACGGTCTTGTGGGCCTGAATTATGCAGGGGGCGCTATATATGATTGGCTTCACAACCTGCATCCAGATTGGAAGCTCATTGGCTCTGAAACCGCTTCTTCAGTTAATAGTCGAGGTATCTACCATACATATGGTGTAGACGATGCTTCTCAACAGTTGTCGGCTTATGATTACTCTTGTGTTGATTGGGGCCACTATGCCTCTCAAGCCTGGTACGACGTTTTAATAAGAGATTTTATTGCTGGTGAGTTTGTTTGGACGGGCTTTGATTACCTAGGAGAGCCAACGCCATGGAATGGCGTTGATTCAGGAGCAAAAGGTAGATGGCCTTCTCCAAAGAATTCGTATTTTGGCATTGTTGATACTGCTGGATTACCCAAGGATTCGTATTATTTTTACCAAAGTCAATGGAATGATTCTGTTCACACCTTGCATCTTCTTCCTGCGTGGAACAAAAATGTAATTTATAAAAATCCTGACGGCACGGTTGATGTTGTAGTTTATACAGATGCACAAGCCGTGAGATTGTATTTTACGCAAAAGGGGTCAACAGAAAGAAAAGACTTAGGATTAAAGTCATTTACTACTAAAAGCACTTCTATAAATGGCTTTTCATATAAGATTTATGAAGGTCCTGATAAAAGCAATGATGAGTCCAAAAATTTATATTTAACTTGGAAAGTACCTTATGCTGAAGGAGTCATTTCGGCTGAAGCTTACGATGAAGCAGGAAATGTAGTTGATACTTCAAGCTGGGAGGGTCGTCAGACACTCATTACCACTGGAAACCCCAACAAGCTTATTGCTTCTCCTAATCGAGAAACGCTGAGTGCAAATGGCTCTGATTTGTTATACGTGACCGTTGATATTGTTGATAAAGACGGCAATCAAGTACCAGATGCAGACAATAAGGTAACTTTTGAGGTTTCTGGAGCTGGCAGATTGGTTGGTTTGGATAATGGAAGCTCTCCAGACCATCAATCATATCAAGACAACAATAGAAATGCGTTTTCGGGTCAGCTGGTAGGTATAGTCCAGGCTGCCGAAGTTCCAGGCAAAGTTGATATACGCATTTCATCCGAGGGTCTGGAATCAGCTTTAGTAACCATTCCCGTTTCTGCAGTTGATAGAAAGAAAACTTGCCAAAAAGAGGTAAAAAGTCTTCTTTATTCTCGCTTTTTGTATGTCAAATTGGGAAGTTCAGTAGTCTTGCCCCAGTGGGTTAAGGTTTGTTATAGCGATGGCACCATAAAAGACGAGGAAGTTATCTGGGATGATTTTGATGTCGAGAAGTGCAATTCTGCAGGAACATTTGTTATTTATGGAGACGTTGCAGGGACCCGTATCTCAGTAGTTGTTGTTGTGCTTAACAATATTGTTGCTTTATTAAATTATTCAGCTACCACTCCTGTTGGACAAAAACCCCAGCTTCCAGACGCGCGTCCTGTAATTCAAGCTGATGGAACCATATTACAGACCCTTCTTCCAGTTACTTGGGACGCTGCTCCTAAAGATGCTTTTGACCATGAGGGAACGGTTGTTATAACTGGTAGGGCAAATGTATTTGGTTCTCATTTGTTGGTTACTGCTAGCATTCGCATACAACAAGAACAGCTCATGCTTGGTCAAGACATAGCTTCAAGTGCAAGTGTTTCATTACACGGTTTTGAAGAAGTGGGGCATGACGGTTCAGATACAAAAGAAACTCAAGATCAAAAAGACGATATTGCTTACCGTCTTTCATACAGGCAACAGCAGAAACAACACGAGCTTTCATCAATCACGTATGCATATGCTACGCAGCAACGTTTTGGATATGCAAAAATTCATTTCTTTGCAGGCTCAGATGAAATAAGGGTGCCTAAACCAGGGACAATTGCACTAGAGATTTCAGAAAATGGTAGAGATTGGATCGCGGTTGATGTTCAAGAAACCACAGCTCCAGTTTCTCAAAAAACTATTGTCTATACCTACGACTTTAGTCCTGTAGCTGCAACATATGTGCGTATTTCTTTTAAAGAGCAAAGTGAAGTTCTCACAAAATTTGGCGAGTATATTGGCGTTGCTCAAATAGAGCTATTGAGCATTAGTGGCTCTTATACTTCTTATAGCACTACGCAGTTGGCGTCTTTGGTGGTTAATGGTAAGAGCATAGATCAAAAGGCAATTAAGGAGAAAACATACGCTATACCCGAGCGTTTGGCCACAGTAGAAGCAATTACTAAAGAGAATTCTTCCTTAACCGTATTGCCGCCATACCACAACAAAATTAAGCTTTTGCTTGAGTCTGAAGACCACACTGCAAGAGATGCCTTTATTCTTACGGTAAAAGCCTAAGAGCACTATGCAATCTATGAGGCAAGATATAAGAATTTATCTAATAGCGACGCCCCAGTTAGTGGACATCCAAGTCCATAAGAAATAAATTACAACAGCTATGATGATTAAAACAATCACTGCAGCAATAAGAGAGCCAGCATTTGACCTGCGTTCTTTCTTTGCAAAAATATCACGTTGTCCCTTAGGAACTTGCAAATATTGACCGTAATGAAGGTCTTTTCTAAGCTGGGCTATTTCTCCATTAGCTTTTTTCCAGTTTCTACTACCGCGGCCACTTTTGCCCAAGGTAAAGCTGGAATCATGTAAGGTGGAAACTTCCTCTTCATCAGGACGAGAAAAATCGCTAATAGGTTCTACGGTTTTGTGAGCTCGACGCTGGTGAACGTAAGGTTGTTTTGGTGATTGAGATGCTGGTGTAGCCTGAGCTTGAGAGTTTTCTGTTTCAGAAACAGTAGCTTGGCTAACAGATACGTGTTGACCGGCAAAATGAGAGTGTGAGCTAACATTAGCTGAAGTTTGTTCTAATGATCCAGACTGATCTAGATGGGAGACAGTCTCCTGATTGTCTGAAGAAGGGTTATTTTGAACGTCACTTGAGGTATCCACGATAGCCCCTTTTGTCGTAGTCTCATTAGTGTAATAATACCGCAGCTTTTGTCTCTGTGCATACTTTTTGATTGTGCGACAACTCTTTTCTCTATTTGTATATATAAAATGGCTGGTTAATCTAAGTCATAAAGACTTAGAAAGTCTAAAAATTTTTGTATAAATTTACGATAGTAGGGTACAACAAATTACGAACAATGAAATGCCAATACAGGCATCTACCAGTAAAGGAGTGGTTACTATGAAAAATGTAGTTCCCTATGATCGTATCGCAAGGAATCTAAGCGCTTGGCCTTTTGGATCGTTGGATTCTTTCTTTGATTCGCCTTATTCTGCGCTTTCTTCCGTATCATCTGATGCATTTATTATGAACGTTGAGGATGCAGACCAGTCTTACGTGATAACAGCTGAGCTTCCTGGTGTCTCTAAAGAGGACATTGATGTTGAGCTCAATGAGGGTAGGCTTTCAATTACCGCTGCTCGTAAGGAATCTGAGGAGCAGAAGGCTAAGAACTACCTGCATAAAGAGTCCTCTGAGTGGAAAGCAACTCGTGGTGTTTATCTGAAGGACGCAGCTCGAGAAGGTCTTTCTGCAAAGCTTGACGGAGGCATCTTGACCGTTACGGTTCCAAAGCAGACTCAGCAGGCTAGCGTTACAAAGATTGCCATTGACTAATTGCGTATGGTGTTACATACGTAGTTCCAGTTGATGTGTAATCACATCATTAACGCATGGCGCGATTACCAGGTGT
Source organism: Atopobium sp. (assembly GCA_022732885.1). Lineage (GTDB taxonomy): Bacteria > Actinomycetota > Coriobacteriia > Coriobacteriales > Atopobiaceae > Lancefieldella. The sequence continues at coordinate 37,734 of JAIJTS010000001.1, read as the reverse complement.
TATCAAGCGCGAGAAAATCTAAAGTTGCTTAGATTTTCTCGCTTTTTTGTTGTCTTGAGACTTGAGGTGTGCAGTTAGAACGACATTGGCCAATTTTGGCTGGCCACACAAATAGTAAGAGAGCCGTCATGAGTCTGCGCCTCGGTAAACGCATCGTTGAGCGGTTGTGCGCCCACTGCCTCTGCAAGCGTTCTTACCGCAACGCTTGGACGGTTATTCTCGTGAGAGAGATGCATGCCAACTACGCGGCGCGTATTAGGTCCAACTAGCTGCGGCAACGCCTGCGCGGTGTACTCGTTTGACAGGTGGCCGGAGTCTCCGTGGACGCGTTGTTTGAGTACGTACGGATAGGGTCCCGTGAGCAGCATGTTTGTGTCATGGTTGGACTCGATGGCAAGAATGCGTACGTCAGAAAGGCACTCAAAAGCTTTTGGTGTAAGGATACCCGTATCGGTGCAGTAGCCCACGGAGTCTACGATGCGCCTATCAGGACCTGCGAGAAAATCAAAGCGCATGCCCATGGGCTCGCAAACATCGTGTGAGGTTGGAAACGTGCTTACTTCAACGTCCGGTGCGGCGTCAATATGAACAGAGCCAGTCTGCTCTACAAGCGTAAATGTGACACTTGAACAAGACTTTTTTGAAAGCGCAGCGGCAGTTCCTGGTGTGGCAAACACAGGAACATCGAACGTTCTACTGATTACAGGAAGCCCTGCAACGTGGTCTGTGTGCTCATGCGTAATAAAAATAGCTATAAGCGTAGCTAGGTTAACGTTCAGCTCTTTAGACCTGCGCTGAATCTCTGCTCTAGAGATTCCGCAATCAATCATAATGAGACTGTCAGGCGTTTCTAGCAGGCTGCAGTTGCCTTTTGATCCGCTGGCAAGAATATGTAGGCGAAACGTGGGATTCATGAATTTCTTTCTACTGAGTAACTTTCGGGTATAACTGTAACAAACACACCGGACAGAAATTGGTGCTAAGTGCCATCCGTACACACATACTTCAATAAAAAGAACGCTCTTGCTGCAAAAGGCCAGGCAGAAGACTTGCGCCTAGGTCAGGTAGAGGACAAGCACCGAGGCCAGGCGGAGGCGCCCGTCATTCTGATGGTCTCGGGTGGAGCTGACTCGATGGCACTGCTCCACATGGCAGTTACACAGCCGCTTGATCTTGGTGATGGCGCAGGTCTTGTAAGTGTTGCACAAGAGCGTTTGCATGTACTGCACGTAAACCATTTGTTGCGCGGAGCAGACGCTGATGCCGACCAGCACTTTGTCCAAGAGACTTGCAACTCATTGGGTATTTCTTGCACCGTGCTGCGCGTGGACGTGGCAAAACGCGCGCAGGAGCGTGACGGCAACGTGGAAGAAGTTGGTCGTCAGGTGCGGTATGACGCTGCGCGAGAGCTTGCTCAAAAACTTTGTGATAAGCAGGGGGTTTCTCGACAGAAGGCAAAGATTTTGACGGCGCATACGGCAGACGATCGCGCGGAGACGTTCATGATGAATGTGATGCGCGGGTCCGGAATGAGCGGCCTGGCGTCAATTCCCAGACATCGTGGGCTGATTTATCGTCCGCTGCTTGACTACACGCATGACCAGCTCAAAGACTGGCTGAAGGCTCGCGGCCTGGACTGGCACGAGGACGCCACTAACACTGACACCCACTATCTACGTGCGTATATGCGCCATAACGTGCTTCCGCTCCTTAAGGCGAGAAACCCGTTGTTGGTGCAATCGGTATGCAAAATTGCAGATTTGATGACCGACGAAGACAACTATCTTGAGACGAAGGCCGCTCGTAAGTTGAGGCAGATCACGCTGCGTAAGAGCAAGTCTTCGCTGGTAGTTGACGCATTGAAGCTAAGTTCTACCGACGTGGTGATTGCTCGTCGCGTGGTGAGGATTGTTGCCAGACAGCTGATTCCTGAGGCTTGGTTGGAGTTTAGGCACGTAGACGACGTGCTCAAAGCAGTTGCTGCGGGAGTTGGCGTGGCTAACCTGCCGCAAAACCTTGAGGCGCGCGTTCGTCTGGGCATCGTGACGTTCTCGTTTACGGGTGCCGCAAGGAGTGCGGATGCGGCGAGAAGCGCAGGTGCCGCGAGGAACGCGGACGCGGCGAGAAGTGCGAGTGCGGGTGTGGCTGGCTCGGGCACAGCGGGCGGCACAGTTGGCGCGGGCACGGCGGGCGGCGCGGGCGTTGTGGCCGCGACCAACGGCGAACCTGCAGCTACGCCGCACGCTGCAGCAACGTTTGGCGAGCACCTTGCGGTTCCGGGAACGTTGGAGCTGGCAGACGGCCGAGTGCTTTCGGCGCGCATTCTTCCTGTGGAGCACGGCTTTGACGTCGTGTCCTATGCAACCGCACATAGCCAGGAATGGTTAGGAGAATCGGTTCTTCTCGACGCACGCGCCTGTGGGGTAGATTCAGTTCATGGCGGCAGCCTGTGGGTTTCAGGGCCTGAAGCAGGGGATACCATGCAGCCCCTGGGCATGCATGGGCAGTCAAAAAAGATCTCTGACCTGCTGGGCGAGGCGGGCGTTCCCGTTGAATCCAGGAGTATGATGCCTATTGTGCGTACAAATATTCGTGGGCATGTAGTGTGGGTTGCAGGAATTCGTCCCGATGAACGAGTAAAATGTACGCAAGATACAAAACAGCTGCTAGAATTGAACATCTATTCTGGACACAAGCCATTTGAGAGGAGCCAGTAATGGCGGAGCTTCACCCCGATATTCAGGAGATTCTTCTTGACGAGCAGGACATTAAGGACATTGTCAAGAAGGTGGGTGCAGAGATTACGCGTGACTACGCGGATAAAAACCCCCTGGTAATTGCTGTTCTTCGCGGAGCCGTTGTGTTTATGGCTGACGTTATGCGCGCCATTGAATGCCCGCTTTCCATTGATTTTATGGCTGTTTCCAGCTACGGTGACGGCGTAAAGAGTTCTGGCGTTGTGCGCATTGTAAAAGATCTTGATACTAAGATTGAAGGCCGTCACGTCATTATTGTTGAGGACGTCCTGGATTCTGGCTTAACTCTCTCTTATCTGGTGCGTATGCTCAAGTCTCGTAACCCCGCGTCTATTGAGATTGCTGCCTTCCTGGTCAAGGATATTGAGGGTAAGCGTCCTGCTATTGATCCTCGCTACGTTGGCACGCATGTACCTGACAAGTTTGTTGTTGGTTACGGCCTTGACTATGCTGAGCGCTACCGCAATTTGCCTTATGTTGGCGTGTTAAAGCCTTCTGTTTACGAATAATCTAAAGCTCACAAGTACCTGTTAAATGTTTAGAAACCACAGAGGCTTTGAAAGGATTGAGAAACCATGGTTAACCAAAAAAGTCTTGCGTATGGAGCGGAAAAGTCTGCAATTCGCGAGATTGCAGGTTACGCTGCACAGCGTCGCGCTGAAATTGGCGCTCAGAACGTGTTTGATTTCTCAATTGGCAACCCTTCTGTACCTGCTCCTGAGGTTGTTCGCACTTCTATTGAGGCTGCAATGCAGCTTCCTCCTCAGCAGGTTCACAGCTATACGCCTGCAATTGGCATCCCTCAAGCTAGAGAGGCAATTGCTGCGTCATTGCGCCGCCGTTTTGGAGACCACGCAGCTCAAGCCAACGATCTTATCTTGACTTGTGGAGCCGCAGCTTCCGTTTCACTGGCAATCAATTCTATTGTTTCACCAGGTGAAGAGGTTATTGTTATTGCGCCTTATTTCCCTGAGTATCGCGTGTGGATTGATCACGCTCAGGCAACTTGTGTTGAAGTTCTGGCCGATAAGAAAACCTTCCAGATTGATGTTGACGCGGTTTGCGCAGCTCTAACGCCTAAGACTCGCGCGGTGATTATCAATTCTCCAAATAACCCTGTTGGTGCTGTGTACACCAGGGAAAATCTGAATGCATTTGCCAACATGCTCCGCAAATGCTCCGCTGAGCTGGGTACTGACATTTACGTCATCTCTGATGAGCCTTATCGAGAGATCGTTTTTGGTGACATTGAGGTTCCTTGGGTCCCCGATATCTACGAGCGCACCATTGTGTGCTATTCCTACTCCAAGTCTCTCTCGCTTCCTGGCGAGCGTATTGGTTGGGTGCTGGTACCTGCTTCTAATCCAGATCAGAAGGAGATTTACGCAGCTTGTGCTGGTGCTGCTCGACTGCTGGGCTTTGTTTGTGCGCCAGCGCTTTTCCAGCGCGTCATTATTGACTGCGTTGATGAGCCATCAGATGTTGAGGCTTATGCAAAGAATCGTGAAGTTCTGACTCAGGGCCTCGCCAAGCTTGGCTACGAGTACATTCAGCCTGATGGCGCATTCTACCTGTGGGTTCGTGCTCCTGGTGGAGATGCTCAGGCATTCTGCGATGTAGCTAAGCAGTTTGAGCTGCTCCCTGTTCCATCCGATTCGTTCGGCTGCCCAGGCTGGCTGCGCGTGAGTTACTGCGTTGCATACCAGACCTGCGTTGGCTCACTTGCTGCCTGGGAAAAGACTCTTGCTGCAATGAAATAAGTGTTGCAACAGGCGAGAAACCCAACGGGCGAGAAAACCGTCTGACCACAAACAACAAAGCCGCGTGAAAACGCGGCTTTTTCTGTATGCAATGTTATTGAAGCTGCAGTTGTTCAGCTTAATATCCCTGCTTAGAGGCTGGAATCTTAGCATCAGCGATAGTGCCCAAAAACGTCTGGGCATCGCGACAAGCCATAAGCTCCTCGGGGAAGTCAATCTCTTCCAGCTGCTTGATAACAGAATGCGCGTCAGCAATGCGGGTTGCAATATGAGCGTCTGAGCCAAAGGAAATCTTACATCCCAGCTCAGCGCAGGTTTCTGCAATCACACGACAACGCTCAATAGCAACTTCACGTTGACCTTCGTCGTGCGTAGCCTCGTTCATTTCAATAAGTTTGCCACGATCACGACATTCTCTGACAAGAGCCGGAACATCAAAGTCTAAACCGCTGCGGCCAAGGTGACCAAGAATCAACACATGTGGATTATCCAGCGCATTTACATACATCTGGGTAATTTGTTTCTGAGAGGCACCGGCCGCCCACTGTTTGCTGTGAATGCTGGCAACAGCATAATCGCAGGTACCAAGGATATGCTCACCAAGAATATGAGGCTGGCGGAGTTTATCGCCATTAATTCCCTGGTCAAAGGTAATATCGTAGGCGAACAGATTGCCCTCAAGGTCAACAATATCAACCTCAGCACCGTGAAGTAGCCTCACTCCGTACCAGGTTTCTGGCCAAATGGCGGTATTCATAAAGAATTGGAAGTTTTTGATAGTCTGCTGGTCATACAGCATGGACGAGAAGTGATCGGTGATTCCCAGCAGCTCAAATCCACGCTCAGAAGCTGCACGAACGTTCTCCTCAACGGTTGAATAGGCGTGCCTTGAGTACAGACTATGAGTATGGACGTCGCAAGTAATGCGCATGACGTGCTCCTTTGAATCTCAATCGACAACTCTAGTTAATCACGGCCGCCATCTTGAGGCAACCCTGGCGAGAAGACCGGTCTTCTCGCCACCTGCACGGACTACAGCTCAATGCCCAGTTCAACGGGGCAGTGATCGCTGCCGTAGACCTCACTCAAGATGGATGCGCTTTTGACCTGCTCAGCAATGCAGTCAGAGACCAGGAAGTAGTCAATACGCCAGCCGGCATTGTTCTTGCGCGCGTTGAAGCGGTAGCTCCACCAGCTGTAAGCGCCGGTCATGTCAGGGTGGCGGTACCTAAACGTATCGGTAAAGCCTGCGTCTAAAAGTTTGGTAAAGCTCTCGCGCTCCTCGTCCGAGAAACCTGCGTTTTGCCTGTTAGATGAAGGGTTCTTAAGGTCAATCTCGTTGTGGGCAACGTTAAAATCGCCGCAGGTAATCACTGGTTTTTGCTCAGACAGCTTGGCTAAGAACTCACGATAGTGCTGATCCCACTCAAGACGCTCATCCAAGCGTGCAAGCTGGTCTTTTGAGTTTGGCGTGTATACGCATACAAACCAGAACTTCTCAAATTCCAGTGCACAGACACGGCCCTCGTCGTCAGCAACAGGGCATCCAATCTGGCGAATTACCTGTAGAGGGGTTTCTCGCGAGAAAACCGCTGTGCCGGAATAGCCTTTTCTGTCTGCGTAGTTCCAGGTTTGAACATAGCCAGGAAGATCCAGCTCAACCTGGCCTTCCTGCAACTTAGTTTCTTGAAGTGCAAATACATCAGCGTTTATGGTTTCAAAAATTTCTGTGAAGGAAGGCTCTTTTTTGAGCACAGCGCGCAGGCCGTTGACGTTCCAGGAAATCAGTTTGTACTCTTGAGTATCGCTCATAGCTCCTCTTTCATGCTGCGACCTGGTGGTTTAGGTTGCAGCGGTTTGTATCGCAGTTGCCGTGGATAAGACGCACTCTGCACTTCGGTCGTGGTGCCAAGCGGTGCGTTTGCGGCAATAAACTTTCAATAAATCCATGGTATACGAGCAACGGCCGTCAATACCGCTACAATAGAAACATTCATAGCTGGCAAGGAGGATTCATGCTTCGTCAAAGCTACAACACTTGGCAATGTGGAACTCATACAATCTCGTTGGCGCGCCCTAGAATCATGGGCGTTCTTAACGTCACTCCAGATTCGTTTTCTGATGGCGGAAAAAACTATGATCCAGACGCTGCAATTGCTCGTGGATTGCAGATGTTGGATGAAGGTGCCGACATCATTGACGTTGGGGGAGAGTCTACCCGTCCAGGTGGTCATACGCCTGTTCTGCCTACAGAAGAGGCTGAGCGTGTAGTACCCGTGGTACGCGCGTTAGTAGCAGCTGGTGCAATTGTATCCATTGACACACGCCACGCCGAGGTAGCAAAGATGTGCGTCCGCCTTGGAGCTTCAATCATCAACGACGTTTCTGGTTTTACCGATCCAGAGATGGTTGCCGTAGCTGCAGAATCTGACTGTGGCTGCATTGTGGTGCACTGGAACAAGGAAGGCCTTGGTGCTCGTGTTGAGCGCAAGCAGGTGCAGCTCGACGACATGCGTCCTTCTCGCCCTACGGGTAGTGCCGCTGCTAGAGTTGCAGCTACAGGAGCTGAGACACGCACGTTGAGTTCCCAGCGCCGTTTTACTTTGCCTGAAGAGGCGCCTATCATGCGCCAGATTATGGGCTTTTTGGGTGATCAAGCTCGTGGTTTGATGCGTGCGGGCGTTTCCAAGGATCGCATCTGCATTGACCCGGGTCCAGGTTTTGACAAGTTTGCTGACGAGGACGTGGTTATTCAGCGCGCTACTCGCTCGATGGTTTCTATGGGATATCCGCTGCTCTGCGCTGTATCCAGAAAGCGCTTTGTTGGTGCCGTTTCTGGCGTAACTGAGGCTACGCAGCGCGACGCAGCTACGCATGCAATCTGCATTGCTGCCATCACCAACGGCGCCCGTATCCTGCGCGTTCACGATGTTGCAGGAACGGCTCAGGCGATCAACGCCTATTGGGCTATGACCGAGCACGACCCCCGTCAGGGATTTGTGGCACTTGGTTCTAACGTGGGAGACCGCGTGGGATATCTGGCACGCGCAACGCAGCTTATTGACGAGATTCCACTGACCTGCGTTGTTTCGGTCAGCCACGCCTATGAGACTGAGCCTGCGTACGGAATTGCTACACCTGTGGTAGACGCCGTTGCCGAGATTAGAACTGAACTTCATCCGCTTGTGCTGATGGACAAGTTGCTTGAGGTAGAAAACGCTCTTAACCGTACCCGCAAGAAGGGCGAGGAGGGCCATGGTCCTCGCACTATTGACTGCGACCTTCTGTGGATTGAGGGTGAGCAGCACGCAGGTAAACACCTTACTTTGCCTCATCCACGCATGGGCGAGCGTGATTACGTGCTTGTTCCCATGGAGGACCTGATGCACGATCCTGTGCGCTTCTTCTCTCATGGCGGTGTGGAGATTGCCCCTCCTGACCAGCGCGTTGGTCACGTAACCGAGGATCTGGGAGCCATTACGTGGGAGTAGCACAAGAAGCTCTAGAGCTGGCACGCAGCGGCGCACAAACGGGCGAGTTTGTATTCCGTGCCTTTGACGTGCAGGAATGCGCTGCTCAGAGTCAAGACAAGTGCTGTGAATCCGCTTCCGAGCTAGCTTCTGCACCAGCGTCCACACCGGCTGGCGAGAAATCCCTTGAGGTTGCAACCGTTGTACGCCTTGAGGTTTCGATGCCCTATGTACCTGCGGTTCCATACGTTGTAGCGCTAGGAGTCTGTCAGTTCTTACGTGCAGCAGATGAGGGCTTTGGTATCCGCTGGCCTTACGATATCTGCTATAAAGACCAGTTAGTAGCCACAATTAAGGCTACTGCTGGCTATCAAGAGGGTATGTTTGCTGTAGTAAGCGTTGTCGCAGACATTAAGGTACTGAGCCTGACGTTTGATGCTGTAGACAACACAGAACTTCTCGCTAAAAAGGTATCTGGGCTGGTAGTTCAGAGCGTAAGCACGTGGGAGCAGCAGGTTAAGCGTGCACGGAGCTTTGCGGGGCCAATCGCACTCATTTTGAGCGACTACTTTGACATGGTTCCTCTGCTTGGACAGCAGGTTAACAAGGTATACCCAAACGGTACTGTTGCGCTGACCGCTCGATTTGGCGGTATTGACGTGTGGGGTCATGCCATCCTTGTTGATAAGGACGGCAAAGAAATCCTTGTGAGCGAGGATGAAGCTTCGGTAGTTCCAGCGGTCTAGCTGCTGGTCTAGCTGCAGAACGTAGCTGCGGCAATATCCCGCGTTGTCAGCTACTTGGCAGCCTGAGCAGACTGCTTCCAGATCAGATAAATGCCACGCATGGTGAGCTGCGGATCAACTACATCAAAGACATCCGTTGCTTCGCTGACGGTATTTGCTAGACCACCTGTTGCAATAACAGTTGCGCCCTCAATACCAGGCTCTTTGAGTGTTCTGGCAACCAGACCCTCTGCCTGAGCGGCGGCTCCAACTACAATGCCTGCCTGAACAGCACTTTCTGTAGTGTTACCCAAGACAGTTTCAGGTGCTTTGATAGGAATGCTAGAAAGCTTGGCTGCGCGCGCAAAGAGGGCGTTTGCAGAGATCATAATACCTGGTGAAATAGCACCTCCGCGGAACACGCCGTCCTTATCGACAACGTCTAAATTAGTGGCGGTGCCAAAATCAACCACAATAACGGGATAACCGTAGCGCTCAGTTGCAGCTACAGAATTTGCTATGCGATCAGCACCCACAAGTTCGGGGTGGGGGATGTTGAAGCGGATTTTATCCGTGGAAAGCGCGTTAATGCGAGTCAGAGGTTTGTTAAGCAGCAGCTCAAAGCAGCGCTGCCAAGCACGTGTGATAACGGGGACCACGCACGAAAGTCCACCAGCCTCAACGTCAGCAAGGCTTAGCCCATCTTTCTGGAAGAACGTGAAGAGGCGTCCATGCAAAATATCGGAGGTGTCACTTTGATCGGTAGGCATTCTCCAGCCGCGCACCATAGCGCCTTCACTGTCAAATAAACCAATGGCAGTTTGCGTGTTGCCTACATCAATCGATAAAAACATTATGCCTCCGAAGGTGCTGTGGGCTGTCTTTTGTGTTGTATTGGATTTTAGCCCATTAGGCGCATCTCTAAAGTTGTCGCCACAAGATTTATCTGCACAAAATGTGAATTTCTCGCCAACTACTTCTAGCAACAGAGGTGTTGTTCTGCTATACTTTTTCAGCTTATTGTCTTGATTGAGCACGTGCTCAAAAAGACACCCCTGCTCTGGTCGGAAACCAGAGCCGATGTAAGGAGTCCTGCATGAAGCAAGGTATTCATCCAGAGTACGTAGAGTGCACTGTTCGCTGCACCTGCGGAAACACCTGGACCACACACGCAACTGTTCCAGAGATGCGTCTTGACCTCTGCGACAAGTGCCACCCATTCTATACGGGTCAGCAGAAGCTTGTCGATACTGGTGGACGTGTCCAGCGCTTCGCCGATAAGTTCGGTGGCGCAGCAAATGCTGCTCTTGAGGCTGCTAAGGCTGCCAAGGAGGCAAAGGCTGCTAAGGCTGCTGAGCAGGAGGCTGCTCGTAAGGCTGCTGCTGAGGCTAAGGCTGCTGAGAAGGCAAAGCGTGCTGCTGAGTTCGCTAAGAACGCACCAGCTGCAGAGCCAGAGGCTGAGGCTGAGGCTGAGGCTGAGGCACCTGCAACCGAAGAGGCTGCAGAGTAGCAGGTATTTGCTCGCGCAAAGACCGCAGAGTACAGAATCGGGGTGGCTTCGGCTGCCCCGTTTTTGTTTGGCGAGAAACCCTTTCAACTCAGAGGGTATACTTGAAAGTGAAAAATCTGCCGTCGGAGGACGAATGGAATCACTGTATACAAAGTATCGCCCGCAAACGTTTGAGCAGGTAGTTGGCCAGAAGCACGTGGTCGGCACCCTCAAGCGAGCGGTCTTGGAGCAAAAGCTCAGCCACGCATACCTGTTCTGCGGACCTCGCGGCACAGGTAAGACCACTATGGCTCGCTTGCTGGCAAAAGCTATTCTCTGTCATGAGGCTCCTGGTCATCTGCCTGATGGCACTTGCGAGGACTGCCAGCTGATTGCTGCTGGTCAGCACCCAGATGTCTTTGAGATTGACGCCGCCTCTAACACCGGTGTTGATAACGTGCGAGAAGAAATAATTTCTCGCGCTAGTTACGCTCCTGTGCGCGGCAAGGGCAAGGTTTACATCATCGACGAGGTGCATATGCTTACCTCGGCGGCATTTAACGCCCTGCTCAAGACGTTGGAGGAGCCTCCTTCGCACGTGACGTTTATCATGTGTACCACCGATCCTCAAAAAATTCTTGCAACCATTCTTTCCCGCGTGCAGCGCTTTGATTTCCGCTCTATTGCTGCAGATGAGATGGCAGAGCACCTGATTAGCGTCTGTAAAAACGAGGGTTTTACCTACGAAGACGCAGCTATTGACCTTATTGTTCGTCATGCACGCGGTGGCATGCGTGACGCACTTTCTTCTCTTGAGCAGCTCTCCGTTTACGGCGGCGGCGTCATTTCTGAGCAGACGGTTCGCGATGTTTTGGGCCAGTCTTCTGGCTCTCTTATTAACAATGCGGCAATGGCTCTGGCTCAACGAGACATTTCTTCGCTTTTTACCACGGTAAACACGCTGTTTGAAAGTGGCAAAGATCTGTTGCAATTCACGCGCGAGCTGGCTGTTCACGTAAGGGATCTCTATGTTTGCGCAGCTGTGGGCGTTGATTCTCCAGCTCTCGCAAATTCCTCTGCATCTACCGAGCAACTTACTAAAGAAGCCCAGGCATTTGGTTCAGTTGACCGACTCTCCAGAGTTCTGTCCATTCTGGGTGATGCTGCAAATCAGATGCGCACAGCCGTGAACCAGCGACTGGTTCTGGAGGTTGCGTTTACCAAGCTGGCACGCCCTAACACGGAGCTTTCATTGGAAGCGCTGGCAGATAGGGTAGCTGTTCTTGAGCAGCAGCTGGCAAACGGTGTTGTCGCAACTCCAGCTGTCGAGAAACCCGTAGCTCCCGCACCTGCTCCGGTACCGCAGCCAGTTTCTGCCGCTGCGCCGGCTCCCACTCCCGTGGCAGCTCAAGTATCTGCGCCTGCGCCGGCTCCAGTTGCTGTTCCTGCACCAGCTTCGGCTCCCGCACCTGCGCCAACACCGCAGCCTGCACCTGCGTCAACACCGCAGCCTGCACCCGCTCCGGCACCAACGTCAGTCGCAGCAGAGCCAACTTCGCAGCCAATGCCTAAGCCAGCGCCAAAAGAAGTAGACCAGGCAGATGCACTTCTCGTCAGACAGTGGAAAGAAGTTGGCAAGGTTTGTACCTCTAAGAACGCTGCTCATGCAGCGTTGCTGGTCAGTTCTACGCTTGAGTCTGATGACGGCTCTGAACTGGTAGTTACCCTGCCTAAAGGCTCCTCGTTTGCCATGAGGATGCTCAGTACGCCAGCAGTTTCCGAGTTTGTAAAAGAGTGCGTTTCCCAGGTCATGGGTCCACGCCGTATCAAATATGTTGAGTCAAGCCTTGCTGCAACGGCAATCTCGCGAGAGAAACGCGCTGCTCAGACACCGGCTCCAGCGCCAGCCGCGCCGGTTGCTCCTGCAGCGCCAGCGGCCGCGCCAGCTCCTGTTACTCAGCCAGCTCCAGCAGTGCCTGCAGCTCCAGCACCAGCACCTGCTGCGCCTGTCACACCTGCAGCTCCAGTGCCAGCAGTTTCAGCGCCTGAGGCGTCTAATCCAATGCCTTGGGATGAACCTGCGTCTGGCGGAGCTCCAGTTGAGGCCCCTGACTACGATCAGGTTCCTTATAGCGATAACGATGTAGCTGCGGTTTTGGACAACTCCGCTGAAGGTGGTGTTCCAGCTCCAGTTGCACCTGCGTCTGCACCAGCGGCTCAACCTGCATCTGCACCTGCGGCTGCGCCAGCTCCCGAACCAGCTCCGGACCCAAAGCCAACTCCTGTACCAGCCTCGCCAGAGGACATTGCTGCTCGCTCTGCGCTTCCACCAGAGCTCAACAACGTGGCAGATATGCTTGAGAAGGTATTTGGACCAGCAATTTCTTTGTCAGTAGAGAAGAAGGCGGACGCAGATACTTCTTCAGAAACAGCAGAGCCTTCGAACGCTGGAACTTCTGCTTCTGCAGATCTTGCAAACAACTAGTACTTCTCGCGATATGACGCTTTGATGCGCAGCGTTCTATGTGCCAGCGCAAAAAGCGCAACTTGTCTAAAATAGATATGACGATAGGAGAACATATGGCACGTGGTGGATTTAACATGGGCGGCATGAACCGCAATCAGATGATGGCTCAGGCTCGCAAAATGCAGGAGCAGCTGCTGGCGGCTCAGCAGAAGGCTTCTCTTATGCAGGCAACCGCAAGTGCTGGTGGCGGTGCTGTTAAGGTAACCGCATCCGGCGATTTGCGCCTGACTAGCATCACTATTGATCCTGAGGCAATTGATCCTGAGGACATTGAGATGCTCCAGGACATGATTCTAGCTGCCGTAAACGATGCTCTTGAGTCTGCAGAGTCTCAGGCGTCTGCCCAGATGAGCGCAGTGACCGGCGGACTGAATATCCCAGGACTGTTCTAATCCATGGCGTTTGATACCACAAATGATGGCCGCGCGCTGCAGCGCTTACTTGACGAGTTGGGTCGTCTACCAGGCATTGGTCCAAAGTCTGCTCAGCGTATTGCCTACCATCTTTTAGAGGTTGATTCCGAGGAAGCTCGCCGTTTGGCGCAGGCCATCTTGGAGCTTAAGCAGCAGGTTCATTTTTGCCCCGTTTGCTTCAACTATGCAACGCGTGACGAATGCGATATCTGCCTGGATTCTTCCAGGGATCAAAGCAAAATCTGCGTGGTCTCTGAGCCTAAGGATGTATCGGCAATTGAGCGCACTGGTGCTTTCCACGGTCTTTATCACGTCTTGGGCGGCGTTATCTCGCCTATGGACAAGATTGGTCCCGAGCAGCTCCATGTGCGTGAGTTGTTGTCCCGTTTGGCAGACGGCACCGTTACCGAGGTGGTTTTAGCAACCAATCCGGACGTTGAGGGAGAAACAACCGCAACGTACCTCTCCAGAACCATCAATCCGCTTGGCGTAACGGTCACCCGATTGGCAAGTGGACTTCCTGTGGGCGGAGACCTTGAGTACGCAGATGAGGTAACATTGGGACGTGCAATTGAAGCGCGTCGGGAGGTTTAAGCATGGCAAACCACATGAGAACAAGTGCATCTGGCGAGAAGACCCCTGAGGCTTCATCGGTTGACCTGAAGAACATTTCAACACTGCGCGCAGGTCAGGGAGCACAAATTCCTCAGAGTCCTCGACAGGCTGACAACACGCCTGAGCCTCCAAACAAAAAATTGATTATTGTGCTTGTGTTAGCGGCTATTGTTGCACTAACTGCTCTGTTCTTTATTGTTCGTTGCGCTACAAGCGCTAAGGATGAATCTACAAATCAGCAACAAAAGCAGACTCAGTCCGCTTATGCTAATGAGAAACAGCAGGATGAACAAGCGGTTGATGGCTCAGTCACCTTCCATGGCATGAAGTATTCCTTAGAGAAGCAAAGTGACGGCAAAACTGCTGTTGTTCGTACAAGTGACTCGGGAACTAAAAGCGTTTTATTTGAGGTTGAGGGTACTCCTACAAACCTGATTCTTTTTAATGACACTATTTTGGTTCCAGAAAATCGCGAGTCTGGCTGGGACGTTGTTGCTTGTGCTCTGGTAGACGGATCACTTCCAACGCTTATTGCCGATAAGGACGGCAAAGCAGTTGGAGGAAGCGGAACGGTTTCTTCGGCTACACTTGATGGAGCTACTCTTAAGGTAACTGATTCCACCGGAAATACTACAAGCGTTGCCCTCCAGTAAAATATTAGTAGGCGTCTGACAGAGACCTGACAGAAGCGTAAAGGGTGTGCAGCGGACTTCTTGGCAAAATTACCGCAAGGAAGTTGTGAATTTATAGTGAGTATTCACATCGTTTAACTGCGGTTATTCTAGTTACGTGGTTTTTTAGAACAAAATTTTCAAATTCGTTGGAAATAACGCTAGACAAGAATAAAAGTTCCCTGTATTATTTCAATTCGCAACAAGGCGTCCGGGGTATTAGCTCAGCTGGTTAGAGCGCCGGCCTGTCACGTCGGAGGTCGCGGGTTCGAGCCCCGCATATCCCGCCATTGCATGTTCAAGCCCTCTTCGGAGGGCTTTTTCATTAGGAAAAAAGTCCAGTATAAAAGCTTTAAATTACATCTTTAATTTATTGAGTCCAAGTCAGAAAATACTGGATTGTATGATATCTTTACAACAGAATGTATCTAAGTGCTTCTGCTTTAGAAACATTTAAAAGCAGAGGTAAAGTGAGGTGGATTGTGCGGGATCAAAATGCTTTGGACGCGCTGTCACAGTGTGATAGCGTGAATTCCATATCCGCAAAATCTGCCGGTACAGATTGTTCTTCAGATTCAATCAAAAAAATTGCTGTTTTTGATTTTGATGGAACTGTCATTTCTGGACAATCAGGACTTTTGTTCTCTGCGTATTTACTTCGTCGCCATCTATCCTCAGTTTCTCGATCCTTAAAACTTTTGTGGTGGGGAGCTCGCTATAAGCTACATCTTCCGCAAAGGCAGGAGGAAGCTCGCGAGCTGGTTGTTGGCGCGCTTACGCAGTATAGCGTTGAGTTTGCAAATGCCGTTATGCATGATTTTCATCGCGAGGTAGTTGAGAGGATGTATCGTCCTCAGGCGTTGGCTGAGGCGCGTCGTCGACAGGCCGAAGGTTGCTGTGTGTTACTGGTTTCAGCAACATT
The DNA here is from genome assembly GCA_022732885.1 of Atopobium sp. Classification (GTDB taxonomy): domain Bacteria; phylum Actinomycetota; class Coriobacteriia; order Coriobacteriales; family Atopobiaceae; genus Lancefieldella. The sequence continues at coordinate 22,386 of JAIJTS010000001.1, read as the reverse complement.
TGAACCTATCGCGGAATTGGCCGCTCAAAAATTGGGAGCAGACGCTTTTCTCGCCACAAAAATGCAGGTGGGACTCAACGAACATTACACTAGCAAGGTAGAAGGCCCCGTGATTGAAGGCGCTCAAAAGCTGGTTTCGGCAACTGAGTGGTGTAATCAGCGGTTTGGCAAGGGCAACTGGGAGATTGCGTACGCGTATGGTGATCACTACTCAGACGCAACGCTTCTGTCAGCAGCGCAAACGCCATGTGCGGTATGTCCTGGTCCAACACTTGCCAGACTTGCAAATAAGCGCGGCTGGACAATTTTAAACTGGTAGTAAAGATAGAACTGATAACAGCAATTAACCTGGTCATATATGTATTAAGTTAAAAACAGTCCCTCGAGTGGACGCAAGAGGGGTACTTGGAGAATCAATGGAAATTTCACGCAAAACCGACTACGCAATTCGAATGCTTTCTTCGCTGGTAAGAAGCCCTAAAAAGCTTCTTTCTGTTCGCGATGCCGCAGAAGAAAACGATATTCCATACTCTTTTGCCCGATCTATCCAGCATGACCTGGTTATTGCTGGCGTCATTGTAAGTACGCGCGGCGCTCATGGCGGCATGATGTTGGCCATAGATCCTACTCAGGTAAGCGTTCTTGATATTGTTGAAGCAGTTCAGGGACCCGTTTTTATTTCTAACTGTGAGTGGGCGGGCCCTAACAATGAGCCATGTCCTCGCCATACTTCTTGCTATTTTGGACCTCTTTGGTGCAGTGCCGAGAAAACCTTGCGTAATTTCTTTGCGTCTGTAACTTTGTATCAAGTTGTTGTAGAAGGTCTTATGCCAGAAATGGTGGGAGAATTCCAGCTGGTAAGAAATGAAAACGCCCAACGTAACGAGCAGATCATTAAAAACGCTGCCGCTGCTATTGAAAATGAGATTACCGCAGGTACTTTTGACAATCTGCTTGACGGTGAAGTAGTTTCTGCTGAGAAAAAGCCTTACGAGTTCAATAGGGTATGGTAGAAATTAGTAATGGCATTTTCTTTAGGAATTAACGTTTAGTAACTGAAATTATGCAGCGTGCATGTTACAAGCGTTTTTAGATTATAGGTAGCTGCATGAAAAAGAAAATTTCACAAAGCAAGACCAATAGAAGCATGGGTACCTCATCCGATGCTTCTATATTCACATCTGAAGAGTTTGTAGCTACGTCTGTTACGCCAGAGTTTGTCTCAGAGCTCACGTTAGAGCTTACGCCAGAGCTACGAGCATTTGTTGAGTTGGTAGCTAAGAAAGGCCGTGAACTGTATCGCAATCTGCCTTGGCGTCGCACGTATGATCCGTATGCTATTTGGATTTCTGAGGTTATGCTTCAGCAGACGCAGGTTAGCCGTGTAGATGGCCGCTGGCAAAGATGGCTGGAGCGCTTCCCAACAGTTGACGCGCTGGCTGCCGCCGCGCCTTCTGATGTGCTTGAAGAATGGCAGGGGCTGGGTTACAACCGTCGAGCTTTGTCTGTACACCGAGCTGCGCAGGCAATTTCTGAAGCAGGCGGTGTTTTTCCTCAAGATCAAAAAGAGCTGGTAAAGCTTCCGGGCATTGGTCCTGCTACCGCAGCTGGTATTTGTGCGTTTGCGTTTAACTTGCATGGTGTTTACCTGGAAACTAATGTGCGTACAGTTTTTCTACACGAGCTTTATCCGCAAGCAGAAGGGGTACCAGACTCTGAGCTTATTCCTCTTGTCGAGCTGACCTGCCCTAGAAGCACTACAGGTGCTTCAGATGGAGTTGTGGGGGATCTTACGCCACGTAGCTGGTACTACGCTCTTCTCGACTATGGCGCATACCTGAAGAAAACTATTCCTAATCCTTCCAGAAGATCAAAAAGCCACGTCAAGCAGACGCGCTTTGAAGGATCTCATCGACAGAAGCGAGCTGAACTTTTACGCGTTCTTCTTGCCCATAAAAACGAGGGTGGAGCTGAGCTAGAGACACTTCACCAAGACCTTTGTCAGATTGAGGTCAACGCTGGGCGAGAAACCCTTGATGAGCAGGTTACCCTTGGCTTACTTGAAGAACTTGCGAAGGAAGGCTTTTGTCAGAAAAAAGATGAATACTGGATGCCGTAAATGGCTATAATTCATAGTACTGACGAAGGGGTCAGTGTATGTACATAAATGCTAATGATTCTCATTTCTATTTATGTACCAAAGGTAACATGGCGCAACCCAGGCGCTTTTACATGCGTTGACGTGCCACTCGTTAACGCGGGAGAGGAGAAAAAATGGCAGTAGATTTTGAGAATTCTCAGACAAAGAAGAATCTCGAGGCAGCTTTTGCTGGTGAGTCCCAGGCTACCAACAAGTACAGCTACTATGCTTCTCAGGCTGCAAAAGATGGCTATCAGCAGATTTCTAATATCTTTACTGAGACTTCTGGCAACGAGCGCGTTCACGCTAAGCTTTGGTTCAAGTATCTCCATGGCGGCAAGATTCCAGAGACCGCAGAGAACCTTAAGGATGCAGCAGCTGGTGAGAACTACGAGTGGACCACTATGTATGCTGACTTTGCTAAGGTAGCTGAGGAGGAGGGCTTTGCAGAGATCGCTGCTAAGTTCCGTCTTGTTGGCAACATTGAGAAGACTCACGAGGAGCGCTATCAGAAGCTTCTTGAGCGCGTTGAGTCCGGTGAGGTCTTTGAGCGCGAGGGCGTTAAGGTTTGGAAGTGCCTCAAGTGTGGTCACCTGCACGTTGGCGCAACTGCTCCAAAGATCTGCCCAGTTTGCGGTCACCCACAGGCATACTTCGAGGAGCAGTCTCTTAACTACTAAGTTAAGGTCTACTCTGAGCTGTGTAGTTGCAGCTCCGTATCTTAGTGCGTAAAAAATGTACCTGCCAGCAAGCAAATGGCCTGCTGGCAGGTATTTTTGTGCCTGTGTGTTGCAGCGAGACGGGTTTCTCGCCAAGCGCGACGTGCGCTCGGGTCGCGCCTGATTTCTGCAAAGAATCTGTACCTTTTGCCTGAAAATGCAAAAGAATCGGTGGATTCTGCCTGATTTCATCAAAGAATCTGTACCTTTTGCCTGAAAATGCAAAAGAATCGGTGGATTCTGCCTGATTTCATCAAAGAATCTGTGTCTCAAACACAGATTCTTTGCACTTTTCAGGCTCGCCAGACGTTTAGGCACACCCGCGCTCCACGCCTATCCCTTGAACCAGCGGTTGGGCTGCTCGTAGGAGGGGCAGATGTCGCTCATGGGACAGCCAACGCACTTGGGGTTACGTGCGGTGCAGGTTTCTCGCCCAAAGTGAATCCACTCTTCGTTGACGTCTTTCCAGAGCTCGTGGGGGAGAAGCGCAAGCAGGTCTTTCTCGGCAGCTAGCGGCGTAGAAGCCGAGCTTAGGCGCATGCGCTTGGAGATTCTATATACGTGCGTGTCCACCGCAATGCCGTCGACCACGTCAAACATCTTGTTAAGGACAATGTTTGCGGTCTTTCGGCCAACGCCCGGAAGCGTGACCAGGTCTTCCATGGTGCCTGGAACTTCTCCGCCGTACTCTGTCAGCAGAATCTGGGCGGTTTCCACGCAATGTTTGGCTTTTGCACGCCAGAAGCCGATGGTCTGGATGACCTCTCCGACCTCGACAGCATTGGCAGCCGCCATGGATGGCGCATCCGGCCAGCGGCGGAACAGCTCGGGCGTAACTTTATTTACTGCAGCGTCAGTAGTCTGTGCCGAAAGCATAACGCTGATGAGTAGGGTAAACGCGTCGTGATAATCCAGCGCGCTCTGGACGCTTGGATAGAGCTTGTGCATACGTCGGCACAGTTCAATACCGCGTTCTATCTTGACTTTCTTTGATTCTCTGGGCATGACCTCTCCTCAATTCCCTCTATGTGTACCCAGTATGTAGTTACGTTATCACGTGGGGCGAGAATAGCAAAATAGCAGCATAACAGCTACAATAACAGCCCAATTGAAAAAGTGACCAAATCTGCACGCGGACGCGTCTGCGCAGTTGAGCACTGCAGCGACAGCGCGCGCCCGGCAAGGTTTGATGTAACCCGCATGCGTTTGTATGTGGGTTTAGCGGCATGGCAGGAGACTGTGTGTTTATCAATAGAGTTGCAGCTCAACTACTGAGTGCGCCTGAGTTGGAGAAGCTGAAACGAGAGCTTTCGCGCGGATCAGATGCCACGCTGTCCCTCTCGCAAAGCGCTCGTCCGCTGATGCTGGCTGCACTCTGGGCGCAAAATCCTCGTCCATGTCTGCTGGTTGTTGCGGGAGAGGACGCCGCGGACCGCACGGCGCGCTCGCTCGCTGCGTGGTTGGGCAATGACGCCGTGCTGCGTTACCCTAACCGCAAAGATCGCCCCTGGTCAGACACTACGCCGGACGACGCCCTTATTGGAGCTAGATGTCGTGCCATCGCCAAGCTTTCCGCTGGCGAGAAGGTCATTGTAGTTGCAAGCGCCCACGCGCTGATGCGTAGAGTTCCCCCTGCTGGTTCAGGCTATTTTCTGCCTGCAACGTTTACCGTTGGCGACGACGTCCCCTTTGAGGACGTAGCTTCGCTGCTGGTGGGTATGGGATACGCTGATACGGGTGAGGTAGATGCACCAGGCACTTTCCACATTCACGGCGACACGGTTGACATTTTTCCAGCTCAGGCAACAAGTCCTGTGCGCATTGAGTTCTTCGGAGACGAGATTGACCGTATCAGGCGCATGGTGGCAGCTACTGGCCAGACCATTGGTGCTGTTGATGAGATTACTGTTGCCCCAGCTAGAGAGCTTGCGTTTACCAAAGAGACCATCCGTCGCGCGGAAGAAGCGCTCTATACGCGTGCGCAAGAAAACTCTGCGCTTGCCGCTGACCTGGAGCTTATTCAGCGTGGAGCTCAGGCTCCTGCACTTGAGCGCTATTTGCCCGTGCTGTACGGAGGCTCTGCCAGCCCACTTGAGCATATCTCTTCAGAAACGCTGGTAGTGCTTGCGGAACCTCGCTCGCTCTTTGACGATTGTCAGCGTGCCTTTGATGAGATTTCTGCGTCTGCGACAGCATCAAAAGTGAAACTAGATGGCCTGTATACAGATCCCAAGGCCATGGACTTTGGCTCGCAGCAACGCCTGTCTTTCTCGTCACTTTTGCGTACGGGAGCTGCGGTAACATCGGAGCTTTCTGTGGTGCAGCCGTCCATTGCGGGCTCGGACACAAAGCTTTTGGGCCGTGTAAGGCAGCTGGTGCAAGATCGCGACGCGGTGGTGTTTGCGGTGCCAGATCGTGCCGCTCGAGAGCACCTCAAATTGCTTTTCTCGGACGAGTCCATTCCGTTTGAGGAGTCGCTGGGTACCGCGCTTGAAAACGAGCCAGACCAAAACGGTGCCTACGCGCCGCTTAAGCGCGGTCGCGTCACGTTTACCGACGCACCCGTTCCGGCGGGAATTATTATCCCAACGGCTAATCTAGCAGTGCTTTCTGTCTCTGACTTGACGGCCAGGAGCGCTCGCAACAAGAAACGTTCCAAGCGCATTGACCCCACAACGGTGACCTTCCCGTTTAAGCCGGGCGATTACGTTGTCCACGCAACGCACGGCATTGCTCACTTTACGGCCATTGTGCGCCAAGAAGTCGCAGGTAGAGAGCGTGATTACTTCCTGCTTGAGTACGCCAATGACGATAAACTCTATGTGCCTCTGGAGCAGGTTGACCGTATCACGCGCTATGTGGGACCCGACGGCAATAATCCACGTCTGACCAGGCTTAACACGGCAGATTGGTCGCGCGCTACTAACAAGGCAAGAAAGTCTGCCAAGAAACTGGCGTTTGACCTGGTAGACCTCTACACGCGTCGTGCTTCGGTGCCGGGCTATGCGTTCTCTTTGGACACTCCTGCACAGGAAGAGATGGAGTCCAGCTTCCCGTACCAGCTGACCCCGGACCAAGAAAGCGCTGTTGCAGATATTAAGTTGGACATGGAAGCGCGTAAACCAATGGACCGCCTGCTTTGCGGTGACGTGGGCTTTGGCAAGACTGAGGTGGCACTGAGAGCTGCGTTTAAGGCGTGCCAGGACGCCCGCCAGGTTATGATTTTGTGCCCAACTACTATCTTGGCTCAGCAGCACTACGAGACGTTTTTCTCGCGATTTGCTCCGTTTGATTTGAAGGTAAGCGTGCTTTCGCGTTTTGTCACGCCTGCTCAGCAGAGAAAGGCGCTTGAGGGATTTGCGGACGGAAGCGTAGATGTGCTGGTAGGAACGCATAGACTGCTCTCTGCAGACGTGAATCCGCACGATTTGGGCCTGGTAATCATTGACGAGGAGCAGCGCTTTGGCGTGCAGCACAAAGAGCAGCTCAAAAACATGCGTGAACAGGTAGACGTGCTGACGCTCTCGGCAACGCCTATTCCACGTACCATGCAGATGGCCATGAGCGGCGTGCGTGACATGAGCTTGATTTTGACGCCGCCGCCTGGCAGAAAGCCTGTTCAGGTAATGGTGGGCGAGTACAACTCAGACCTTGTTTCTGCTGCTATTAGAAGTGAGCTGGAGCGAGAAGGTCAGGTGTACTACGTGTCCAACCGCGTGACCACTATTGACGAGGCGGTGGCTCGCGTGGAGGAGGCGGCTCCTGAGGCTCGTGTGGGCGTGGCCCACGGACAGATGAGTGCTCGCGAGGTAGAAAACGTCATGCTTGCCTTCCAGGAGCATGAGATTGACGTTTTGGTGGCCACCACCATCATTGAGTCCGGCATTGACAACTCGCACACTAACACACTGATTATCGAGGATTCGCAGCGTCTGGGACTGGCTCAGCTGTACCAGCTCAAGGGTCGTGTTGGTCGCGGTAGGCAACAGGCGTACGCGTACTTTATGTTCCCCGCGGAGTTGCCGCTCACAGAAGAGGCTACCGAGCGCCTGACCGCAATCAACGAGTTCCAGGATCTGGGCAGTGGCATGCGCATTGCCATGCGCGATCTGGAGATTAGAGGTGCGGGTTCCCTTATGGGTGCTGAGCAGCACGGAAACCTTTCTAGCGTTGGCTTTGACCTCTTTACGCAGATGCTGGGCGAGGCGGTTGCCGAGGCTCGCGGTGAGTCCGCAGAGCTTGAGCAGGCTGAGGTAACCATCAATCTACCTGCAGATTTCTATCTTGATGAGGACTATCTGCCAGAGGTTGACCGACGCGTTCTGGTGTATCGTCGCCTAGCTGCAGCCACAGAGCTTTCTGATGTAGACGCACTTCAGCAAGATACCGAGAATAGCTTTGGCGCCCTGCCGCTTGCGGGTAAGAACTTGTTTGATCGCGCTCGCGTGCGTATTCGCGCGCAGCGTCTTGGCGCAACGTCCGTGAGCCTGACAAATGGACGCCTGGTTTATCTGGGTGTAGAAATTCCTCGCGAACAAGCCCTTAAGTTGAAGGGTCGCGGTGCTATTGTGTATCCAAAGTCGCATAAGCTGGCATATCCGTTCCACCGAAATGAAGAGCAGCTGATGCCCGCCGCCTTGGGAGTTCTGGAAGAGTTTGGTGGTGACGACGAAGTTGAGGAGTAAAACATGAGCCAAACAGCAGATCAGACGTCACAGAACGTAGCGAGCGCCGCGCAGAACGCTACAAGCGCTGTTGACACCATCTTTGCCGCACCGCACCTTAGATGGGGTGTTATTGGCTGCGGAGTCATCGCAAACCAGATGGCAGAGGCGTTGGCTTCGGTTGGCAGAACCATTGACGGCGTAGCCAATAGAACGCAGGAGAAGGCCGTTGCGTTTGCTCAAAAACACCACGTCAAGCGTGTGTATGACAGCATCGACGATCTTCTCGCCAGTGATGAGATTGACGCGGTGTATCTGACCACGCCTCACAATACGCACATCATCTACTTGCGCAAAGCACTTCAGGCGGGCAAGCACGTTCTGTGCGAGAAGTCCATTACGCTCAACTCCGCTGAGCTGCTTGAGGCCGAAGAACTTGCACGTCAAAACGGTGTTCAGCTGATGGACGCCTGCACCATTTTGCACATGCCACTCTACAAAGAGCTGGTCAGCCGTGTAGAATCGGGCGAGTTTGGCCCAGTTAACCTGATCCAGGAGAATTTTGGCAGCTACAAAGAGTTTGATATGAGGAACCGCTTCTTCAATCCTAAGCTTGCGGGCGGCGCCCTTCTGGACATTGGTGTGTATTCGCTGACGCTCGCTCGTCTTTTCTTGAAGAGCCAGCCTCATGACGTGCTCTCTATGATGAATCCGGCACCTACCGGCGTTGATCAAACAGACGGCATTTTGCTCAGAAACGCCGAGGGTCAGATGGTTGTTCTGGCGCTGACGCTCCATTCCAAGCAGCCAAAACGCGCCATGATTTCTGCGGATAAGGCCTTTATTGAGATTATGGAGTATCCACGCGCAGACGTTGCTACTATCACCTGGACTGACGATGGCAAGCAGAAGAAAGTCCAGGTAGGACGCACGGCCGATGCTCTGGCATACGTGTTGGCAGATCTGGAGGCCGCTGTTGCGGGAGACGCTTCTGCTCAGGCGCAGCTTGAGGTCTCAAAGGACGTTATGGAGCTTATGACCGGCCTGCGTAACGACTGGAATTTCCTGTACCCCGAGGAGCAATAAACTACATGACATCTGACGAGAAAATCGCCCAGCTAGCAGCCTCAGTTGATGAAGAAACAAAGGCTCGTCCTGGTGCACCTCAGACGCATCCGGAGTTTGACCGCCTGGTCAGAACCATTTGGCGTCTTCGCCAGGAGGACGGCTGCCCTTGGGATAAGGAGCAGACGCATCAGTCCATCTCAAAGAACATGATTGAGGAGGCCTACGAAGCGGTCGAGGCTATTGCTGAGGGCTCTCCTGAGCACCTTGAGGAAGAGCTTGGCGATGTGCTTGAACAGGTACTTCTCCACTCGCAGATTGAGGTGGACAGCGGTGCGGATGGTGCGTGCGACCGCACGGCGTGCGCTGATGGCGTGACGGGCGAACGCGCAGCAGGTTTCGACATCGATGACGTGTGCCGAGCGCTCAACCAGAAGCTGGTACGTAGGCATCCGCACGTATTTGGGCCAGAAGCTGGTTCAACGTCGTCGGCTGCGGCTGTCTTGGACGTGTGGGAGAGCGTCAAAGCTGAGGAGCGCGCCAGTGCAGAAGACACCGTGCACACAGAAGGTCTTCTCGACTCGGTTCCACAGTCTCTACCTGCGCTTATGCAAGCTCAGAAGATCTCGAAGCGTGCCGCAAAAATGGGCTTTGAGTGGGCGTATGTAGATGACGTGTGGGACAAGGTTGCCGAGGAGCGCGCGGAGTTTGACGCTGAAGCGTCAGGTACCCAGCAGAAAACGGACGAGTTTGGCGACATCCTGTTTGCGCTGATAAACGTTGCTCGTTGGGAAGGCGTTGACGCGGAAGAAGCTTTGATGAGCGCCTGCAGAAAGTTTCGCGCCCGCTGGTCGTACATGGAGAAAGCCGCTGCTAAGCGAGGCTTTTCTCTTGACGAGAAACCCGAGCTTCAAGAAGATTTGTGGCAAGAAGCAAAACGTCATCTTGACGCGTAAACGAGTCATACCGATTACGTTGTAGAACGTGCGGTTTGTCGCAAAGCTTATGATTTGCCGTTGAGGTGAAAGCTTCTATTCGCTGAAACGATGAAATTCCAAACTGAGGCAGGGCTAGTGGCGCTGCCTCTGCCATAATACGAATGTTGCAATTTGTTGCGACGCATCACCAAACAAACCAGAAATGAGATCCGTGATGAGTCAAGACACCACTAAAAAGAGTGGTACTAAAAGAAAAACAACGCCGACCAAGCGTTCCGTTGAGCCTCTTAAAGAGACTACCGCGGAGCGTACCTCTGGCGTTCTCAAAATATTTCCAACTAAAAAAGCCGAGAAACCACAGGTAGATCAGAGGCCTGAGCATAATCAGAAACCCGAGCGTGGTCTGAAGTCCGAGCATAGCCAGGAACCCAAGCATGGTCAGAAGGCTGAACGTGGGCAGAAGCCCGAGCGTGGTCAGAAGGCTGAACGAGCTCATGAGTCGCAATTGAGCGCAACTTCTTTGGCAGAGCTTAAAGACAACGCGCTTGATTTTGCTCGTAACCATACCAAGCTTGTCGTTTTTCTCGGCGTTGTAATCTTTTTGCTTGTGGGCCTGTATCCACCCATTCGCGGCTACTACCACGCTGTTCGCGAGCACGATGAGCTGCTGGTAAATCAACAGAAGCTTGAGGAAGATAAAAAGCGCCTTGAGTCAGAAGTTAATAGTCTACAAACAAAAGAGGGCATTGAAGAGAAGGCTCGTGAGCAAGGATATGTTTCTGAGGGTGAGGAATCTGCTCGTGTAGTGGGTCTAGATAAAAAGAAGGACGATAATACCGCTCAGCATCCAGAATACCCTTGGTACATTAAGGTAGGAGACTTTGTTTTTGGCTTCTCTCCAGGTAACTCTGGTAATACTGATGCCCCTAAGAGCGCAAACTCTGATGATTCTACATCTGCGCCTGCTCCTGGAGAATCTCATGAGCAGAAGAATTCCGGAGAGGGTAGCTCTTCTGAGGGGTCTAACGCCAACAATTCAAAGTCTGAGAGCGGAAACTCACACTAATGCTTCTAGCTGCAATTGATATTGGAACCGTAACCGCTCGACTTGCGCTTGCGCAGGTAGAGGACGGCCGCGTCATTCGCATGGCCAAATACACCGAGATCGTTAACTTGGGCGAGGATGTTGATAAGACAAAGCACCTGCTACCTGAGGCAATTCATCGTTGCGTTGGTTGCGTTTCTTCTTATGTTGATCACGCGAGAAAAGAGGGCGCTGAGGCGGTTGTATGCACACTCACAAGCGCCGCTCGCGATGCGGAAAATGCTCCTGACCTGGGAATGGGCCTAGCATCGCTGGGACTTGAACCCATGATTATTCCAGGTGAAGTTGAGGGTGCGCTTACGTTTTTGGGAGTCTCTCACGATTTTGAAAATCATCGCATTCTTGTAGCTGACAGCGGTGGCGGTTCAACCGAGCTGGTTGTTGGTACTCTGCTAGGGCAAGCGGTGGCTCAAAGTTCGGCTCAGCCTGCGACTCAGGACGTAGGTCAGCCTGTTGATCAGAGCACCGATCAGCAGATTGGAGGTCAGCAGCTTGACATCAACTTTGTTGAGTCCGTTGACCTTGGTTGCAGACGCTTGACCGAGCGTTTTAACTTGTCGTCAGATCGCCCATCAACTGAGGATATTGACGAGGCTCACCAAATGGCAGCTCAGATGATGTCTGAGGCTATTGGACGAGCTCAACAGCAGTGCGCAGCACCCGAGCTGTTGGTTGGCGTAGGTGGAACCGCAACCAGCCTCATTGCCATCAGGGATCACCTTGACCCGTACGACCCGTCAAAGGTGCACCTCAATCACATTTCGCTTGATGAGGTGTTGCAGATAGAAGGGCTTCTCGCCAGTAAAACCTTAAAGGAGCGAGAAAATATAACGGGATTGCAGGCAAAACGTGCACCCGTTATGCTTGCAGGAACTATTTTGCTTGCAGAATTGATGAAGAATTCGGGCTTTAAACACCTGGTAGTAAGCGAGAGTGACCTGCTCTTTGGCCTGGTGATAGCTGCTGCTGCCGTCTATCAAGAAAAGCAGTCGCCTGTGATTTGGAAGCCAATTTTGCGTCCACTCAATAAAAAGTAGTGGCATAATAACTAAACATATCCGGGGGCGTGGCGGAATTGGCAGACGCAGGGGACTTAAAATCCCTCGACTTCGGTCTTGCGGGTTCGAGTCCCGCCGCCCCTACCACTTTTGTTGCAGAATAAATAGAATTTTAGCTGCTCATTTTCAGAAAATATTTAAGTATTAGGCTTTATCAGACGTGAAGAGCGCATAGCTCTTGACCTGGTAAAATTTAACTCACTGGTCAGCTCATGGGACAAAAATGGGACAATATTTGGTTCAATTATTTATTTTTTCTATGCTGATAAGTTCCTTGTGAGTGTTAACAGCTAAAAGAAAAACCCGCTTGTGGCGGAGTCAGGAGTTACTTCATATGTAGCTTGGCATATTCAAGAACAAAGTCCGGTATCTTCTTTACGCCAGCTCGATAGTTCAAAATATCTTGGTCAGTAAGAACCATTCCATCAATATCATAAGCAAAATAACCTTGCTGAATCTCTTCTTTTGTAAGAGGGTTAATAAGATAAGCCGATGTTGCTGCATCTACTGGTAAAGACGCAAGGAAATCGCAAATCTTTTCCACTTCTTTGGCATCCATTTAACCCTCCGTTTTCAGTGCAAATACAGTCTATCTATTTATTTCTTATCTGTGAGAAAAATTGTCTGTGATGATAATAGCTAAAAGAAAAATACTGTCTGCGGAAGGGTAAGAGGTTAGATTCTATATCCAAGCTGACGAAGCTTTTGAACAACTACTCTTCCTCTATCGTATAAGTCTCTCTGTTGCTTCATGAGTTCTTCAGTCTCGATGATTAGTCCAGCACTCTCAGAAGACTCATACTGCGTGATTTGCTCGAGTATTGCTTCGTATTCTCTTTTTAGTTTCTTTACCTCTTCGTCCATTTGTAACCAAATCTTTCTAAGCACTCAAAAGAGACATATTCACGTGTCTTATCCTCATTTTATCTATCAGTTTTAGCCTTTAGTCAGTTCAGAAAAGGAACGCAAGTCATTTACCGTATATAATTAAAGGCAGCCATTTTCGGGATAACGTCTGAATTCGACATCTTTGAATTCAGCCTTCAGCTCTTCTGGAGCTGAATCCTTTACGCCGTTTTCATCAAAAAAGTGTTCCAAAACATATTTAAAATCATATTTATCAAGTAATGACTTAAGAAATGGTCTATCAGGTAGTAGGGTCATTATCAAATCTCCAGATAAATTAGTATTTGGGGTTCTTCTTATTATAGGCTCAAGCAGAATGCGATCAAAAGGTAAGCTTTTATTTTTCTGACAACGGAGAAAGCTCTTTTTTGGCTTTTTCAGTAGGGCCGTCAAAAGTAAAATAATCTGGATAACGCTCGTGAAGCTTTCTCATCCTAATAATGGCAAGAAGCTCATCTGATGGTAGAGAAAGGCACGATTTGATAAAAGCTTCTTTAGTGTCTGGGGCGTCCCACAGTAAATCATTTAGATGATGCCCAGCTCGGTGTAGTGTCTCGCGATCTACCCCAAGTCTTTTATATATGGCATCAAAATCAAACATTATCTCAATACCTTCTCAGCAGCAAAGTTAGTTTTTATTATCTCACTAAAGTGGCTTTAAAGCAGGCATTCTTCTTTCATATAAAATTTAATTTAGCCAGACAACTCCTATTCTGTTCTATTTCAGAAACTTGTATACTACTTGTCTTGTATCTAACGTATGTATGACTAATTTCTTACTCACTTCGGAGGACCTATGTCATTTGAGACAGGAGTTTTTCCGGTTTTAGTTTCTGGGGGTGCAGCCGCAGAGCCATTATCTCCGCAGGTTAGGGGAGGACTCAATTCGTCGTCTGCCACACCTCTTCATGTTCAGCTGTCTGATTTGATGCGCGTCAAAATTCTGTCAAAAGACTGGAAGGTGGGAACGTACATTCCGTCTGAGGCAGAATTTATGGCGCAGTATGGCGTTAGCCGAGGCACTATTAGAAAAGCCATTCAATCCCTGGTCAAAGAGGGTTTGCTGCTTACTCAAAAGGGTCGAGCAACACAGGTTATTTCTAACACCGTCCGCCATGCGGCGGGAAATACCGTGCTTTCGTTTGCAGCCGCACTCAGAGATGGTGGCTTTGAGTATCGAACTGAAGTCCTGTTCAAACAGGTAGTTTACGCAGATCAAGCTGTTGCCGAGCACCTGGAGATTCCCATTGGCTCTGACGTACTCTTTTTGCGTCGCGTCAGGAGTGTCTCGGATAGGCCTGTGGTATGCCAGGAATCATGGTCTAACTTGCTCGCTTGTCCGCAGCTTGAAGAAGCAGACTTCGAGAATGAGTCGCTCTTTGACGCAGTTGAAAGAACATCTCAAAAAGAGATTGCGCGCTCTCGCATGCGCTATCAGTCGAAAATTGCAGGCAAAGATCATGCCGACTACCTGCAGTGTTCTCCAAATGAGGCTTTGCTTGTGCTCGAGCAGGTAATTGAGCTATCCGATGGCAGCTGTATTGAGTGGAGTCAGACTTGGCTTGCCCCACACCAGAGTGTTGTTGGTGTATCTGAGCAGGTAGACGGCTCTATTGGGCCTCTTGACATCTCTTCGGTCCGTCAGTCAGAGCACGTGGATTCATTGCAGACTTCTACAGAAATAGACTCTAATCAGCGCAAACAGCTTGAACTTGATTTACGCCACGAGGCGCTGGCAGTTCGTCGAGGCATTATCGAGCTGGCGCATCGATACAGCTCAACGCCATTTCACATTGGCGGCGCCTGTTCCGTAGCAGATATAGTTTCTGTGCTTTTGAGCAAGGTTATGCAAGTGGGCCGCAGGGATTGCGGGTGGGAGTTTAGAGACCGCTTGATTCTCTCTAAGGCTCATACATCGCTGGCGCTGTTCCCAGCACTTCTGCGTGCAGGAATGATCACTCAAGGAGATATCGACCGCGGAGTCTTTGGGCCCGATGCTGTTCTTTTCAAGCATCCACTGCGAGACCCTCAGCGCGGCTTTGAAATCTCTGGCGGCAGCCTTGGTATGGGCTTGGGCTACGCCGCTGGCCTGGGGTTAAGCCTTCGCAGAAAAGATCTTCCTTCTCGCGTTTTTTGTATTGTGGGCGATGGTGAGTGCGACGAGGGCTCCGTTTGGGAGAGCGCCGCGTTTATCGGTCACAACCAGCTCTCCAATGTGACGGTCATTGTTGACCAGAACCGTATGCAGCTGGACGGACCTTGCGCGTCCATTTTGGATACCGGCTCAATTGCAAGAAAGTTTGATGCATTTGGCTTTGAATCTGTCGAGGTAGATGGTCATGATGTGCTTGCGTTGTATGACGCTTTAAAGCAGCAAACTTCCAGGCCTCGTGCGATTATTGCGCACACCATCAAGGGCAAAGGACTTTCATTTGCCGAGAATAACGTCTCGTTCCACGATGCATGTGTGACAGATGATCTCTATGAGCAGGCATTATCTGATCTGAAAGTTGCAGAGGAGGCATGCTCATGCTAGGTACATCTTTGCAGTCAGCGCAGATTTCTGCGGAAGAAGCGCAGATGCTTGCAGGTATGAATACAAAAGAAGTGTTCGGTTGGGTTATGGGCAAGCTTGCCGAAGATGACGAGCTGCTAACTGTTGCTGTTGCCGACTATGGTCGCCGTTTGAACCTGGAACGCTTCCGAGAGCTTAGACCAGACGGTTACATTCAGTGCGGAATTGCAGAGCAAAATCTTATTGAAGTGGCATCTGCCTGTGCAAATGAAGGCTTTCATGTCTTTGCGCCGTGCTACGCCACGTTTGTGACTTCACGAACGCTGGATCAGATTCGCGTCAACCTTGGCATGATGAAGTCGCCCGTGGTGCTTGTGGGTGTTGCCGCCGGCTGCGAATCCGCAGCTACAGGCCCATCTCATATGGCGGTGGAGGACATCGCGGTAACCAGGACCATTCCGGGACTTTCCGTGTTCAATCCGGTTGATAATGCACAGCTTGCCGCAATGCTCATGGAGCTTGCAAAGCATCCACGACCAGCTTATGTGCGTATGACCTCATGCGATGGTGTTAATCTGCATCCAAATGGTTACGTTTTTGATGCATCTGGTGTCGAGAAACTCTTTGAGTCGGCTTGCGTGGCGGACGCAGCGGGGACGTTTGAAGCCGCAACCACCATCCAGCCGAGGCGCGTGACCATTCTTGCAACAGGAGCTATAACCAGCCGAGTTGTTGAGGCTGCTCAGCGTACTGCAGAGCAGGCGGCTGCAGATTGGACCGCTGTCGCGCGGATTACAGCTGCTGTCCAGACGAACATCAAGGTATATGGCGTATCGAGCATCAAGCCACTTGACGTATCTCTGACGGAAATCTGTCAGAACTCTGACGTGATTATTACTGTTGAGGAGCACAGTGTTTTGGGTGGGTTTGGCAGTGCAGTTGTCGAGCAGCTCAGCGCTTCAGGTGCATGTCCGCAGGTAATTCGTGTAGGTATGCCCGATAAATATCTTGAGGCAGACGTTCACCACAACATTCTTGCGCGTGCCGGGCTGTCGGTTGAGGGTCTACAAGAGGCTCTTCTCGCCAACTGCTAAATGAGGTCCAAAAAACAAAAACCCAAGGAAGCATTTGCTGCCTTGGGATTTGCGTTCTATGGTGCCCCCAACGGGAATCGAACCCGTATTGCCGCCTTGAAAGGGCGATGTCCTAACCGTTAGACGATGGGGACGCGAAGAAAAAGTATAGCAAAGATGCTGCAGATTTCTAGGGCTAAACGGTACGATTTTGGGCTTTCATCTATTCTTCGTTTTCCCACCAGTCTAGTCCGGCCTTAAACGCGTAGTCGCGAGCGCTCTGAGTTACGCCGGGCACCGACTCAGCCCACGAAATAAATTCCGGCACGTCAGCGATAATCGCCTCAGCTTCGTGAACTGCGATAACGTTCTCGGCAAACGTATCAGGCGTGAAGTTGATCCTGCACGGAATATAGAGGTCAACAAAAGATGGCCTGAGCAGCGCATATGCTGCTCCCTCGCCGAGGTTAACAAAGCCTTTCAGCGCACGCTTTGCCGCGGGCATGCGATTCAACTTGAAGAACAGCAGCGTAAACGCCAGACGCATCCAGGCATTTGACTGATACCCGCAACTCTCGTCAAGCTTGTGGAGCCCTTCCTCATCTTCCAGACGAGCAAGAACATATGCCAAGGTAAAACGTGCACCTAGCAAATCTGTTGACGAGAAGAACAGGAGGTCTTCACAGGCTTTTTTGGAAATCCTGAAGCAAGCACAATCTGTTGCAACCTGGGCAATCTGTGCGTAGAGGCGCAAAAGTGGACGCGCCTCAGCGCAGATCCAAGCGTCGCCGTGATTTTGCTTTGCTTGCTCTAGTTTTGGCCTAAAGATTGGGTCAAATTCTTTTTGCAGGTCAAGTAGGTCGTTGAGGATTGCTGCAGGATGATTATTGGAGATCTGCGCAAGAATTCGCTGTGCTTCAAGGTTGATACTAGTGCCAGAAAGATCTGGGTTTTCAGTAATATTTGTCATTTGAGTATGCAAGAAGTTAAGCAGATCCATGCGACTTGAGAAGAAGTCAGCATCGGAATCAATTTCTTTAGTAATTCCAGCCTGATACTTGCCAATGACATTGACGTATTGATCAAAAGCCTTTTCTTCTTCGTCAACGATAAAGTCTTCAGGAGAAGCTTCTACCGCAAGTTTCAGCTCATAGAGGGCAGCTTCAGATACGATGTTCTTCTCTTGCGCACATTTAGTTACCAGTCGGTCTACTTGCTCACTGACCATATCGTTAGCAGAATGCTTAATCACTCTACATCACCACCTGAGTGCGGATTATTTGACCCGTCGATATGTGGTCCGCCTGTTTGTGGTCCATCGGAGAACAAATCATCAGAAGACAACAAGGCATTTGCCTGCATCTGCAATTCTTTTTCTGCAAGCTCAACGGTCTTTGGATCTCTTATCCTCACTTGATCAGCAAGCCAACGACCAAGAACACCGCGTCCTATCAGGTCATTTCCTTCTTGCAGCAACACAGTTGCTTCTGCAATGGCAATGATGAGCTCATCCTCTGAGTAGGGAAGCACATTAAGGCGAGAAAACTCTCCTTCAGGCAAGTCTTTCTGCACAAAACAACAAAGCGTTGCCTCGGGATAGCGTTCAATCAGCAGGTCAAGATAGTGTTCTGCTTCGACCAGCTCGCGCTTCTTAAAGTGAATGGCCAGGCGAGCAAGTAAAATCCACGGATCATCCGCCCCGCGAGGAGGATCTAGCTTACGGTAGGTATCCATGAGGTTGTCGAGGGCATCCTCATCCTCAAGTTTTGCGTATGCGAGTGCAAGTGTAAAACGAGCATCGGCTGCGTCGGCGGCGTCAAGCTCCAGGAGTTTCTCGCCATATGTGATGGCGTCTTTGTTACGACCGCAGATAAGGGCGCGAGAAGAAAGTGTTGCCAGCCAGCGTTTATAGGGGTTAATGGCCAGTCTTTGGGCAAGCTCTGCCTGTTCAGCGGGGAGGTTCTGCGAAGACTCTTGCGCCTTCTGGCAGCATGCAGCTTCAACTTGAGGGAGTTTCTCCACAAGGAACTGGTAGTAGGTGTCAAACAGCTTGCTATTTGAAGCGCAGAGCATGCGCTGGGCGTCAAAGCAGTTAGGGTCCAGCTGAATTGCCTGGTTGAGAAGGCGCTTCCCCTGATCGATAAGGGCTTGAGCTTGAGATTCTTCAGTAAACGGCAACCGATAATCAACAATCTCAGCTGCTTGTGCAACTAGATGGAATGCGCGGTCTTCATCGGTTTGAGGAAGAGAGTCGCGGTCGTTGGAGAAGCGCCAGTTGAAGTCTTTCATCAGCGTGGCAACCCCGCCCTTGTCATTGGCTTGCGTGCGGGAAAAACGGAGGATAAGCCGCTGGTAATCTTCTTTTACTGGGTCAAACGCCACAAGATTCCTTTCTCTTTTACATAATGATATAGCAGGTTATAAGGCTTGTAAGGCAACTTTGTGAGCGTCGAAAAAAGTTGTGATGGCGTGCGTGAATGTTTGGAGTGGTTGGGTTTCTCGCCAGATGGGCGCTATTTTTGGCTGATGACTGCATAAGTTCTGAATACTATTGCATAAACGACATTCTCATTTTTGTACAGATGTCCTAAATAAGATAAAATAAAAATGTTGAAAAGAAGTAATTGCGAAGAATGGCTTCGCTAGCCACTTAGGGAAGTGGCACATAGTTAAGGAGAGGTTTTTATGGGACGTTTTACAAATCCACGCGATCTGTATTTTGGCGAGGGCGCTCGTCACGAGGTTAAGAACCTCAAGGGTAAGAGGGCAGTTATCGTTTCTGGCGGCAGCTCCATGCGTCGCGGCGGCTTCCTTGATGACGTCGAGAATGACCTCAAGTCCGCAGGTTTTGAGGTTGCTCACATTGAGGGCGTAGAATCCGATCCTTCCGTTGAGACCGTTATGAGCGGCGCTGCTAAGATGACCGAGTTCCAGCCAGACTGGATCATTGCTATCGGCGGCGGTTCTCCAATCGACGCAGCTAAGGCTATGTGGATTAAGTACGAGTATCCCGAGACTACTTTTGAGGACATGTGCAAGGTCTTTGGTCTTCCTGAGCTTCGCACTAAGGCTCACTTCTGCGCAATTTCTTCAACTTCCGGTACCGCAACTGAGGTAACCGCATTCTCCATCATCACCGATTACCAGAAGGGTGTTAAGTACCCAATCGCTGACTTCCAGATCACTCCTGACGTCGCAATTGTTGACCCTGAGCTCACTTACGGCATGCCTGTTAAGCTTGTTGCTCACACTGGTATGGACGCACTGACCCACGCTATCGAGGCATATGTTTCTACCGTTGCTTCTATGTACACCGACGGCGACGCTCTCCATGCAATCCGCGAGATTGTCGAGTGGCTGCCAAAGTCCTACACAGGTGACAAAGTGGCACGTCAGCACATGCATGACGCACAGTGCATTGCTGGTATTGCATTCTCCTCTGGTCTTCTCGGCATCGTTCACTCCATGGCTCACAAGACTGGCGCAGCATTCTCTGGTGGTCACATCATTCACGGTTGCGCAAACGCTATGTACCTGGGTAAGGTCATTCAGTTCAACGCTCGCGACGAGCGTGCAAAGGCTCGCTATGCATTCATTGCTAAGGAGATCTTGCACCTTGAGGGCAACACCGAGGATGAGCTGGTAGCAGCACTTGTTCAGAAGATTCGCGACATCAACGATGCTCTTAACATTCCACAGGGCATCAAGAACTACGGCGAGGGCGGAACCAAGTCCGAGACCTCCATCATTGACGAGAAGGAGTTCT
Source organism: Atopobium sp. (assembly GCA_022732885.1). GTDB lineage: Bacteria > Actinomycetota > Coriobacteriia > Coriobacteriales > Atopobiaceae > Lancefieldella. Next base: position 2,437 of record JAIJTS010000001.1, on the reverse strand, counting down.
TCGAGAAGGCTCCAGAGGTTGCTCGCCTTGCTATCGAGGATGCTTGCACCCTCTCCAACCCACGCAAGCCTACCCAGGAGGAGATGGAGCAGCTGCTTAAGTGCGTCTACTTCGATCTTCCTGTTGAGTTCTAAGATCTAGCTTAGACACTGAGCTTTGCTAAAAGCCTGGTAGCGTCCCGCTACCAGGCTTTTTTTATCGCGAACCGCGTGCGTGCGTGTGGCTGCGGGCATGTGGGCGTGCACGCGGCGCTGACGTGCTGGCAACGGGAACGGATGGGTATTCTGGTTCCAAAAGTGCTTCGAATTACCTCCAGGTGGTAAAAAATCCGTTTAGTTGGAGGATTCATTTTTTTGCATACAGTGTTTGCCCAGATAAAAATTTTTGATGCGGTAAAAAATCGTTTTAGTTGGAGATAAAACGACTAATTTTCATTTTTCATCTCCAACTAAACGGGATTTTTACCTTTTTTGGCACATAATTTTGGACTCAAAAATTATGTATGCATAAAAATGAATATTATTGTGAAAATATGCAAAATTTTGAAACTGAACTTGTGAAATTACATACTGAGCCACCGAAGGGGCACTAAAGCAATAAATCTTGCACAGATTTTCTATGTGATTACAAATCGGTCAGATTACTTACGGCATTTTCGGGTATGGAATTCGTACTTTTTCGCGAAGGAGTGCCATGGATTACTGTCTTTCGTACTTTTCAGCATTTAATTTATTGATGAGTTCTTCCAGGTCATTTAACTTGTTGCCGGCATCAAATGCTATGTTCAGAGCTCCGTTTATTCCTGAGTCTGCACCTGGAGCAGCTATTGAACGAGAGCTTGCCGCCTATTATGGACATTTGCCAGAGATTCAAGGCGTGCGCCTCTACAAGGAGCCTAACGATAAGGTTGACCTGCTAATTCGTAACGTCAATTCCGCGTCTACAAGAGACAATGTTGCGCTTCACATCTGTAAATCAAAGATCTCTCCGTCAATGCTTCTGCCTATGGACGCCGAGCTAAAAGGATTTATTACATCTCCGGAATTCACTTATTTGCAGATTGCTTCAAAGCTTGATCTAATTGGAACAATTCTTGCTGGTAGCGCATTGTGTTCCGATTATTTCTTGAATCAAGATGGGCACGGAGGAGTTTCGCAACGCCCAAATGGTCCTCTAACAAATCGTGCTGCAATTACAAAATTTCTTTCCACGCAAGGAAGAAAACGCGGCATTGTTCCAGCTAGGCGAGCACTTCAATACATTGTAGAGAACGCAAGGTCACCTCGAGAAACCTCGCTTGCGCTGCTCTTGTGCCTTCCGTACAACCTTGGTGGCTTTAATCTAGTAACTGTCGAGCTAAATAAGCCTCTTGAACTGGAAAATAGATATGGCGAGAAAATCACTCGAATTCCAGACCTAACCATTCAGCTTAAAGACAGAAGAAAGAGGCAGGCTACGGTGCTGCTAGATTATGATCCTGCAGCAACGCATGCCGGTAATCAAAAAGTCATGCGAGACATGGATAGAGAAAATGAGTTAGTAGCAGGAGTGCAGTGCCCGCATTTTTCGGTATCTGGTGAGATGCTCAAAAGTTTTGAAAGTGTTCAGGGATTGGTTCGTCAGATTCGCGATTCTACCAGAATAACCGCACGTGAAACAAGTGTTTCGAACCTCAAAGAACGACAGCAGGCGCTGTACGCGCGCCTTTTCAAATCCAGATAGTTAAATCCAGGCAGTAAAACCAGGCAGTAAAATATAGATAGTTAAATCCAGGTAGTTAAACCAGGTAGTTACATCTTTTGCGTTTTGCTTGCCGTACAATAGAGGGCATAGAAAGCTAATAGTTTTGCAGCCAGAAGGAGAAAATCGTGGAAGTCAACGGCCTTATCGACCATACAAATTTGAAGCAAAACGCAACCGCTGAGGACATCAAGAAGCTATGCGCCGAGGCGAAGCAGTATAAGTTTGCAACTGTCGCTATCAATTCTTGTTGGGTTTCCCTGGCTCACGCCGAGCTTGAGGGCTCTGGAGTTGGCATCACTTCTTGCATTGGCTTCCCTTTGGGCGCTGCTTCAACTGCAGCTAAGGTTGCTGAAGCTAAGCAGAGTGTTGCCGACGGCACTACCGAGATTGACATGGTCATCAATGGCGGTCACCTGGTCGCGGGCGATGACGACTACGTTATCGCTGATATCAAGGCTGTTGTAGAGGCTGCTGGCACCGTGCCCGTTAAGGTAATTCTTGAGTGCTGCCTCCTTGATGACGAGCAGATCGTTCGTGCTTGTAAGGATTGCATGGCTGCCGGAGCTTCGTTTGTTAAGACAAGTACTGGCTTTAGCACCGGCGGCGCAACTGTTCACGACGTTGCTCTGATGAAGCAAACCGTTGGAGACACCTGCAAGGTTAAGGCAGCTGGCGGTATCCACAATAAGGCTGA
>JAIJTS010000014.1 GCA_022732885.1 Atopobium sp. | reverse complement strand
ATCCAGGCAAAACTTCCATGGGATCACACATCTTGCGGTGTCTCCAAGGGCTATCTACAGCGAGAATATCGTCGAGCGATGGACGAGGTCACCACACCAGACTGCACGTTTACTTCTTGTACGGGATGCGCTGTATGCCAGACCTTGAAGGTCGACAACGTTTTGATGGGGGTGCGCTCATGACGGATAAGCAGGTAGAGAGCGTAGCTTCTGAGGCAGCTGAGCCCGTGAAGAAAGACTGGCGTGCTGGTAGACCACAGATTCAGCCAGAGATTATGACAGAGCGCGGAGCAGAGATTTTTAGGCTTCGTGTGGCCTACAAGAAAGATGATCGCCTTGCGTTTTTGGGACATCTTGAGCTTATTGGCACTATTGAGCGTTGTGTTCGTCGCGCTCAGTTGCCATTTAGGGTAGGCAATGGCTTTGCCAAGCGCATGGGTGTGCAATTTTCTCAGGCACTACCCGTTGGTGCTTCGTCTGAGGCGGAGTACTTTGACTTGAAGCTCACAGAATATGTGGACCCGGATGAGGCGCTAGAGAGGCTGCTATCGGCAACACCTCCCGCGCTTGCTCCGTTTGCTGCCAGCCACGTTGACCGGTCGCTGCCAGCGCTAGAAGCATGGCTGAACGCCGCTCACTGGAGATGTGACATTTTAGGAGAGGGTCTTAAGTCCGATGCGTTGCGTTGGGGCTTTGAGGATCTTCTCGCTAAAAAAGAGCTGACGTATATGCGCGGGGACAAGCAAAAAGTGGTCAATTTGGAGACGACGTTTGCGGGATATGACATTTCTGAGGACTCATCTGATACGTGCATTTCATTTGAGCTTGATACGCTCCAAGACCCAAGAGCGGCGCTTAGACCTGCGGTTTTGATTTATGAGGCTCAGAGAATTGCAGATGAAGCGGGAGTAGATGGACTTCGGGGAATTGATTCGTTGAAGGTTTGCCGCGTTTCTCAGGCTCACGCTTTAGAAAATGGGCTCCTTGTGAAGCCTCTATAACATGTAGTTTTGTCTTGGAATTTTCTTAAATATGCAGTAGACTGTTACGAGTTGTGTTTCTCGCCGAGGGACATGGGACACCGACAGTTTCCCGCGGATGCCACAGGTCACGGCGGTGAAGATCTTTGCTCGGATCTTCAGAAATACAAAGATAGTATTAATCGTTGCAAGAATCAGCAATGAAGGGTTACACACATGTACGCAATCGTAGCAACTGGTGGCAAGCAGTATAAGGTTGCCAAGGGCGACGTAATCAGCGTCGAGAAGCTTGATGCGCAGCCTGGCGATAAGGTAAAGCTTGATGTTCTTATGCTTAACGACGGCAAGAAGGTTGTCGCTGACGCTGCCACTCTTTCCTCTAAGAAGGTTACCTGTGAGGTTCTTGAGCAGTACAAGGACAAGAAGGTCCTCGTCTTCAAGTTCCACAAGCGTAAGCGCTATCACCGCGCCAATGGTCACCGTCAGAACCTTACTAAGCTGAAGGTTACCGCGCTCCCTACCGCTCGTAAGGCTGCTGCTAAGGCATCCGACGAGGCTGCAGAGTAATTGGTCACTTCTGATATTGAGATAGGCAGGTAGCATTTATGGCACACAAGAAAGGTCTCGGCTCTTCCCGCAATGGTCGCGACTCACAAGCACAGCGCCTCGGCGTTAAGATTTACGGTGGTCAGGCAATCAAGGCTGGCCAGATCATTATCCGTCAGCGTGGTACTCACATCACTCCTGGCGTAAACGTTGGTCGCGGCAAGGATGACACTCTCTTTGCGCTTTGCGATGGCGTTGTTGAGTTCAAGAAGGGTGCTAAGCACGTCGTTAACGTCGTTGCTGCTGAGGCATAAGTTTTCTTGAACATTTATAGTTCATTTGAGGGGTCCTTCGGGACCCCTTTTTGTTTCTCGCGACATCAAATGCTTGACGTTTACAGTTTCTAATTTGTTTCTTAATTTATTTCTTGACACAATCAGGCAAAGTAATGGTATTCTGCTTATGTTGCAATTTATGCTTTTGGGAGGAGGACATATTATGCGCGCTACATGCACTCAGCAGTGGTGGTGGAACAACTTGTCTTTCTCCGGTCAGCGATGAGTTGCTTCTGCATACGCATTTAGAGGCTCTCGGGTGACCGAGAGCTTTTTTTGTGCGTACGTTTCTGGCTAAATCCGGATGGCGAGAAACACGTTTAGGTAAAAGTTTTGTTTGTACATTTTTGTTTAATTAAAGGAGTTCGTATGTCTACAGAAAATCTCAATGAGGCTAACACTACTGTCTCTGAACCAGAATCTGCTGAGCAGTCACCGCGTGTTGTTACTGTTTCAAAAAATGCGGGCGTTTTGGATGTCACTTCCTTGGTTCTTGTTGCTGTTCTTATTGCCGCTGGTTTTATTCTTAATTTGACCGTTGGTAAGGCAATTAGCGCTATTGGTATTGGTCCAGAGTTCATTATTGCATCGTTTTGCCTGGCTATTTTGTTGCTTAAGCCAAACGCTCTTCAGAGTCTGGTTATTGGTCTTATTGCAGCTACCGTTATTCAGCTGACTACTTCTGTTCCAGGTGCAGATTATGTTGCAGAGGGCGTTGCTTCACTTGTCATGTTTGCCTTTACCAGGTCTGCTCTTGCAGATAAGCCAGTAATGCCTGCTATTGGCTCTTTTGTTACCACGCTTATTTCTGGTCTTATCTTTGCTGCCATTGCAATTCCAGCTAAGGGTGCAACTATTGAGCTTTTCTACGTAATGCTTCCCGTCATCGTTGGAACAGCATTCTTTAATGCTATTGTTGTTCAGGTTCTTGCAGCTCCTCTTAAGAGAGTTCTGGGCCGATAAGTTCTTAGATACGCACTTATTTTCTGGAGAACACTGTGTCTATTATTGAAGTTCAATCTGTGTCATATAGCTATCCTGATAGTTCAGCTCGCGCTCTAAACGAGCTATCTTTGAGCGTTCAGGAGGGTGACTTTGTAGGTATTGTTGGCCCTTCTGGTGCAGGTAAGTCCACGCTTGCTCTTGCGCTTTCTGGTGCGATTCCTCATCACTTTAGGGGTAATTTCTTCGGAAAGATTCTTGTTGCTGGAATGGATACCTGCACAGTTGCGCTAACGGATATTTCTAAAATTGTGGGATCAATCACTCAAGATATCAATGCACAGATGGTAGCTTCAATTGTTGAAGATGAGCTTTTGTTTGGTCTTGAAAATTTTGCAGTTCCTCATACAGAGATTCCAGAGCGAATTACCTATGCTCTAGAAACTGTTGGCATTTCTAATCTTCGCTTTAGAGAGATTGCTTCTCTTTCTGGAGGACAGAAGCAAAAGGTTGCTATAGCAGCCCTTTTGGCTCTGCAGCCACAGGTTATGGTACTTGATGAACCAACGGCGGCCTTAGACCCAACGTCGTCTGAGCTCATCTTCCAGACGCTTTCAGAGCTTAACAAATCCAAAGGTATTACGGTTGTGGTGATTGAGCAAAAAGTTGGTCTTCTCGCCAAGTATTGCTCAAAGATTGCCGTCATGGACAAAGGCTCCATTTGTGCGTTTGGTAGCGGTGAGGAAGTGTTTTCACAGGTAGATTTGCTGCAAAAAGTTGGTGTTGACGTTCCTCGTTGTGTGCGCGTCTCTAAGGGCGTTCAAGAACTTTCTCATCAGTCTGAGTATGCCCACTTGCTGGGCGAGGCTGACCTGGCTGCCTGTGATGAAACTGCATTGTCAGTTCAATCAGCTGCTAAGCAGTTAGCACGCTGTGTAGGCTCTCTTCAGCATCGCAGTATTTCTCTTACAGAGAGCTCTGAAACACCAGTCACAAATGATATGGAGCTATCAAAAGAGACGTATCTTCCAAAAATAGATGGCCCTGTGGTTGCTGAATCTAGTGGACCATTTGATAGGATTGGTGTTCTGCAAGACAAGGAGCAGCCAACCAGACAGTCTGTTTTAGATGTTATTGATGCCACTTTTAAATATCAGGAAAGTACAGATGGCGTTGAGCGCGTCTCTCTTAGTTTGTATCCTGGTGAGCTTGTGGCACTTGTCGGTCAAAACGGCGCAGGTAAAACAACTTTAACTAAGCTGGTAAACGGTCTCTTGCGTCCTCGCTCTGGAGACATTCAGATCAAAGGCGCTTCGTGCAAGGATTGGAAGACGTCTCAGATTGCCCAACATGTCTCTACGCTGTTTCAAAATCCCGATTACCAGATTTGTAAAGAGAGCGTCCTTGAAGAGATTGCGTTTGGTCTTGAACTTAAGGGCACGTCTGCAGAAGACGCTCGCAAGAAGGCGCATGAGGTCATTGATTGCATGGGACTGGATGCAGGTGCATCGCCCTTTATGCTTTCGCGCGGACAGCGCCAGATGGTGGCGCTTGCATCCGTGGTTGCCTGCGAGCCAGACATTCTTGTGCTTGACGAGCCAACTTCAGGCTTGGATTACAAGGAGTGTATGCAGGTCATGAGCATGGTCAAATCACTTTGCGAGAAGGGCTGTGCGGTTCTTATGGTTTGCCATGACATGGAGGTTGTTCTGGACTTTGCCACAAGAATTGTCGTTATGGCACATGGCTGTGTATTAGATGATGGGGAAGTCACACAGATCTTCTCGACAGATGAGGTTTTGAAAGAAGCTTATGTTGAGGCACCTCAGATGATTCAGCTGTCAAAGCTTGCTGGTGCACACATAGATCCATCATTTGCTGGGCTTAGCAGTGCCCAAGAGGTGCTTGAGGCATTGCAGCATCAGTTTGAGATTGCTCGAATTGCAGCAACGCTAAATGGTAAGGAGGCTCCTCGTGGGTAGCGTTATTGATTACACCGAAGGAACAAGCTTCCTTCATAAGGCAAATCCCGTGGCTAAGCTTGTGTTTGCGCTTGAACTCTTTGTAGCCGCCTTTGCTGCACAAAAAACGCTTGAGGTACTTGCGGTACTAGCGCTCACCGTTTGTGTGGGAATTGTCTCACAGAATGCTCGGAAGACTTTTAAGTTGGTGTTTGGCTTTGCGGTTTTAGGCCTTATCTTGTGTATTGTGCAGACGCTTGTTGCTCCTGCTGGTCAAGTGCTCTTTTTATGCATCACGGTAGGTGGTTTGGAGCGCGGCTTTAACGTTGCTATAAAAACAATCGCACTGGCGCTTCCACTTCTTTCTATGCTCTCGCTTATGCGTGTGGAAGACCTCATGAATGCACTCGTAGATGTTATGCACGTTCCATATCCCTATGCATTTACCATTGCAACTGTTTTGCGCTTTGTACCCGTCTTTGCCTCCGAGATGAACCATATTATGGAGGCTCAGATGGCTCGAGGCGTTGAGTTTGATACCAAAAATCCAGTCAAGAAGCTCCAACTTACCATGCCTTTGATTGTTCCTTTGCTGGTGAGCTCTGTTAAAAAAGCTGATGCTTCAGCTCTTGCTGCTGAGCAGCGAGGTTTCTATTTAAGGAACGCCTCATCTGCATTTAAACGCTATCCTCTTGCACCAACTGATTTTGCATTGATGATTCTTGGCATTGCGGTAATTGTTGTTATCCTCGTGTTCTAACAAGAACTTCTCTCGTTTTCACTGTGCTTCGCTGGTAAATGCCGTAACATTAAGGTATTAGAAGGAGGACACGTGGAAACTTTCACTGATCTTTGTCATATCAATGTAAAAGGCGGAGACGGCGGCGCGGGCTGCATGTCTTTCCGTCGAGAAGCATATGTACCAAAAGGTGGTCCTGATGGTGGAGACGGCGGTCATGGCGGCAATGTTGTCATTGTTGCAGACGCGCAGCTCTCGTCTTTGATTGATTACCGCTACAAGCATCACTTTAAAGCAGAGCGTGGTACCCACGGTAAGGGCGCTCGCCGCCATGGTTCTGACGGACAAGATTTGCTGCTCAAGGTACCTCTAGGAACCGTTGTGCGTGAGCTTGATCCAGAAACGCAAGAGCCTCTCTATGAGATTGCTGACCTTACTTCCCCAGGTGAGCAGGTAGTTGTTGCTCCTGGTGGTAATGGTGGTCGCGGTAACATTCATTTTGTCACCTCAGTGAGGCGTGCGCCAGCATTTGCCGAGAAGGGCGAGCCAGCCCAAGAACACTGGATTGAGCTAGAGATGAAGCTCATGGCAGATGTGGCTTTAGTGGGCATGCCTTCTGTTGGCAAGAGCTCTCTTATTGCACGTATCAGCGCTGCTCGTCCAAAGATTGCGGACTATCCCTTTACTACGCTTGTTCCAAACTTGGGAGTTGTTCGTGCGCAAAACGGTCAGTCATTTGTTTGTGCAGACGTTCCTGGCCTTATTGAGGGCGCCTCTGAGGGTAAGGGCCTTGGTCATCAGTTCCTTCGTCACATCGAGCGCACAGCTCTTATCGTTCACATGGTTGATGTTACTGGCGGCTATGAAGGCAGGGACCCTGTAGAGGACTACCGCGCTATTAACGAGGAGCTCAAAGCATATGCTTCAAAGCTGGCAGATCGTCCTCAGATTGTGGTAGCAAACAAATGTGACATGCCAGATACAGAAGATGCTATCGAGGCTCTTAAAAAAGCTGCAGAAGCTGATGGTAGAACTTTCTTTGCTATTTCTACCGTAACTGGTTTAAATCTTGATGACTTTGTTACCACTTGTGCTGCTGAGGTTGCAGAGCTTCGTAAAGAAATTGCCATCACCACTCCTACGGTTGACCGCAGTGAGTCTTGGGAGAATCAGCGACTTCGTCGTGACAGCAAGCTCCGTATTGAGCGAGAAGAACGTCACGCTTGGCGTGTTTCTGGCGGTCAGATTGAACGTATGGTTATCCAGACCGACTGGGATAACGACGAAGCTGTGGCATATCTACAACGTCGTCTTGACCGTATGGGTCTTGAGGTACAACTGGCAAAGGCTGGCGCTGTTGACGGCGATGAAATTCGTATTCTTGAGCTTACCTTTACGTATGAGGATCCAACTAAGCCAAAGGTAGATGATATAGAGATTTTTGGCGAGGACGCTTCAGATCAGCAATTCGAAGATGTTGAGTTTGAAGATGCTTCATCTAGTGCATCTCAAGTAGTTGAGGCTTCCTCAGAAACTGAGTAGTGTATGGCAGTCAACGTCTTAAATAACATGCATCCTGGGCTACCTTGTCTGGGGCAGGATAAAAACCGTACCTATCGTTTGGGAATTATGGGTGGAACTTTTGATCCCATTCATAACGGTCACCTTGTAGCTGCTGAGCAAGCATACGATGACCTAGGTCTTGATGTGGTTGTCTTTATGCCTGCCGGACGTCCTGCATTTAAACAAAATAAAGAAGTCACAAGGGGAGAAGATCGTTATTCGATGACGCTTTTGGCAACTTCGGATAATCCTCATTTTGTAGCCTCTCGCTTTGAAGTTGACCATGAGGGTGTTACATATACCGCTGACACTCTCATGAGATTACGTAAGGCATACCCCTCTAATGTTGAGTTTTTCTTTATTACTGGTGCAGACGCAATAGCTGATATTGTTACCTGGAAAGATGCTCAGACCATATCAGAACTTGCTCATTTTGTTGCTGCAACACGTCCTGGCTATGAGTTAAGCCGCGCTCAAAAGGTTATTGCAGACTCACCGTATGACTTCAAAGTAACCTACCTTGAAGTTCCAGCTCTGGCAATTTCATCAAGTTATTTGCGCAATAGAGTTCAAAATGGTCAGAGTCTTAGATATCTCACCCCTGATTCAGTAACGGGATATATTCATAAGCACGGTCTTTATGGTGCTGATTCAATGCCGCTCAATTAGGTGGGCAAGGCTCCAAAGGTATGTTGCCCAGATTGATATACGCTAGCAATAATGCAGTGCTATTCAGATGAATACCAGGTTTGTCTTAATACTTTGTGGGAAATAATGGAAAGAAAACTTATTTCAAAAAATATTGTTTATACCTCAGAACAACAGGCACTTATTGATCAGCTTGAGTCTGACTTAAAGAGCCATATGTATCACAAGAGCCCTAAGCGTTTTGCACATTCTATCTCTGTGGGTCATTGTGCAGAGACGCTTGCTCAGGTTTATGGTGCAGATATGTTTAGCGCTCGTGTTGCAGGTATTTTGCATGATTGGGAAAAGCTACTTCCTGATGAGAAAACCATTGAACTAGCAGAGCACTTTCGTATCCAGGCAGAAGCTCCGTATCAAAAAATTGCGGGGCTCTTGCACGGTCCTCTCGCCGCAAAAACTCTGCCAGCAATCTATCCTTGGCTCTCTGATGAGATTTTAAGCGCTATTCAGAAGCACACTGCAGGTGACCACCAGATGAGCAAGCTAGATAAAATCTTGTATGTAGCTGATCTCATTGAGCCTCTACGTCCAAACTATACCTCCGTCGAAGAGACAAGAAATGTATATTTACGTGGCGGTTCTCTAGACGAGCTTTATGAGACAGCGTTTTGTAGCGTTATGATGTATGTGATTTCATCAAGAAGTTATTTGTATCCAAACTCAATTGCCCTATACAATGAGATGATTGAGAAGACATCTAAGTAGCCTGGCTACATGAGAAAATGGAGAAATTCATGGCTGTAACTTCACTTGAGCTTGCAAAGACTGCCGCAATTGCTGCAGATCAAAAGAAAGCTGAAGATATCCTTGTTCTTGACCTTACTGGTTTAAGTGACGTTTGTGATTACTTTGTTATTTGCACTGGCGGAAATGCTCGTTTAGCTGATGCTATTGTTGATGAAGTTCGCGAGAAGGTCACGGCAAATTGCGGCGTTCGTCCAAGTTCTACTGAGGGTCGCGACGGCCTCAATTGGATTCTGATTGATTACGGCTCAGTTGTTGTTCATGTATTCCAGCCTGAGGTAAGGTCTTACTATCGTCTTGAGCGACTTTGGGCAGATGCTCCTCGTGTAGAGCTGGATATTGAGGGCGCTATGACTTCTGAGATTCCTTATGCTGATCTTCCAGAAGATGCTTTGGCTCCCGCTTTTGAGCTTTCTGAGGACGATTTGGTAGATAATCTTCCAGAATCTTCTGATCCTACTGAGTAGTGTTGGTGTACTAGATTTGCTCGTTTTTGCCTGTAGGCATGGTGTCAGAAACGCGATGCTCAAAGCGTAGGTCTCTGCCATACTGCACAGCATCAGCACCAAATTTATCTTTGAGTTTATCAGTTACCTCGGATAGATGACGCAAGTCACTCCGAGGTTTCTTTTTTGTAGCAGGTCCAGAGGCTGCCACATCAAACGTGGTATCAAATTGGTCAAAAAGAGAAGTCTGGACGGGCTTGCTGTGTACCTCATCAGTAAACGAACTAATACCTACTCCAAGTAATCTTACTGGTTGCCCCTCTTTCCAAATGGTTGGAAGAAGTTTAATAGCAATTTCTGCAAATCGATGCTCATCATCTGTTGGTATGGACATCCTTTTCTGAGCGGTATGAGACTCTGTAGCAGAGGCTTTTACTTTAAGCGTTACGGTAAAACCTTTAAGTTGTTTTCGACGAAGACGTCTTCCTACCACACCAGAAATGTGCCTGATTGCTTCTTCAATTTCTTGTTCATCAAACAAGTCTGTTTCAAAGGTTCTCTCGTTAGAAACAGACTTAACATCACGAGGTTTGGCAGCTTCATGAACTTCAGAGAGTTCTTTTCCTTGAGCCCGTGAAATCATCTTTGAGGCCGTATTACCAACAAGAGATGTTAGATGCACTACATCTGCTCTTGAGAGTTCTCCAAGAGTTTTGATTCCTTGCTGATGAAGTGTTTTGGCCATAGCAGGACCAATACCACTCATGGCTTCAATAGGTAGGGGAGCTAAAAAGCGCTGCTCTGTGCCAGGGAACACAGCAGTAAAACCACGAGGTTTTTCTTGTTCAGAGGCAATCTTTGCGATTGTCTTGTTTGCGCCTAGTCCAATGGAGCAGGTAATGCCTAGTGCTGCAACTTTCTTTTGTATGCGCTCACAAATCTCTAAAGGATTTTCTTTAGAGAATCTTCCAGGAGTAATGTCAAAAAATGCCTCATCAATAGAAACTTGCTCAACCAAAGGAGTCTCATCTTTGAGAAAATCCATAACAAGAGCACTCATTTCTGAGTATCTGTCATAGCGTCCTGAAGTCCAAATTGCATGCGGACAGAGCCTGACCGCAGTGGCTGAAGGCATGGCAGAATGAACACCATACTTTCTTGCTTCATAAGAAGCGGTTGAAACAACTCCTCGTTTGTGAGGAGAACCTCCAACAATTACTGGTTTTCCACGCCACTCGGGATGATCTAGTTGTTCTACAGAGGCAAAGAACGCATCGAGGTCGAGAAGGCCAATAGCTTTACCATGCCACTCAAAATCACACGATTTACGTGCAGTTTTATCTGATATGTTCTTTGACGTCTCCATAGACATAGTGTATACTTTTTGAATAAATAGAACAAGTGTTTCATACATAAATTACGAGTACTTTTTGAAGAGAGCAAATTTATACTTTTCGAGGTTAATGCGTTGTTGTAAACTTGTAACCCGATTTGTGGCTTTGCGGTGCAGCCCGTCTATCATCCGAGGCACCGCTCGTATGGAGGAGTTTTCATTGGCAGTTAAGATTCGTCTGGCCCGTCACGGTGCCAAGAAGCGTCCGTACTATCGCGTAGTTGTCGCTGATGGTCGTATGCCTCGCGATGGTCGTTACATTGAAGAAGTCGGTCGTTATAACCCACTGACTAGCCCTAAGACGATTGATATCAACCTTGAGAAGGTTGACGAGTGGGTAGCAAAGGGCGCTCAGCCAACAAGCGCAGTTTCTCACCTCATTGAGATTGCTCGTACTGGTGCTCCAGTTGCAGAGAAGAAGACCAAGCTCTCCAAGAAGGCACAGGCAAAGGCTGCTGCAGCTGCAGAGGCTGCTGCTGAGGCTGCTGCCGCTGCTGCTGAGGAGTCCGAGGCTCCAGAGGCTGAGTAAATCGTGTCTGAATTCACAGAGCCCACTGAGGTAGACGCTGTCGATCAAGACATTCAAGAGATGCCTTCTGATAAGGTTGCTGACCTTGTTGAGTACATCGTTTGTGGTCTTGTCGATAATGAAGATGCTGTTGCACTCGACGTCACCGATCGCGAGGATGGAGCCTTGATTGAGGTTTCTTGCTCTGAGGAAGACGCTGGACGTGTCATTGGTCGCAAGGGTAGAACCATTAAGGCTATTCGTACTTTGGCTCGTGCCCTTGGTCAGCGTGTTGGCACCTCTGTTGATGTCGAGGTTGTAGGCTAATTTTGCGTAAACACTGGCGAGCAGTTGCTCAAATTGTTAAAACGCATGGTAAAAGAGGGGAGGTTGTGACGGTTCCCGTTCACAGCCTTCCTTCTCTTATAGCTGAAGGCATGACGGTTGTTCCTGTTCCACCTGCACTTAAAGGTTCAAGGAAGTTCTTAGTTATTTCTGTTGAGTCTGATGATAGAGAAGGTAGTCTTGTAACCTTTGAAGGTGTAGATACCATCTCTGACGCAGAAGAGCTTGTTGGTAAAACGCTTCTAGTAGAAGAAGATTGTCTTCCAGAAAACTTTAGTCTAGTAAATGCTTCTTTGCTTGTTGGTAGAGAAGTTATTGATGTAGAACATGGTTCTCTGGGTGAAATTACAGAGGTTCTTGTTGGACCTACACAAAATGTGTGGGTAATTGAGGGGTCTTTTGGCCAGGTAATGATGCCTGCCGTAGATGAATTTATCATTGAGGCTCCAGCTGAGGGACCTATTACCGTTTCAATTCCCCAAGGTCTTCTTAGGTTAGGTGAGTAGTATGCGTTTAGAAACGCTCTCAGTTTTTCCTGAGGTCTTCTCGCCCTATTTAAATACCTCAATCATGGGCAGGGCTCAAAAGGCAAATATTTTTGAGTTCTATGCGCATGATTTACGTGACTGGACGCATGATAGACATCGTACGGTAGACGACGCTCCTTTTGGTGGCGGACAAGGTATGCTTATGAAGCCCGCTCCCATTTTTGAGGCAGTCCGGGAGATTTCTAATCAGGTGGATGCAAAGCCTCACGTGGTGTTTTTCTCGCCAGTAGGTAGACCGTATTCTCAGGCAATTGCTCAGGAGTTTGCCCAGAAAGAGCGCATCTTGTTTGTTTGTGGGCGCTATGAGGGTATGGATGAGCGTGTTTATGAGCTGGCAGATGACGTAATTTCTATGGGGGATTACGTACTAACTGGCGGAGAGCTTCCCGCGCTTACCGTAATTGATTCGGTTGTGCGCCTGCTTCCTGGTGCGCTGGGAGATGAGATGAGCTCACAGGATGAGTCGTTTTCTGACGATGGGCTTCTCGAGTATGCTCAGTACACACGACCAGCAAGTTTTGAAGGGCGAGAAGTTCCGTCGGTGCTTTTGTCGGGAGATCATGGAGCGGTAGCAGTCTGGAGACGACGCTCTGCGCTTGCTCGCACTCGTGCGTGGCGTCCAGATCTTTTAGAGAGCGCTCAGCTCACCGATGATGACAGGATGTTTTTAGGAGAGCTAGATCAGCAATCTGGTGATAAAGATGAGTAGTGAACACTCAAAAGTACTTGAAATTTTTGAATATCTGGTAATTGTTGCAGTTGCTGTTGCACTGGCATTTTTTATCAGAACGTTTGTTGCTGAGGTGTATGAGGTTCCAACAGGTTCCATGCTCAATACTATTCAGCTGGGAGATCGTCTAGTAGGAGAGAAACTTACCTATCGCTTTGGCGGTACTCCTCAAGCGGGCGATGTGGTTACCTTCACTAGTCCTCAAAACCCCGATACGCTTTTAGTGAAGCGTGTCATTGCTACAGCAGGTCAAACGGTAGATTTGCGTGACGGTGCTGTGTATGTTGACGGTCAGCTTTTGAACGAACCTTACACCGAAGGAAAGCCAACCTATTCTCTTGCAGATCGCACGGGTGCCGTAATTCAGAATTATCCGTATACTGTTCCTGCAGGTCATATTTTTGTTATGGGGGACAACAGAACAAACTCGCTGGATTCCAGATATTTTGGAGCTGTTGCGGTCTCTACTGTAACCTCTAAGGCAATTTTTATTTTCTGGCCCTTTAACCATGCTCGCGGGCTATAGTACTAACGTCGGACATTTGAGAGAAAGAACATCATGGGTGCAACACCACTTACGTTTCAAGATATGATTTTGACCCTTGAACACTATTGGGCAGAAAAGGGTTGCACGGTCATGCAGCCATACGACTCTGAGGTAGGTGCTGGTACCTTCCATACCGCAACTATTCTGCGCTCACTTGGTCCCGATGCCTGGCGTACTTGCTATCCACAGCCTTGCCGTCGTCCTGCTGATGGACGCTATGGCGAGAACCCCAACCGCTTGCAGCACTACTATCAGTTCCAGGTATTGCTTAAGCCATCTCCTGCAGACTCTCAAGACCTTTATCTAGGCTCACTTGCCGCTATTGGCCTTGATCCAAAAGATCACGATGTCCGTTTTGTTGAGGATGACTGGGAGAGCCCAACGCTTGGTGCTTGGGGTCTTGGCTGGGAGGTCTGGCTCAACGGCATGGAAGTTACTCAGTTTACGTACTTCCAGCAGGTAGGTGGCATTGAGGTAGATCCTGTTCCTGTTGAGATTACCTATGGTCTTGAGCGTATTGCAATGTATGCTCAGGGTGTTGATTCCGTTTATGACCTGGTCTGGAGCTATCTACCAGACGGCACTCCAATGACGTATGGCCAGGTATTCCTTGAAAACGAGCGCGAGTTCTCAACCTACAACTTTGAGGTTGCCAACATTGAGCTTATGCGCGAGAAGTTCGACGAGTACGAGGCAGAGTGTCACAGCTGCCTTGAGCGCAAGCTTCCTCTGCCTGCTTATGACTGCGTTATGAAGTGTAGCCACGCTTTCAACTTGCTTGACTCTCGTGGTGCTCTTTCTGCTGTTGAAAGGGCTAACTACATTCTTCGCGTTCGCACCGTTGCTAAAGCATGCTGCGAATCGTATTTGGAGGAGGTTGCTTCTAAGAAAGCACCTGCATCAACTACTCAGGAGGAGGTGGCTTAAATGGCTGAGGTTAGAGACTTCCTTTTTGAGATTGGTTCTGAAGAGATGCCTTCTGCTCCATTGCAGAAAGCTATTGCTCAGTTTAATAAGCTTGTTGTTTCCGAACTTAAAGACTCTGGCTTGTCATTTGGAGAGGTTAAGATTCTCTCGACACCTCGTCGTTTAACTGCTTACGTTAAGGACGTTGCTGAGGCTACAGAAGAGATTTCTGAGGTCAAGCGTGGTCCTAAGGCAGAGATTGCTTTTGATGCAGAGGGCAGGCCAACCAAGGCTGCAGAGGGATTTGCTCGTAAGTGCGGCGTGAGCGCTGATACGCTGACTCGTCGCGTTGATACTGACGGTCATGAGTACGTTTTTGCAGAGCTCAATATCCCTTCAGTTCCTGCTACAAAGATTTTATCTGAGCTGGCAACTTCTTGGATTTCTGCACTTGACTGGCCTCGTAGTCAGCGCTGGGGCTCTTTCCATGAGCGTTATGTCCGTCCTGTTCGCTGGCTGTGCGCTCTTTTTGGTTCAGAGATTGTTCCTGTTACCTACGCTGATGTAACAAGCTCAAACACCACTCAAGGTCACCGTGTTTTAGGACCTGGCTATCATGAGGTAGCAACTCCTGCAGACTATGAGCAGGTACTCAAAGATGCTGGCGTTTTGCTCCAGGAGCAGAGAAAAGACGTTATTCTCGCCGGCATTAAAGAGGTAGAGGCTTCCCGTCCAGGATCTCACGTTGATATGCCAGAAAAGGTCTTTGAGGAGGTTATCAACCTTACTGAGTGGCCTCAGGTTCTTGTGGGAACCTTTGACGAGGAATTCCTCAACGTTCCGTCAGAGATTATTACCGAGTCCATGCTTTCTAACCAGCGTTATTTCCCCATTTACGACGCTGAAGGAAAGCTGACACGTGAGTTTATTGTAGTTTCAAATGCAGATCCATCTTGTGCCGAGCGTGTCATTGACGGCAACGAGCGTGTTGTTCGTGCCCGTCTCGACGACGCTAAGTTCTTCTTTGAGGAGGATTTGAAGCATACGCTTGATGAGTTTGCTCAGCGCTTAGAGACCGTTGTCTTCCAGGAGAAGCTTGGAACTGTCTTGCAGAAGACTCAGCGTATGGAGGCCCTTGCTGCAGAGATTGCGCTTGACGAGACTTCCAGCCAAGAAGAGGTAGAGCTTGCTGCTCGCGCTGCTCATCTTGCTAAGGCAGACCTTGTCAGCCAGGCAGTTGTCGAGTTTACCAGCCAGCAGGGCGTTATGGGCGGCTACTACGCAGAGGCAGCTGGCGAGAAAAGCGATGTAGCTACAGCTATTCGTGAGCACTATCGTCCTCGCTTTGCGGGAGATGAGCTTCCAAGCGGACAAATTGGTCGCTTTGTGGCTATTGCTGACAAGCTTGATACCATTTGCGGCATCTTTGCTATTAATGAACCGCCAACTGGCTCTTCCGATCCTTACGCTGTTCGTCGTGCAGCTATCGGTGTTATCGCACTAGTTCGTTCTACTTCTAACCTTGACCTCAAGAAGCTTATTGCAAGCTCTCTGGAGCTCTATCGTAAGCAGGGTCTTGCTGTTGATGAGTCTATTCAGTCTCAAGTTGAACAGTACTTTATTGGCCGCCTTGCATCTATTGCAAAGGACGAGAAAATCTCTGCAGACGCCATTGAAGCGGTAAGCGCAATTGGCGTTATCAATCCTGATGAGTTCCTTCAGCGTGCTCGTGCACTTGATGAAGCACGTCAGAACGAGCCTGAACTCTTTGAGGATCTTGCTACTGCTTATGCGCGTGCAGCTCACCTTAGTGACGCTTCACTTGGTGCAGAAGTTGATACTGAACTTCTAACTGAGCCAGAGATGTCTTTGCTTGCTGCTTGTGAAGAAGGTCAGAAACAGGTTTCTTCTGCTTTAGCCGGTGCTGACTATGCAGCTGCTGTTTCTGCATTGTCTCAGCTACGTGAGCCAATTGATACTTTCTTTGATAAAGTTCTTGTCATGGATGAAAATGATACCGTTCGCCGAAATCGTTTGCGTCTTTTAAACAAGTTTTCTCAGGTATTTAGTAATGTTGCTGATATTAGTGTGCTTTCTCGTAAGAAGTAGGGTACGCTAGGCTAAGTAAATGTTTGTATCTTTCTGAATTTTTGACTGAAAGGACTACAGCATGAGTGTACTTGATATTGACAATAACACTCTTGGCGATGGTCTGCCTATCGTCTACGTTTTATCCGACTCTCGCGGAGAGACTGGCGCTGCAGTAGTTAAGGCAGCTGCTGCTCAGTTTGGTGATGATTCCGTCGAGATTGTGAGGGTTCCAAACATCCATAGCGTTGAAGATGTTTGCGCATACTTCAACGAGCATGAAGATGAGGGTCGCCCTCGCGCAGTCTTCCACACCTTTGCTGACGGTTCTCTTAGAAGAGAGATTCGTCGTGAACTGGATCAGCGCCTTATTCCTTCTATTGACCTTCTTGGACCAGCTGTAAACGTTATTTCAACGCTTACTGGTGAAGAGCCAAGTCACGCTATTGGTGCTTTCTTTGAGGGTGTTACTCGTTAAAAGAATGGTTTTCACATCCATATATCAAAAAGTTAAATGAGTATCCGTTTATGGATGCTCATTTTTCTATTGAACTTTTTAGATTTTGCAATCATAAGTTTGTAAAATATTCTGTGAACGGTTGATATTGACCGCTCACCGTTATTTTGTTCAGATGAATCGCGTAGGTTGGTAACATACTATGAATGTAAAGACAGAATTTATCTTACTTTTGATTTACTGTCTTTGCTTTTAATTGTGTTGGTGCACGCGTTGCGTGTGACAGTTTGAGAGTTTGGAGTGTTATGTCCGAGAAGCACGTTTACAGCTTCGGAAAGGACCACGCCGGTAACGATGTTACTGAGGTCGCTGGCGCATCCGTAGAAGAGGCAAAGTGGATTGTTGGCGGTAAGGGTGCAAACCTTGCTGAGATGTCTAAGATTGGTCTGCCTGTACCTCCAGGATTCTCAATTACTTGCCAAACTTGTGTTGCTTATTCCAATAACGGCAACGTCTGGCCTGAGGGTGTTACCGATGAGATTGACACCGCAATGGCTACCCTTGAGGAGCGTATGGGCAAGAAGCTCGGCGACGCAGAGGATCCACTGCTTGTCTCCGTTCGTTCTGGTGCACCATTCTCTATGCCAGGTATGATGGATACTGTTCTTAACCTTGGTCTTAATGATGAGTCCGTTCAGGGTCTTATCAAGCAGACTGGCAACGAGCGCTTTGCTTGGGACTCTTATCGTCGTTTTGTTCAGATGTTCTCTGGCGTTGTTATGGGTGTTTCTGGACAGCTTTTCGAGGATGCAATTGCTGCTAAGAAGGCCGAGAAGGGCGTTAAGCTTGATACAGAGCTGGACGCAAATGACCTTCGTGATCTTGTAACTTGGTTCAAGGGCATCTTTGCTGCAAACGTTGACGTTAAGGAGCACCCAGAGGTCTCCAAGAACGGCTACGCTGTCTTCCCATCTGATCCTTACCTTCAGCTCCGCCTTGCTGAGCAGGCAGTCTTTGGTTCATGGATGAATGACCGTGCAATCCTTTATCGTAAGCAGAACAAGATTCCTGATGAGCTTGGTACTGCAGTTAACGTTCAGGTTATGGTCTTTGGTAACAAGGGTGAGACTTCTGCAACTGGTGTTGCATTTACTCGTAACCCTGCAGATGGTACCAATGAGCGCTATGGTGACTTCCTGATTAACGCTCAGGGTGAGGACGTTGTTGCTGGTATCCGTAATACTGAGCCTATCGCTGACCTTGTTAAGGTTCCTGCACTCAAGCAGGCAGGCGAGGAGCTCTTCCACGTCTTTGAGATTCTTGAAGATCACTACGCAGACATGATGGACATCGAGTTCACCATTGAAAATGGTAAGCTCTGGATGCTTCAGACTCGTGTTGGTAAGCGTACCGCTCTGTCTGCACTTAAGGTTGCAATTCAGATGTATGAAGAGGGTCGTATTACTAAGGAGCAGGCTGTTTCTCGTGTTGCTCCTGAGCAGCTCGATCAGCTTCTGCACCCACAGTTTGATCCTAACGCTGACTACGAGACCATTGCTAAGGGCCTTAACGCTTCTCCTGGTGCAGCTGTTGGTGCTGCAGTCTTCTCTTCTGCAGACGCTGAGGCTTTTGCAGAGGCAGGCAAGCCTTGTATTCTTGTCCGCTGGGAGACCACTCCAGATGACCTCCACGGCATGGTTGCTGCAGAGGGCATCCTGACTTCTCACGGTGGCAAGACCAGCCACGCTGCTGTAATTGCTCGTGGTATGGGCGCTCCTTGCGTCTGCGGTGTTGATACACTTCGCATCGACGCTGCTAATAAGCGCTTCACCGTCGCAGATTCTGGCCTTGTTGTTAACGAGGGCGATGTAATCTCCATCGACGGCACCACTGGTGACGTCATCCTTGGTGCTGTTGAGCTTGTTCAGCCAGAGCTCTCTGGTGATCTTCAGACCATCCTTGCATGGGCAGATGAGGTTCGTCTTGATGAGTCCCGTGGACGCGTCATTGGCGTACGTGCAAACGCTGATAACCCTGCAGATGCTCAGACTTCCGTTGATAACGGCGCTGAGGCAATTGGTCTTGACCGTACTGAGCACATGTTCCTTGGTGAGCGTAAGCACCTCATTCAGGACTTCATTCTTGCTGACTCTGAGGATGTTAAGCAGCTTGCTATTGAGCAGCTTGGTCGTGCTCAAAAGGGTGACTTCCTTGGTATGTTCAAGGTAATGGACGGCAAAGACGTTGTTGTTCGTCTTCTTGACCCACCACTACATGAGTTCCTGGATTCCCCACGTGAGCTTGACGTTGAGATTGCTCATGACGAGGAGCAGGGAAAGGACACTGCTGCAAAGCGTGCTCTTCTCGCTAAGTTTGATGCTTTCCAGGAGGCAAACCCAATGCTCGGCCTTCGTGGCTGCCGCCTTGGACTTGTTTACCCAGAGCTCAATGTTATGCAGGTCCGCGCTATTGCAAGCGCAGCTGCAGAACTCAAACGCGTTGGTCTTGACCCTCGCCCAGAGATCATGGTTCCTCTGGTCGGCTTCGAAGAGGAGCTCATCCAGGTCCGTGAAGAGGTTGAGCAGACAATCAAGCTGGTTGCTGATGAGTACGGCGTTGAGCTCAACATCCCAGTTGGTACCATGATTGAGCTTCCACGTGCAGCTATCATGTCTGAGGAGATTGCAAAGCATGCAGACTTCTTCTCATTCGGTACTAACGACCTTACTCAGACCTGCCTTGGCTTCTCTCGTGATGACGTTGAGTCCGCATTCATGCCACTCTATCTTGAGCGCAAGATTGTTAAGACCAACCCATTCGCAACCCTTGATAAGGGTGTAGCAGAGCTTGTCCGCATGGGTGTTGAGGGTGGCCGTAAGGGTAATCCTAATCTCACCGTCGGCGTTTGTGGTGAGACTGGTGGCGATCCAGAGTCCATCCACATGTACTACAACCTTGGTCTTGACTATGTCTCCTGCTCACCATACCGCGTGCCAATCGCACGTCTTGCAGCAGCACAGGCTAAGATTCAGGCCAACGGTGGTCCACAGAAGATTGCTACTAAGTAGGGTTTCTTCTAGACACACTGCAACAAACTCAAGAGGGCGGCTTCGGTCGCCCTCTTTTGCTAGACAGCAATAACCTGCTATTATGTGATAAAGATGCAGGTACAAGGAGGTTCTATGTTATCCATTCAACGAGAAGATCTTGAAGCTCGTGAGCATCAAATTTTATCTCCTGAAGCGGCTTTTTCTGATCAAAGTAAAGGTCGTGCAATCACAGAGGAACCTGACCAGTACCGCACGTGTTATCAGTGTGATAGAGATCGCATCTTGCATAGCAAGAGTTTCAGAAGACTTGCTCATAAGACGCAGGTTTTTCTCGCCCCAGAAGGGGACCACTATAGAACTCGTCTTATCCATACGCTTGAGGTTTCGCAGATTGCACGCTCAATTGCAAGGCCTTTGGGCTTAAACGAAGACCTTACCGAGGCAATTGCTCTTGGACATGATTTGGGACATACTCCGTTTGGACATATTGGTGAAAAGGCGCTTTCGCACGCCATTAGCCTGTATAGGGGAATGAACCCCGATGCCCCAGAAAATGAGCATATTTTTGCCCATAACCAGCAAAGTGCTCGTATTGTTGAGTATCTTGAGAAAGACGGACAAGGGCTTAATCTTTCTCATGAGGTTATCGATGGTATTAGATGTCACTCAGGTAATCTACGTGCAGAAACAGCAGAAGGAAGAATTGTTGCCATATCGGACCGTATCGCTTATGTAACACATGATATTGATGATGCAAAACGAGCAGGGCTTCTTTCGGAGGAGTATCTTCCAACTGACGCTCGTGAGGTTTTGGGCAATAGTTCTCCTGAACGTATTGAAAATATGGTTCACGATATTGTTTCTGAAAGCTCTCGCGTGGGGGATATTAAAATGACTGACTCCATGTGGTGCGCCATGATGACTATGAGAGCATTCCTGTTTGCTAATCTTTATGCATCAGGAGACGCAAAATATGAAGAGCCTAAGGCATACGACCTCATCATTGAGCTATTCGATTATTTTGTAAATCATTTGGATGAGGTTCCTGCAGAATATAAATGTCATGATTGTGACTACCCAGAGATTCAAGTTGCAGACTATGTTTCCGGTATGACTGATAGATATGCAACAAAAGTGTTTGAAGACCTACGTCTTCCGCGTTCTTGGGGTAAAAGGAGATATGTAAAGTAAGTTTTATCCAAACTAACCCTTGTACACTGCAAAGTATTCACGTATACTTTCCGTCTGTGTGTTAACTATGTGTCGTTCGCAGGAGCGTCGGCACCTCTAGAGATGAGGAAACAATGGATTACATTCGCGCTATTGAGCGTCAGCAGATTCGCGAGGACATTCCTGAGGTTCGCGTTGGTGACAACGTAAAGGTTCACTATCGCATCATCGAGGGTGATCGTACTCGTGAGCAGGTCTTCCAGGGTGACATCATTCGCCTTTCTGGTGAGGGTTCCCGTGAGACTTTTACCGTTCGTAAGATTAGCTTTGGTATTGGTGTTGAGCGTACATTCCCACTTCACTCACCAAAGATTGCTAAGCTTGAGGTTCTTCGTCACGGTGTTGTTCGCCGCGCTAAGCTCTACTTCCTGCGCGATCGTGTTGGTAAGGCCGCTCGTCTTCGCGAGAAGCGCTAATCAACTTCATATGCTCTTTAAAGCCGCCTTCGGGCGGCTTTTTTAGTACCATAGTCGTGTGGTTTGGAGAAAACATGGCTGATTCTGCTAAAGACATAATTGCTCGTTTAAGTGATGCTCCAGAGGCTGAGGTTTACGAGCTTATAGCTCGTTATAGTGAAGATCCTCGTAAACAAGTTATTAAGGCTTTAGAATCAGCTAAAAAACGCATTGAAAAAGAGCATGCCGAGAAGACCCGTGTAGAAGAAATGTATCGCTTTCAGAAGGAGCTTTCTGGCGGCGGACTTGTTGTTGGTGTTGATGAGGTTGGCAGAGGCTCTGTCGCTGGCCCTTTAACGGTTTGTGCGGTATGTTTGCCAGACGCTCCAATCATCTATGGACTTAATGATTCCAAA
The DNA here is from genome assembly GCA_022732885.1 of Atopobium sp. Taxonomy (GTDB): domain Bacteria; phylum Actinomycetota; class Coriobacteriia; order Coriobacteriales; family Atopobiaceae; genus Lancefieldella. The sequence continues at coordinate 15,986 of JAIJTS010000014.1, read as the reverse complement.
AAACTGACTGCAACAAAGCGTGAGATTCTTGCTGAGCAAATTCAAGAAGTTGCTACAGCAATTGGTATTGCTCATATTGCACCTCAAAGAATTGATGAAGTTGGTATGGCACAGTGTCTAAGAGACGCTATGCTGCAGGCTGTCAAAAACACAGGTATTGAGCCTGACTGCGTGTTGATAGATGGTAATCCCATGCATATCCATCCTAAAGAGAAGACTCTTGTTAAAGGTGATGCTCGAATTGCATCTATAGCCGCCGCTTCAATTGTGGCAAAGGTAACTAGAGACTCTCTTATGGTGGCTTATGACGAAGAATATCCTGGCTATCATCTGGCTGAATGTAAAGGCTACGCCTCTGCTGAACATATTGAAGCCATTGGTGAGATGGGACTTTCTCCTATACATCGTGCGTCGTTTTGTGGAAACTTTGTTAAGACGCAAAGACTGTTTTAGTACACTTAATTTAAACAAGTAGCTTAATTTTCACATACAGATATGCGCCCGTTCATTTCAAGAGGATTGAACGGGCTTTTTTCTGTACAGGTACATATGCACCATAAATCTTTTTATTATCGTCAGAAAAGTTACGTCTTTTTGATAAAGAAAAGTCAAGTTAGTGACAAATTGCTTCTGCAAACTGAACTCTCCCATAACGAAAGGAGAGTCATGAGCAAGAAAGATGTAAGTAAGGATTTAGGTACTATGTCCAAAAAGGCGGAGGAGCAGTCTTTATCAAAGAAACAACCAAAAACTCAAGATAAGGTTTCTTCAGAGAACGACTCACAAGAAAGTAAAATTCCGCTCGAAGAAATGTCTTCTCGTCAAATTGGCGAGAAAGGCGAGGAAATTGCCGCTAAATATCTCATCAAAAGAGGCTACAAGATTATCCAAACTAACTGGACTTGTCAGGTTGGTGAGGTTGATATTGTTGCTCAAGATGGCAATAACGTTGTGCTTGTTGAGGTAAAGACTAGGCGTATCTTAGATAAAGACGATAGCATAATGCCTGAACTGGCCGTAAATAGAGCAAAGCAGGAAAAATACAGAACGCTTGCGCTTATGTATACAGCACTTCACCCAGCACTTACCTCTATTAGATTTGATGTTGTTGCTATCAATTTGGTGGCTCCAAGTACAGCAAGTCTGAGACATTTAATTGGAGCATTTAGCTGGGATGAACAATGAGTCAAGCAGCTATTTGCGTTCATACAGCAACCCTTAGAGGAATTGAAGCAATACCCGTAGATGTTGAGGTGAGTATTTCAAGCGGAATACCTGGAATAAGCATTGTGGGCATGCCCGATAGCTCTATCATGGAATCTCGCTCTCGCGTGCGCTGCGCATTAAAAGCTGCTGGATTTACCATTCCTCGATTATTGGTAACAATCAATTTGACGCCTGCTGATATAAAAAAGACAGGTACTGGATTTGATTTGCCTATAGCTGTTGCCATTCTTGCAGCTACTGGTCAGATTCCTCAAGAGATTGTTCATAACAGGCTTTTTGTCGGTGAGCTCTCTTTAAACGGCAAAATCTCTTCTGTAAGAGGCATGGCAGCGTATGCAATGCTTGCTAAGAAGCTGGGAATGAAGCTCATTTCTTCTTCAGATTGCAATTTATTTGGTTCTGATTGGAGTCATGTAATTGGAATTCAATCATTGCTTAACCTGAGCTTAAGAGATCAATCTTTCTGTAGACCGTTAACTCAGCAAAAGCAGACTGTTGAAACAACAATGGTTAGCGAGAATTTAGACTTTGAAGAAGTGATTGACCAGGAATTAGTCAAACGAGCAATCGTAATCGCAGCCACAGGAAACCTGGGAATGCTGATGATTGGCCCGCCAGGCGCAGGTAAAACTATGCTTGCAAAAAGAATCCCAACTATCCTCCCAGAGCTCTCTAAAGAAGAGCGAGATGAGGTGTTGCTTATCCATTCTGTAGCTGGATGCGAAACAGATTCTATTCAAGCGGGTGTAAGACCATTTAGATCTCCACATCACTCAGCTTCTGTAGCGGGCATAATTGGAGGTGGCAGACCTGTCATCCCAGGTGAGATTTCTCTTGCTCACAAAGGGGTGCTCTTTTTAGATGAGTTACCTGAATTTGCTTCTAATACATTGCAAGTTTTACGCCAGCCCATCGAAGACGGATATGTTCGTCTAGCACGCGTTGATGGCATCTATAAGTTTCCATCTCAGTTTCAACTTATTGCGGCTGCTAATCCCTGTCCTTGCGGCTACCTTGGAGATAAAACACATACCTGCAAATGCTCTCCAGGAAAGATTTCTACTTATCAATCAAAAATTGGAGGTCCACTAATGGATCGAATAGAAATTGTGTGTGATGTGGCTCGTCCATCTTCTGATCGAGTAATTCAGGGTGAGTTAGGACTCACTTCTGCAGGTATGCGCTCGCTTGTTGTCTCTGGTAGAGACTTTGCTTCTTGGCGAGAAACCCGTGGAATAGAAAGTTCTTCTCGCCAAAAATACGTGGAAAGTTTTGATGAGCCGGCATTACAGCTGCTTCATAGATTTGCTCGCGGACTTCATTTAGGAGGCAGGGCAATAACTCGTACCTGCAGAGTTGCTAGAACTATCGCAGATATTGCCCACCATGAAAAAGTGACAAAAGACGACGTATCTGAGGCAGTTGCCTATAGGTCTCGTTCTGTGGAGTAGTAATGGAGAGATGGGAGATTTCATCAGAAGATGCAGACTATCCAAAAGAGCTATTGCTGCTCAATCATCCACCTAAAGTAATCTATGGAATGGGGGATAGAAGCGTTTTGAAGCAACCTTGTATGTCTGTAATTGGGGCTCGAAGAGCCACTCCATACGGCATGGCAATTGCAGAAATGGCTGGCAGATGTGCTGCCGATAACAATATTGTTGTGGTATCCGGAGGAGCACTTGGCTGCGATTATACGGCGGGTATGGCTGCGCTTAATGCTGGTGGAAAGACTGTAGTAGTAGCAGGCTGTGGTGCTGACGTGACATATCCAACCACCTCTTCAGAGCTTTTTGAGGCAGCTCGAGAAGGAAGGGGAGCAGTCATTTCTTTGGATGAATGGGGCACGCCGCCAAGACGCTATGCGTTTCCTAGAAGAAACGCGGTAATTGCTGCATTGGGTAAAGTCCTATTGGTTACGGAAGCAGGGCTTTGTTCAGGCACTATGAGCACTGCTGAATTTGCTAACTCTCTTGGTAAAACCATTTATGCAATACCTGGATCTATCTTTTCTCCGGCTTCTGCTGGTACCAATAGACTCATCTCTGAAGGTGCTCAAATTATTCCTGATGAGACGTCATTGGGCATTGCAATTTCTTTAGATTTCGATTGCTTGGTGCAGGAACAAATAAAGAAAGAGAGAAAGTTAACGCCACTTTTATCTGCGCTTATGGCTTCTCCTTCAAGACCTGAAGAGCTTGCTTGGAGGCTCTCAGAAAACGTACTTACTGTGCTTAATTCTCTAACTGATTATGAAGCTCGTGGAATGGTAAAAAGATTACCGGATGGAAGGTATACTCCTTCTAAGGAGTTTTATTTGAATTCGTAGTGTGTGATGGGTGAACTATGTCGCAAAAAGTTACTGTGGTAGGCGCTGGCTTAGCTGGAAGTGAATGTGCGCTACAGCTTGCTTCTCGAGGTATTTCTGTAGAGCTCATTGAGCAGCGTCCTGTTGTTTCTTCTCCGGCACACCACACAGATATGTTTGCTGAACTGGTCTGTTCCAATTCTCTAAAGTCAACCAAGGAAGATTCTGCAGCTGGAATTTTAAAGTCTGAGCTTAAAAAGATGGGCAGTTTTTTGCTTCGTATAGCAGAAGAAAACTCTGTTCCCGCAGGTGGTGCACTTGCAGTAAATAGAGAAGAGTTTTCAAAGGCTGTTACTGAGAAGATTAAAAATCATCCAAATATCACGGTAACTCATGCAGAGGTTACAGAGTTATCTGATAAGCCAACGGTTATCGCCGCAGGACCTTTGTGTTCTGATAGCTTATACGAGGCAATTTCAAAGCGTGTTGGAACTAACAGGATGTCGTTTTTTGATGCAGCGGCGCCTATCGTCTCTTATGAATCAATTGACCATTCAATTGCATTCTCACAATCTCGTTATGAGGATTTGGGAATTGGTGATTATCTCAATTGCCCCATGAATAAAGAGGAATATGACACTTTTGTAGATGAATTACTCGCCGCTAAGCGTGTTATTGGTCACGATTTTGAGCAGTCTGATTTGTTCCAAGCTTGTCAGCCTATTGAGGAAGTGGTAAGGACAGGACATGATTCAATTAGGTTTGGAGCACTAAAACCTGTAGGACTTGTTGATCCCAGAACAGGCAAACGTCCCTGGGCAGCAGTTCAGCTGAGGGCAGAAAATGCAGCTAAAACAGCATTTAACCTTGTTGGTTTTCAGACAAACCTTACCTGGGGAGAGCAAAAACGCGTATTTACGCTTATTCCAGGACTAAAGAACGCTGAGTTTGTTCGCTACGGCGTCATGCACAGAAATTCTTTTGTTGATTCTCCTCATGCCCTTGATGGCTCGTTTGGAATTCCGGGAACTTTTACTATTCTTGCAGGTCAAATTACTGGTACAGAAGGCTATGTTGAAGCGATTGCTTCTGGGTTGTTTGCTGCGCTGAACATGTATGCACGACTGTTAGGCAAAAAGGCAGTTAAGCTTCCTTTAACAACTTCGTTTGGTTCTCTTGTGGGTTATGCAACAAACCCTAATACCAAAGATTATCAGCCCATGCACGTCAATTTTGGAATCTTTGAGCCGTTGGATGAGCATATTAAAAGAAAAGATGAGCGTCGTCAGAAGATGTCAGAGCGTGCCCATAAAGATTTTGATGACTATATTGCTTCTCGTCCGGAACTGTTTGATTGCGTAAAGCGTGATTAACGTGGCCATTTCTAGAGAGCAAAATAGTCACGTTGAGCAATTTATTGAGTATTTACGTAAGGTTAGGAATCTTTCCGAGAACACCTTAAGGTCATATCAGACTGATCTTTTGGCATTTGAACAGTGGTGTAGTAGGGAAGGTGTTGAGGTAATTCAGGTTGATCATAGAAACCTTCGCCTTTATCTTGCCTATCTTAAACAGGCTCAATATTCAGCTAAAACATTAAATAGGCACTTATCTGCACTGCGTGGTTTTTACAAATGGATGCAGCGAGAAAAGCTGATTGCTACAGATCCTGCTCTTGCGCTCAGCAATCCTCGAGCACCACGAAACCTTCCACATACTATGACTGATTCTGATGTTAATAAGCTTTTAGAATCATGCGATGTTTCAACTGCGGTAGGGCTTAGAGACAGAGCATTTCTTGATTTTTTGTATGCAACGGGAGCTCGTATTTCTGAGGTAGCATCGCTTAAGCTCGATCAGATTGATTTGCAAAATGGAATAGTGCGTCTTTTTGGTAAAGGCTCTAAAGAGCGGATTGTTCCTCTTTACGAGTCAGCAATTGAGTGGCTTAAAAAGTACTTAAGATCTTCTCGTCCTACGCTTTTGCTAAAAGATAAAAAAGGCCGTGCTCATTCTGCCCTGTTTATTTCTGTCAGAGGAAATGACATGAGCGCAGATTCTTTGCGCAAGGTTTTCTCGTCATATTTAGTGGCTGCAGGACTAGACGGCTCTCTATCACCGCATGCTATGAGACATACGTATGCCACAGAACTTCTTGGTGGTGGAGCAGACCTACGCATTGTGCAGGAGCTTTTGGGACATGAGTCGCTTTCAACTACGCAGGTTTATACTCATTTGTCGGTTGATAGACTTAAGGAAGCTGCAAAAGCCGCTCATCCAAGATCAAAATAAGTTGCGTTCATGGTTCTTGTGGTTTGTGCGTTCTTTGCTTTGGAAGTTATCTGAATGTAATACGGTATTTGTAGAGGTTATGGTCTAAATTTTTTATAGACGTAGCCCTTGTTTTCCTGCTATACTTTCAAAAGTTGTGCAGAAGCACAACATGCTGTTACCAAACAGCACAAAATCGCACGTACGACTACTTGTTTACCGTGGTGCCTAATGCTAAGCCAGGTGTTAGGTGGTTTTAACAAGGTCTGAACTCGTACGGAGGAACAACCAATGGAGGCAAAAATGGCTGCAAAGATTACTATTCAGACTCTTCTGGATGCTGGTTGCCACTATGGTCACCAGACTCGTCGTTGGAACCCTAAGATGAAGCCATACATCTTTGGTGAGCGCAACGGTATTTACATTCTTGACCTTAAGCAGACTATGCTTGGTGCAGACGCTGCTTATACGTTCCTTAAGAATATTGCATCTAAGGGTGGCCGCGTTCTCTTCGTCGGTACCAAGAAGCAGGCTCAGGAGCCAATTGCTACTGAGGCAGCTCGTGCAAATATGCCCTATATCAACCAGCGTTGGCTTGGCGGTATGCTTACCAACTTTGTCACCATGCGTTCCCGCATTAAGCGCCTTGAGGAGCTTGAGGCAATGGTAGAGGATGGCCGTATGGCAACTCTTCCTAAGAAGGAGCAGGCTCTTAAGAACAAGGAGCTTCTGAAGCTTCAGCTTAACCTCGGCGGCGTCCGTGATATGACTTCTCTTCCACAGGCTCTCTTTGTTGTTGACTCTAAGCGTGAGGAGAACGCAATTCGTGAGGCAAACCGTCTTCACATCCCAGTTGTCTCCCTGCTTGACACCAACTCTGATCCAGACGTTGTTGATTACGGCATTCCTGCAAATGACGATGCTATTCGTTCCATTTCTCTTATGTGCCAGCTTGCTGCAGACGCAATTCTTGCAGGCAGCGGCAAGGAGCAGATTTCTGCTGAAGAGATGGGCGCTGAGTCCGAGACCCCAGCTGCTGAGTAACTCTTAGCAACGGGTCAAATAATTTAGTTATTCAGTAGATTTTTTGGGAGGAAAACATGGCAGAAATTACCGCAGCACTTGTTAAGCAGCTTCGCGATATGACCAGCTCTCCTATGATGGAGTGCAAGAAGGCTCTCGTTGAGGCTGAGGGCGATATTGAAAAGGCAGTAGACATCCTTCGTACCATGGGCGTTGCTAAGGCAGTTAAGCGCGCCGGCCGCGACACCAACGAGGGCACCATTGCTACCTTTATTAGCCCAGACGGCAAGACTGGTGCAATTCTTGAGCTTTCCTGCGAGACTGACTTTGTTGGCACTAACCCACAGTTCACCGGTTTTGCTGGCGAGCTTGCTTCAGTTGTCGTTGAGAGCAACCCAGCTGATGTTGAAGCACTCAAGGCTGCTAAGCTTGGTGATGAGACTGTTGACGAGGCAATTACCGATAAGATCCACAACATCGGCGAGAACATGCGTGTTCTTCGTTTCCAGCGCGTTGAGGCTGCAAACGGCGCTCTTGCTAGCTATATCCACCTTGGTGGCAAGCTTGCTGACATTGTTACTTTTGAGTTCAACAAGCCAGAGACTGCTGAGTCTCAGGACTTCAAGAACTTCGCACACGATGTTGCAATGCAGGTAGCTGCAGCTGCTCCAGTTGCTGCTCGTCGTGAAGACGTTCCACAGGATATCGTTGACCACGAGCTCTCCATCTACAAGGCTCAGGCAGCTGAGTCTGGTAAGCCTGAGGCTATTCAGGAGAAGATGGCTTATGGACGTCTTGAGAAGTACTACAAGGAGTATGTCCTTACTGAGCAGGCTTTTGTTAAGAACCCAGATTTGACTATTTCTGAGTACGCTAAGCAGCTTTCTAAGAAGGTTGACGACGAGGTTAAGATTGTCAGCTTCGTACGTTTTGCTTTTGGTGAAGAGTAAGACTTTTTACTTCATTTATTTTGAGCCGGTTGTTATCAACCGGCTCTTTTTTTTAACGTGATTCCTGCAAAACTTATGGTGTCGTTTGTTAGAATTATTACAACTATGGCAAACGGAGAGAGCGAGGAAGCTTTGTCTTCAGCTAAATACAATAGAGTCCTTTTGAAGCTTTCTGGTGAAGCTTTGATGGGTGAGCAATCCTTTGGTATTGACCCTTCAATTCCAGAAATGCTTGCTAAAGAAATTAAACCCGTTTGGGAGTCTGGTGTTCAGATTGCCATTGTTGTTGGCGGCGGAAACATCTTTAGAGGCGTTTCTCAGGCTGCAGCTGGTATGGATCGTGCCCAAGGCGATAATATGGGCATGCTTGCAACTGTAATCAATGCTCTCTCGCTTCAGGATTGTTTTGAGCGTAATGGCATGGATTGCCGTGTTATGAGTGCAATTTCCATGGCTCAGGTTGCCGAGCCTTATATTCGTCGTCGTGCTATCAGGCACCTTGAGAAGGGCCGTATTGTCATCTTTGCTGCAGGTACAGGCAATCCTTACTTCACCACAGATACTGCTGCAGCTCTTCGTGCTTGTGAGATTGGCGCAGAGGCTCTGATGAAGGCAACAAAGGTAGACGGCATTTACGACTGTGATCCTGTTACTCATCCGGATGCAGTTAAGTATGACACCGTCACCTACAAAGATGTTCTCGCTAAAGAACTTAAGGTCATGGATGCCGCAGCAATTGCACTGTGCAAAGACAACAAGATGCCAATTCTTGTATTTGACATGCAATCTGAAGGCGTTTTCATGAAGGCAATTTCTGGAGAAGAAGTCGGTACTACTGTTGTTGAGGAGGACTAATGAGCGTTCATTCTGATAAAGCTAAGCAGTCTATGGAGAAGTGCATCGAGGCACTTAAGAATAACTTTAGTCGCGTTCGCACTGGTCGTGCAAATCCACATGCACTAGACCACATCAAGGTTGACTATTATGGTCAGCCAACTCCAATTTCACAGCTTGCGGCTATTAAGGTTCCAGAGGCATCTATGCTGCTTGTTGAGCCATGGGACAAGACTGCTCTCAAGAGCATCGAGAAGGCCATTGAGACTTCTGACTTGGGTATTACTCCATCCAATGATGGTTCTTCTATTAGGCTTCCTTTCCCAATGCCAACTGAGGAGCGCCGTCGTGAGCTTGCTAAAGAGTGCTCCCAGATTGCTGAGGAAGCTCGTGTAGCAATTCGTAACGTTCGTCGTGACGTTAACGGCAAGATTGAGCGCGATGAGGAGCTTTCTGAGGACGATCAGAAGCGCGAGAAGAACGGCATTCAGAAGCTGACCGATACCTATATTGCACAGATCGAGTCTCTTCTTAAGACCAAGACTTCAGAAATCATGGAGATTTAAGTGCAATTTGATACAGACAAACTCGTCCAGTATTTCTCTGACGCACCAGAAGACATCAGTCTCTCTGATATCAATTTAGAAACTATTCCGTCTCACGTTTCCATCATTATGGATGGAAACGGTAGATGGGCTACAGCTCGCGGACTTGACAGAACCGAAGGTCACAAGGCTGGCGTTCTTTCTTTGCGTGAGGCTGTTACAACCAGCGTGCGCCTTGGATTGGACGTTTTGTCAGTTTATGCGTTCTCTACAGAAAACTGGAAACGCCCTCAGCGTGAGGTTGACTTGCTGATGCGTCTTTTTGCAGAAACACTGCTCAAAGAACTTCCACTTTTTCACCAAGAAAATGTTAAGTTGCGTTTCTTTGGTGATCTTGAAGCTTTACCAGAGAAGACCCGCAAGACCTTCCAGCGCGGACTTGATGAGACCGCACAAAATACTGGTATGACGTTTGCACTAGCTGTAAATTATGGCTCTCGCGCAGAGCTGACTAGGGCAGCTGTTCTTCTCGCCAAACAAATTTCTGAGGGCAGCGTGTCTGTTGACTCTGTGACTCCAGCAGATTTCGAGAAGAACCTCTATACGGCAGGACTTCCTGATCCAGATCTTTTGATTCGTACGTCAGGGGAGCTTAGGCTTTCTAATTACTTGCTTTGGCAACTGGCTTATTCTGAGCTGTATGTTACGCAAACGTACTGGCCTGACTTTTCAAAGTGGGATTTTTTACGCGCTATCAAGGACTATCAGGGCCGTGAAAGGCGATTTGGAGGAGTGAAATAGTGGTGGACAACACACAGAATTCTAAAAAGCCCACCTCTAAGTTTAATTCTGAATCTCAACGCACACCTGAAGAAACAGGTAGCGTTGGAATTGATAAACAGATTGAAAAGTTGGAGATTCGTCGCTCACTTAAAGAGCTGCAACGAGCTGCTGGTAATCTTATGGGCCAGCGGGTTCGTGGTGCTACTGAGAAGCTTTTGACAAGAACTTTGTCTGGCGTTGTCTACGCGGCTATTGTGCTTGCTGCTCTTTTTTTGGGTAAAGAAGCTACCATTGTCTTAATTGCTTGTATGGCATGGTTGTGCTGTTCTGAGTTCTTCCACATATGCCGCATGGGTGGACGTATGCCAAACGAGCCTCTTGGTCTTGTTTTCTCGCTTCTTTTTCCAATAATTGCATATTTTGGACACATCTTTCCGTTTGCGTTTTCCTTACTTTTGGTTATTCTTTGCGGACTTTGGTATGTCTTTACTCCACGAGCAAACCTAGCGGACGTGGCAGTTACTGCCTTCGGACCTCTTTATACATCGCTCTCGCTTTCGACAGTGGTGTTATTAAGGTCCACAGAACCTAGTTTTTCTATTCCTTGGATTACGCTTGCCGTTATGCTTTCTGTTTGGGCAAACGATTCTTTTGCATATTTATTTGGATCTAAATTTGGCAAACATAAATTGGCGCCAAGGATTTCACCTAATAAGAGCTGGGAAGGCTTTTATGGTGGCCTTTTAGGCTCAATGCTGGTGTGGTTTTTGATTGCTGCATTTGGCGCTATTAATATGAATCCTCTTTTTGCATTGCTTTTTGGTGTAACAGAAGGAATTTTCTCTGTTGTTGGAGACTTATTTGAGTCCCGAATTAAGCGAGGAGTAGGACTTAAGGATTCTGGCTCGATTATGCCTGGTCATGGTGGCCTGCTTGATAGAATTGATTCTATGATTTTTGGAACTATGGCGGCTTTTCTTCTCTTCCAGCTTGCTGTGCTTTTTAGCCAAGTTAAGCTTCCTATTGCGTTGCCGTTTGGAGCATAGATTTTGAGTATTTTTGAAGATACTGCACCTCGTGCTGTTAGGCATGAGCCTCTGCGTGTTGCTGTTCTTGGCGCTTCAGGTTCTGTGGGCAAGCAAACACTTGATGTATGCCGTCATTTCCCGCAAAAAGTTGAGGTAGTTGCTCTTGCAGTGAACTCTTCGGTAGATTTTGCTGTGAAGGCCGCAAATGAGTTTAACTGCAAATACGTTGCTTTTGCTGATGCAAATGTCAAGAGCGACGCTTTTCTCGACAGCTTGCCACAAAGCTGTAAGGTCAGCTTTGGCCCCGAGGCCGTACAGGCACTTGCAGAGCTAGAAGAAGTTGACTGCGTAGTTAACGCGGTGGTGGGAGAAGCTGGTATTTACGCTGGTTTAGCCGCTGTAAAAGCAGGTAAGGTGCTGGCGTACGCCAACAAGGAGTCAATTGTTGTTGGTGGAGACTTGCTGATGCCTCTGGTTAAACCAGGGCAGCTTATTCCCGTTGATTCCGAGCACAGCGCCATCTTCCAGTGCCTTATTGGCGAGAACCCCGCTGATATCCAGAGGATTTGGCTTACCTGCTCTGGTGGTCCGTTCTTTGGACGTAGTAGGGAAGAGTTGACGCAAGTCTCAGCCAATGACGCCTTGGCACATCCAACCTGGAAGATGGGCGCCAAAATCACCATCGACTGTGCAACGCTTATGAATAAGGGCCTTGAGCTCATTGAGGCTCATCACCTCTTTGACACTCCTATGGATAAGCTTGAGGTGCTGGTACATCGCCAGAGCCGCATCCACTCTATGGTTGAGTTTGTGGACGGCTCCGTAAAGGCGCAGCTAGGAGCCTCTGATATGAGGTTGCCTATTCAGTTTGCTCTGAGTTATCCACATCGTTGGCCGGCAATTGCTGCGCCAGTTGAATGGCAAGAAACAACTCCTCTTACAGGAGATTATGCTGACGAGAAAACCTTTGGATGCCTTGCCCTTGCTCGCTATGCAGGAACTGTTGGCGGAACACTTCCATGCATCATGAATGCAGCTAATGAAGTTGCTAATGACGCCTTTAGACAAGGAAGATGTTCATTTCTTGATATAGAGCGCATTGTTGCAGAGACTATGAATGCCTCTCATGTCCAAAGGGTAGAAGACCTTCAACAATTAACGCTTGTAGACGCAGAGGCACGCGCATTAGCTCGTTCTTTTGTGGGATAGGAATTTTGTGAATTTGTTAGCCATTCTTTCACCAATTTTTTGGGGACTTCTTGTCCTTTCTTTGCTTGTATTTGTCCACGAGGCTGGCCATTACGGTATGGCTCGACTGTGCGGCGTTCGTGTTACCGAGTTTTTCTTGGGTATGCCATTCAAGTACAAGCTGTCTCACAAGAGCAAAAAATATGGTACTGAAGTTGGAGTAACTCCACTTCTGTTTGGTGGTTATACGCGCATCTGTGGTATGGAGGGCGAGCTTGATGAGCTGCTTCCAGACGCTTTGATGAGCGTTCAAGAAGCTGGTTCACTTGAAGTTGGAACTCTTGCTGCAAAACTTAACTGCAAGGATGAGCGTGCTTACAATTTGCTGTACACGCTTGCTGACTGGGGCTCCATTGAGCTTGTCAAAGATTCTGAGTCAGATAATCTGACACATGCTGTCTTCCAGACTCTAGCAAGAGATGCTGAGCTTCGCTGTGAGTATGATCGAGGTCATAACTTTGAGCTTAAAGGCTCAACAGCAGCTGGAGAGCCTCGTGTTCCACAGATGTCCGCTGATAACTTCTTTGCTCAAGAGAAGGCTCATACCTATGTTGGTGTAAATGTTCCCAAGCGTCTGCTTATGATTTTGGGCGGACCTTTAGTTAATATTGCTCTTGCGTTTGCGTTAGTTGTTGGCTCATTGATGTTTGTGGGTGTTCCCGCCGCTCAAAATAAGCCTCAGTTGGGCTCTGTTGAGTCAAACTCTTTAGCTGCAATTTCAGGTTTAAATCCAGGTGATACTATTCTTATTTTTAACGGAGTAGAGGTACACAGTTGGGAAGACCTTACTGCAGCTATCAAAGATGCAATGTCTGCTGGTGGAAAAAATATTCCTGTCACCTATGATCGCAACGGTATTCAGCTAGAAACAACCATTAAACCAGTTTTACGTCCTGACGATAAAATCATTGGTGTTACGCCCGTGATGACCACGTATCACTTCTCGTTTATTGACGCATCTGCTTCGGCTGTATCGTACGCCGCACAGGTTGGTCAGTTTGCGCTCAGACTGCTTATTCCTACGCAAACCATGGAAGTTCTTAATCAGTCGTCTTCTGTTGTGGGAATTTCTGTAATGGCTTCAGAAGCTGCCGCAGAGGGTTTCTCGACTCTTATTATGCTGGTAGCAGCCATTTCTATGTCTCTGGGATTTATGAATCTTTTGCCTATTCCACCTCTTGATGGTGGCAAGATTTTGATTGAAGTAGTTCAGGTAATTATCAGAAAGCCTTTGTCTATTAAGGTTCAAAACATTTTGTCTTACATTGGACTGGCGTTTTTCCTGTTTGTCTTTGTTGTTGCACTAAGAAACGATATTCTTCATTTACTTTTTAGGTAGCTGATTTTATGTCTAAGATTGCACGAGTAAAAACACATCCTGTTATGGTTGGTTCTGTTCAGGTTGGCGGAGGAGCACCTGTTTCTGTCCAGTCAATGTGCACTACCAAAACAGATGATCCAGATGCAACGCTTCATCAAATTAAAGAGCTTGCAGAAGCAGGCTGCGAGATAATTCGTGTGGCAATTCCTGATGCAAAAGCGCTTGACGGTTTTGAAGAGGTCTGCAAATACTCACCACTTCCTGTTGTTGCTGATATTCACTTTGACTATAAGCTGGCACTTGAAGCAGCAAAGCGAGGCGCAGCTGCTCTTCGTATTAATCCAGGCAACATTGGCTCTATGACGCGCGTTGATGCTGTTATCGATGCTGCCAAAGAAGCCCATATTCCTATCAGAATTGGCGTTAACGCAGGCTCTCTTGCTAAAGAATTTGATACAAGACAAGATATGTCTCTTGTCGAGAAACTCGTGGCCTCGTCAAAATCATTTGTAGAGCACTTTTCTTCTCGCGGTTTCAACGATATTGTCTTGTCCGCAAAGGCTCACGATGTTCCTACCACGCTGGCAGTGTATCGTGCGCTTTCAAAGGAGCTGCCTCAGGTTCCTCTGCACGTGGGCGTTACAGAAGCCGGTGCGTTGAGACAGGGAACCGTAAAGAACTCTGCTGCTGTTGGTATTTTGCTTGAGAGTGGTATTGGCGATACCATGCGCCTTTCTTTGACAGCTGATCCTATCGAAGAAGTTCATGTGGCATGGGAGCTTCTTGCAGCTCTTGGTATGCGTCGCATTAAGCCAGAGCTTGTGAGTTGTCCTACGTGTGGTCGATGTGGCGTAGATATGATTCCTATTGCAGAAGAAGTTACTAAGCGCCTGGATGGCGTTCGCGCTCCAATTTCTGTAGCAGTAATGGGATGCGTTGTTAACGGCCCTGGTGAGGCTAAAGGTGTTGATTTAGGTGTTGCCTGTGGCAAAGGTCAAGCAGTTCTGTTTGAAAACGGCAATCCTATAAGAAAAGTTCCTGAAGACAAGATTGTTGATGAGTTATTCTCCGAAATTGAGAATCGTTTTGGCAGAAAATAAGTAAACTATATCTATTACCTCATATTGAAAGGAAATTACCTTGAAGCACTGGATGCGCATGTCTTCTTTGTATGCACCAACGCTCAAAGAAGACCCAGCTGAGGCTGTACTCGCAAGTCACCGCCTACTTCTTCGTGCTGGCATGATTAGAAAGACCGCTGCTGGTCTTTATTCTTATCTACCACTTGCTTTGCGCTCTCTTTTAAAGATTGAAGCCATCATTCGTGATGAGATGGACGGCATTGGTGCTCAGGAGATTCTTGTTCCAATTATGACTCCAGCTGAACTCTGGGAAGAGTCTGGCCGTTGGGACGTCTATGGTGATGAGCTTATGCGTATGCACGATCGCCATGATCGTCAGTTTGCCCTTGGTCCAACTCATGAGGAAACCTTCACTGACCTTGTGAGAAATGAGTTAAAGAGCTACAAGCAGCTTCCTGTAACGCTCTATCAGATTCAGGACAAGTTCCGTGATGAACGTCGCCCACGCTTTGGTCTTATGCGTGGACGTGAGTTCATCATGAAAGATGGTTATTCCTTCTCGACAAATCAAGAGTCACTACAAGAGTGCTATGACCAAGAGAAGGTAGCTTACCAAAACGTTTGCGACCGTACACGTCTTAAAGCTCTTCAAGTAGTTGCAGACTCTGGCCAGATTGGTGGCGACACCTCTGTTGAGTTTATGGCGCTGGCAGAGGCCGGTGAGGCAAGCTTGGTTTACTGCGATTGTGGCTATGCTGCAGATACTGAGGCGGCGGCTGCAAAGATTAACGTAGAAGAGCGTGAGCCTGGTCAGATGTGTGAGATTCATACTCCTGGTATTGGTTCCATTGATGATGTTGCAGAGTTCCTTCATGTTTCTCCCGCGGCAACTCGTAAGGCTCTTGCGCTTGTTGATGGAAACGGCAAGCCAGTTGTGTGCTTTGTTCCAGGCACTCATGAGCTTAACGAGGTTAAGGCTGAGCACGCTTTTGGTGACTACCACATGATGACTGATGAAGAGCTTGAAGAGTATGGTCTTATCAAGGGCTTTATTGGACCTGTTGGTCTGCCAGAAGGTATCCGCGTTGTTGGAGATCTTTCTCTTGAGGACTCACAGTGGTGGCTCTGCGGTGCTAACAAGGCAGACTATCATCTAGATCATGTTGAACTTGGTCGTGACTTTGAGATTAACGAGTGGAAAGATCTTGTAACTTCGCAGGAGGGTGATATCTGTCCTGAGTGCGGTCTTTCTCTGCATGCCGCTCGCGGTATTGAGGTTGGCCAGGTCTTCCAGCTTGGAACCAAGTACTCTTCGGCGCTTAACGCTACCTTCACCGATGAAAACGGCGAGGAAAAGCCTCTTGTT
>JAIJTS010000032.1 GCA_022732885.1 Atopobium sp. | reverse complement strand
ACCCATATCGCTATGCAGAATCGGAGCTGTGCCTTTAGGTATCTTTGCTAAAAGTTGATCGAGAAGAGCTTTTTGCTGAACCATGTTTGGACCCCTCGATACACTCCATGCGACAATCTCTTTGCTTCCAAAGTCATAGACGGGAGCAAAGTATGCCTTGCCCCACGCCTGCTTGAACTCTGTGACGTCGGTACCCATCTTCTTCCACGGTCCATCGGCAGAAAAGTCGCGTCCTATGACGTTTTCAAAGGTCTTACCGACAACGCCTTTATAGGAGCTATAGCGGTGATAGTCTGTCTCACGTCGTATCTTACAGCGAATACCCATCTCACGCATGATTTTAAGAACAGTCTTGTTGGCGATTCTTACACCCAACTCAGCGCGCAGACACATGGCTATCTGTCTGTGGCCACATCCGTTTGTAGTACGCGAGAAAATCTCTGCAACCGCGCGGTGTAGCTCTGGGCGTGTCGGCTTTACTGGGTGAGCTAGTGCGTAGTAGTAGGTAGACCTTGCAAGTCCTGAGCACTCCAGTAGATGGTGTAAAGAGTATCCCTCAGCATGCAAAGCACTCACAGCTTCAACCTTTACCCCGGTCAGAGCTCGTCTTTCTCGACCAGGGCGCGCAATTTTTTTAAGTAGGCTACCTCGGTCTCGAGCCTGCGGCAGCGTTCCTCAAGTTCCTGCTCGCGGGTGCGTTTCTGTGGCTTGGACTTAGAGCCTTTAGGTCTTCCTTTTGGCTTTGGCTTAAGAGCCTCTGCGCCTCCTGTACGATAGAGCTTGCACCAGTGCTTAAGTGGTGCCAGCGACATAATCTTAAACTTGGCCATTGCCTCAGTCTTTGTCATGCCGCCCTCAATAACAGCTCTTGCTGCAGCAACTTTTTGCTCATAGGTATAGAGGGCTTGTTTGCCATCCATGGTCAGTAGCACCTCGCTTCCAAACGCGTGGTATATATGGTGCCATGTTGTTACAGTTGAGAGTGGAACAGAAAGAGTACTTGCAACCGTACG
>JAIJTS010000031.1 GCA_022732885.1 Atopobium sp. | reverse complement strand
CGTACGGTTGCAAGTACTCTTTCTGTTCCACTCTCAACTGTAACAACATGGCACCATATATACCACGCGTTTGGAAGCGAGGTGCTACTGACCATGGATAGCAAACAGGCCCTCTATACCTACGAGCAAAAAGTTGCTGCAGCAAGAGCCGTCATTGAGGGCGGCATGACAAAGACTGAGGCAATGGCCGAGTTTAAGATTATGTCGCTTGCACCACTTAAGAGCTGGTGCAAGCTCTATCGTACAGGTGGCGCAGAGGCTCTTAAGCCAAAGCAAAAAGGAAGACCTAAAGGCTCTAAATCCAAGCCACAGAAACGCTCCCGCGAGCAGGAACTCGAGGAGCGCTGCCGCAGGCTCGAGGCTGAGGTAGCCTACTTAAAAAAATTGCGCGCCCTGGTCGAGAAAGACGAGCTCTGACCGGGGTAAAGGCTGAAGCTGTGAGTGCTTTGTGCAGTGAGGGGTACTCTTTGTGCTATTTGCTGGAGTGCTCAGGACTTGCAAGGTCTACCTACTACTACGCACTGGCGCACCCAGTAAAGCCAACACGCCCAGAGCTACACCGCGCGGTTGCAGAGATTTTCTCGCGTACTACAAACGGCTGTGGTCACAGACAGATAGCCATGTGTCTGCGCGCTGAGCTGGGTGTAAGAATCGCCGACAAGACTGTTCTTAAAATCATGCGTGAGACGGGTATTCGCTGTAAGATACGGCGTGAGACAGACTATCACCGCTATAGCTCCTATAAAGGCGTTGTCGGTAAGACCTTTGAAAACGTCATAGGACGTGACTTTTCTGCCGATGGACCATGGAAGAAGATGGGTACCGACGTCACAGAGTTCAAGCAGCCGTGGGGCAAGGCGTACTTTGCTCCTGTCTATGACTTTGGAAGCAAAGAGATTGTTGCATGGAGTGTGTCGAGGGGTCCAAACATGGTTCAGCAAAAAGCTCTTCTCGATCAACTTTTAGCAAAGATACCTAAAGGCACAGCTCCGATTCTGCATAGCGATATGGGT
>JAIJTS010000026.1 GCA_022732885.1 Atopobium sp. | reverse complement strand
AATGCCCTGGATAGTGGTGGAAATTGGGTTAGTTACGTCCAGATCCTCTGGAGCGATTGGCTTTGGCTTCTTCAACTTGGAGACCACCTCTACGTATTTGACAAAGTTATTCAAGCAAAAGCCCAGGAAGCTAACGGTGCGCTCGTCGATAATGTTGCCATCTTCATCAAAAGCCTGCTTAGCCTTTCCAAGAAGGAACTCGTTACCAGGCAAGACGTATGCGTTTACGCCTGGAGCATCCAAAATCTTACGCAGATGAACTTGCGCGCGAGAAGTTCCCTGGTCGTAGTAGGAGGCTCCAACAACCATGACAGGCTTGTCCTCAAATGGATGTACATCGTAAGAGAGCCATTCAATAACACTCTTCAGCGCAGGTGAGATGGTATGGTTGTGCTCAGGAGTAGAAATAATGACGCCGTCAGCACGGGTAATCTTGTTGTACAGCAGGCGGAGTTGGAAGTTCTCGTCCCACTTGAGGTCCTGGTTGAACAGGGGGATGTTGTCGATCTCAAGGATCTCAAGCTCAAACTGCTTGGCAAAGTGCTTTTTGATGAAGTGCAGAAGCTTTCGGTTATAGGAAATCTCCGCATTTGAACCGACAATTCCGACAAATTTCATAGTGGTAGTTCCTTCCAGGCCTACAGGTTTTCCCAGTCAAAGTTCTCGGCCTCTTTGCGGAGAAGTTCGCGCGATGCGGCCATTTTTTCGTTGAGTTTCACAAACAGACGGAAGTCGTCAAAGAGCAGGTCAAGCTTTTTGACGGTAGCCTTGTCCTTCAAGTTGCCCTTCTCGTCAAATGCCTGCTGAGCGTGGCCAAGAAGGAACTCGGAACCTGGCATGATTGCGGCTTTGAGCTCGGGGGCGTCCAGAATCTGACGGAGCTGCAGCTGTGCGCGAGAAGATCCAAGCGTGCCCAAGGATGCGCCGACAATCATGACTGGCTTGTTGACCATAGGGAAGATGCCATAGGACAGCCAAGCAAGCGCGTTTTGCAGTACGGCTGGAATGGAGTGGTCGTACTCTGGGGTTGCAATGATGACGCCGTCAGCGGCTTCAATCTTCTTTGCAAGCTCGGAGACAACCTCGGGAACCTTCATCTTGGCGGGTTTGTTGAACAGGGGAATGTTGTCAATTTCCACCAGTTCAATAGCGGCCTTGTCGGCAAAGTGCTTCTGCATAAACTGCAGGAGCCTTCGGTTATTTGACTCTTTTGAATTGGTGCCAATGAGGCCAACAAAGTTAAGCATCAAACTTCCTTTCTGAATTACGCAAGGAGCTCAGGCGAGATCCCCGACGAATAATATACGCGATTATCAGTGGTTACTATGAGTGCTTCGATGTGTTTTTCCTGTTCAACACGGGCGAGGAGCTGATGGGGTTTCTCGCCATAAAGGCGCGTTGTCCAAATTTCTCCGTCAAGCGAGTTGTCCGAGATAATCGTAATACTTGCAAGCTGCGTTTCTATTGGATAGCCGGTATCTCGGTCAATAATATGGTGATAAGTTTGCCCGTTTACTTGCAGTTTCCTTTCGTAAGTACCGGAGGTCACCACGGACTGGTTACTAATAGGTAGTACAGCAAGGTTGGTGCCTCGTGGTTGTTGTGGATCCTGGATACCAATCTGCCACGGCCTATCCGCAACCACATTGGTACCAATTGTCTTAATGTTACCGCCAAGGTTGATAAGCGCAGAGGTGACATGCTTACTTTTTAGATATTCTGCAATTTTGTCGGCAATATAGCCTTTTGCCAAGCATCCCAGGTCCAGCATCATGCCCTCTTTGGCGAGAAACACGGTGCAGTTCAGGGGGTCTAATTCAATGAGCTGTGGATCAGTAAGCGACAATGTGTGCGCAATTTCAGCATTACTTGGAATGCGAGCGTCAGCAAAGCCGATTCGCCAGGTTTGTACCAAAGGACCAATCGCAATATTTAAATGACTTGCAGGTAGAAGGCTTTGTTCTTTACCAATTTGAATAAGCTCGAATAATTCGGAGTTAACGGGAACAGGATGCTTACCTGCTGCAAGATTGACCTGCATAAGCTCGGAACTAGCATCGTTAGCACTAAACCGCTGGTTATAGGTGTTGAGGAGTTCGAAGACGTTATCAAGCAGACGTTCTGCGAGTCGCGTTGCCTGTGAGCTCTGTAGTTGTTCTGTGGGACGCTCCACCTGCTCACCATTGGAAGGTGGCAATAAAGAGATGGTGATAGTCGCACCCATTAGATGAGTTGATCTGGAAATGTAGGCTCGTTCTAGCACGACTCTCCCATGGCGTTCAACAGCAGTTTGTTTAATCGTAACCATAGATTGCTTGGTTTGTAATTTTATTTTACGTACACCTATTGTATTTGTTTGTTGTATCTACAACGTCTTAGATGATAAACCTTGACGCTTTATTGTCTAAACTGAGGGGTGCTTCCAAACTAAAAACTGTGGAGTTAATCTGATTATTCACTCAAGACGAGGTTAATTTATTGTTGATATGCATTTATTTCAGTATCATTTTTCCTGTAGAAAAGAATGTATCTTGGCTGACGCAAAAAAACGCCAGCCAAATTTTTTTGAAGGAGTTGTAAAAACTAGGGATCAAAAAGAAGCGTTATTTTGTATTTTTTCTCGCGAATGTTAATGAGGCTAAATTTAAACGCTTTATAGCATTAATTGTTCGTACAGAAGTCAAATTCAAAGTTTTTGTCTAAGGTTGAAATTAAAAAATTTATTTTGATGCAAAATTTCTTCAAATATCTTGTCAAAACTATTAGTATGTTTTATGGGGTTTTGTATATCTTGAGAGATATGTTCGATAGGATAGATAGGGTTAATATGAGCAATTTTAAGAAGTCGTTTGCAACTATGTTTGCAGTAATAATGATGCTCACCGGTATCATTATTTTAGGTACAAGCACTGTTGCAAAGGCAGTGACCTCTCCGATGTCGCAAAACATTGATTTTGGCGCTGATGGACATCTTACTATCAACCTTAAACCATCTTCTCCCACAGCTGTTAAGGGCGATGCAAACATCTCAACAGGTATTGAGATTGACGCTACTGGCCTCCATAAGCCAATCGAGGGTCTTTATCTGGAGATTGAGGTAAATACTAAGCAGTCCTCTGATAGCATTAACAATACTAATAACATTACTCCTAATACCTATCTCGACAATTTTGCTACTCCAGCAGCAGCTACGCAGCCAATTATCAAGCGCGAGGAGACTATTGTTACCCCTGATGGTAAGACTATTAAGAGGCTGTATCTCAACACTATCGATACTACCGTTAAGCTGGAGCTTCCTTACGTTATGAGCTTCAGAGATATGGTTACCCCAGCAGACTTCCAGCTCAAGCCAGTTGTTCGTGCATATAAGGCAGACGGTACCGAGGTGGCTAACATACCAGATCAGACGTATACCATTATCTATGATAAGCCTTGGTTCGTGAAGCAAGTTGCAGGTGATGAGACTGACAATCAGCTCCTGTATGGTGGCATTAACGCCCCAGGTAATCCATCCGCTCTTTCCAATGATAGAACTGCAGATGTCACCTTTAATTTTAAGC
This sequence comes from Atopobium sp., assembly GCA_022732885.1. Classification (GTDB taxonomy): domain Bacteria; phylum Actinomycetota; class Coriobacteriia; order Coriobacteriales; family Atopobiaceae; genus Lancefieldella. The sequence goes on along the minus strand of JAIJTS010000026.1, from coordinate 2,273 downwards.
TTAATCTGAACTATCGCGCTTATCGCTCCCTCATCATTACCGACACCCTTCCTACGTATGTAAATGCAGCAGGCCAGACGGTTACTGCTCACTTTGATCCAGCTAAGAACCCTAACTGGACACTCAGTCCCGATGGACGTACTGTAACCCTTAAGTTTGACGTTCCTGCAGGAACTCTTTCCCTTGGTGAATACGTCAGAGATAATCTTCCTGCATATTCTCAGCTCAAACTTTCCTTCCCAGGAGCTCGTTACCTCAATGGCACTAATCGCGTAATCTTCAACAATACTGCAACGTTCCAGGGTATTCCTTATAACCCAAGTGCTGCTGAAGAGACAGTTGGTCACGTCCCAGGCAATGAGCATAATTTTGATGATGATTCCAAGCAGTTCCGTCTTGCTGGTAATGACTTCAGTGGCAATGGCATGGTCAGCAAGCGTGGTCCCGTAACCATCCAGTTTGATAAGAACGGTCTAGCTGTTAGGAAGCTTGACTACAGCATCAAGCTGGTCAATAAGCTGGATACTCCACTCACTGATATCGAGTTTGTTGAGGATGTTGCCAACACTGACAATCGCCTCTTTATGACTGCGTTGACCGGCAATCTTATTGCAGTTGGACAGCGAATTGGACTCAACATGGACCAGATTGAGGTTCGTGGCTATAAGGCTGACGGTAGCTATGACATTATTCCTACTAAAACTAACGGTGCAAACTGGCTGTATCGCGCTGATATGAACTCGGCTAGTCAGCAACAGCTTCAGTCTTATCTGGACCAGATCAACCAGGGAACGCTTGATCCGTCCAATGCTTCCGCTGTTTCTCCTCAGTACAGAAAGATTGGTATTTACTTCAAGAACGTAACCCTACAACCAACCAGCAACATTGATTTCAACATCCAGATGATGTTTATGAATCCATTTGCTGAGGTTTACAGCGATAGACCTCTCACCAACATCATCAAGGTCAACGCCAACAAAGTTAATACTGACGGCACCAAGACCCCAATGAACTTCTCCGCAGCTTGGGATACTCATTACACTCCATTTAACGAGAAGGTCTGGCTGTCCAAGTCTTCTTGGTTCCAGCGTGTTGGTATGCCTGGCGAGCGCTTCAGTGCTCGCTTGGGCTTAACGCTGTCAGAGCTTTCCCCCGCTCGTTACCTGAAGAATCCAACCTTCGTTGATCTTCTTCCTTCGGGCGTCTCTTATGATGAGAATACAACAGTCATAACAATGCCCAACTCACTGAGACCTGAGCGTGTTGAGTTCATCAGGAACTACAACGAGACCGGCCGCAATGCAATCAAGATTACCCTTCCATCTGGATACGTATATCAGTATGGATCCATGGCTTATGAGATTAAGAACCTGGTAATCAACGACGACATCATTCCTTCTAAGGCCGAAAATGACGTTTTGAACAACAATAATGACGTCTACTTCTACGCCACAAACTGGACTCACGGTACTCCAGCTGATATCTCTGGTCTCTACAATGCAAGTAACTTTGTAAAGGATGATCTGGACATCAATAAGAATGGTGTTACTAACGAGACCATCTTAAAGGCAACTGCTAAGGTTCTTGGTAACAACGTTGAGAGTATTCAGTCAGACAAGCACATTCGTAGTCTTGAGCCAAATATTGCTGGCGGTGGAGCATTCTACGGTCGAGCATTTACTTCAGCTACCATCACGACTGACTTTGCTGGCGTTACAGATACCAGCGGTCTTTTCCAGTATCGCTTGAGCATTCGTAACTACTACAACACGCCAATGAATAAGATTCTTATGTATGACGTGTTGCCATATGTGGGCGACGGCAGAAATTCTGCTTTTAGTAATACGCTTCAGGGTCCTATTGAGCTGAAGATTGGTTCAACCGACGTGAGCTCGCAGTACGAAATTTATTACCGCACCGATGAGCACCCTGCTCAGAACGATATCAACGAGATTAATAGTCCTGAATGGACTAAGACTCCAGCTGATTACACTAAAGTAACAGCCATTAAGATTGTTGGTAAGGATGGCACAATTCTCCATCCATATACTGTTCTTTCTGCAGTTATGACCATGAAGGCACCTTTGTATGACCCTAACCTCTCTGAGGCTCTGGCATACAATGACATGAGCGTTATCTATAACAACGAAGCTGCTATGCGTCGCACCGAGAAGGTTGCAAACCAGCTTGTTGATATCATGGACGTCAAGGTAGAGAAGAAGTGGCTTGATGCTGACGGTAACGCAATTGCTCAGCCAGACACTAATTCAGTT
>JAIJTS010000013.1 GCA_022732885.1 Atopobium sp. | reverse complement strand
TGGCACCTGCAGCTAGAAGTGTTTCTTTATCTCTAAAGCCCCAGGTAACGCTAATGCAGGGCATGCCGCTGTTGCGTGCTGTTGCAACATCAACCTCAGAGTCTCCAATATAGACAGCATCTTGAGGGTTAACACCAATTTGAGCAAGGGCGTAATGGACAGGCTCGGCATCAGGCTTTCTTTTAAGGTCATCTCGCTGACCCAGTGCAAAATCAAATCTACCTGGGAAGAAATTGCTCATTAAATCTGCAATAGCAAAGTCTGGCTTATTGGAAACAACAGCGCATTTAACGCCAGCTGCTCTGAGCGTATCAACCGCATCAAGTATGCCGGAATAAGGAGCGGTGTTATCCAAACTATGGTCAGCGTAGTGCTCTTTAAAACACGCAAGTACACGCTGGTATGTTTCATCATCGGTATCCTTTGGCACAGCATCACGGATAAGTTTTGCAACGCCGTTTCCTACCATCTGACGGACCTCATCAACGGTATAGGTAGGCATGTTGAACTGCTCAAGGGCGTAATTTGTTGCCCAAGCAAGATCAACAATGGTATTCAGAAGTGTTCCATCTAGATCAAATACAGCGGCTTTATAAGCCATGGGTGACTCCAAGTTCTTCTCGCCCTGCGATGGGGCTTACGTGTATCAATTTCAGTTTAGCGTAAATGTGTGAATGAAGTTATTTATTACGCATGAATCTTCATTAAGTTTAGATTGAGGGGATTTGCCTGTACGTTGGAGAGTACAATAGACTATCTATGAGCAAGAACGTGCCGTCTACACGTTTTTGCCGTCTTGAAGGCGCTTTCCGATTTGGCACAGGGAAGCAAAGACGAAAGGATAAAAATGGATTGTTCCTCAGAAACCCCTCAGAATTATTCCGCTCACGCAGCTGTTGATTTGCACAGCATGCATACGCATACCTGCGGAGAGCTTCGTGCAGAGCATATCGGCCAGCCCGTTACGCTCACTGGTTGGGTTTGGCGTCGTCGTGACTTTGGTGGCCTGATTTTTGTTGACCTTCGTGATCGCGAGGGTTTGACACAGATTCTCTTTGACCCTGATGTTGATGCAGAAACATTTGCAACTGCAGGGACTATTCGTCCTGAGTGGCCTGTTTTGATTTCTGGTACAGTTCAGCATCGTTCTGAAGGCCAGACTAATGAGGCTCTTGCTACCGGTGAGGTAGAGGTACTTGCTTCAAAGATTGAGGTTCTTAACACTAGTGCAGTTCCACCATTCCAGATTGAGAATCACATTGATGTTAACGAGGATCTTCGCCTGAGGTACCGCTATGTTGACCTGCGCCGTCCTCAGATGGCACAGAATCTTCGTATGCGTTCTGATTTTGCGTTTGCGCTTCGTGAGGCTTTCCATAAGCGTGACTTTACCGAGGTAGAGACTCCAGCACTGTTCAAATCCACTCCTGAGGGAGCTCGTGACTTCCTGGTTCCGTCCAGAATGCAGGGCGGAAACTTCTATGCACTTCCACAGTCTCCACAGCTGTTGAAGCAGCTGCTGATGATTGGCGGTGTTGAGCGCTACTACCAGATTACTAAGTGCTTCCGCGATGAGGATCTTCGTGCAGATCGTCAGCCTGAGTTTACGCAGGTTGATATGGAGATGGCATTTGTCCGTGAGGAAGATGTCATGGCTGAGCTTGAGGATATTCTGGGCGATGCATTTGCAAAGATGGGTATTAAGTTCCCAGCTCCACTGCGTAAGATTCAGTACTGGGACGCAATGGATACCTACGGTTCCGATAAGCCTGATACCCGCATTGGTATGGAGCTTCACGACGTTTCTGAGGTCTTCAAGCAGTCCAGCTTTAAGCTCTTTAGCTCTGCCGCTACAACTGACGGCCAGTACGTTAAGGCAATCAACGTTAAGGGCGCAGGCACCTGGCCACGCTCTCAGGTTGATAAGCTTGCCGAGGTAGCCGCCGGCTTTGGTGCTAAGGGTCTTGCATGGGTTGCCTTCAAAGAGGACGGTTCCGTGGGAGGTCCTATTACAAAGTTCTTCTCGCCAGACGAGCTTGAGGCGCTACGTGCAGAGATGTCTGCTGAGGCAGGAGACTTGATTCTCTTTGCCGTGGGTGGCCGCCTGGAGACAGATGAGATTCTTGGTGGCATGCGCCTGCATATGGCAAAGGTTCTGGATGTACCACGAGAAGGTCATGATTTCCTCTGGGTTGTTAACTTCCCACTGTTCCACTGGGACGAGGAGACTCAGTCTTACGCGTCTGAGCACCAGCCCTTCACCCTTCCTCGTGAGGAAGAGCTTGACCTTCTGGATACCAATCCTTTGGCTATGGGTTCGTACACCTACGACTTTGTTATGGACGGCTTTGAGGCTGGCGGCGGCGGAATGCGTATCCACAACGCAGAACTGCAGCTTAAGATTCTGGAGAAACTCGGCTTTACTGAAGAGCGTGCTAAGGCTCAGTTTGGCTTCTTGATGGAGGCTCTGACGTTTGGCGCACCTCCAATGGGCGGCTTTGCACTTGGTCTTGACCGCGTGTGCATGCTGCTTGCAGGCGCCGATTCCATCCGTGACGTCATGGCATTCCCAAAGACTACTTCTGGTTCTGACTTGATGTCCAGTGCTCCTTCTCCTGTTTCTAATGAGCAGCTCAAGGAGGTTTCGCTTCAGACGCTTCCAAAGGAGGCATAAGCAAACCAAGCAAAGCAAGACAGTAAGGTATATGGTTTTTAGTAATGAATGATGTTTCCGTTAAAGAAAAGGTTCCATCTGCTCGTGCTGAAATAAAGGTTATCTTGGACCACTTTGGCGCGTACAAAAAGGACTTTGTTATGTCGGGACTCTGCGTGTTTGCAGAGTCCCTACTCGAATTGGCGATACCCGTACTCATGGCTCAAATTGTTGACCAGGGCATTTTACAAGGCAATCTTCAGACTGTTTTTGTAAATGGCACCGTTATGGTTGTCTTTGCTCTTCTCGCCATGTTTGCTGGTATTGGCTATGCACGCTACTCAGCAAAAGCAGCTATGGGACTAGGCGCCCAACTCAGACAAGACGAATATCGCCGTATGGAAGAGTTTGCTTTTGCAAATCTTGATAAATATGATTCATCCTCTCTGGTCACACGACTGACGTCAGACGTTACTATCATTCAGAACGCCTTTGCAATGGGTACGCGCCCATTTATGCGTGGACCAATTATGCTGGTCATGGGCTTAGTTATGGCGTTTATTATGAGCCCAGAGCTGGCAGTTGTGTATTTTGCTGTGCTGCCTTTCTTGGCTATAGCACTTTTCTTTATTGTGAAGCGCGTTGGTCCTTTGTACCGTGTTATGCAAAGCGCAATGGATAAGCTTAACGAGGCGCTGCAAGAAGACTTTGCGGCCGTGCGCGCTATTAAAGCGTATGTCCGAGAAGGATACGTCTCTGATCGCTTTGAAAAAGTTAATACGCAGTACGCGCAGACTGCTACAAAGACCTTTGGAACATCTGTCTTAAACCTGCCTGTTTTCCAAGCATCAATGTATGTCACTAACGTGGCTATTCTTTGGTTTGGTGGCCAGATGATTATGGCTGGCAGATTGGGCGTTGGCGAGCTTACGGGCTTTATGAGCTACGTTTTGCTCATCATGAACTCTCTTATGATGATTTCTGGCGTGTTTTTGCTGGCCGCTCGTGCCATTACCAGCGTGCGTCGAATTGGAGAAATTCTTTCTGAGGAGCCTGCCATTAAGTCTCCAGAGCAGGGAATCACCTCAGTTTCAACTGGTGCCGTTCGCTTTGAAAACGTGTCCTTCAAGTACAGCCAGAGCGCCGAAGAGGACGTCCTTGAAGACATTAACCTCTCATTTGCGCCAGGCTCCACCGTTGGCATTCTCGGCGGCACCGGCTCCGGAAAAACCACCCTTATCCAACTGATTGCCCGCTTGTACGATGCAACTGAAGGCACCGTGTTTGTTGGCGAGAATGACGTCCGCTCCTACAATCTTGCTTCACTTCGTGACGCAGTGTCTGTTGTTCTTCAGAAAAATGTGCTGTTCAGTGGCACCGTCCGCGACAACCTGCTTTGGGGCGATTCCAACGCAACTGATGAGGAGCTGCTTCACGCGTGTTCTATTGCATGTGTTGATGAGTTTCTTGACAGGATTGGCGGCTTGGACGGAGACCTTGGTCAGGGTGGCGTTAATGTGTCTGGCGGCCAGAAGCAGCGTCTTTGTATTGCACGTGCGCTTTTGAAGAAGCCAAAAATCATCATTTTTGATGATTCTACTAGTGCGGTTGATACCGCAACTGACGCAAAGATTCGCGCAGGACTTGCCGAACTTGCTGACATGACAAAAATCATCATTGCTCAGCGTGTGAACTCAGTTATGGACTCAGATCAGATTGTCGTTCTTGATAACGGTAGGGTTCATATGACCGGCACCCACACAGAACTTCTCGCCAAGAGTCCTATCTATAGAGAACTCTATGAGTCACAGATTGGCGGTAGCCAGTCAGACATTGACGCTGCTGGTAGGGAGGTGTCTCATGGCTAATCGCGCGGGAGGAGCACGTCCTCAAAATCTCGGACATACCATCAAGGTGTTTGTCTCGTACTTAGGTCACGCTAAGAAGCGCCTTATGTTGGTGGCACTTCTTGTTTCTATCAGTGGTTTAGCGGCGCTTCTTGGCACCTATATGATTAAGCCCGTTGTTGCCGCAGTGGGCAAGGGAGACGTGAGTGCATTCACCAACCTTGTTGTGTTTACGGCGGTTGTGTATGCAATTGGCGCTCTTACCAGTATTGGTTACACGCAAATTATGGTTCGCGCTGCTCAGAGAATTGTTTTTGACATCAGACGAGACCTTTTTGAGCACATAGAATCGCTGCCGTTGAGATTTTTTGATCAGCGCACGCGTGGCGACATCATGAGCTTCTTTACAAATGACGTGGATACCATCTCAGAAGCGCTTAACAACAGCTTTGCCAATCTTGTTCTGGCGTCAATTCAGATGGTTGGTACGTTTGTGCTGCTCATTGTCCTTAACTGGCAGTTGACGCTCATTACTGTTCTCTTTGACGTTTTGATTGTGATATATGCACGTTATGCCAGTAAGCGCTCTACTAAGCATTATTCTGTGCAGCAAAAGAGCCTGGGTGTTCTTAATGGTTTTGCAGAAGAAACTATCTCTGGCCTCAAAGTGGTTAAGGTTTTTAATCACGAAGATGCTAACTTTGCTGATTTTCAAAAGGTTAATGACGAGCTCAGACACTCCGGAACAAGCGCTCAGGGTTATGCGGCAACTATGGTTCCTATCACGGTTTCATTGACATATATCAATTATGCTGTGGTCACCGTAGTTGGTGCCTTGCTTGCGGTATATGGACACGCAGACGTTGCAAGTCTTGCCTCCTACCTGGTTTTTGTGAGACAAGCCGCCATGCCATTCAATCAGTTCACCCAGTTCTCTAATTTCTTGCTTACCGCGTTAGCTGGTGCTGAGCGTATCTTTGCGGTAATGGAAATGACTCCCGAGGTTGATGAGGGTAAGGTTGACTTGGTTCGTGTCAGCGATTATCACTCTGGTGATGAAGCATGGGCTTGGGTCAAACCATCTGGCGAGAAAACCCCTCTTGCCGGAGATGTCTGCTTTGATGACGTCACCTTTGGATACGACGACGATCAGACTGTCCTTGCAAACCTCACGCTGTTTGCAGAGCCTGGTCAAAAGATTGCGTTTGTTGGTTCAACTGGTGCTGGTAAAACAACTATTACCAACCTCATTAATCGCTTCTACGATGTTCGTAGTGGAACCATCACCTACGATGGCATTCCTGTTAATAACATTAAGAAATCTGCGCTAAGGTCCTCACTGGGCATTGTTTTACAGGATACTCATCTGTTCACAGGCACCATCGCGGACAATATTCGTTTTGGTAAGCTAGACGCCACTGATGACGAGGTTATTGCTGCAGCTAAGATTGCAAACGCAGATAAATTTATCCGCCGTATGCCTCGTGGTTACAACACCGTACTTACTTCAGATGGCGCTAACCTTTCTCAAGGTCAAAGGCAGCTTTTGGCAATTGCTCGTGCTGCTATTGCTGATCCTCCTGTACTCATTCTGGACGAGGCAACTTCCAGTATTGATACGCGTACCGAGGCACTTATCGAGAAGGGCATGGATGCCCTGATGGCGGGCCGTACCGTCTTTGTGATTGCTCACAGGTTGTCTACGGTTCGCAACTCTGATGCCATCATGGTTCTGGAGCATGGCCGCATTATTGAGCGTGGTACTCACGATGAGCTTATTGCTAAGCACGGAGAGTATTACCAGCTGTATACAGGCTCGCGCGAACTTGAGTAGGTGCGTTTGTTGTGATTGAAGCTTTGGCAGTTGCTCTTGGTGGAGCACTTGGTAGTTTAGGTCGCTGGCAGTTGGGAGTCCTCTTTAAACAGTGGACTCCTAATCTGCCAGTTGGTACGTTTGCTGCAAATGTAGTGGCAGGTTTGATTATTGGCTTTGTGACAGGACTTGATCTTGCTAGTCCGCTTCAACCACAGGTAAAACTATTTTTAGCCGTTGGTCTTTGTGGAGGACTTTCGACCTTCTCGACCTTCTCAAATGAAACGCTTACGTTCATTCAAGCAGGTAATTGGACAGCTGCAGGTGTGAACATTGCGGTTAACGTTATAACTTGCCTGGTTGCCGTATTTATTGGACTGAAATTATCAGTTGTTGTGTCGTAGTGCAAAAAGTACGATTCCTATGGTAAAAAGGGGGATGCTTATGTGGTTTGCATTTGCTTTAGGTTCAGCATTTTTTGCTGCACTTACTTCAATTTTGGCAAAAATGGGAATTGAAGGTGTTAATTCTAATCTTGCAACGGCTATTAGGACTGTCGCTGTTGTAGCAATGGCATGGGGCATTGTTTTTATTACAGGCGCTCAAGATGGAATTCAGTCAATTAATACTAAAAGCTGGATATTTCTCATTTTATCTGGTCTTGCAACTGGTGCGTCGTGGCTTTGTTATTATCATGCACTTCAAATTGGTCGAGCTAGTGATGTCGTGCCAATAGATAAGCTCTCCGTTGTTATTACGCTTGTTCTGGCAACTATATTTTTACATGAGCAGTTGACGATAAAATCTGTTGTTGGTGCAGGTTTTATTACTGCTGGAACACTAATTATGGTTCTGTAGGCAGTCTACGTAGGTAAAACTTTTAGAAAAACGGGGCGGTAGAGACCGCCCCGTTTTGTTTAGCAAAATTGCGTATTAGCAAATTGTTTATTTAGCTTTGCCCTGGTTAGCAACAGCGTTAATCTTGGCCTCAATAACTGCTGGATCGCCAATATAGTGCTTGTCAACAATTTTCCAATCCTTGTCAAAGGTATATGCGCAAGGAATGCCTGTTGGGATGTTGACCTCAAGAATCTCTTCTGGAGTAAGGTGCTCAAACTGCATAACAAGAGCGCGAAGGCTGTTGCCGTGTGCAGCAATAAGAACACGCTTACCAGCCTCAAGCTGTGGCTTAATCTCCTGCTCAAAGTAAGGCCATGCACGTGCAATAGTATCCTTCAGGCACTCTGTGTAAGGAAGATCTTCTGCTGGGACATCGCGGAACATTTCCTGAACGTGAGGATCGCGCTCGTCGCCTGGCTCAAGAGCTGGTGGCTGTACGTCAAAGGAACGACGCCAAATCTTTACCTGCTTCTCACCATGCTCAGCAGCAGCATCTGCCTTATTAAGGCCCTGAAGTGCACCATAGTGACGCTCGTTCAGACGCCAAGTCTTATGAACAGGAAGCCAGTTACGATCCAGCTCATCAAGAACATGATTTAGAGTGTGAATAGCACGCTTGAGAAGGGAAGTGTAGCAGACGTCAAAGTCATAGCCGGCCTCTTTAAGGGCACGGCCGCCAGCTGCTGCCTCCTCATGGCCAGTTTCAGTAAGGTCAACATCGGTCCAACCAGTGAACAGGTTGAGCTTGTTCCACTCAGACTCACCGTGGCGAACAATAACAAGGTGCATGTACTGATCTTCAGCCATTTGGCTTCCTTTCTACGCGTAAAACTTTGTGTACCATGCGTGGTTAACACCAAGTTTTTTGCAATATTTCACATACAACTGTAAGACTAAAAACTTACGTATAACATTCTACCGCACACCAAAAAAATGCGTATGAATTAATGACTAAAAGATTTTGCGTACTACTTGTATGTATTGTGATTTAGATAGTGATCTTTGTGTCTTTGTAAAGACTTCGAATTCTTCAAATGATTTGTTATTTAACGTGTGTAAGCATATAATAAAAATATAGTAAGCCCTGGCTAACAATATGAGGAGTTGCAGTATGAGGCCTATTGATATTTTGATTGTTCTTATTGTTATTGCTCTTGTTGCACTTTGTATTCGTTCTCAACTCAAGAGTGCAAAAGAAGGTTCTTGTTCTGGTTGCTCTTCGTCTAGTAGCTGCGGAGCTCATCATGGTGGTGACGGACACTGTGGTGTTGCAGAGAAAATGATTTCTGACGTTGATAAGGCCTTTGACGCTCAATAAGCCTATTTGCGGTAATTTCAGATAAGAATTTTTGCCATTCACCCGGTTTCAGGGAAGCGGAAACATACCCGTAACAAGAATGTGTCATGGTAGTTACAATTCCAATTTTCTGACCCGGGAGGGCCATATGAGTACAGATAAGAAAATTGATTATATTCTTCGCACCGTAGAAGAAAGAGATGTCCGTTATTTGCGTCTTTGTTTTACTGATGTTCTTGGCGGATTGAAGGCACTCTCAATTTCTCCTGAGGAGTTAGAAGAGGCCTTTGTTGAGGGCATAGGTTTTGACGGCTCTAACGTTGAGGGCTTTGCTTCCCAGGAGCAATCAGATCTTCTCGCTTTTCCTGATGCAGATACCTTTCAAGTTTTACCTTGGAAAACGGATGAGGGAGTAGTTGCCAACGTATTTTGTGACATTCAGACTCCTCGACGTGAAGCTTTTACAGGCGATCCACGACTTGTGCTTAAAAACGTTTTTATCAAGGCAGAAGACCTTGGATACGTAGCTAATGTTGGTCCAAAGCTAGAGTATTTTTATTTTGTTAGTGATACCAACCCAAAGCCAATTGATCAGGCAGGATATCTTGATTTAAATTCTGCGGACCTAAGTCATAGCCTGCGATATTCCACTTCTCGTGCACTTGAGAATCTTTCCATTCCTGTTCAGTATTCTTTTCATGCAGCTGGACCCGCACAAAATGGCGTTGAACTGCGTTATGCAGAGGCACTAACCTGTGCGGATAACATAGTTACTGCTCGTTTGGTTATCAGGCACATTGCAACACTCCATGGTGTATTTGCTTCGTTTATGCCAAAGCCTCTTCAGGGTGTTCCTGGCTCGGCTATGCTTTTAAATCAGTCGCTTCTTGACCATGATGGAGAATCATTATTCTGGGCTCCAAAGACTGAAAACGAGGCTCACCTATCTGAGCTTGCTCAACATTACATCGCTGGTCTTCTTAAGTACGCCCCTGAGTACATGCTTATTACTAACCCCACAGTTAATTCCTATAAGCGTTTTGATCGCGATGCTATTCCAGCGTATGCAACCTGGGGTCGCAAAAATCGTTCTGCTATGGTTCGTATTCCTACGCATAAGCCAGGAAAGCACGTTGCTACCCGCGCTGAGCTGCGTATTCCTGATCCAACTGCTAATCCTTATTTGGCCAACGCTGTAACGCTTATGGCCGGACTTAAGGGCATTGAAGAAGGCCTTTCACTTCCTGAAGAGTTTGTGGGCGGTAATCCTGCTGATTATGGCGAGAAGCTCCCAACTAATCTTGGAGAGGCACTTGAGCGCTTTAAGCAGTCTGATCTTCTCAAAGATGCTCTTGGTGAGCACATTTTCTCGTACATGTGTGAGCGTAAGGCAGAGGAGTGGCGTGAGTTCTGCCTTACCGTCACTGACTGGGATACTCAGAAGTACTATGCAGGCTGCTAAGTAATTATTTTAGTTGCATTTATATTTATCTTTGAACCCTGCTCTGATTTATTCAGAGCAGGGTTTTGTCAAAACTCTATTGGTAAGCAGATTATTTATTTATTTTCAGCTATCTTTTTAAAATTGTTACTGTTCTGTGAACTGAAAAAATTACTTTTACCTGCACTTTATTGGATATAATGACTAAAAGATACTCATTTATACATAAAAGTAGTTCTTCTAATTGTTTTTATGCAATAAAACAGAGAATAAGAGAGAAAATTATAAGTAGATTTTTCATATTTGCTTCCTATAATTCATTTCAATAAATTCCGACTTAGATTTATTTAGGAAGAGGTAATTATGAAATCGTCACTTGTTGCAACAGTTAAAAAGAATGCCTTAGAGGGTGTAGCTGCTGTTTTTATGGTTTGTGCACTTGTGGGTCTTATTGCTTGCTCAGCTAATAAGCAAGAGAATACCCAGCAAAGTACTACCACAAAGTCGGACTCAAATTATACGCTTGTCTCTAAGGGCCATCTAACCGTTGCGGCAGAACTGGGATTCCAGCCTTTTGAGTACCTTGAGGGCAGCTCAACCTCTCCTGTTGGTTTTGATGTTGACCTTATTACTGAGATTGCAAAGAGGCTCAATCTTGAGGTTTCTTACTTGCCAAACCAGAAGTTTGACACGCTTGTTCCAACTATTAAGCAGGGCGGCAAGGCAGACGTTGCTATTGCGGCCATTACTATCACTGATGAGCGCTCTCAGGAGGTAGACTTTACTACCTCTTACCTTGATTCCAATCAGTCTCTGGTTGTTAAATCCGGCAGTACTGAGACCGAGCAGACGCTCAACGACGCTTCTAAAAAGATTGTTGTTCAGACAGGTACTTCCGGCGAGGATTGGGTCAAGGAGAACCTTCCAAAGGCAACTGTTGTTTCTGTAGACGATGTTGCCGCAGCAATGGCAGGAGTTCAGACTGGACTATATAACGCAATGGTTATTGACCTACCCGTTGCTTCAAACCTAATTAGCACTTCCTATTCTGATCTGACAATTGCAAAGGAGATTCCAACAGGTGAGCAGTATGGTATTGCTGTTTCCAAGGACAATCCTGCTCTGACTGAAGCAATTAACAAGGCCCTTGCAGATATGGAGAAAGACGGCACTATGGCCGCTCTTAAGACTAAGTGGTTTGGTTCTAACATCTAAGCTCTGGCATCTCAACAAAGAGTGTTTGAAGTCAGATTTGGCTTCAAGCACTCCTTTGTTTTTATCAGAAGTAAAACTTTAAGCATTAAAGGGGTTTCATGTGATTGCGCTATTGCATAGAACTATGTCAGGACAACAGCCGGCTATAAGCGCCTCATCTGCAAGTCTTAAGGCTGAATTGGCAGATCGCGATACAGCTCAGCCTACGTGTCAGTGCTATCGCGCAAACTTTTCTCTGCTTGTAGTATTTCTCGCCACACTTCTTTTGAGTGGATTGTTTTTTACATTTCTGGGCGCATTTTCTGCGCAAAATGCGCTTGCTCTTACCACAAATAAGGCTACGGTTAAGTCTAATCAGACAGAGGGCAGTGGTGTTATTGGGGGTAAAGAAACGCGTTTGACCTGGGAAGGAACGGTTGAGAATGAGCAGGTTTCTCAGCTGACTTTGCAGCTTCCTGAGGGCTCTGATCTGCAGCGTGCAACCACTAAGGTGACTGTTCTTTCAGGCCTTACGCGCGAGAAGATCGAGGCAACTACAAGCGTGCAAGGAACGCAGGTTGTTATCTCTTTTGCAGCGCCCGTAGAAGCTCAAAAGCTTATTCGTGTTGAGATTTCTAGTATGAAGTTTCCCGCTGACGGCGGTTCGTACACTGTAGAGGGAACCTACACCACTGAGCAGGGAACTCAAAAGCTTGCTTCTTCTCCTGAAATTACCATTATTTCTAATACTCCTGTTCAGGCTGTGGTGAATTGGCTTGATGCCCAACCTTGGGTTGAAGCGTGGAATTCCAATCACTTTTTGGGTATGTTTTTAAAGCCCCAGTTAATCGTTTCTTCAGCAGTAATGCTCTTTCCTGGATGGCTGGTTTGTCTGGCAATTGTAATTTGTGCCTATCCCGTGGCTATTGTGCTGGGAATGGGCTTTGCACTGCTTAAGATTTCCAAGAATCCGCTTTTGCGCGCACTTGCGGTGGTATACATCAATCTGTTGCGCGGAACTCCGTTTTTCCTACAGATCTATATTCTGTTCTTTGGTCTACCCATGCTGAATATTAATTTGGACACCAATTTGCTTGGCTTTATTGTGGTTGCGGTAAATTCTTCTGCATATCTTTCAGAGATCTTCCGCGCTGGCATTCAATCAATTCCACAAGGTCAGTATGAGGCAGCAAGCTCTCTTGGCATGAATCGATTCCAGGCCATGACGTTTATTATCATTCCTCAGACTATTCGCCGTGTTATTCCACCTCTTACCAGCGACTTTATTACGTCTTATAAAGATACCTCGTTGCTTTCTTCTGTAGGCGTTATGGAGCTGATGATGTTTGCTAAAAATCTCACCACCTCAACGGGAAACATGACCCCGTACATGACAGCCGCCCTGTTCTATCTGGCAATTACCCTGCCTCTTATTAAGGTAGTTGGCACTATCGAGAAACGCATGGAGCAGTCAGAAACAGGTAAAACAGCAAGTGCCGCAGCAAGTAAGACTCAAGCTGCTTCTAAGGAGGAAAACTAATGTCTTTCTTTTCTTTCAAAAAGAAATCAAACTCAGAGCATCCTGCCTTGGACGCTGAAGTTGCTGCACAAGAGGCATTTGAGCATGATAAGCCCCTTACTAACCATGCTTTTGAGGTAGGCGAGCATCCTATTGTTCGTATTGAGCACCTTAATAAGTCGTTTGGTACAACGCATGTTTTGAATGATGTAAATCTTACTGTTTGGCCAGGTGAAGTAGTGGTTGTACTTGGTCCTTCAGGCTCTGGTAAGTCCACCATGCTCCGTTGTATTAATTTGCTAGAAACTCCTTCTGCAGGTCATATTCTTATTGAAGATCAAGAGATTACAGACACAAACGAGGCCGAGGTTAACGCCCTTCGTAGAGATGTGGGAATGGTCTTCCAACAGTTCAATCTGTTTGGTCATTTAACGGTCAAAGAGAACGTAATGATTGGTCAGATTAAGGTTCTAGGAAAGTCAAAAGAAGAGGCAGAAGCGGAGGCTTTAAAGCAGCTTGAGGCTGTTGGCCTTGCCGATAGGGCAGACTTCAAGCCTGGAGCTCTCTCTGGTGGACAGCAGCAGCGAGTAGCAATTGCTCGCGCTGTGGCAATGCACCCAAACGTACTTCTTTTTGATGAGCCAACTTCTGCGCTTGACCCTGAGCTTGTCCGTGGTGTTTTGGATGTTATGCGTGATTTGGCAAAGAACTCTGGTATGACCATGATTGTGGTAACGCACGAGATGGGCTTTGCAAAAGATGTGGCAGACCGCGTGGTCTTTATGGAAGGTGGAGTGGTAGTTGAGCAGGGGACTCCTGACGTCATTTTCAACAGTCCGCAAAACCCTCGAACAGCTGAGTTTATTGGCGCAATTGCGTAAAACCTATTCTTTTTGCAACTAATTTCTATATGTTTAAAAAATAGGGCGAGAAAATCTTCTCGCCCTAATTGCAGATAATAAGGTATATCTGCTCTTTATTAGCAGCTTGTGGTATCCTTGATGAGATTAAGTTTATTCTAGGGGGAATAGATGCATCACAAGAATATTCTTCTTGTATCTGCAACAACACGCTTACATGAACGTATGCGTGAACTTTCGCATGTCATTGATGTTTCTATTGCTCTTTCAAATGCAGCTTCATTTTCTCAGGCCGCAGCTTCTGGTCATACCTTTGACCTGATTATTCTTGATCAAAAAGACCTTTCTCAGGATGTTATTAGCACGGTTGAGAATTATTCCGCACAAAATGGTGGAATTGCTCGCCTGTTTGTTGCTGACCTTGATAATCTTTCTAAGTTTGTTTTGCCTGTTCAGGGTAAGAGCGATTTTATTTTGTCTAGTGCAACTATCCAGGAGTTTAGCCTCAGGTGCTCGCTTCTTTTATGGCCAGGTACCGAGAGTACTTCAAGAGATTTAGTCATTGTTGACAATATAAAGATTAACCTGGCAACGTATCAGGTTTATATCGATGAATCTCCAGTTGATCTTACGTATATGGAGTATTTGCTGCTGTCATTCTTGGCAACCCATCCGTCCCGTGCATACTCGCGTGAGGCTCTTTTGCAGCGCGTTTGGGGCTTTGAATACTGTGGTGGTACCAGAACAGTTGACGTACATGTAAGGCGTGTTCGTTCAAAGATTGGTCCTCAGGCAGCCGCTCATCTAGAGACAGTGCGTGGCGTAGGTTATCTGTTTAGAGCATAATCGCAGGCCAGAAAGTTTTTATTGCAATCTGTGCGCTCAAAATTTATCAGTGCAATATCTGAAATGTTTCCCACAACGAGAGACGAATTTTTGTCCGGTGTAACGGGTAGAATACATATACTGAAAAATGATGTTAAGTGCAGAATTACCTGCGTTAGCCATTTGCATCAAAGTGATGTTAGGAGGATGTCTATGGAGAACCAAGCACATGGTTTAACCACAGATTCCGCTGTTTATAAGCGTTTCTCGTCAGTTAAGTATGATGGGTTTATATCTAAGCTCAGAAGCTCAAGCGTAAAAAGAACAGCCTGTGTAATTGCTTTTGCTGTTGCCTGTGTTCCTACCATTGCTTTAGGAGAGGGAATTTCTAAGCTTCCTGCAGTATCTGGTCAGGCAGGCATTTCTCAAGCAGCAGTGGTTCATCCTGCAGCAGAGCCCACCAGTACAAAGACGGCAGAGACAGTTGCTGCTAAGGTATTGCCTTCAGTTGTTTCTGTTAAGGCTACTAGCGATTCATCTGGTTCAACAGGCTCTGGCGTTATCTTAAATACAAATGGAGACATCCTTACCAACTATCATGTTATTGAGGGTATGGATACGTTTTCTATCACCGTAAATGATAAAGAGTATGAATGCACCGTTGTGGGTACAGATCCTACTTCCGATCTTGCTGTTCTACATGCAGACCTAAAGGGAGACAGTGTTACCCCTATTGAGGTGGGCAATTCCGATAACTTGGCTCCTGGTAGTTGGGTTATGAGCGTTGGTAGTCCATTTGGTCTTGATCACTCTGTTTCTGCAGGTATCGTTTCTGCTCTTTCTCGTGGAGATATGCTTGAAACAGAAGGCGGAGAAACTACTATTTACGCCAACCTCATTCAGGTGGATGCTGCTATTAACCCAGGTAACTCTGGTGGAGCACTTGTTGATTCTAATGGCCAGCTTGTGGGTATTTGTACGCTGTTCTCGTCAGACACTAAGTCGTTTGCTGGTATTGGTTTTGCAATTCCCGTTAACTATGCCATTGATATTGCCAATCAGATTCTTTCTGGTCAGCAAGTGAGGCATGCCTACATCGGACTATCCATGCAAACGGTTACTCCTCGTGTTGAAAAGCGTAATAATCTTTCAGTAGATTATGGCGCTTATGTAGCAGGCCTTCTTGATGACAGTCCTGCAGAGGGTGCTGGTATTAAAAAGGGAGACGTCATTATTTCTATTGGCGGAGACCGAGTGATTTCTGCTGATGCGGCAATCATTGCGGTTCGTTCTCACAAGATTGGAGAGACGGTTCCTGTAGAAATTATGCGTGGAGAAGACCGACTCACCATTAATGTCACGCTTGGCTCTGATGAAACACTTTCTTCTAAGAAAGAGAAAGAAAAGAACAACAAGAACAATACAAACGATACTGACGATAAGCAAGATCGTACTGAAGATGATGATTCTTATAGGTACTATCGTCAGCAAAATTGGTGGCAGGAGTTCTGGGATTACTTCACTGATCCTTATGGAGATAAAGACGTAAATTCTGATAATCCATTTGAGAACTTTGTTGAGAGCGTTACTAACAGCATTGCTCAGGTAATCTACGGTATTTTTGGTTAATGTACAGTTGGCATTAGCTCTCATGATGCATGTATTTGCGGCGTTATAAGTTAGGGGAGTCTTGTGGATTTGCTTGTGCTGTTTGTTTTGGTTGTAGTCGCTATTGTACTTATCGTGAGCCTTGTTACGCTTTCTTCTAAGCTTTCGCAAGTAAAGACGCTTCAAGAGCAAAATCAATCATCATCTGCAGAGCTTCTAAGAAACTCTCAAGAGTTGGACCGTCGTGTTATGGATAATATGGCGGCTATGCAGCAACTTATGGATACTAAGCTTGAGCAGGTTAGAGGAGTGGTAGATCAGAAACTTACCACTACACTACAGGCTCAGACAAAGCAGACTGATGAGCGTATTGCCCAGCTTGATGCTCGCTTTGATGCCTTTCAACGTCGCGTTGATGAGAACATGAAGACAACTTCTCAGGCCTCAACTGAGCAGCTTGGCAAGGTTAGAGAGACTGTTGATAAGCAGCTTGGTGATATGCGTAAAGAGAACGAGGCAAAACTTGAGCTCATGCGTCAGACTGTTGACGAGAAACTCCAGAAGACGCTTGATGAGCGTATGACTCAATCGTTTCAGCGTGTATCTACGCAACTTGAGCAAGTTCATCAAGGCTTGGGAGAAATGCGTGGACTTGCAGAGGGCGTCGGAGATTTAAAGAAAGTTCTTTCCGGCGTTAAGACTCGCGGAATTGTTGGAGAAATCCAGCTTGGAGCTATTCTTAGAGACATTCTTTCTCCAGAGCAGTATGAAGAAAATGTTGCTACTGTTTCTGGCTCTTCTGAGCGTGTTGAGTTTGCCGTTAAGTTGCCTGGAGAGTCAGGGGAGACTGTTTGGCTTCCTATTGACTCAAAGTTTCCAGGGGATACCTATGAGCACTTAGTGGATGCAATCAACGCAGGTAATGAAGAAGCTATTGCTGCTGCTAAAAAGGGCCTAGAGATTCGTATTAAAGCTGAAGCAAAAGATATTTCTTCAAAGTACATTGCTCCACCAGAGACAACTAACTTTGCTATTTTGTTCCTTCCTTTTGAGGGACTTTATGCAGAGGTAGTCAGTCAGACGGGTCTTCTTGAGCAGCTGCAGAGAGAGTATCGTGTTAATGTGTGCGGACCTTCCACTATGGCGGCTCTTCTTAATAGTCTTCAAATGGGATTTCAGTCTGTTGCTATTCAGAAGCATGCAGATGAGATTCAAAAGGTACTCTCTGCGGTTAAGACGGAGTTTGAGACATATCAAGCTCAGCTTGAGAAAGCTCAGAAACAGATTAGAACTGCAGAAACCACCATTGATAAGATTCTTACTACCAGGACTAATGTCATTAACCGTAAATTAAGAACGGTTACCGCTCTTGAAAGTTCAGATGAGGCACAAAAAATTCTTGATCTTAATGGTACTGTTGATAAAAACGTTGAAGAAGATTAGTAAAATGGCTTAATATTTTTAGTTAAAAATATTAAGAGATAAATAAGCGATACCATTGCTATAGTTTGTAGTTATATTCTTGTTATGTCTTTTTAGTATAAAATTTATTAAGAATTGATTATGCTAAATTTATTTTATTACCATAGAGGTACTCATTAAGAAAGGAGGGGATATGAAGGAATGCGAAGAAGTAAAAAAGTTCCAAAAGGAGTTACAGGATATTATTAAAGTCTGTGGCTGGAATTCAATTACTTGGAAACATGGTTAAGATATGGAAGCATCAGTTTGTGACTGGTGCTTCCTTTAAAAATAAGGATAGTGTTT
The DNA here is from genome assembly GCA_022732885.1 of Atopobium sp. Lineage (GTDB taxonomy): Bacteria > Actinomycetota > Coriobacteriia > Coriobacteriales > Atopobiaceae > Lancefieldella. The sequence goes on along the minus strand of JAIJTS010000013.1, from coordinate 24,043 downwards.
ATAATGCTACAGAACCCATATGTGAACTTATCTCGTGAAATTTTAAAGAAAAAATTAACTCCTTATTCGATTTATTCAAGGGCTGTTATTGCCTCTATTCCTGCATGCCCTGAGTTACGATCTGATGGTTCACAAAATTATCTATCTGATTTGGGAGTTCGTTTTAGAAATGATCCTAGAATTCTTTTGGAAGAATATTGCAAAATGAACAACTTGGACATTTCTTTGTATGATCAGAGTCTAGGAAAGCCAGAAGACTTCTTTGCTAAGTGGACTCGTTCAGGATTATCAACTTTAGATTTATCTGCGCATGTGGATGTATTAGTTAATTTTGCAGGAAGATGGGATTTTGTATCTGAATTAGGAAAAATATTTTGGGAGAATAATTTAGCATGTTCCGATTATTTAATATTAACTTACTTTGCTTCTGCGATTGGAAATCACGAGAAGTTAAATAAAATCTCAAATCAAATGTATCTTCGTTTGCTTGAAAACGAGAAATTATCTCCAGATAAAATTGTCGCAACATATATTAGATATTGTTCTAGGTTGATTAAAAGGCTAGGAGAATTGAATAAAGCTGAAGAATATTTAGAAAATGCAAAGAGTTTCATATCTCATTCAATATGTGATTTTAATATTTCACAAGATGATGGGTTGGTCCTCAGAGCAGCGTGTGATAATTTGAAATCACTTATTTACTTAAAAAGAGATGATTTTGATAAATCTTTTTCTATTTTGTCTGAAGCTAATCTTTCTATAAATAATTTGGGAGATAATTTGATAGTAGTTGGACTTGATCCAGCAAAAAGAATTAGGGAGCAGATATCAGGCAATCTTTTTCAGCTGTACCTTCTTAAAAATAATTTTGCAGAAGCTGAGCTTTTGGCTAAATCTAATTTAGAGTGGGTTAAGAAAAATCATATGTCTTCTCAGTCAGAAGCGGAGGTACTTGTGGGATATGTATATTATTTACAAGAAAGATGGAAAGAATCTATTGATTTTTTTGAAAGAGCGTCAGAAGTTTGCAAAAAATTTGGTTTTGTGTCGCAACTTGATTTAATAAGGAAATTTCTTTGCGTTACGTATAGTAAAACTGGAAATGAGAATGGGTACAATTTGGTCCGAGAGGAGATGAAAAATGATCCAGCGGGAATCAAATCTTGACCATGATATTTTACTTCCTCTGAATGTAAAAAAAGTAAGTAGATCATACAGGATGAAAGAAGGGAAACGTTTAGTTTTAGATAATGTGTCGTTTTCTGTTCATTTAGGGGAAATAGTTTGTGTACTCGGACCGAATGGCGCTGGAAAGACCACTTTAGTAAAAATTGCTTCATCGCTTTTACTCCCAGATTGTGGAGAAGTAGAAGCATGTGGTGTAGACGTCCTTAAATGTCCTCGCAAGGCTTGTAAGAATATTTCTTTAGTTCTTGGTGGAGAAAATGGGTTTTATCTTCATGCTACTGCTATTAATAACTTAAGATATTTTGCGCAAGTGAGTGGTGTCCCTTTTGATGAGCAAGAATCAAGAATTAAAAATGCCCTTCAACAAGTACATTTAGTTGAATTTTCAAATCAAAATGTATCAACTTTTTCTAGGGGAATGAGACAAAGGCTTCATCTTGCAAGAGCTTTAATTTCAGCTCATAGTTTAATTCTTCTTGACGAGCCAACATCTGGTTTAGATCCAAATAATGCGGCAGATGTCAGGCGGCTTATCGCTGAGTTACGTCATATCCCTAGTGGTATTTTACTTACGTCTCATAGCATGAGAGAGGTTGAATTATTAGCTGATCGCGTGCTTGTTCTCAAAAAAGGAAAGTGTATTTTTCTGGGCAGCTTAGAGGAATTAAGACAGAAAGTAAAAATAGAGGGCGTATACACGTTTATAACTGATTGTCTTGATGAATCTAAAATTAAAATTTTGAATGAATGTTCTGGAATTGCATCAGTTGAAGTTCTTGAGAAGTTTGATTCAATTTATGTGGATGTGTCAGGAAATAAGAAAATGGTTTTTGATTTATGTGTTGATGATTTTGGCTGGAAGAAAGTCAATGAAAGACGTGCTTCACTCGAAGAGGTGTACCTTGCTGTAATGGGAAAAGATAATGAAAGATAGTGTTAATTCAATTTTTGATATGCGCTCAGAATTGCAGATGTTACGCTTTCATACGAGTATGTTTTTAACGACTCCATTCTTTTTAATAAGTGTTCTTGGATCATGTTTTAGCTTCTCTTTGTTTAAGATTTTTTCAATGATTCAGGGGTCTAGTAATCATTCATTTTGGGTTTATTCATCTATCGCAACTATATGGGCTTCTACAATTCTCTCAACAGGTATTATTGGATATCAGCGTTATCAGGGAACTTTGGAATATTTGTTTATAAGTCCGAAGGGAATTGCTAATATTTTTTATCCAATTATTTTTTCTGCAACTACATTAGGTTTAGTTCTTGGAGTGCCGTGCTCTATTCTTCTTAGCTTATTTTTTGATGTTCCTATTATTCTTTCTATAAATGAGATATTGGCACTATTTTTTTCAACGGTTGCATGTGCCTCTTCATCTTTGGTTTTGTCTTCTTTATATGTTTTAACAAAAAATGCTTCATCATTTGAAAGCCTTATTTTAACTGGCGTGTGGATAGGGTCTGGTATAGTTTTACCAATAGAAAACTTTCCATTACCAATGCGTATAATCGCATACTTACATCCTTTGACTCCAGCAGTAAAGTTAATTACCTCAGCTACTGTGCAAGATTTTTTCTTGTATTCGGTTGTTTGTTTGATTATTTCGATTGCATATGTTTTTTTAGGACGGTTTCTAATTCAATTAGCATTTTCAAATCTTCGCAAGGATGGAGATTGTTCATAATTATGAAAAAAATTACTTCACATATCTATCCTGCAATTTGTATATCATTGACTTCTTTATCCAGCTACGGCTCTATTTTAGCTTTTTGCATTCAATTTTTTATTGAACCTATTTTTTCATATCTATACTTTATTCTGTTTGGTATGCAGCTTTCTGCTTCAAGTATGTCACTGCTTGTAGGAATTTTAACTTTATCGTCATGGCTTTCTGCAATGCAATGTTCGGCCAATATTATTGTTCAAGATCGATTTGCTAAAACAATTTTTATGTACTTAATTTCTCAAAACCGTGCGATGGTATTCTTTTTAATTAGATACATAACAATTACTGTTGTTTGTTTTATGAGTTCTCTTATAACCTCAGTTATTGTTCTTTATATTGCAGCAGCTGATGTTCTGGCCCTACTTGTTCCTTTATGTATATCCCTTATTCTTGCTTCTCTTGGTGGTGCTATATTTGGAGTATTTTCTTCAGTAATTGGTTTATTGTCAACTGATGGATTTGCTGTACTAAACTTATTATCAATAAGTATCCCCATACTTTCTGGAGCTGTTATACCACTTTATTTATTTCCAAACCCTTTGATTTCTATCTGCAAGTGCATTCCGATTTCATGGATTGTTGAAAGTGTCGGATTGTTTTTGAGTTTTAATACAAGTGATGCGTTTCTATTGTGTGGTTATGCGTTGTTCTTAGAACTTTTATGGATATTGATAACGCTTGCTTTTATCTCTTTTTGCAACAACAGACAGAGAATTACTGGACAAATAGAGGGAATGCATTTGTAAATACTGTATAAAGATACCCATAAGAGGTATATTTCCTTCGGATATTAATACACCATAAGGGTATTTGAAGGAAGTTTTACGGGAATCATAGGTAGATAAAAACAGCGGCTTCTGTCGCTATTTTTTTGTTGCATAAAAATACCTTATGGGGGTATACTGTTTACAGAAACTAATACCCCCTTAGGGTATGGAAAGGAGGAGAGATGGCTCAGAAAAACGGCCAATCACAAAAGACATCCTGTCATTGTGATCACAAGACAACCCCTCGCTCAAGCGAACTTAAAAGCGGGGTTTCTCGCCGTATTAACCGTGCAATCGGCCAGTTAAATGGCATTAAAACAATGATTGACGAGGATCGTTATTGCGGAGATGTCCTTATTCAGCTTGCGGCAGTTGAGTCTGCGGTTAAGGCTGTCTCAAGAGAAGTCATGCAAGATCACCTGGAGTCTTGCGTAGTTGATCGCATCCAGTCGGGTGATACAGAAGTTATTGATGAGGTCATGGACCTCTTTAAGAGATTTATGTAAGGTGGCGTTATGGATCAGAAAGTTTTTGATGTACAAGGAATGACGTGCGCAAGTTGTTCTGCGCACGTGGAGAAGGCAGCAAACTCTGTTTCTGGTGTCTCTGAGGCTCGCGTTAATCTGCTTAAAAATTCTATGGAAGTTGATTATGACGGTAACCCAGACACCCTTAAGCAGATTTCTGACGCAGTAAGCAAAGCAGGCTATGAAGCAACGCCTCGTAGCGACAAAAAAGATTCTGCTGCAGCTACTACGGCAGATGCTACCGATGCTTCAGAAAAGGTGGTAAAGCAGAAGAGAGTCGAGCTTATTTCCTCAATGGCGTTTGCCATTCCACTGCTCTATCTTGCCATGGGTGAGATGATAGGAGCACCTGTTCCACCTGCCGTTTCTGGAATGAATGGCATGATGAACTTGGCTCTTACTGAGCTTTTGCTTTGCATTCCTATTCTCTTTATTTGTCGTCACTATTTTATTGGCGGATTCCGTGCGTTTTTGCATGGCTCGCCTAATATGGATTCACTCATTGCGCTAGGTTCAGCAGCGTCGTTTGCTTACAGTGTTGTTAGCCTGTACCAGATGGCAAATGCTTTTGTTGCAGGAGATGTTGCTGCAGCTCACCATGCAATGCACGGCATGTACTTTGAGACTGCAGGTGTGATTCTTGCTCTGATTTCTCTGGGCAAGTTCTTTGAGGCTCGCGCAAAAGGTCATACCACAGGTGCAATTAACGCACTTATGAACCTTGCTCCAAAGACTGCTATTCTCGTCAAAGACGGTGTTGAGCAGGAAGTTCCTGCAGATACCGTTGTGGTGGGAGACGTTCTTGTGGTAAGGGCAGGTCAGTCGATTCCTGTTGATGGCCAGCTTATCGAAGGAGAAGGATCTGTCGATGAGTCCGCTATTACCGGAGAGCCCGTTCCTGTAAGCAAGGTTGTTGGAGACTCCGTGACAGGCGCTACGGTATCTACTGGCGGCTGGTTTAAGATGCGCGCTACCGCTGTTGGCGATGATACAACGCTTGCAGGCATTATCCGCCTAGTTGACGAGGCGACAAGCTCCAAAGCACCTATCGAGCGTCTTGCTGACAGCATTGCTGGCGTTTTTGTCCCCGTTGTCATTGGAATCGCATTGGTAACGTTTGCAGCATGGTTTGTCTTTGTAACTCCTGGTGACTTTGCGGTTGCTCTCTCGTACGCTGTTGCTGTTCTGGTTATTTCCTGCCCTTGTGCACTTGGCCTGGCAACACCTACCGCCATCATGGTAGGAACCGGCCTAGGTGCTTCAAATGGCATTTTGGTCAAGTCTGCCGAGGCGCTTGAGGGTGCGGTCCGAGCAACCGTGGTTGTTCTTGATAAGACCGGAACGCTCACTGAGGGCAAGCCGAGCGTAACTGACGTACTTTGTGCAGGTGGAACTTCCGAGCACCAGCTCCTTGAGTATGCATACGCGCTTGAGCAAAAGAGCGAGCATCCACTTGCGCAGGCAATTGTTACGTACGCTCAAGAGAAGCTTGGAGAGTCTGCAGGAAGCTTTGTTGACATACAGGAGTTCTCACAGGTTGCTGGTGGTGGCCTTACGGCAAAGGTTGGCGAGAAACGCCTTGTAGCAGGAAACGCTCGTCTGATGGAGCAAGAGGGCATCAGCACACAAGAGCTGACTTCTCAGGCTCAGCAGCTAGCTGAACAGGCAAAAACACCGCTGTACTTTGCACTTGAGGGCAAACTTCTTGGTGTCATTGCTGTAGCTGACAAGGTTAAGCAAACTAGCGCGTCTACCATTGCTCGTCTTCGTGCTATGGGCGTTAAGTCTGTCATGCTTACCGGAGATCAGGCAACAACGGCAAACGTCATTGGTAAGGAGCTTGGTGTTGACCAGGTAATCTCTGATGTCTTGCCAAGCCAAAAAGAGTCTTACATTAGGCAGTTCCAAGACGCTGGAGAAAACGTTGTCATGGTTGGCGATGGTATCAACGATGCTCCAGCACTTGCGCGAGCAAACGTGGGTATTGCAATTGGTGCAGGTACCGATGTTGCTATTGAGTCCGCTGACATTGTTTTGATGAAGTCTGATCCAGCTGATGTTGCCACTTCAATTGAGCTCTCTCGAGCCACCATGACCAACATCAAAGAGAACCTGTTCTGGGCACTGTTCTATAACACCATTTGCATTCCTGTTGCTATGGGTCTGTTGTATCCATTTGGTATTTCGCTGAACCCTATGATTGGTGCAGCCGCCATGGGCTTCTCGTCAGTCTTTGTTGTATGCAATGCACTACGCCTGCGCACCTGGAAGCCAAAGAATACAAGCTCAGCAACTCGCCAAAACGCTCATGACACAAAACCAGTCATTGACATTCAATCTAAGTCCACAAATGACGCATCCGCGTCACAGAAGGAGGAATCTTATATGGAGAAGAAACTAAACGTAGAGGGTATGACTTGTCAGCACTGTGTTGCACACGTCACACAGGCACTTGAGGCTGTCGAGGGTGTCTCTAAGGCAACCGTTTCACTTGACGAGAAGAGCGCTGTAGTTGAGCTGTCTTCTGATGTCGCTGATAGCACATTGGTTGACGCTGTTGTTCAGGCAGGATATGAGGCTACTATTGCCTAAGGTAGGCAAGTAGACGGTCTTTCTCGCTAGAATCACTAAATACCGCACGTGCAGCATTTTTTGCAAGCTCACGTGCGGTATTTTTGTCTAGACCGCAGTGCTGCTGCAAGAGTTCAAACTCGCGCGATAGAGTAGTGTTGGAGACAGTCATGTTGTCCGTGTTGATAGTAACCGTCAGGCCAGCATCAAGCAGCTGCTCAAGAGGAAAGCGCTCTATTGACTCAAAGATGCGCGTCTGAACGTTGCTGGTAGGGCAAATCTCAAGGGCAACATTTGCAGCCTTAAGGTCCTGGATAACACTCGCGTCCTCCAAGGAGCGAACACCGTGGCCAATACGTTGTGCTCCAAGTCGAAGCGCAGCTTTGATGCTCTCTGGACCAGCGGCTTCTCCCGCGTGGATAGTAAAAGGAACGTCTTTTCTTTGTGCTTCAGCAAAAAGTGACGAGAAATTCTCTGTGGCAAAGAGTGCCTCTGCTCCTGCTAAATCTGCCGCTACAACACCTTTTCCAAGGTATGCTGCAGCCAGGTCAATTGACTCCTCATTTTTGTGCCCAAGCTCTTCACCTGTGCCACGCATAGCACAAATAAGGTATGCCGTGTGGAGCTCTGACTGTGGGTTCTCTGCATAGAAGTCATCCCTACCAGCAAGAGCAGCCTCAAGAACTTCTTGCTGAGAAAGACCTCCTGCAGTAAGGCTTCCTGGTGCAAAACGAGGTTCAGCGTAGAGAATACCCTCTGCGTCAAGTTGCTCATGGAATGCCTTTGCAACTGCGCGGATGCCCTGTGCTGTCTGCATAAGCTTGAGAGGCAACTCAAACGTTGCAAGATACTGGTTAAGATCCTGGCAATGAACTGGGACTTGCATCTTTTCTTGAAGCTCAGCCAAAGACAAATCAAGTCCCGCTTCTGCTGCAAGTTGAGCTGCGGCAGAAAGGGGGATTGATCCATCAAGGTGGACATGCAAATCGATAAGAGCACAGGAGCTCATAGCGCCTCCTACAAGAAACATATGCTATAGCGCAAAGGGCGCAAACTAGATAGCAACATCATACCAATACATCTCTTGTATTCTCTTGGACTTCAGTTGTCATTGCTGGGTAAAATGGATGGTAGCAATCTGAAAGGAATGGATATGCCCGCAATTTTGACTCACGACTTCTTTGGTAAGGACGCCTTTGATATAGCTGCAGGCAAACTTGGTTTCTCCACCATGGAGGAGCGAGAAGCTTTTCTGTTGGGCAACCAAGGTCCAGATCCTTTGTTTTACTTATCGGCAGATCCACTGCTACATCGATACGCCAAATATGCATCAATCATGCATAAAGAAAAAACGCCCGAGCTTCTTCTTTCTATGAGAGATGCAATTGCTCCTCTGCCACTTAAAGATGTTGCAGTTGCTCGCGCTTATATTGCGGGATTCCTCTGCCACTATATGCTTGATTCCACTGCTCATCCTTTTATCTACTACTGGCAAAACATGCTTACCTCTCAAGGTATAGAAGGCTTGGATAAATCTGCAAAAAATCAAGTACACGCAGAAATCGAGAAGGACCTTGATGAGGCAATTCTTTACGCTCATCTTGGTAAAACGGTAGCTACGTATAGGCCTTATAGCGAGGTTTTGAAGGCATCGCTGCATACGCTCTACGTTTTGGATAGAGTATTTTTCTTTGCATTGCTATGGACGTATGAAAAACCTACCGATACCAGGATTTTCTCGTCAGCTGCTGTTGATTTTAGGATTATTCAGCATCTGGCGTATTCGCCAACGGGCAAGAAAAGAAAGCTACTGGGTCATCTTGAGCGCACGTTTGGTACAAACAGGTTTTCTTTGATTGAGGCTCTTTCTCACGGGGCAAGGGAATCCTCTGATTCTGATTTTGATAACAGAGCAGGAAATGAGTGGATAGATCCTTTTACGGGAGAGGTGCGTAAAGAAAGCTTCTGGGATTTGTATGACCATGCACTGGCAAATGTGCCGTATGCACTTGACGTTTTCTTCTCGCCAGACTTTAATCTTGATACTGCAAAAGAGCTTACGCAAAATTTGAACTTTGATGGTCAGACGCTTGCAGGTGAAGGTTCGACAGAATAGGTTTTTGTGGCAACGTACGTTTTTTCTGATATTCACGGCCATGTGGAGCCGCTTAGGCGTGCTCTAGAGCGCATTAATCCAGCCGAGTCAGATGTATTTTATTGTCTTGGGGATATGATTGACCGTGGCCCTAGCTCGCTTGCCACCATTAAGACAATTCGCTCGCTTCCTAATTGTACGGTTTTAATGGGCAATCATGAGCAGCTTGCGCTGCAAGCATTGGACCCAAAAGCTGACATTGAAACTCAATTTATGTGGCAGATTAACGGGGGAGACGCAACGCTTGCTGAGCTCAAGTCGCTTTCTGAAGAAGAGTATTGTGAACTGATAGGCTGGTTACATGCACTTTCTTTGTACGCCACAGTTGAAGTTCGGGGAAGGGACTTTGTTCTGGTGCATGCGGGTGTAAAGCACAATGGCGTTCCCTTGCCAACTACGTGGGATAAGACTACTTTGGAACAATATTTAAGTAAGCAGTCTGAAAATGATCTTTTGTGGATTCGTGAAGAATTTTGGCAATATCCTACGGATTTCCGCACGTCAGATGAGTCGTATCCTATTGTTATTTGCGGCCATACACCCACGCCTTTGTTGGCAAGCTTTGGTGCAAAAAACTTGAATCGCAGCGCCACTACTCCTGATGGTCTTGCGCAATGGGTCCAGTCAGATGGTGATAAATGGGGAATTGATACAGGAACTACAGGTGGAGCCGGCTACGGCCAAGTAACCGTATTGCGCCTTGATGATCTGCAGGAGTTTGTTGAGCCACTGCAAGAAGGAGAGTAGTTGTGGCTTCAAAGACGTCGCAGCTTGCCGTCGATGCTGCCAAAACTGTGCTTACGCATGTAGAGAACACGCTTGACCCCATTATTTTCCCGGACTCTCGTGTGCTGCTTTTGGGATCTATGCCTAGCCCCAAGTCTCGAGAAATTGGCTTTTATTTTGGTAATCCTCAAAATAGATTCTGGCGTGTAGTTGCTACGTTATATGGCGAGAAACCCCTCAAGTCCATACCTGAAAAGATTGACTTCTGTAAAAGACATCATCTTGCTCTTTGCGATGTGCTTAAGGCTTGTGATATTAAAGGTGCAAGTGATGCTTCTATTGCAAATCCGGTTCCGCACAACATTGGAGCACTTATTCAAAATTCTTCAATTTGTGCCATTTTTACGCTTGGTGGGACGGCAACAAAATTTTATAAACGCTATACCGAGCAACAAACTGGTATTTCTGCACGTCAACTGCCCTCTACAAGTCCTGCTAATGCCCGTATGTCAGTTGATGATTTAGTGGAAGAATTTTCCATTATCAAAAAATTTACTAATTGAGAGTTGACAATATCCTAGTTGCGACTAGGATTATACATATGCGAATTATGGCTACGACATACACTGCACTTTGTGCATGCACCGCGATGTGTCTGGTGCCCGGGTCACATATGACCAGGGTGTAATTGTCGCTGAGCAAAATTTTCCTGGTATAGACTCGGGCGTAAAGCTATTTTGTAACTCTTGTGTGAGCATTCGCACATCCCGAGAGGATTTATTTGCATGGACTGGAGCTTCATAGGGGAACATCTCCCACTGTATGCAGAAGCTGCACAAATAACGCTTACTATCTCTTTCTTTGGAGTTCTCTTCTCGCTTATTGTTGGTTTAATAAGCGCTCAGATTTCGCTGACAAAAATTCCTGTTTTGAGTCAGCTTAATGCTGTTTACGTTGAGCTTTCCAGAGGAACACCTCTGCTTATTCAGCTGTTTCTTATCTACTTTGGTCTGACTAAAGTTGGCCTCAAAATGGACGCAGAGGTAGCTGCTGTTGTGGGTCTTACGTTTCTCGGCGGTTCCTATATGGCAGAGGTATTTCGCGCTGGCTTTGAATCAGTTGCAGCTATTCAAATTGAATCTGCACAGGTTTTGGGTCTCTCAAAGATCCAGGCTCTCCAGCACGTTATTCTCCCACAGGCGCTTTCTGTTGCACTTCCTGGCCTTGTTGCTAACGTTATTTTCTTGATCAAGGAATCTTCCGTTGTCTCTGGTATTGCCCTTGCAGATTTGATGTATGTAACCAAGGACATTATTGGCATGCAGTATGACACTACAGAAGCCCTCTTTATGCTGGTTGTTTCCTATGTGATTATCCTTGTTCCTATTTCTTTGTTTGGTAGCTGGCTGGAAAGGAGGCTTGACTATGCCCGTCGATAACATTTTGTTGCAAGAAGGGGTATTAACACGCCTTCTTGGAGGCCTTGCAACAACGGTACATATTGGTCTTATCTCCGTAGCCCTCTCTATTCCTCTTGGTATTCTCGTTGGACTTTTTATGTCGTCCAATAGCAAGGTTGTTCGTGCAATTCTTCGTGTTTACCTTGAGATCGTTCGTGTTATGCCTCAGCTAGTGCTGCTCTTTGTGGTGTTCTTTGGTACTAATGAGTGGTTTGATGTCAACTTTGATGGTATTGAGGCATCAATTGTGGTCTTTACTTTCTGGGGAGCTGCCGAGCTTGGAGACCTGGTACGAGGAGCGTTAGAGTCAATTCCAGCATCTCAGTATGACGGTGCGTTTGTACTTGGCCTTTCTCGCCAGCAGACGTTCTTTAAGGTCATTTTGCCTCAGGCTTTCAAGCGCCTTTTGCCCCCAGCCATCAATCTGATTACACGCATGATTAAGACAACGTCACTTTGTAACCTGATTGGCGTGGTTGAGCTGCTCAGAGTTGGTAGTCAGATCACCGATTTTTACCGCTTCAAGTTCCCAACTGACGGAGCACTTTGGATCTACGGAGCTATTTTCTTCCTGTATTTTGCTGCCTGCTTCCCACTTTCGTATCTTTCACGCAGGCTTGAGAGGAGTGCCTCACATGAGTAACACCGTTTTAGCAGTTAAGGACCTCACTAAGGTATATCCTTCAAGCCAGAATCCCGTACTTGATAAGATCTCACTCTCCATCAATAAAGGCGAAGTAGTGGTAGTGTTAGGTCCTTCCGGCTGCGGAAAGTCTACGCTGCTTCGCGCCATTGTTGGCCTGGAGGATATCCAAGGGGGAGAGGTACTTCTCCACAATCAGGTTATTTCTGGTCAAAAAAGAGAAAGTGCTGCAACAGGCGTTGGAATGGTTTTTCAAAGCTACGATTTGTTCCCTAACATGACGGTTTTGAAAAACGTAACTCTGGCCCCTCTAGTGGTACAAAAGCGATCAGAGGATGAGGTTTTGGCACAAGCTGAAGAGCTGCTGCATCGAGTGGGGCTGTGGGAGAAGAAAGATGCCTATCCATCAGCGCTTTCCGGTGGCCAAAAGCAGCGCGTGGCAATTGTGCGTGCACTGATGACCAACCCTGAGGTTCTTCTGTTGGATGAGATTACCGCAGCTCTTGATCCAGAGATGGTTCATGAGGTTTTGCAGGTAGTTATGGAGCTAGCAGAGCAGGGAATGACCATGCTGGTAGTGACTCATGAGATGCGCTTTGCTCAAGCAGTTGCCGATCGAGTCATCTTGATTGATCAGGGACACATCGTAGAAGAGTCGTCCAATGCACAAGAGTTTTTCTCGGCACCTAAAACAGAAAGGGCACAAGAGTTTTTGCGCACCTTTGAATTTGAACGTGTACATAAGTAAATAACGTGTTTTTGCACGTAGATGATGTAGTAATAGATACAACTTGTTAGGATTTAAAATGAACTTCTTTGAAAATACTTCCGCTTCTCTTTCTCGCCGTGCTTTCCTTGGTGCAAGCGCACTTTCTGCTGCAGCTCTTTTGGCAGCTTGCAAGAAAAAGGATTCTGATGGAGCTCAGGGTGGATCTTCTGATGCAGACTCAAAGTTTAGAACCCTTGATGACATTAAGAAGGCGGGTACCGTAAATATTGGCGTATTCAGCGATAAGGCTCCTTTTGGTTACGTTGATGCAAACGGTAAGTACGCTGGTTATGACATTGTTTTTGCTGAGCGACTTGCAAAGGACATGGGCGTTAAAATCAACTACATTTCCACGGACGGACAGAACCGCGTTCCTTTCCTGCAGTCCAATAAGGCAGATATCATGCTGGCAAACTTCACGGTAACTGATGACCGTAAAGAGAAGGTTGATTTCTCTCTGCCATACATGAAGATCAAGCTGGGCGTTGTTTCTCCAGCTTCTGCACCAATCACAGACGTTTCTCAGCTTGACGGCAAGAAGCTTATTGTTTCTAAGGGAACCACAGCTGAGGTATGGTTTGCTAAGAATGCACCTAAGGTTGAGCTGGTCAAATTTGATAGCTACGCTGATGCGTATAACGCACTGCTAGACGGCCGCGGCGATGCTTTCTCAACCGATAATACCGAGGTACTTGCATGGATCAAGTCTAACCCTGGTTTTGTTGTTGGCATTGATGACCTGGGCGATTCCGATACTATCGCTGCTGCAGTTCACAAGGGTAACTCCTCACTGTTAGAGTTTATCAACAATGAGATTACCGGCCCTCTTGCAGAGGAGAAGTTCTTCCACAAGGATTATGAAGAGACCCTTGCTCCAATTTACGGCGACGAGGTAGATCCAAATAACATTGTTGTTGAGGGCGGAAAGCTTTAAGCCTGTTTTATTGGCTCACATAAACCCATTTCGCGAGAAGACCTTGCAGTTTGCAGGGTCTTCTTTCGTTTGTAGCTAAATTGTTAATTTGTATAGTACTTTTTTAAAATGTTTCTTCGTGCTGATAAAGTAGGTCAACTATTTTTTGACTAATGAGGGCAAAGGAGCTGATAATGGCAGCTGAACAGCAAAAGACAATTCGTAAAATTGGCGTCCCCAGGTTTCCTGGCGATATTATGCTTTATCCACTTTCTGTGGGCCTACTGCTTCACTCTTTTTTTCCTCAGGTTCTAGAAATTGGTAGTTTCACTACAGCTGTTGCTAAGGGCGCTCCTGCAATTGTTGGCATTGTTTTGCTGTTTGTTGGTGCCTCTATTGATCTTAAGACAGTTCCAAAAGTTCTAAAGACTGGTTTGACCGTCCTTATTCCAAAGCTTGCTATTGCTATTGCCTTTGGTCTTTTTGTTGCCAAATTCATGAACGATAACTTCTTTGGTCTTAATGCGCTTTCTATTATTGGTGGCATTACGTTCTGTAACGTTGCCTTGTACATTGGCATTACTGCTGAATATGGAACTCCTGATGAACAGGGTGCTGCTGCAGTTTTGTCCCTTGTTGCAGGTCCTGCGGTTACCATGATTGCTTTAGGTGCAGCAGGCGTTGCAGCAATTTCTCCTACCGCACTTGCCGGCACTCTTCTTCCTTTGGTTCTTGGTGTTGTTCTTGGCAACCTTAGTCCTTTTATCAGAGAGCTTTTGGTTCCAGGCATTAACCCTTGCATTGCTGTTGTTGGTTTTGCTCTTGGCTGCGGCATGAGTGTTGAGAATCTTATTATTGGTGGTCCATCAGGTATTCTTTTGGCAGTACTTTGCATCATTACGGGTATTCTTACCATGCTTGTTGAGCGTCTTCTTGGTGGCTCTGGTAAGGCAAGCCTTGCAAGTGCAACTATTGCAGGTACTGCAACAACCACTCCTGCTGCGGTTGCTAGTGTTGATCCAACCTATACAACTCAGATTGTCGCAAACGCAAACGCTCAGCTTGCAGCTGCGGTAGTTATTACTGCGCTAGTTGCTCCGGCATTTACTGGCTGGCTTGATAAGAAGCTCAAAAAGAAGAATGACAACATATATTCGGTAGATAATAAATAAAATTTACATCTTTTTGTTTGATAATTTGAGTGAGTTTTGTAAGAAGGTTTCCTGTAATTAGCAATGAGAACTTATAAGAGTGCGCATATGTTTATTAAGGGCTACTTGCTTTAAGTAGCCCTTAATATTAAAGAAAATTGGGAAGCTGAGAAGCCTCAAACAGGAGTGCAAAAATTAGAAAGATTACAAGCGAATTTTTGATACCTTTCTTCATGTTACTTCGAAGTAAAATATAAAGGCTCATAATCTCAAGTAGAAAAGAAATTACAAAGAATGCTAGTGGTGGGATAAGTGACTGCTTCCATAAAATCCTAGCTGCTTGGTAGATGAAAAAATTAATTGGAAGTAGTATTCGAATTGTTCTAATAGAGAGAGGCTCCGACAATTTGAACATCTTCTCGCCAAACATGCCTATGCCCTCCTCTTGTCCGATAATATTTTACTGTTGCAATCGTTAGTTGTATTCCATGATTATCGTTGCCTGGAGTAGCGGTTGACATTTCCGCCATCTTACCAACAGCTTCTGAAATAGTCCCTAAATAGCTTCCTATTGTATAGCATCCTGGGATACATACTAATAGATATGCAACTACCTGTGCTGCAGTCGCTCCGTATCCAACTGCAGTACCAATCTGTGCATAAGAAAAACGTTTAACTTTCTTATTTGTAATTGCAGATCTAAATCCACTATCTTGGGAAATTGATGGTAAAAGCTCATCTTGTGGTAGAGATGAATTATCTTCTGTAAATTCAGAATAGACAATATTGGTTTCCTTATTTAAAACAATTTGTTTGAGATTTCCATCATTGTCTAATGTTTGGATAATGCGAGCTTCTGTTGTTTCGGTTATATAGATTGGTGGAAGATTATTTAACTTTAGTTCAAATTGCTGACACTCTTCTTCAGTGTCATTGTCTAATGCATAAATGTTTTTTGATTGAATGAAAGAGAGGATACCACTCAGTCCACCCAGTACAACAACTCTACGGGAAAAACTTTTTTGAGCCATAACTACCTCGTTTCTATAGACTAGATAGAACAACCATATAAAGCAAACCCTTATTTTATTATTCTATACCTTATATTTTACAAAAGAAATAACAGTAAATAAATTTTTTAAAAAATTTAGATGGTTCTCTTTATAGTTGTTATTTAAATATATGTTCATATATTTAAATATTCTAAAAAGAAGTATTCTTGACTACGATACTTACTCAACATTATTTAGTTTTGTCTATAGTAATTTAACTTGTAATTGGAGGTGCGTATGGAAGTGGGAGAGTGGAGCATCAGTTCTCTAGCATCTAAGTTTTTACTTGGTGCACCATGGTCAGAAAAGCTTGCTCACGGATGGGTTCATCCACTACGTATTTCTCCCAATCAACTTAGAGTCATTGGCTCTTGCTCTTCCTGGCACCCTGGCCTTTTTAAACAGATGGTAGCGTGTACTTCAGATATTCAAGTTGTCTTTACCACGGACAGCTCAGAAGTGGCGCTTGATCTAAAAATTGACAAAGTCCCTCAGGGATCCTCGTCTGTGTTACAGCTACTTAAAGCCGCATATCTTAAAAAACTTAGCTCTGTCTTTGTGACAGTTGACGGTAAACCTTACAAGAACTTCTCGCTGGATGATGCGGGTGAACATGCACTTTCTATCCATCTAGAAACAGAAACCTCTCAGGATGACCTTGCTAGACTTCCAGGTTTTAATGACACGCACCACGTGAGTGTTTACTTGCCCTGTTTGCAGAGCGCTTCTGTTAAAAATCTCCGTGGTAACGGCACGTTTTTCTCGCCCGATGAGCCTAAGAAAAAACTGGTGGTGTTTGGCGATTCTATTGCGCAGGGTTTTGTTGTGGAGCGCCCAGATAAAACTTGGCCGCGCTGTCTTGCTAAGCGTATGAAACTTAATGTGGTTAACCAGGGAATTGGTGGACAAGTTTTTCAGCCTGGCTCGTATACGTTCATTGAGGATGCTTCTTTAGTGGTTGTTGCACTTGGAGCAAATTATCGCTACGAGAAATGCGCAAAGTCTCAGGTAACATACGATATTCAAAATTCACTTTGGCAGATTTCTCAAATGTATGCGGATACTCGCGTGGTGGTTCTGACGCCCACCCCTTATTTTGAGGATACGTACCCCACGCACCCTTATTCTTGTTTTGCCGAGGTCCCTCAAATAATTGAAAAAGTTGCCGGTAAGTTTGGTTTGCAGTGCATCTCTGGAGAAATGCTGTTGCCTCAGGAAAAGAAGTATTTTGTTGACGATGTGCATCCAAATTCTAAGGGTGCAGCACTTTTAGCAAAAAATCTGTTTGAAGCCTTAAAACAGCCAGTTCAGAATAGTCTTTTTAGACGCTAGGTTTTCTCAAAAGTTCTTCCAAAATTCAACACGACTTTTTGTCCGGTGAAACTTCTACACTAGAGGTGAAAAACATCTAGAGAGGATACACATGAACATCACTAATCCTTTTGCACCTCATATGACCGGGCAACTTTCTGAAGAAACTCAGGCTCTTGTGGCTGAGCAAATTGCCAAGGGCACCTTAAGTCCTTACGCATGCAAAAATGAAGACATCATCCGCCGAGATTCCACCCATGATCAGGCATCGCTTTTGCGTCCTGCTTTCATGCGAGATGTCGAGAAAATCATGCATACCCCTGCGTATAACAGGTTAAACGGTAAAACACAGGTCTTCTCGTTCCGTGCCCATGATGATATTACGCGCCGTGGCCTTCATGAGCAGCTTGTTTGTAGAGTTGCTAAAGTTATTGGACGTGCACTTGGCCTTAACCTTGATCTGATTGAGGCAATTGCTCTTGGTCATGATGTGGGACATACTCCTTTTGGTCATGCAGGGGAGTATTTCCTCAACGATATTTATCACGAGCAAACGGGGCGCTGGTTTTTCCACAACGTACAGAGCGTGCGCGTTCTTGACAGCCTCTATGCAAGAAACCTCTCTCTACAGACGCTTGACGGGGTAATTTGCCACAACGGTGAGTTTGAACAGCAGATACTTCAAATGAGTGATCTTTCAACTTTTGATGAGTTTGACAAGGTAGTAGAAGATTGCTGGGAGAGAGGTCCTCAAGCTATTGCACACCTGCGTCCTATGACGCTTGAAGGGTGCGTTATGCGCATCTCGGACATTATTGCGTATGTTGGAAAAGATAGACAGGACGCGCTTCGTGCAGGCGCTGCAACAGAAGAAACGTTTGATGATGGTCTTGGTGGCGCCTATAACGCATGGGCTACCTCTGCTTTTGTTGCAGATATTGTTCAGAACAGCTTTGGCAAGCCGCAGATTTCTCTCTCAGAAGAAGCATTTAAAGAGATGAAGCGAGCAAAGCGCGAGAATTACCAGAAGATTTATGGCGCATCAGAGGCCAATGGTGATTTCTCTGAAGACATTAAGCATCTGTTTGAGAAGTTGTACGAGTACGAGTTGTCTTCTCTTAAATCGGGTGATCAGAGTCTTGCAATCTTTAAGCATCATATTGAGCCCGTGAGTAGACATCTTTCTAGGTATGGTCATACGTATGACTGGAAGAGTGACCTACATCGCACTGTTGTTGATTTTATTTCTGCAATGACTGATGACTACTTTGTGGCTACCTGCGAAGCGCTCTTCCCAGAAGCCCAGGAGCTCTTTCCAAAGAGGAGCTACTTTGCAGAAGGAGTACGCGCGTAAGATTTGCCAGTCGGTTGCGGTACGGCAAACGGGCACGTAAAGAGCATTTGTGTTGAGCGGGTTTCTCGCCAAGCTTTTATGTTTGAGACGGGGTAAAATAGCTGCATGGATACTTTATTTTCTGGCATGGAACGTGCCGCTAAAAAAGCTAATGCACCACTTGCTGCTCGCATACGTCCTACCACGCTCGATGGATACGTGGGTCAGGAAGATGCGGTTGGTCCTGGCTCATGGCTGCGTAAGGCCATCGAGCACGATACGCTCTCGTCTGTCTTGTTGTATGGTCCAGCTGGTACTGGTAAGACCACACTGGCACGTATCATCGCTCATACAACGCATGCAGAGTTTGTGGAAGTATCCGCAATTACTGGTACCGTTAAAGATCTTCGTAGAGAGATTGAGGCCGCGGAATCAAGGCTTTTAACAGCAGGTAGAAGAACTATTCTGTTTATTGATGAGATTCATCGCTTTACGCGCTCTCAGCAAGACGCCCTGCTTCACGCGGTAGAAGACAGAATTGTTGTACTTATTGGAGCTACTACAGAAAACCCTTACTTTGAGGTTAACAGTGCTCTGATTTCTCGCTCTCGTGTAGTTGAGCTGCATGCATTGTCAGATGAGGCAATCGATGAGCTCATTCAGCGAGCACTTGAGTCAGAGGATGGCCTAGCTGGCGCATTTGTCCTGGATGAAGACGCTCGCAAAGAGATTGTGACGCTTGCAGGCGGGGATGGCCGCGCAGCCCTAACTTCGCTTGAGCTTGCCTCTCAGATGGTTGATGTTCCAGAGGCAACTGATGGCAAAGCGTCCGAGCCACTTTTTATTACCATGCAGAACGTTCTTGAGGCAAATCCTCGTCGAGGACTTCCCTACGATAAAGCGGGAGATATGCACTATGACATTATCTCCGCGTTTATTAAGTCAATGCGTGGCTCAGATCCAGATGCAGCACTATATTGGCTTGCGCGTATGATTGATGCAGGTGAAGACCCTAAATTTATTGCGCGACGTATTATGATTTTGGCCTCAGAAGATATTGGCAACGCAGATCCACAGGCGTTGCTCGTTGCACACGCAGCATTTAGGTCAGCCGAGGTCATTGGATATCCAGAGTGCAGAATTAATCTTGCGCAAGCAGTTATTTATATGGCACTTGCTCCAAAATCTAATGCTGCAGAAGCGGGCATTGATGCCGCTCTTCATGAGGTCAGAACAGGTCCAAGGAGAGAAGTTCCAAGTTACTTAAGGGATCGTACACGCCCTGGTTCTGAGGAGTATGGTAACTACCTCTATCCTCATAATTACCCTGGGGGATGGGTTGAACAGCGCTATCTTCCAGAAGGACTTGAACGTGGTGCATTCTTCTCGCCATCTCCAAGAGGTTGGGAAGCGTGGAGAATTGCAGCTACAGAGCGTGATCGTCATGAGGAAGCCTAGGAATTTGAATTACCCAAGTTGGAGCATTAAGAAGGCGTTCCTCGGGTAAAATAGAAAGAACTGTAACCGTTAGCTTTGAGGGATGGCATAGATGAATTACCTACAGATTGCCCTTGTAGTCTTAGCCGTAGCTGGCGTTTGGGCTATTGTCGAGGTTGCCCTGACACTAAGAACAACAAGAAAGTCAATTACTGAGATTACGCTCTCAGCTAACAATACTATTGAGCAAATTCAACCTGTTATTTCAAAGATTGACGGCATGGTTGATGAGCTTGACCCAACCATTAAGCAGCTACCTGCACTTATGCAGAAGGTTGATGAAGCTACAGAGAATGCTAATACCTCTCTTGAGAGCCTCAACGTAGTTCTTGGTGACGTAGCTACTGTTTCTGGTGCTGCGTCTGCAGTTACCGCTACTGTCAGCAAAGCTGCAACTGATGCCATGACAGGCGTTGTTGAGTCTGTTTCAAAGCTAGGGGCTGGCCTGGGTGGATCTTTAAATCCTTCTAAGCTTGCTGAGGCAGCTCAGGCTCGCTTGAGTGGTGCTACTGCAACGGCGCAGCAGAGTGCACAGCGTGCCCAAGAGTATCTTGAGGAACTTCCTTTGCTCTCACATGATAAGGAAAAGCATTCTAAGTCAGCCCATTCTGAGCAGTTTTATATTGAGTATGGTTCTGAGTCTTCTCAGAATACTGAGGAGTAAACCATTATGGAACAAAAAATTGTTGAACTTTCCGCTCCAGCAGACCCAACGTTTGCTCGTTCAGTCAGAATGATGGCTGCTAACCTTGCTGTTTTGTGCAAGATGAATGTTGATGAGCTTGAAGATGTCAAAATGGCCGCTGAAGAAGGTTTTGTCTTTGCTTGTGGCACTCAGAAGGACTCTGTAGATATTACGTTTACCCTTGAAGACAATACTATGGTTATTGATTTTGATTTGGGTGATGAGGATCCTGTTGAGTCTGAGACGGATAATTCTCAGCCACTTGAGCTTGTAGAGCTATTGCTTTCTGCTATTTGTGACGAGTTTGCACTTAGTGATGACGGTTATACGCTACATCTGGTAAAGATTTCTGGCGGTGCACATGCCTAAATCTGAAGCAAACGAGGCAGTACAGGCATCTGCAGAAGAGCAGAAAGCCGCAAGAAGAGCTGCTCGTCGTGCTTCTAAAGGTACCCCAGCATGGGATAAAGATAGAACACGCCAGCTTTTTGCCCAATATAAAGAAACAAAAGATTCTGAGGTAAGAGATCAGCTTATTGTGAGCCACTTAAACCTCGTTCGTTTTTTGGCCTCTAAGTTTAAAAATCGCGGAGAACCTCTTGATGATTTGATTCAGGTGGGAACCATTGGTCTTATTAAGGCAATTGATAGGTTTGAGCCTGATCGTGGTCTTGAATTCACAACGTATGCCACGCCTACCATCATGGGAGAAATTAAACGTCACTTCCGTGATAAGGGCTGGTCAGTGCGAGTTCCACGTCGTTTGCAGGAGCTTTCATCCAAGATTAATCAGGTTACTGATGATTTGACTAAAGAACTACAAAGAAGTCCTTCAATTGAAGAGATAGCTCAGCGTCTTGGCACCAATGTTGAAGAGGTTCTTGAAGCTATGGAGTCCTCAAGTGCTTACAGTTCTGTTCCTCTTGAGGGTGGCGGCTCAGGTGCTGACGGAGACGAAGCACCGTCTATCATTGATCAGTATGTAACTGAAGATGAAGACCTTGCTGGTTCAGATGATCGCATTGTTCTTGAAGAGGCCATTAGAGACTTTTCTCCACGAGAGCAAGAGATTATTCGTATGCGTTTTGTTGAGGGTCTTACTCAGGTAGAGATTGCAGAGAAACTCAATATCTCTCAGGTACAGGTTTCAAGATTGCTTCGTCGCACTTTAAAGCGCATTCAAGAAAAGATTGACCCAGAAAGTGTGAATCGTTAATGGATCAAAATCATCAAAACTTTTCCGATTCGGTTTTGAGATGGAAGCAACGCGGTTTGATGGTGTGGACAGCTATTGGTGTAGCTACGCTGTTTGCGCTCGCGCTCTATGTTCTTGGCATTCTGGGACAAGCTGTGGAGTTGTTTGCTATTGGCGCTATTTTTGCGTTTGTTTGTAGTCCCATTACCAACTGGATTGAAGACAGGGGAGTACCGCGTGGCATTTCTGCTTTAATTGCGCTTGTACTTACACTCATTGTGCTTGTGGGATTTTTTATTTTGATTGCCCAGCCATTGGTAACTGAACTTACTACGCTGTTAAGAAATGCCCCTCTGTACGCAAGTCAAATAGGAGCAATGGCTCGAGAGTTTTGGCAGAACTTTGACTCTCAGAGTAACCCAGCGGTAAGGCAGACTGTAGAACTTGTGATTGAACGGGCATCCAGTATTGGTATATCAGTTGCCTCTGGAATTTTGAGCTGGCTTTCAACATCTGCTCTAGGTAATATTTCATCTATGGCAAACCAGCTCATGGTCTTTTTCTTGGGTCTGGTGCTTGCGTATTGGCTTGCTAAAGATTATCCCGTTATTGTTCGTGAACTTGCTATTATCGCAGGACCTCAAAAAGAGAATGAGTTCAGACTTATTCTTGCTATCTTAAGTAGATCTACCAGTGGATATATGCGTGGCACCATCATTACCTCTGCGGTGAATGGTATTCTTGTGTACTTTGGTTGTTTGATTTTAGGTAATCCGTATGCCGCTCTAATTGGTATGGTTACAGGAATCTTCCACATTATTCCTGTAGTCGGACCGGTTTTCTCGGCTGGTATTGCTCTTATCTTAAGCATTTTGGTAGATCCCGTTATGACCGTGTGGACCATTGTTATTTTGGTAGTTGCACAAAACGTTGTTGATAATGTACTTTCACCTTTGGTTATGGCAACTAGCGTCAAAGTTCACCCAGGTCTTTCTCTTATTGGCATTGTTATTGGCAGTGCTCTTGGCGGAGTAGTTGGAACCATTCTTGCAATTCCAATGACTGCAGCGCTGAGGGGCATTTTTGTATACTTTTTTGAGAAGTATTCAGGTAGACAGATTGTCTCGCCTAAGGGTGCGCTTTTTAACTCTACGCAGTATGTAGATGAGACAGGCGCTATTCTGCCAGAATATGATGCCTTAGATGATCCAAAGTTTTTTGAGGACTCTCGTCTTGTTGATCAAGACACTACAGCTCATGTGCGTAGAAAGTCTTCAATTCCCGCACCAAAGATTCTTGGTCATGATTTTTCTCAGTTACTTTTTAGGAATACTCAAGAAGTTACTAAGAAACCAGATAAACCGTCGTCAGATGCGGTAGACTCAGACAGTACAAAAGAGTAGTTATTTAAATACGGAGAAGTACTTTATGGCTGACTATAAAACAATGACAACAGCAGAGATTCGTGAGGACTTCCTAAGCTTCTTTGAGAGCAAGGGTTGCAAGCGTTATCCTTCCTCGTCTCTAGTGCCTTCAGACCCTTCGCTGCTTCTTGCCAATGCCGGCATGAACCAGTTCAAGGAGTATTACCAGGGCATCAAGACCATGAAGGAGATTGGTGCTACTTCCTGCCAGAAGTGCCTGCGTACTAACGATATTGACAACATTGGTGATTCTCGCCATCTCTCATTCTTTGAGATGCTGGGTAACTTCTCCTTTGGTGGTTACACCAAGCGCGATGCGTGCACCTGGGCAATGGAGTTCATTTCTTCTCCAGAGCATCTTGGCCTACCTCTTGATCGTCTGTACTTTACTGTCTTTACTGACGATGATGAGGCAATTGAAATCTGGAAGTCTCTTGGCGTAGCAGAAGATCACATCACTCGTCTGGGCGCGGAGGACAACTTCTGGGCAGCAGGTCCAACTGGTCCTTGCGGTCCTTGCTCTGAGATTTACTTTGACCAGGGTCCTGAGTTTGAGGGAGAGGCCCCTGGAGATGATGGTGACCGTTACCTTGAGTTCTGGAACCTCGTCTTTACTCAGTTTGATCGCCAGGAAGATGGTTCTCTGCCTGAGCTTCCTCACCGTAATATCGATACCGGCATGGGCCTTGAGCGCATTGCAGCTATCATGCAGCATGAGGGCACCAACTATGAGGGCGACATCATGCGTACCCTTATCTCTTTGGGCGAGAAGCTCTCTGGTAAGAAGTATCACTCAACTGACGAGGTGGACCGCAGCCTGCGCATTCTTGCAGACCACTCTCGTGCAGTTACCTTTATGATTGGTGACGGCATTCTCCCTGGTAATGAGGGTAGAAGCTACATCCTTCGCCGTCTGCTCCGTCGCGCTGTCTACCACGGCCGCTTG
>JAIJTS010000030.1 GCA_022732885.1 Atopobium sp. | reverse complement strand
GGAATGGAGAGAGAATGGGAAACTTCCTGCTCGAAGAAACTGCAGCCAAGGTAAAAGATATACTTGGCGATAAAATCAACGACCTTTCCATTGAACGCGCAGCTTTTGGTCTCTTTTTCTCCGGCGTTAAACTTAGCGATGGCCAGGGTGGACTGTGCTTTACTCCCGTTAAAGAAATGCCACAAGCAGTTTGCTGTCCCTCAAGTGCTCGTGCTATGCCGCTTTCAGGCAGGCTAACCAAGCGTTCCATTGAAGAAACTCTTGCTGATCTTAACAGCAACAATATCTTGCGAAAAACTCTTGCTATTGCCACCTTAAATGCGCTCTCTGCAAGTTGCTGGAACGCAGGCGAGGCTCAACGAGACGGATATACCCTTGAACTCGATAAAAACACGTTTGATGAAGTTAAAATTCCTGTAGAAGGAAAAACCGTTGTTGTAGGTGCGCTCGTTCCTATTCTCAAACGTCTTATCAAGTCTCATGCCGACTTCACCGTACTTGAAATGGATAAACGTACGCTTAAAGGTGCTGAGCTTGACCACTATGCTCCACCCAAAGATGCGCATCTCTACATCCCCGAAGCTGATCTTGTTGTTATTACTGGCGTTACGGTGCTCAATGATACGCTACCAGATCTCTTGCAACTTGCTAAGCCAGGAGCACAGATTGTAGTTACCGGCCCAACGGCAAGCATGTTGCCCGACGCTTTCTTTAAACGGGGAGTTACCATGATGGGTGGCGTTTTGGTCACCAGGCCCGATGAGGTACTTGATTGTATTAGTGAAGGTGGAAGCGGTTATCATTTCTTTGGTAAAAGCGCCGAGAGATTGGTCATCAAAAAACCTTAAACATCTCAAATCTATATACACTCACTGCTACTGGTAGCGGAGCGATTCCACAGGATTGACCTTTGAGACACGATGAGCGCACCGTTAGCTTCCTGGGCTTTTGCCTGGATAACTTTGTTAAATACGTAGAGGTGGTCTCCAAGTTGAAGAAGCCAAAGCCAATCGCTCCAGAGGATCTGGACGTAACTAACCCAATTTCCACCACTATCCAGGGCATT
>JAIJTS010000012.1 GCA_022732885.1 Atopobium sp. | reverse complement strand
GCTCGCGAGTCTTCTTATCAAGAACAGCATCAAACTTGACGTCTTGGTTGTTGGTAATAAGCGTAAGCAGGTTATAACGCATTGCGTCTGCACCATACTTAGCAATTAAGTCCATAGGATCTACGCCGTTACCCTTTGACTTGGACATACGACTGCCGTCCTTAGCCAAAATGGTTGCGTAGATGTAGACATCGTGGAATGGAATCTCTTTAGTGAAGTAGAGCGAGCTCATAATCATGCGAGCAACCCAAAGAGCAATGATGTCTCGAGCGGTTACCAGGACCTGTGTTGGATGGTGACCCTCAAGCTGCTCAGGATGATCTGGCCAGCCCTGTGTAGCAAAGGTCCACAGCTGAGAAGAGAACCAGGTGTCTAGAACGTCCTCATCCTGGTGAACATGATGACCGCCACACTTTGGACAGACATCAGTGTCTTCCATAAGAGCATCCTGCCAGCCACAATCATCGCAGTAGAACACTGGAATGCGGTGTCCCCACCAAAGCTGCCTGGAGATGTTCCAGTCGCGGAGATTCTCCATCCACGTGAGGTAGGTCTGAGTCCAACGCTCAGGATGGAAGGTAACCTGACCATCTTTGACTACCTGTGCTGCGGGCTCTTTGAGCTTATCGACAGCAACAAACCACTGCTCAGAGAGCCATGGCTCAAGTGTGGTGCCGCAACGGTAGCAATGCATAACGGAGTGATCAAGGTCTTCAACGTGATCAAGCAGACCGTGCTCTTCAAACCAAGCAACAATAGCCTCACGAGCCTGATCTCTATCAAGGCCAGAGAACTCACCATAGCCGTCAACCACAACAGCATGCTCATCAAAGATGTTGATCTGCTCAAGATTGTGAGTCTGACCCATAGCAAAGTCGTTAGGATCATGAGCTGGGGTTACCTTAACAAAACCGGTACCAAAACCTGCATCAACATGCCAATCAGAGAAGATTGGAATCTCTCTGTCAACAATTGGCAGGATAACGGTCTTTCCAACAAGGTCAGCCTTTTCTGGATCTTGAGGAGAAACAGCTACGCCCGTATCACCCAGCATGGTCTCTGGACGAGTAGTAGCTACCGTAATGTATTCAACGCCATTAACAGGCTCTTTGAGTGGATAGCGCAGGTACCAAAGATGGCCCTTCTCGTCAGCGTACTCTGCTTCATCGTCAGAAATAGAAGTCTCACAATGAGGACACCAGTTTACGATGCGCTTACCACGATAAATAAGCTGGTCATGATACCAGTCAACAAAGACCTTACGAACAGCCTGAGTGTACTCAGGAGACATAGTGAATTTCTCGTCATTAAAATCAATGGAGCAGCCCATGCGCTTAATCTGAGAAACAATGGTTCCGCCGTACTCGCGCGTCCAATCCCAGCAAGCCTCCACGAACTTCTGGCGACCAATCTCAAGGCGAGAAATACCCTCTGACTTAAGCTTCTTATCAACCTTAGTCTGGGTTGCAATGCCTGCGTGATCTGTTCCAAGAATCCAACGAGTTGAATAACCGCGCATGCGAGAATAACGAATGTAGGTGTCCTGGATGGTGTCATCCATGGCATGTCCCATGTGAAGGATGCCGGTAACGTTTGGTGGAGGGATAACTACTGTACGGTCTTCTGTTCCCTTGCTACGACCATAACAATCTGCCTTTATCCACTTTTCAATGAGCTCAGGCTCAGCTGCCTGAGGATCATAATTCTTGGGCATTTCTTCCACAGTAATCTTGCCTTTCATATGCTTTAAGCAGTATTCCTATTAACCATTTAAACAGTATAGTGCATTAAAAAACAGATGCGGCTTAGGGGACATAATAATGTAGTTTTTAATATCACATAAAAGAAATTACACTTCGTAGAAAAAAGTAGTAGTAGTAGTAGTAGTAGTATTTGACTTATCGCGATATTCAATTCAAAGTTTTAGCTGAAAGAGGCCACAATAAACAGATCAGACACTAAAATTGCTTGAAAAATTATTGACAGCATCTAGATTAAATACATAGTCAACAACTTTTTCTATAGATAAAGAAGGTTTGACATGAAAAGCACTGTTAAAGAAATTCAAAATGACCTTAAACGGAGTCTTTTTTGGAGTAACAAAAAGTTATTATTTGGCTCTTTTTTCTTTACAACTTCTCTAGAACTAGTTACGGTATGTTCACCCTATATAACTTCAATTCTCATGAATTCCGCTGTGTCAGGATCATTTAATGATTTTCTACAAGGTTGTCTATTTGCCGCCATATTAACAATTTCAGCAATTACAAATAAATTAGTAGTTCGTTATTTTGTTCCTAATTATCTCTATCATGCTACAAACTCATATCGCAACACTGCATTTAAATACATGCTAAAAAAGGGCATAAATTCATTTGAAGCAAGTGGTAGTTCCGTTTATGTATCTGCACTTACTAATGATTTAAATACTATAGAGACAACATATCTTGAACAGATGTTTTCTTTGGTAAGCGATAGCATTTCTTTCATTGTGGCTCTCATAATGCTCATGGTTCAAAGCATTCCATTAACTTTTGTAGCTATTGCTGCTTCAATTCTTCCTCTAATCATTGGTGTAAAGCTAGGTGGAACACTCGGTAAAATTCAAAAAGAATCTTCTGCAAAAACTATTCAATTCATTGCCCAAATCACCGATCTAGTAAAAGGCTTTCCTTTGATAAAAGCTTATGGAGCAACAGAGGCTGCAGTAAGACTATTTGAAAAAGACAATAAAGCTCTTGAAAAATCAAAAAAAGAGAGTCGAAAGACTACTCGATTCATTAATACTCTGAGTTGGAGTGCTTTCGGCTTATCTCAATGGGCTGTTTTGATTGCTGGTACATATCTTTGTATTTCAAATCAAGGAGTAACACCTGGTGTAATTCTTATGGCTACGTTACTTATGAATTACATTAGTCTCCCTTTACAAACAATTCCACCGGTACTCGCATCGCGTAAGGCTTCAAATGATTTGATTTTAAAATTTTCTGAGACTCTTGCTGACAATGAAGAAGAAGAGGGGCAACAGACATTAGATAAAGTTACAAAAGGAATAGTCATCAACAATCTTTCATTTGGCTATGAACAAAATAAAGCTGTGCTGAAAAATTTATCAATCAAACTTCTACCTAATAAAAGTTATGCAATTGTTGGAATATCAGGATCTGGAAAGTCTACTTTATTTAATCTGCTCATGGGTGGCAATTTAAGTTATCAAGGAGATATATTTTACGATAACTTAGAGTTAAAAACTATTAATAAAAAGAGTCTCTATCAAAACGTTTCACTTGTACAACAAGAGAATTTCTTATTCAATGCATCAATTGAAGACAACATTACTATGTTCGAAAGTCACTCAAAAGATGCTATTTCTCAAGCATGTGAAAAAGCTGGTCTTACAGAGTTCATTAAACAAAATAAGCTGAGTTATCAATGTGGTGAGGCAGGTTCAAACCTTTCTGGTGGCGAACGTCAAAGGATTTGTATTGCTAGAAGTTTGTTAAAAGGTTCTAAAGTTCTATTTTTTGATGAAGCTACATCAGCACTTGACCATTCAACTACTGACCAAATTATAAATTCAATAACAAACCTCAAAGATACACTACGTCTAGTCATTACACACAACTTAGAGGAAGCTCAACTGAAAAAATTTGACGAAATTATTGTAATGAAAGAAGGTAGTATTATCGAAATGGGTTCTTTTGAGGAACTTATGCAACAAAGTCATTACTTTAAGGCTCTCTATACTCTCGAACAATAAATACTATCTGCAGATACATTTTATGAGGAGCTCTATGTCTGCCACAATTCCTGAAGCCACTGCTCGACTTGAACTTGTCCTGGGAAAAGATCGCCTTGGACAGATTCAAAATTCCTGCGTCATGGTCTTAGGACTTGGCGGCGTTGGTTCAAACTGTGTCCAGGCGTTGGCTAGAGGTGGTGTAGGCTTCTTTGTTATAGTGGATGCTGATGCGGTGGAGGCATCCAACCTTAACAGGCAGGCTATTGCCTATGTGAGCACCATTGGAAAAAGAAAAGTTGACGTTACCAAAGAGATGATTCTGGACATTAATCCAAACGCTCACGTAGTCACTCTTGACGCTTTTTTGCTTAAAGACAACGTTGACGAGCAACTCTCTGCTCTTCCAAAACCAGATGTTGTAGTTGATGCTATCGACACCATTTCCGCCAAATTAGCTGTTGTGGCATGGTGTCAGAAAAACGATATCTACCTCATCTCCAGCATGGGCGGCGGCAATAAAATCCACCCAGAACTCCTAGAGATCACTACGCTTTCAAAAACGCATACCGATGCTCTGGCAAGGGTAATGAGAAAAGAGTCCAAGAAGCGCGGCCTTGCTGACTTCCGCGTGCTCTACTCCCCCGAGCCAGCGCGACCAGTTTTTGCACCAGAGGGCGCAACCGGCAAATCTGCCAAGCTAGGCACTATGTCCTACTTCCCTCCTATTATGGGCCAGATGATTGCCTCCGACGTTATTCTGCATCTTTCAGGGCTTGCTTATGAGTAACCTCACGTATTTTGACGCTCATGTTCACGCCAATCTTATGAACTCCCCGCTCAATGTAGCGAGAAGTTCTAATGAGGCTGAATTAGGTCTTTTTACCTGCGGTGTTACTCCTTACGACTACCTGGAACTTGCTCCTCAGCTTACGCAAGATAACATCCGTGTGGGACTTGGAGCACATCCCTGGTACATCTCTGATGGGCGCGTTACTCAAAAAGATATAGAACTCCTTCTAGAACTTATGGAACAGACGCCCTACGTTGGTGAGGTTGGACTAGATTTTTCTTCTCGCTATTGTGTTGATGGATTGCAAGAGCTGCAGGTTAAGGCCTTTACGCAAATTTGCACTCGCGCTGCAGAGCTATCACGTAACGGTCAACCTCGGGTACTCTCAATGCACACCGTTAGAAGCGTTGATGCAGTGCTGGATATTCTTGAGCAGACAGGAGCTGCTCAAGTGTGTATTCCTATAATTCATTGGTTTAGCGGCAGCTCAAACGAGCTCCAGAGGGCCATTAAGCTTGGCTGTTGGTTCTCTGTTGGCGAGATGAGCCTAAAGACCAAGCGCGGCCGTGAATACGCCAAGGTTTATCCAATAGACAAGCTTCTTACCGAGACTGACCTTCCTTCCAGCGATCATACAGATATTAGCTCGACGGACATTGTAGACAGCCTCAAGCGCGCGCTGAGCGATCTGAGTGAGGCTCGTGGATACTCTGTGCAAACCGAAGTAATGGCAAACGCAGCAGGCGTCTTTGGCGTCTAAGTGTTAAAGTCTTACGTATGAGAAGATTACGGAAAATACCTACACAACGTCTTGCTGGAACTGGCAGAGCGCAACTTTCTGGAGCAATGCTTGCAAGCTCATCCGATGAGCTTGGTCTTGCTCTCAATGACGTTGTACTTGTTTTTGCTTGCAGCGATAACTTTGTGCCGTATTTATCTGTAGCAATTCAGTCCATCATTGAGAACGTCAATCCTGAGCGTCGCTATGACA
Source organism: Atopobium sp. (assembly GCA_022732885.1). Taxonomy (GTDB): domain Bacteria; phylum Actinomycetota; class Coriobacteriia; order Coriobacteriales; family Atopobiaceae; genus Lancefieldella. Next base: position 46,674 of record JAIJTS010000012.1, on the reverse strand, counting down.
TCATTGTTCTGACGCGTGACCTCTCTCCTACTAGCATGATTACGCTGACTCGTCAGGCTCAGCTTGTTGATAACGTACATGTTGGGTTTTTGGATGTTGACGCTGCTCTTGGTGATATTGAGCTTCCTCATCATGGTCACTTTAGACCAGAAACTTACTACAGACTGCTTGCTCCCTCGCTTCTTCCCAACGTCAATAAAGCCATCTATCTTGATTCTGACCTGGTAGTTAATACCGATATTGCAGAGCTCTACGATATAGATGTCACGGGATACTTGGTAGGCGCTACACGCGACGCCGATACTGTTGGGCAAATTGATGGCTATGACGCTACAGTTGGTCCCTATCTTAAAAATGAGCTGGGTATGGATGACCCTCACGATTACTTCCAGGCTGGCGTCATTTTGATGAACCTGGAAGAGATTAGAAAGCAGATTTCTCCTGAGGAGTTTCTGAAAGTCTCAACCATACGTGCATGGCGCTGGCTTGATCAAGATGTTCTTAACAGGTTTGTAAATGGCCACTATCTTCGTATTAACATGAAGTGGAATTACCTGGTAGATTGGCAATTTCTTCGTCGTGATCACATTGTTGCTCAGGCACCAAAAGACGTGCGAGAAGAATACGAAGAAGCACGCAAGAATATCTGCATTGCTCATTTTGCAGGACCTGACAACAGGCCTTGGCTCTATCCAAACTCAGATCTTGCAGGTCTTTTCTGGTTCTATGCTCGCCGCTCCCCTTATCTTGAGGAGCTTCGTTCACAACTTGAAGAGTCAAGACGTACGGTAAAAGGCCTTTCTCACCGTGTGCAAAGTGGTGTGCTTTTCCGCGGCTTAATGCCTTTATTTGACATCGTCTTTCCACCAGGTACCAAAACTCGTACCAGAGTTATTACGTCATACAACAAACTTGGTGGCGGCAACCTATAACGCAAAAGGAGGTCTTTCGACCTCCTTTTTTATTACTATGCAAGTTATTTCTTTTTGCCTTTAATGATTTCTGGAGCGTTTTCTCCACCAACACTTTCTGGAGTAACCACAACCTTGGTGATATCCAAATCTGATGGCAAATCAAACATGGTTTCTTGCAGCGTAGACTCACAGATTGCACGCAGACCACGAGCTCCTGTACCACGAGCCAAGGCCTTTTTAGCAATCTCTCTGAGCGAATCCTCAGTAAACTCCAGGTCTACGCCCTCAAGCTCAAACATGCGCTTGTACTGCTTGGTAAGAGCATTCTTTGGATCTGTGAGGATACTCATCAGATCTTCCTCGCCAAGCTCACGAGTAGAAGTGATAACAGGAATACGACCCAAAAGCTCTGGAATCATACCAAACTTGTGCAGGTCCTGAGGCATTACCTTGGCAATAAGCTCAGACTCACCTTCTTTGACATTCTGAGCAACATCAGAGTTAAAGCCAATTCCCTTTTTGCCAATACGATCAGCAACAATCTTATCCAAGCCAACAAAGGCGCCACCACAGATGAACAAGATATTGGTGGTATCAATGTGAATAAGCTCCTGCTGAGGATGCTTGCGGCCTCCTGTTGGAGGAACACTTGCCACCGTACCCTCAAGAATCTTCAGAAGCGCCTGCTGAACGCCTTCACCAGAGACGTCACGAGTAATAGAGAGGTTCTCGGCCTTGCGGGCAATCTTGTCAATCTCATCGATGTAGACAATACCTACCTGAGCGCGCTCAACATCGCCATCAGCAGCGGTAATGAGCTTAAGCAGGATATTCTCGACATCTTCACCAACGTAGCCTGCCTCAGTAAGGGTTGTTGCGTCAGCAATAGCAAACGGAACCTCAAGAAAACGAGCAAGTGTCTGAGCAAGCAAGGTTTTACCAGTACCAGTTGGACCAAGCAGCAAGATGTTGGACTTTGCAATCTCAACATCCTCCTGGCCCTCCTGAGGCTCATCGTTGCCCGAGAGAATACGACGGTAATGGTTGTACACCGCTACCGACATAGCACGCTTGGCGTCTTCCTGACCCATTACGTACTGAGACAGCTCATCGTAAATCTCGTGTGGAGTTGGCAGGTCTTTGATAACAGGTTCATCAGAGTGAGTCTCAATCTCTGAGTCTTCATCAAATCCAAGAGACTCATCAATCATATCCGAGCAGGTAGAGACACACTCATCACAAATGCATACGCCACCAGGGCCCTGAATGAGCTTATTTACCTGCGACCTACTCTTTCCGCAGAAAGAACAGTGCATCTCATCTAATCCGCCAAAAGGCGAGAAGTTCTGGTCATTAGCCATAACTTAAATCCTCAATACGAGAACAATTATTGATCGTTACGAGAAGAGATAACGCGGTCAACCAGGCCGTAGTCACAAGCCTGTTGTGCACGAAGATAATTATCGCGCTCGGTGTCTACATTGACCTTCTCGATAGGCTGTCCAGTATAATCCGAAAGCAGCTCATTGAGGTGCTGGCGAATCCACTTTGTCTCATCTGCAACAATCTGAATATCAGTCTGCTGACCCTGAACACCGCTGGATGGCTGGTGAATCATAACCATAGAGTTAGGGAGCGCAAGACGCTTACCCTTTGCACCAGCTGCAAGAAGAACAGCGCCCATAGAGGCTGCCATACCAACGCAGATAGTAGAAACATCAGGCTTAATGAAGTTCATGGTATCAAGAATACCCAGACCTGCATAAACATCTCCACCAGGAGAGTCAATGTAGAGAGAAATATCCTTATCTGGATCTTGGCTCTCAAGGTGTAAAAGCTGTGCAATGACCAGATTTGCAGAATCACGCGTTACTGGCTCACCCAAGAAAACAATACGATCATTGAGCAGTCTGGAGTAGATGTCATAGGTACGCTCACCACGAGGAGTCTGCTCAATAACATACGGAACGGTTGGAATGTTTGTTGGATAATGCATAATCCTCCTTCAAAGGTCTTTCCTTAGAAACATACCCCGGGAAGCATGTCTCTAACCCGGGGTATGAAAAATTCAAAGTAACTGCAACTTTTTGGCGCAGTCTTTCTGGCGAGAAACCCAACCAGCTGCGGACTACTCAGCGTCCTTCTTTGCGTCCTCGTCCTTCTTAGCTGCCTTCTTCTTAGCAGGAGCTTTCTTAGCAGGCTTCTTCTCTGCCTTCTGCTCTTCCTTAGCAGCCTCAGCAATCTCGTCGACAACGGTAACGGTTGCGTTATCGCGCAGCCAATCAAGAGCCTTAGAGCGACGGATGGACTCACGGATTGCAGGAAGACGGCCAGCCTTGCGCCACTCCTCAATTGCAGACTCAACGTTAGGAACATTAGCGCGCTCAAACTCTGCGCGGATGTCATCCTCAGTTGCCTCAAGCTTAAGCTCTGCAGCCACTGCGTCAAGAGCCAGGGACTGACGTGCGCGCTCCTCAGCCTGAACGCGAAGATCAGAGATGAAGTCATCAGTCTTAATGCCGCGTGCAGCCAGGAACATATCAAGAGTCATGCCCTGCTGCTGAAGACCATTCAGGAACTCCTGAGCAATCTCATTGAAGACCTCGTTCTTGTACTCCTCTGGGATCTCTTCAAGCTGAAGACGCTTACCTACAGCCTCAACAACGCGGTCCTCTTTAAGAGTTGGAAGAGAATTCTTCTTGTCAGACTCAATCTCAGACTTAACTGCCTCACGGAGTTTCTCGACAGTGTCATAACCAAAGGCGGTCTTTGCAAGCTCATCAGTCAGCTCTGGAGTAACGGACTTCTTGTGAGCAACAACCTTGACGTTAATATCGTAATCATGGGAGTGAACCTCATCGCCGTGAGTGTGGCTGTGAGTCCACTTGACCTCTTTCTCCTCACCTGGCTTCATACCGATGAGTGCTTCCTCAAGCTCTTTTGGAGCCTGGGTGCCGTTAAGGGTAAGAACGCGGTCCTCGCCCTCCATGTGAGCAGCGCCCTCAATGTTCTTGATGTCTACACCAATGGTGTCGCCCTCTTTAACAGCGCGCTTCTCCTTGGTGTTCTCAAACTTAGCCTGGTAAGAAAGAAGCTGCTTAATCTGGTGATCAACCTCAGCCTCAGTAGCCTCATTTGGAGGCATGTTAATTGCAGGAGCATCGTAAGAATCAAGCTTAGCCTCAGGACGAACGTTGAAGACTACCTCATAGGCGTAATCCTGACCCTCAATAGGAAGGTCTGCATCCTGGTTGTAATCACCACGGCCAACAGGAACAAGGTCAAGCTCCTCAAGAAGCTGTGGCTCTGCTGCGCCGAGAAGATCGTTGGTTGCCTGAGCAAGGACTGCCTCGCGGCCAACAATGCCATCAATGACAGGACGAGGTGCACGACCCTTGCGGAAACCCTGGAAGGAATACTTGTTTGCAATGTCCTTGTAAGCCTGCTTAATGGCAGCGTCTACCTCTGCAGCAGGAACTGTAACCTTGACGGTGAGTTTCTCGTCAACTGGCTTATCTGCGGTAACGGTGATGTTCAACGTTCCTCCAGTGTCTCGTAAAAAATGCTGGCGTACCAGCTCTTAACCAAATTTCTGCATGGTGCGGGCGGAGGGAATCGAACCCCCACGGACTTAGTCCACTAGAACCTAAATCTAGCGCGTCTGCCAGTTCCGCCACGCCCGCATATTTATGCAGCCTTGCAATAATAACAAACTTTTGCGCTCTTCACTAGGAGAACTTCGCATTCTAAACACTTCCCTCACGAAAAAAGACCGGTCTTTTTCAAGACCGGTCCAACTTCAAGTAAAAAGCTCATCTACCAAGCGTGTTTTAAAGATCTTGCAATGCAAATGTCTCTGGCTCGCTCTTTCTTGCTGCTGCAAGTGCCTGGATAAGAGCAGTTGCTGCAGACATTGCGGTAACGCAGGTAATGCCCTGGCTGACAGCCTCTGCGCGCATCTTAGTGCCGTCGCTGTGAGCCTCGTGACCGTGAGGTGTATTGATGATGAAGCTGACGGTCTTATCGCGCATAAGGTCAACAACGTTTGGATGACCATCGGAAATGCGGTTGACGGTAGTGCAGTCAATTCCAGCCGCGCGCAGTGTCTTTGCTGTACCACCTGTAGTGTAGATACCGTAACCAAGGTTCTCTAGAGCCATTGCAACAGGAGCAATAGCGCGCTTATCACGGTCACACACGCTGATGAAGACGGAGCCCTGCTCGGGAAGCTTGTTCTCAACTGCCTCGCGAGTCTTTGCGTACGCTGCTGGGAAGGTGCGGGCAATACCCATGACCTCGCCGGTAGATTTCATCTCAGGTCCAAGGATTGAGTCTGCACCAGGGAATCTAGACCAAGGCATAACCGCCTCTTTGACCACGTAGTAATCGACGGTGCGTTTCTCGTCTGGAAGCAGGCCTTGTGCTCTAAGCTCGCTGATCTTCTCGCCAGCCATGATGCGAGATGCGTATTTGGCCAGAGAAACGCCAGTTGCCTTTGACGAGAATGGCACGGTTCTAGAAGCGCGAGGATTGAGCTCAATAACAAAGACGTGTTCGTCGCGGACGGCATACTGGATGTTCAGAAGGCCTCGGATGCCGCAGGCAAGGGCCAGCTTTTTGGTGATGGCTCTAATCTGGTCAACAATCTTTTCAGAGAGCGAGAAGGGCGGCCAGCAGCAGGCGGAGTCGCCCGAGTGAATACCGCACTCCTCGATGTGCTCCAGGACGGAGCCTACGTAGCACTCCTCAGTATCGCAGAGCGCGTCAACATCCAGCTCAATGGCATCCTCAAGGAAGGCATCCAGGTAGACAGGACGGTCTGGTGTGACGTGCGTAGCTGACTCCATGTAGGTGACCAGGTCGGAATCGTCGTAGACAATGGCCATGCCGCGGCCGCCAAGAACGTAGCTTGGGCGGACAATCAACGGGTAACCAATGCGGCGCGCAGCGTCGCGAGCCTCGTCCATGGTAGAAGCAACTGCCGAAGGTGGGCAGGCAATGTTCAAGCGGTCAAGAAGGGCTGCAAAGCGGTCGCGGTCCTCTGCCAGGTCAATTGCCTCTGGCTGAGTGCCCATGATAGGAACGCCAGCGTCTTTGAGGGCGCGAGCAAGCTTGATTGGAGTCTGGCCGCCAAGGGTGACGATGACGCCTTCTGGCTTCTCAACCTCAATGACATCCATAACATCTTCGAAGGTCAGAGGCTGGAAATACAGACGGTCGGAGGTGTCATAGTCTGTGGAGACGGTCTCTGGATTGCAGTTGACCATGACGGTCTCATAGCCCTGTTCGCGAAGAGCGTAAGCAGCATGTACGCAGCAGTAGTCAAACTCAATACCCTGGCCAATGCGGTTAGGACCAGCAGAAAGAATCATAACGCGTGGTTTTTCTGCCTTCACGTACTCTGTAGCGTTGCCCTTCTCGTAGGTAACGTAGTGGTACTGCGTGGTTGCGCCAAACTCGCCACCGCAGGTATCTACGGTCTTGATCTGCGGGCGAACACCCAGCACTTCCCTCACGGCGCGGACAACGTCTGTCTTGGTATCAGTAAGGTGTGCAAGCTGCTCATCCGAGAAGCCCAGCTGCTTGGCGGCAAGCATGTTATCGGCGGTGAGACCAGAAAGTCCCAGCTCTTTGATGCGTTTCTCAGCGTTGATGATACCTGCCATACGGTGCAAATACCATGGATCAATACCAGTCATATCGTGGATGCGCTCAACGCTCCAGTTTCTGCGCAGAGCCTCTGCAACGTAGAAAATACGCTCTGGGGTTGGCTTGCTAACCAGCTCATCAAAGTTTTTCTCGTCAAAGACATCGTGACCGTCAGCGCCCAGACCAGCGCGATCTTGCTCCAAGGAACGAAGCGCCTTTTGCAGAGCCTCCTCAAAGGTCCTGCCCATAGCCATAGCCTCGCCGACCGACTTCATACGGGTGGTCAAAACGCGGCTGGTGCCCTTGAACTTGACAAAGGCAAAGCGAGGAACCTTGACCACACAGTAATCGATAGAAGGCTCAAAGGCGGCTGGAGTTGCCTTGGTGATGTCGTTGGTAATCTCATCAAGCGTGTAGCCAACAGAAAGCAGCGCAGCCATCTTTGCAATGGGGAAACCGGTTGCCTTGGAAGCAAGCGCGGAAGAACGACTGACACGAGGGTTCATCTCAATGACGATGACGCGGCCGTTAGTTGGATTAACCGCAAACTGGACGTTGGAACCGCCGCAGGCAACACCTACACGCTCGAGAATAGCGATGGAATAGTCGCGGAGGTTCTGGAGCTCTTCATCGGTGAGCGTCTGAGCTGGAGCAACGGTGATTGAGTCTCCCGTGTGGACACCCATTGGATCAAGGTTTTCGATGGAGCAGACAACAATACCGTTACCTGCGGTATCGCGCATGACCTCCATCTCAATCTCTTTCCAGCCCTCAATAGACTCTTCTACCAGCACCTCATGCTCTGGAGAAAGCAGGAGGCCCTGCTCCACAATCTCTACGAGCTCTTCTGGGGTATGTGCAATGCCGCCGCCCGCACCGCCAAGGGTGAAGCTTGGGCGAATAACCACAGGGTATCCCAGCTCAGCAACAATGCGCTGAGCGTCTTCCATGGAGTGAGCGATGTCTGCGCGAGCAACCTCAAGGCCAATGTCCTGGACTGCCTCGCTGAAGAGTTCGCGGTCCTCACCGGTGCGGATAGACTCCAGATTGCAGCCGATGACCTCTATGTTGTACTTGTCAAGAACGCCTGCCTCGCCAAGGCCAATGGTGCAGTTCAGGGCAGTTTGTCCGCCCATGTTTGGCAGAAGCGCATCAGGGCGCTCGCGCTCAATGACGCGAGTTACGGACTCAACGGTGATTGGCTCAACGTAGGTTCTATCTGCGGTTTCTGGGTCAGTCATGATAGTTGCTGGGTTTGAGTTAACCAGAACAACCTCAAAGCCCTCTTTGCGAAGAGCGCGACATGCCTGGGTGCCGGAATAGTCAAACTCGCATGCCTGACCAATAACAATTGGACCAGAGCCAATGACCAGGATTTTCTTAATATCAGTACGCTTTGGCATTAGAAGCGCCTCCCCTCACGAACGTCGATGGCAAGATAGTCAGACTGTCCCTCCATCAAACGTGCAAACGCCTTGAACAAGTAGGATGAATCGTGAGGTCCTGGGCTTGCCTCAGGGTGATACTGGACAGAAAATGCAGGGACATCCAGGAATTGAATGCCCTCTGGAGTTCCATCATTAAGATTGACGTGTGTAAGCCTGACGCGGCCAAACTCCTTTGTCTGGACAACAGGAGCAATGCGCCTTGCGGACCACTCACAGAGGTTGTCAAAGTGCTCGGAGATTCCACCGGACTCCTCTGCAATAAGCTTGCCCAGGCTTGGGAAAACTAGACCATAGTTGTGGTTTTGAGCAGTAATCTCTACCTTGCCGGTTAGAAGATTCATAACTGGTTCGTTGCCACCGTGGTGTCCAAATTTGAGTTTCTCGATATCTGCACCTGCAACCATGGAGAGCATCTGATTGCCCAGGCAGATACCAAAGACAGGAACCTTGCCTAGAACGCCGCGAGCGGCCTCCTGCGTAGCGTCAACCTGCTCTGGGTCACCAGGACCGTTGGAGAAGAAGATGCCGTCTGGGTTGTAGGCCAAGGCATCCTTAGCAGGTGTGTTCCATGGTACAACCGTGACCTCGCAGCCGTTTGCCGCAAGACCTTGGTGAATGCCGTTCTTCTCGCCACAGTCGTACGCGACAACGTTGAAGCGCTTCTTGGACGTAGCGGAAACCACATAAGGCGCGTCAACGGACACGTTAGGGACAAAGTTGTGCTCGGAGATGTTGGGCGATGCCTGGACGCGCGCGAGCAGGTGGGCGGGGTCCAGGTCCTCGGTAGAGATGGCCGCCCTCTGTGCGCCAAAGTCGCGCAGGTGCATGGTCAGCGCGCGAGTGTCGATGCCCTCGATGGCAACGACGCCGTTTTCCTGCAGGAACTCTGGCAGGCTCTGCTTGGATGTCCAGTTGCTTGGTTCGTAGCACATGTCGTGCACGACAAAGCCACGCAGGTGCAGGGTGTCTCGCTGCATGACCGCAGGATCAATGCCGTAGTTGCCTACCTGCGGATAGGTTAGCGTTACAATCTGGCCGGCGTAACTTGGATCGGAGATAATCTCTTGGTAGCCGGTCATAGACGTGTTAAAAACAATCTCACCGAAGGTCTCTCCGCTAGCACCACAGCACCTCCCTTCAAAGGTTGTTCCGTCTTCGAGAACAAGCAGCGCACGAGGCTGCGAGGTGGCACTTGCCAGTGGATTCATATACTCTCCGATCTGCGTGGGAGCATGTCGAGCCATAAAAAAAGAGCACTCCTTATGGAGGCTCAACAGCGAACATGCGCACTCAACGCTATGGGGCCTTGCCGGTGTCTCGCACCGTCCTTAAAGGTTGGTAGTATTGTAGCGCATAACCAATAAAGGAGATGACATGTTTCCAGATTTTCTAGAGAATCCCTCAGATGTGGCCGCGCCACTGCTTTTGGGATGCACTCTGACGAGGACAATTACGCTTAATGGCGAGAAACACAAACTAGTTGCAAGAATTGTGGAGACAGAGGCGTACGACCAAGATGATCCTGCGAGTCATGCGTTTGGTGGACCTAGCGAACGCAACGCAGCTATGTTTGGACCTGCAGGTCACCTGTATGTGTACGTTTCATACGGCATGCATCACTGCTGCAATGTGGTGTGTGGACCTGAGGGTTTTGGCAGCGGATGCTTAGTGCGCGCCGTTGAGCCTCTTGAGGGCATAGAGGTGATGCGCGAACTCCGTGAGGCAGGACGTGTGCGTAAGCACCCGCTCAAGCTGCACGATCTTACTAACGGCCCAGGTAAAGTATGCGCTGCGCTTGGCATCGACAAAGCTCTGTATGAGCATGACCTAACAGCTGAACCACTTGTGCTGGACTTTGCTCCCCTGCTACCAGGAGAAACGATAGGGTGCTCACCTCGTGTTGGTATTAGTAAAAACGTTGATGCTCCAAAGCGCTATTTCATTGAGGGAAATGAATTTGTTTCGCGTGCATAGAGTGAAAACAAAAAAGACCTTGGGAGACCAAGGTCTTTTTTGAGTTAAAGCAAAACTATTGATGTAGAGAAAGCAAATACAGTAACAACGGGTTTCTCGCCAAATAGATTATGAGCTAGCAAACGCCCTGTGCCATCATTGCGTCTGCAACCTTAAGGAAGCCAGCAATATTTGCGCCAAAGACCAGATTGGCGGGGTGGCCGTATGTTGCGGCAGCCTCTGAAGCAGCAGTGTAAATGCTCTCCATAATATCCTGTAGCTTGGAGTCTACCTCTTCGAACGTCCAGGAAAGGTGCTCGGCGTTCTGGGACATCTCAAGACCAGAAACAGCTACGCCACCTGCATTTGCAGCCTTGCCAGGTGCGAAGAAGACGCCATTCTCGATAAGGTAGTTTGTTGCCTCAAGAGTGGTTGGCATGTTTGCGCCCTCAACAACATATTTGACACCATTGGCAACAAGCTTCTGCACGTCAGCAAGCTCAAGCTCATTCTGAGTTGCACATGGCATAGCAATGTCGCACTTCTGGCTCCAAGGACGCTCACCTGGGAAGAAAGTTGCAGAAGGACGTGCGTCGGCGTACTCCTTGATGCGGGCGCGACGGACCTCCTTGACGTCTTTCAGCAGCTCAACGTCAATACCCTCTGGGTCATAGACATAACCTGAGGAGTCAGAAACGGTTACCACAGTTGCACCAAGTTGTTGCGCCTTCTGAACAGCGTAGATAGCAACGTTTCCGGAACCAGAGATGCAGACCATCTTGCCTGCGAGAGAATCGTTCTTCTCGGCTAGCATATGTGTGAGGAAGTAAACCGCGCCATAACCGGTAGCTTCGGTACGAGCAAGGGAGCCGCCAAAGGTCAGGCCTTTACCAGTTAAGACGCCAGTCCACTCGTTGCGAAGGCGCTTGTACTGGCCAAACATGTAGCCAATCTCACGAGCTCCGGTACCGATATCACCAGCTGGAACATCAGTATTTGGACCAATGTGGCGAGAAAGCTCGGTCATGAACGACTGGCAGAATGCCATGATCTCTCGGTCGGACTTGCCCTTTGGATCAAAATCAGAGCCGCCCTTGCCGCCGCCCATTGGAAGCGTAGTTAGGGAGTTCTTGAAAATCTGCTCGAAGCCCAAGAACTTCAGGATAGAAAGATTAACGGTTGGATGAAGACGGAGACCACCCTTGTAAGGTCCAATTGCGGAGTTAAACTCTATACGATATCCACGATTGACCTGTACATTACCAGCGTCGTCAATCCATGGAACGCGGAACATGACAATACGCTCAGGCTCAACAAGACGCTCAAGCAAAGCAACCTTTTCAAACTCTGGATGCGTGTCAAGTGCTGGCTGAATAGTAGTAAGAACTTCTTTTGCAGCCTGTATGAACTCTGGCTGATCTGCGTAACGCTCTTCGAGCTGCGCAATTACCTTAGACGAATAGCTCATAAAACTCCTTTCGAAGTGGTTTCGAATAGAATAAACATCCATTGTTTCAATTACATAACAAAATAGAAAAATCTAATCGACAAAAAATAGTTCAAAAAGATTAGAATTTCTTCTTGCTCTTGACCAATTTGTCACCTATACTTTTCATTCGGCTCGGGGTGTAGCGCAGCTTGGTAGCGCAACTGCTTTGGGAGCAGTGGGTCGCTGGTTCGAATCCAGTCACCCCGACCATTTTTTCTTTTTGCTTTACCCTTGCGGCGGTAGTTCAATTGGTAGAGCATCAGCCTTCCAAGCTGACTGTTGCGGGTTCGAGTCCCGTCCGCCGCTCCATTAAATTCCCCATTTTATCTGCTTTTTTATTATTTCTTGCTTATAACACTCTCTTGTTTTATGTCACTCTTCCCTTTTATGTTTAGTGATTATTATTGATTTAAATATTTGCATATTCTTGCAATAATATTCATTTTTATGCATACGTAATTTTTGAGCTCAAAATTATGTGCCAAAAAAGGTAAAAATCCCGTTTAGTTGGAGAGAAAAAATAAAAATTAGCCGTTTTATCTCCAACTAAGACGATTTTTTACCGCATCAAAAACTTTTATCTGGGCAAACACTGTATGCAGAAAAATGAAACCTCCAACTAAACGCATTTTTTACCACTTAGACAAAACTATTCAAGTTAAACAGCATTGTTAGCATGATTACCAGCAATAAAAAAGAGGCTGTGCATAGCACAGCCTCTTTAGCGCTTGTAATCTGTAAACCAATAACTAACGGCGAACCTTTACAGAGTACGCAAGACCGGAAGCAATAATACCTGCAGCAGCAAGCGCGCTTGCAACGGACATTACATCTCCGGTGTCTGGCAGGTTAGGCCTCTTCTTCTTTGGAGTCTTAGGATTTGGCTCAGGATGAGGCGTTGGTGTAGGAGCTATTGGCTTATCAGCGGTAGTAACTTTCACAGGAACAATGGTCTGGTCTGTTGTGTTGAAAGTTGCGGGAGCTACCGTAAACGGGATCTGATTTGTGTTGAGCTCATATCCCTCAGGAGATGCAGTTTCAACCAGGTAATAGTTGCCTGGTGTCAGATAGAACTTGTCTCCATCCTGATAAATTCCTTTGGTCAGCAAGTCTGCCGTTGCAGCAGTATTCTGAACTAAGGCGGAAAGCTGCGTCTTTGTAAGAACATCTCCAGATGTAAAGGCACCGTCTGCGCCAGTGGTTAGACCTTCTTTAACCAACGTGCCATCAGCTTTATAAAGATTATAGGTTGCACCGGAAACAGGCTTTGAGGTGTCATCAGAGTCAGTCTTCACAAGCTGCAATGGAGATGGAACAGCACGATACGTCAGGTAATACTGCCTGATGCGGTTTACAGAACCATCCGCGTTAAAGCCTGGAGCCAAAACTGAATTATCGCGAGGACCAGAGTTATAAGCACCAATTGCAAGAGAAGTTCCTTCTGGAACGTCGATATCATTTGCAATATAGACGTACGCATCACCTGGTCCTGCTGCCTTAATCTGGTCAACTGACTTACGAACAGTAGTCAGCAACAGGTTAGTTGATGGATCTGTCTCAAACTTATTGCCACCGGAAACAGAATCATCTGCAGTAACGCCAGCATACTCAGGCATGTACACAACATGACCCTTTGTGTTGTAACGCGCAGAAACCTGTCGATCCTCAAACGCCGCAGAAGTTGTATACGTAGCAGCAAGATCATCAAGGCCAAGCACACTTACAGCACCGTTACCATACACAGGAAGGCCAGCGTTTCTTTGAGCAATAGGATCACTTAGTCCAAGGCCATTAAGCTGCCTGTATGCAAGATCATCGACATAGTGATACACGGCCGTAGCTGTATCAATAACACGTGCAGGATAACGCTTGGTGTATGCGTGGGTGCCTCCCCAAGATTTCTTAATGCCTCCCTGAATTCCCAGTTGATAAGACCTATCAGAAAGGTTCAAAGGCGCAGAGAACTCAATATACTGACGAGCCATGACTGGTGCAGTAAATACAGCAGCAGGCTCTTCATATGAAGTACCACCCATAATAGACTGACCATTGACCTTGACGGTAAACATCAAATTGTTCTTTGGTCCACCGCCCGAAAGAGCTCCTGTTGCATCCATTGGCTTGTAGGTATCAACGGCAGCATGGGCCGAAACAGCCACCTTACGCAGGCCATAACCGTTTGGATCATTGTGTGGGAAGTTGAGCAGATTCTCTGCATCGCCGAGAAGGACGTAGTAAGCACGAATTTCTCCGCCTTCAGCAATCATTTGTGCAACGGAATATTTAGTTGGATCCATATCCAGCTTAAGCGCAGTGCCATCAGGCTTTACCCAGTAATAACGCGCAATGACACCAGTACGGTCCTCTCGCGGTTGAGCAGCCTGAGCAGTGATCTCTGCCTGAATTTCAGCATCAGAAATAAAGTTAGGAAACGGATTTGCCACGGTCTGCGTTCCGTCAAGCGGAGTACCATCCACGTCATCGGAATAAACTGTTGGGTCAGCAGCAAACGCTGTGTGTGGCAGGGTAAACGCCAAAATAGCACTCACAAAAAGCATACAGATGGCTAAAAATGTAAAGCGAAAAAACCTTGCGCTTGTTATAGAAGTGCAGTTCATACATCCTTCTTTCAGCGTGAAGGGTGAATATTTATGCTTTAACAATAGCTCATTTCATACATTCTCACGCAGACAAGGACATATCAAATACCATTTTTGTATCTAAACCGATAAAGGAACACATTCAAACGGCCTAGACTACTAGTCTAGGCCGTTCGTTAAGACTGCTTTAGTCCGCTGGCTTAAATCACTGCTTTGAGTTGCCAGTTTAGATTGCCGGTTTAGATTGCCAGTTTAGATTGCCGGTTTGAGTTGCTGATTTAACTTACTAATCCATACTGCTTTCATTTACTTGTCAGGAGTAAGATGCCAAATCTCATCGTTATATTCAGCGATGGTTCTATCCGATGAGAATGTACCTGCCATAGCAATATTGACAAGAGACTTCCGAAGCCACGCTCTCCTACCCTCATAGTCATTAAACACGCGCTCTTTTGTTGAAATGAATGCTTCCAAATCAAGAAGCGTCATGAACCAATCTTTTGAACACAGGTTTTTGTGAAGTCTCTCCAGGCGCTCCTTATTTCCAAGAGAAATAAATTCTGGACTGATTAAGAAATCAACGAGTGGTTTAATCTGGGGTTTCTCATAAAACTCTTTTGCTTTATACCCTTTGCGCTCATAGAGACCCACAACCTCATCGCTTGATGCGCCAAACGTGTAGATATTCTCCTCACCTACCAAGTCAGCAATTTCTACATTAGCGCCGTCAATAGTGCAAATTGTAATGGCACCGTTAAGCATGAACTTCATGTTAGAAGTTCCAGAAGCCTCTTTAGAAGCTAACGAAATCTGCTCTGAGATATCCGCTGCTGGAATAACATGCTCAGCTGCAGTAACGTTGTAATTCTCGATCATTATCACCTGAAGATACGGAGAAACATCTGCATCGTTTGCAATCAAAGACGAAAGAACAAGAATTGCATGAATGATGTCTTGGGCAGTTACGTATGCTGGTGCTGCCTTTCCGCCAAAAATGACAGTAATAGGATGCTTTGGTAGATGGCCAGACTTAATATCAAAATATTTCCAAATCAAGTAGAGCAACAGCATTTGCTGACGCTTATATTCGTGGAAACGCTTTACCTGGACATCAATAATGGAATCAGCATCAACTTTTGCATCTTGGTTGTCCAGTAAAAACTTAACCATTCGATCTTTAGCAGCTTGCTTAATCTGTTGAAGCTGATTGAGGACTTCTTCGTTATCGCGATACTCTAAAAGCTTCTCGAGATGAGCAGTTGTTCTCCAGCTATCTCCTAACAACGTATCAAGAAATTCCGCGAGCTCAGGATTACAGCCCATTAACCAGCGGCGGAAAGTAATTCCATTAGTCTTGTTAGAGAACTTTTCTGGATACAAATCAAAGAATGCTTTAAGCTCTGTCTCTTCCAAAATCTTAGTATGAAGTGCTGCAACGCCATTAATACTAAAGCCGTAATGAATGGCAAGGTTAGCCATGTGAACTTTCTTATCAATGATGACTTGTACACTCGGATCTGCAACGGTACTGCGAATGTGCTCGTCAAGCTTTTTGATAATCGAAGCAATCTTTGGAGAAACTTCCTCGATAAATTTAAGAGGCCATTTCTCAAGCGCTTCTGCCAAAATCGTATGATTTGTGTATGCAACTAGTGAAGAAACAATGGCTACAGACTCTTCAAACGAGATATCGTATTTCTCGGTCAAGATACGAATAAGCTCTGGAATTACCATTGTAGGATGCGTATCGTTAATCTGAATCACAACATAGTCAGCAAGGTCGTGAATATTGCTACCACGATCAACTGCCTCTTTAACAATCAGCTGAGCGGCATTTGAAACCATAAAATATTGCTGATACACACGAAGAAGCTGGCCGTCTTCGTCCGAATCGTCGGGATACAAAAAGAGCGTTAGATTCTTTTTTAATGCAGTCTTATCAAAATCAATAGCGTCATCAGAAACTAATGAGTCATCAATGCTTTGCAGGTCAAACAGGCGAAGTCTGTTTTTCTTTGTTCGGTCATATCCCAAAACATCAATGGAATAGAGCTCAGACTTCACCGAAAAATCCCTAAATTCCACGGTAAATGACGTCTTCTCATCTTCAAGCCATCTGTCATCAGAAAGCCAAGCATCTGGAATGGCAGTTTGTTGTCTGTCTGAAAACTTCTGATGAAAGAGGCCAAAATGATACTTAAGACCCACACCATCGCCTGGCAGACCAAGAGTTGACATAGAGTCGATAAAGCATGCTGCCAATCGACCAAGGCCACCGTTTCCAAGCGAAGGCTCAACTTCAAGCTCTTCAATATCTTCTAATGATTGACCAGCTTTAGAGAGCTGCTCTTTTACCTCATTATAAATTCCCAGATTAATGAGGTTATTTGAGAGCAGTTTTCCAATCAGAAACTCTGCAGAGATGTAATAAAGCCTCTTCTTACCATTGTTTAACGGTAGAGCGTCTGACTTACTCTTAACCACCTGAAGTAGTAATTCAAAAACCTGACTGTCAGTAATTTCAGACAGAGGTTGGTTAAATTGTTGAAGAGATAAGGTGTCTAAGTTCATTACTTCTCCTCTTTGTACACCCTGAAGTACATCTCAGTGATAGTTCTTAAGAAATCTTCTGTGTGACGCGTGATAGCCCCTTGCTTCATACGCCAGCACCAGTTGCTGCCAACAGTGGCCGGAATATTCATTCGTGCAGAATCATCTAAGCCGAGAAGATCTTGCATAGTGTGAATACACGTATCACTCACAGAAGCTGCAATTCCACGCGAAAGCGCCTCACCAATTGGCTCATCTTTTGAGCGATGCAGGTAGATGTCTGCCTGTTCACGCTCTCTATCACTAGCCTGTGTCTCGTACCAACCACGAGCAGTTGGATTGTCATGTGTTCCTACATATGCAATGGTATTTGCAGTGTAGTTGTGAGGAAGATCTCTTGAATCATGTTTTCCGTCAAATCCGTATTGCAAGATTTTCATTCCTGGGAAACCAGTTTTTTCTCGCATGACAATAAGCTCTGGTGTAATCAGACCCAGATCCTCTGCAATGATTGGAAGCTTTCCTAGTTGTTTCTCTAACTCTTCAAACAGCTCCATGTCTGGACCTTTAGTCCATTTGCCCTCTGTAGCTTCCGCAGCTCCGTAAGGAATCTCCCAGTATGCTTCAAAGCCCCTAAAATGATCAATTCGAAGCACATCAAACATCTCAAGATTTGTGCGTACTCGCCAAACCCACCATGCGTAGTGCGATTTTTTCATATACTCCCAGTTATAAATAGGGTTTCCCCAATATTGACCGGTAGAAGAAAATTGATCAGGAGGAGTTCCCGCAACTGTAATGGGCTGTCCCGTCTCATCCGTTTTAAACAGTTCTGGCTGTGCCCACATCTCAACAGAATCGCGCGAGACATAAATGGGAAGGTCACCGATTATAAGTACTCCCCTTTTATTGGCATAAGACTTAACTTTTGCCCATTGAGTAAAGAAGAAATACTGAGTCATCTTATGGTACAAAACTGACTTTTGCAGTTTCTTAATCTCTTGTGCAGCTGTTTCATTTCTTTGCTGGTAATGTTTTGGCCACTCCCAGTAAGCTTTATGGCCAAACTCTTCTTTCAAGGACATGAACTCCGCGTAAGGATCAAGCCACTCTGCCTGATCGTGGCAGAACTTCTCAAAATCAGCAGGTATATCTTGCACAAACCTATCAAAAGCACGATTAAGTAAGCGGCGATGATTTACAAAAAGCACTCCATAATCAATGCAAGTTTTGCTAGTTCCAAAAGAAATATCTTCAAAGTCATCTGACTTCAAATATCCAAGTTTTTTAAGATCTTTTAGATCAATATAGTAAGGACTTCCTGCTGCTGCAGAAAAAGACTGGTAAGGAGAGTCACCATAACTTGTAGTAGTAAGAGGCAAGACCTGCCAATACCTTTGTTTAGTTCTGACGAGAAAATCGATAAAATCGTAGGCTTCTTTGCCAAACGTGCCAATCCCATATGAATTTGGAAGAGAAGAAACGGCCATAAGTACTCCGCTTGCTCGTCCCATAGTTGCCTCTTTCGCAAAAAGAGTACTGGCTTATCTCTTTCAAGATAAGCCAGTACAAAGCTTTAATACTTAACTAGATTATCTTCCGTGTTCTTATCAAAGAGATGAACGGCGTTATCTTCAAATTTAAACCATACCTGGTCGCCAATGTTGAGGTTTCGTTTTGCAAGCTCAGTTGCAGGAACGATAAGAACAAAGTTGCCGTCATCAGTATGAACATGAAGGTGAACTGTGGAACCCATGAGCTCGCTTACTTCAAGATTGCCCTTAAAAGCACCAATTTCATTTGGCTCAGTCAGATAAATCTGTTCTGGCCTAATGCCAACAATAACGTCTGTTGCAGGTGCAGCTACCCAAGACTGTGCTAACAGATTTGCCATCTCAGGAGAAATATCAAATGACATGTTTTCTGTCTCTACATGGAACTCATTGCCCACGCGGATAAGATGTGCGTCAAAGAAATTCATTTGTGGCATGCCGATAAAACCTGCAACAAAGAGGTTTGCGGGCCTATTGAACACTTCTTGAGGAGTTCCAATTTGCTGAACAAAGCCATCTTTCATAATGACAATACGATCACCCAAGGTCATAGCCTCTGTTTGGTCATGTGTAACATAGACAAAAGTTCCATTGACCTTTTGACGAAGCTTAATGATCTCCGTACGCATCTGATTTCTAAGCTTTGCATCAAGGTTTGAAAGTGGCTCGTCCATCAAAAAGACTTTTGGATCACGGACAATCGCGCGACCAATTGCAACACGCTGACGCTGACCACCAGAAAGCGCTTTTGGCTTACGATCAAGATATGCCGTAATGCCCAGTGTTTCTGCAGCTGCACGGACCTTCTCGTCAATGACTTGAGGATCAACCTTTTTAAGCTTAAGGGTAAACGCCATGTTATCGTAGACGGTCATATTTGGATACAGCGCATAGCTTTGGAAGACCATTGCAATGTCACGGTCTTTTGGCGCAACGTCATTGACAAGCTTTCCGTCAATATAAAGCTCACCAGCAGAAATATCTTCTAGACCCGCAATCATACGCAGTGTAGTAGATTTTCCACAACCTGAAGGACCAACGAGGACTACAAACTCGTGCTCTTTAATAGTGAGATTGAAATCCTGAACAGCGACAACGCCCTCTTCAGTTACCTCAAGGTTGCTCTTTTTCTGTTCAGTTTTCTTACCAAAGAGAGACTTGCGCTTTTTCTCATTTGGATAAATCTTTTTTATATTCTTTAAAACGATTTCTGCCATGATAAAACCTTTCAGAAATGCCTATAGCTTGCTGCAATACATTGAGATTTAGCCTTTTACAGCACCAGAAATGACACCATTGATGATGTAGCGCTGGCACAGCAAATACATAATGACAATGGGGATAATAACCATCATGATGCAGGCAAACATTGGACCCATTTCTACGCGTCCATATCCACCTCTAAAGTACTGGATCAAAATTGGAATAGTTTGGTATTTAGTCCTATCCAGTACGAGATATGGAAGCAAATAGTCATTCCAGACCCACATGGTTTCAAGAATACCAACAGAAATATACGTTGGCTTCATAATAGGCAAAACAACATGGAAGAACGTCTGAAGTGGATTACAACCATCAATAGTTGCAGCTTCTTCAATCTCAAGTGGAATAGTCTTAACAAATCCAGCAAACATAAATACTGCTAGACCAGCACCAAAGCCCAAGTAAATGAAGCAAATATTAAAAGGTGTATTAAATCCAAGCGTATTTGCCATATTGGACAGCGTAAACATAAGCATCTGGAAAGGTACTACCATCGAGAAGACAAACAGGTAGTACAAAATGTTGCTAATGCGATTTTTTACACGGACAATAAACCATGCACACATTGAGCAGCAAACCAAAATCAGTGCAACAGATGTGATGGTAATTACTAAAGAATAACCAAAGGCTGCCAAAAAACCCTGCTTCTCTACAGCAGCAATGTAGTTAGCTAAACCTGCAGAGTTCTCCGAAGTTACAAAATCAAATGCCGTAGATGTAGTAATAGTTGTTTCTTCCTTGAATGAATTCATCAAGATCATAACCATTGGATAAATCCATGCAAGAGAAAGGATAGTAAAGAATACAGCAAGAATTTTATTAATGATTTTATCGCGCTTCATTATTGCTGCACCTCCCTTGACCTGGTAGTTCTCAGCTGAATCATGACAATACAAATAACTAGAATGCAGAAAATAACAGCTTTAGCCTGGCCGATACCCATCCACTTTGCTCCCTGTCGAGCGTAGAAGGTATTGTAAATATTAAGAGCAAGCATTTCGGTTGAATGCTTAGGCTCACCTGCAGTAAGCGCCAAGTTCTGATCAAATAATTTAAAGCCATTTGTTACCGTCAAGAAAAGACAAATTGTAATAGTAGACATTAAGTTTGGAATTTTTACCTTCCAAAGTGTCTGCCAAGCATTTGCTCCATCAACTCGTGCTGCTTCAAGATAGTCACTTGGAATAGACTGCAGACCGGCAATATAAATAATCATCATATAGCCAACCTGCTGCCAAAGGGTAAGAAGAATCATTCCCCAGAATCCAGCAGTGCTATTAAGCGCAAGAAGCTGCTCACCCACAATAGAAAGCGCACAGTTAATCAAAATATTCCAGATATAACCTAAAACAATGCCACCGATAAGGTTTGGCATAAAAAAGACAGTCCTAAATGAATTGGTACCCTTAAGGTTCTTGCGAGTTAAGGCGAGTGCAATTGCAAGCGCCAACACATTAATAAGAACTGTTGAGACTAGTGCAAATAATGCGGTATACCAAAAAGCATGAGCAAACTGTGGATCTGAAAAAGCTGCTACATAGTTATCCAGACCAACTGGCTTTGCATCGCTAATGGTAATAAATTTACAAAATGAAAGATAAAATCCCTGTACAAACGGAATCATAAAGCCAAACAAAAAAGAGAGCGCTGTAGGCAGAACAAATAATGGCCACCACCGCTTCAACATCTTAGCCATAGAGATACCCTCCAATAACAAGAGACGAGAAGAGAGATCTCTCTTCTCGTCTCTCACCAATCAAAGCATTACTAGAAGGACTACTATGCGTTAGCCTCTTTCTCAGTCTTCCAGCCATCAACGAATGCGGACTTAACAGCATCCCAGCCCTCAGTTCCTGCTGCATAGCCCTTAAGTGCACTGGAGAGATTGTTCTTCCATTCCTGAGAAGGAATGTAAATAAAGTCCCAAGCCACGGGCTCATTGCCCTTCTTTGTATACTCAGCTGCAATGTTTGCAAGTGCATTCTTAGTTGCCTTTGCGTTCTTGAATGGAATGGTGAAGCCCATATCCTCAGCAATTGCAGTGGTAGCAGTATCAGAAGTTACACACCAATAGATAAAGTCAAGCGTTGCCTTCTGGGAAGCGTCGTCTGCCTTGGAGCTTACGCACCAATAGTTCTCGCCGCCAGAGCACATACCCTGCTTCTCTTCACCCTTAACGCCGATGTAAATTGGAATCATACCAAGGGCATCGTCGCCAAGCTTCTTGATGTCATTGTATGCCCAGGTACCATTCTGGTAGAAGACTGCTTCACCGTTAACAAACTCTGCGACAGCGTCATCGCCAGTCTTGCCAGAAAGCTCAGTTGGGCTACATGTAGCGTTGTTGATATAGAGGTCAAAAATCTGCTTGTAGTTAGGAAGATAGGTTCCCTTGATTTCTTTAGCATCTGGCTTGCCGGTATCCTTGAACTCATAGTACAGAGGAAGGTTTGCAAGGTGAGTGGTAAAGCGCCAATCAGAACTGGAATCAAGGCCAGCGCTGGTAAATGCACCCTTTACGCCAAGCTCTGCCTTGCGAGTCTGAATATCTTCAACAATCTTCTTTAGAGAAGCAAAGTCCTTGATATCGTCTCCCTTATAACCCGCCTTCTCGAGTAGCTTCTTGTTGTAGATGATGCCGTAGTCTTCCTCTACGTAGTCAACACCGTAGACAACGCCATCCTCCTGAAGCTTAAGAGTATCATTGGTGAGCTCATCCAGGATCTTGGCACCCTTAAGGTCAATGCAGTAGTCCTTTACACCAATAAGACCAGAAGGACCATTTGTCTGGAACAGTGTTGGTGCTACAGAAGCATCCTTGTTAATCTCAGACTGGAATGTCTGTGCATAAGTATCAGAAGCAGCAGTTACTACCTTTACAGGAACCTTAGTTTCCTCAGTATACTTAGCTGCAAGATCTTTCCACTGCTGATCAACCTCAGGCTTGAAGTTTAGAAAATAAACTGAGCCTTTTGCTGAATTAGAATCTCCCTGCTTTGAGGGGTTATTTCCGCCACAAGCAACAAGACCCAGAGAGCAAAGAGTTGACGCACTTAAGGTGACAAACTGCCTACGATTGATACCAGACATAAGACTCCTCCTTAGAGAGCGCCCCTAACCCTTTGCTAGGTTGACGTCTCTTCTCATGATTTTCATAAGCCATGCTTTGATACACTGTCAAAACAATTGTGCTTACGTCTACGAAGAAAAGTATATTTGTACTGTTAAGTTGTTTAAACAACTCACTTCCGAGCGGTATAAATTTATCGGTAAATGGTATGAAAGGAACCATTTTATGTTCGTTTTATATCTATAAAGCTACTATCTAATCAAGGGTAATTTGAACAGGTAACTTTGAACTTCAGCAGCTTATTAAGGAAATACTATGCCAAGCGCACTATTCGATACGATTTATCAGGATTTAAAAAATAAAATCTTAGACGGTACCTACGCCTATGAGTCCTATTTACCCACCGAAATGAAGCTTACCAAAACATATTCTTGCTCAAGAAACACTGTCCGACGAGCACTTACTCTCCTATCGGATGAAGCGCTCCTTCAACCAATTCATGGCAGGGGCGTTCGTGTTATCTGGCAGAAAAAACCAAGTGAAGTTATTGGTTCACTAGAAGGACTTGAGTCCTTTCAAGAATATGCCCACAGAAACCATCTTGTACCTGATACAAACGTCATTGTATTCGAACATGTACCGTGCACAGACAAGATTTCCCGTCAAACTGGGTTTAAAGCAGGGGAAGAACTTATACATATAGTTCGAATTCGCAAACTCAATGGGTATTCTCGCCAGATAGACAACGATTACCTTTTAGCCTCTGCTGTAGGAAATTTAACCATTGACGATGCTTCTACGTCTATCTTTGCATATTTAGAGAACACGCTTCACATGAAAATTCTAAAGAGCAAAAGAACAATCAGTGTTGAGTTGGCAACTAAAGAAGACCTTCAACATCTGGAGCTTGGATTTTTTAATTGCGTAGCGGTGGTAGAAAGCCATTCATTTAACTCGAGAGGCATTATGTTTGGCTTTACGCAAACTCGCAGTCACCCAGAAACGTTCTGCTATAAAGTTATTTCAAAGAGATAGTTTTGCGTTAAATATGAAGAATAAATTTCTTCTCTAATTTATGAAAAACCATATAGCCAATAACAAGAGCAAGGACTGCTGAAACAAAGCAACCTAAAATTGTGCTTGTTGCAGGGAATTTCTGAAAAAGAAGACAGTCTCTAATAAATGTTACAAAGTGAAACATTGGATTAAAACGCTCAATCTGAAGCATCCAAGGCGACATAATGTTAACGGAATAAAACAGAGGCGTGCCATACATCCAGGCGGTGGTTACAACACTCCACAAGTGAATAACGTCTCTAAAGAAGACCGCAAGGGCCGAGAGAAGCATTGCAAGCCCAATGCAAAAACAAGCTAAAAGCAGCAAGGCAACGGGTGTCAACAGTGCGTAAATAGTTAGTGGAATGCGGAAGACAAGCATGACAATGCCAACAGCAATAAGCGAGAAAAGATAGTTTACAACTGCAAAAAGAACCTTCTGAATAGGAAAAACAACACGATTAATGCGAACCTTCTTAAGAAGACTAGACGCATCAATAATTGAGCGCATTCCCATAGTAGTAGCATCGTTCATGAGCTGAAATGCCGTGTTACCCAGAATAAGATATAAAGGATAATTCACAACATCCTCAGCGCGATTACCCAAAAAGGTAGAAAAGACAACCGCCATAACCGTCATCATCAAAAGTGGGTTCAAAACCGACCACACAACACCCAAAATAGAGCGACGATATTTGAGCTTGAAGTCTTTGCTTACCAGCTGACGCAAAATGAACTGATCTCGCTGATGCGTTGGATACCATGCATCTCGAGCAGAAACAATGCTTACTTCCTGCACATTATTGATTGGTGTTAAAGACTCGCTCACGCGCTATCCTTTTCTAACGAATTCTGTATGTTTTATCCTAGCACAGACCGACGAAGCCGTTTAAACTTGAAATGTTGTTGAACTGTTTTCTCCACTATTTTGTTTATTTACGTGGTGGCAAGACTCTTAAATAACAACATGATCAACAGTAGCGCTTAGAGAAATGGTGCAAAATGTCTCTATCCCCTCTTGGACGCACACTTATCATCGCTAACCCTGCTGCTCACAGTGGTAAAGGCGCTGCTGGTGCAGAGTTTGCTCGCCACTTTTTGGCCAGCTATTCAGCTGCAACCAACGGATACGAGCTTAAACTCACCACAGCTATGGGTGACGCTCGCGTCATGGCCGCAGAAGCCTCAGAGTTTGATACGGTTGTCGCACTTGGTGGAGATGGCGTCATCCATGAAGTGGTCAACGGCCTCATGACCTTATCGCCAGAGACACGCCCTGCTCTTGGCATTATCCCAATGGGTTCTGGAAATGATTATGCACGCACTCTGGGCATGAAAATCAATGACCCAGAAGGTGCGTTTGCACAGTTGGTTCGCGGCAAGGTTACCCAACTAGAAATTGGTCGCGTCAACAACGTTTACTTCATGGAAACCATGTCGTTTGGACTTGATGCAGCTATTGCGGCTGATACCACAAAACGCCGCGCAAACAACTCATCAACTGAAGGCGAAGCGCTCTTCTTGACCTCAGGGCTCAAGTTTATGGCTGCTGGCAGCAAAGGTTATTCCTGCTCCGTCTCGTTTGATGGTGAGAAAAACATTGATCTTCAAGCACTTATCATGGCCTTCCAGGTTGGTCCTACGTATGGTGGAGGCTTTAAGGTTTGCCCACACGCACACCCCGATGACGGTCTTCTCACCGTTTGCTACAACACCAAAGTGCCCAACATTCCTCACCTGCTAGCTTTGTTTGGTCTAGCAAGAGCTGGTAAGCACGTCAACTCACGTATCATCGAAGAGCGTCACCTCAAACAAGCAGTGGTAACTTTTCACGAGCCTGTTCCTGTTCAAGTTGATGGTGAGGAGCTTCCTTTTGCAGAGCAGTTTGTTATTGAAGTTATCCCCGACGCTCTTTCCGTGATTATTCCCTAGTACGCAATGTGGCTTGTATATCGTAGGTTGCGCTTTGCGAGAAGATTGATTTTCTCGCCAAAAGGTTTTTGCTAAAGAAACAGGGGCATCTGCCAGTGCAGATACCCCTAAATTTGTATTGTGTGAGCTAAGACTTAGCGAGCTTCACGCTCAAGCAGAGCCTTAACCTCAGCTGCGGTATCAAGCTCCATGACACGAGCGGTGAGCTCGTCTGCCTCAGCCTTTGTCCAAGCAGCAATGGTCTTACGGGTGCGCAGGACAGATGGTGCAGAAACGGAGAACTCGTCCAGGCCAAAGGAAAGAAGGACTGGAATGAGCAGCGGATCTGCAGCCGCCTCGCCGCACATACCAACCATGATCTTCTCCTTGTTGCCCTCGCCGATGAGGAACTTGAGAGAACGGAGAACGGATGGCTGGTAGACCTCGTAGAGGTAAGCAACGCGATCATTACCGCGGTCAGCGCACATGGTGTAACCAATAAGGTCATTGGTGCCAATGGAGAAGAAGTCGCACTCACGAGCCAGTTTATCTGCAATCAGAGATGCAGATGGGGTCTCAATCATAGTGCCAACCTCAATGTCCTTGTTGTAAGCCACGCCCTCGGCGTCAAGCTCACGCTTGCACTCCTCAACAAGAGCCTTAGCCTCACGAACCTCGTCAACAGTGGTGACAAGAGGAAGCATAATCTTGATGTCACCAAATGCAGATGCACGGAGAAGAGCACGGAGCTGAACCTTATACTGCTCAGCATTGTTGAGGCAGTAACGGATAGCACGGAAGCCCATGAATGGGTTTTCCTCAGCCTTCATATTAAGGTAAGGAATCTCTTTATCGCCACCAACATCAAGGGTACGGATGATGACTGGCTTATCCTTCAGGCGAAGAGCAACCTTCTGGTAGGCAGCAAACTGCTCTTCCTCGCTTGGGAGCTCCTTTGCGTCCATGAACAAGAACTCGGAGCGGAACAGGCCAATGCCCTCAGCGTCAGCGTCAACTGCGCCGTTAGCGTCATCTGGGTTGCCGATGTTAGCAACAAGCAGAACCTTGATACCGTCAGCAGTTACAGTCTCCTTGCCACGGTAAGCCTCAAGAGCAGCCTTTTCTGCAGCATAAGCCTCAGCCTGAGCCTTGTACTCAGCAAGCTCAGCCTCAGAAGGATTGACGACAACCTTGCCGTTAGTGCCGTCAACAACAATGGCGTTACCTGTTGCAACCTCAGAAGTAATGTTAGGAACAGAAAGAACTGCAGGAATCTCAAGAGCACGAGCAATAATTGCGGAGTGAGAAGTACGGCCGCCTGTCTCGGTAACAATACCTGCTACGTGGTCCTTATCGATGTCTGCAGTCATTGAAGGAGTCAGCTCATGGCAGACAATAACGGAGTTCTCTGGAAGTGTAGAAAGGTCAACAACCTCCTTGCCAAGAAGGTCAGCGAGAAGACCAGTCTTGACGTCAGCAACGTCTGCGGCACGCTCACGGAAGAGCTCATCTTCCATGCCAAGGAACATGTTGTAGTACATGTCATATGCGTCACTTACAGCCTGCTCAACGCAGGTGCCACCGTCAATAGCGCCGTTAACAGCCTCTTTGATGCCCTCATCCTCAGCAAACTCGATGTGAGCACCCATAATTGCAGCAGCTTCCTCACCCACTGTCTTGGTCATACGCTCAATCTGTGCATTAGTTTGTGCGATAAACTTAGTTACAGCCTCTGCATAGCGAGCCTTCTCTGCAGCAGTGTCTTCAACAGTGTGCGGAGTAAAAGTGAGGTCTGGATCTACGGCAACCTGAGCAGTGCCGATGCCGATTCCGTTAGACGCATTGACTCCCTCAAACATACTTGCTCCTATCATTTTCCGCATAGCGGTGTATAAAGTTCTGCAAACCTAACCACATAGGGCAACTGGTGCAGAAACAAAACTGTCTTTCTACAGAGTAACATTTTTTTGACCTGTTACGTTATGAGTATCTTTAAATAAATTTCAATAAAAACACTTGGTAAGAAAATCTTTCTTACCAAGTGCTAAAAACCTTATTTAGTAAAACAACAAGTAATACTTTTACTACTACATTCTTTGAGAAAAACGCAGTACCAGAAATTTGCTACTTGTTATCAGCAAGCCAAGATGCCTTAGAATCACGGCTTTCTTCTTTTTGACGAGCTAATTTGATCTCTTCAGCAATAGAAGCAGGCATTTCTCGGCCCATTTTCTTATAAAGGGCAGTAACAACGCGATCGATAGTTGCACGCTTTGCAATTCCCTTGCTTGCAGCAGTTGCGGTACCGCAGGCAGAAGCGTAGATAAGTGCAGTATCGTAATCATAGCCAGTAGTAATTTTTGCAAGAAAACCAGCAACCATGGAGTCTCCAGCGCCAGTCGCATTAACCAGGCGAATCTTAGCAGTTGGGACAATGTGTTCAGTGCCGTACTCATCCAGAAGCAAAGAACCTGCACCACCACAAGAAACGATAACGTTACGAGCGCCACCGTCCTGGAGCTTCTTTGCAAATGGAATGCACTCTTCGGGAGTCTCTGGATTGGCACCAAAAATTCGTCCAACCTCATGGTTGTTAGGTTTAATCAAGAACGGCTGAGCCTTAATAGCCTCCATAAGCAGCTGGCCTGGGGCATCAACAACAAACTGAATGCCGCGACCTGCAAGCTGAGCCATAAGACGAGTGTAGATGTCCTCAGGAAGTGAACTTGGAATAGATCCCGTAAGAACCAGGGTGTCACCAGCGCCAACAACATCCATGCGCTCCAGAAGCTCATCAACCTTCTTCTCTGGAATGCGTGGGCCATTGCCGTTGACCATAGTCATAACAATGCCGTTAAGTTTGACGTTAATGCGGGTAAAACCAGAATCTAGCTTAACAAAGTTACTAGGAATTCCCTGACGCTGAAGATCACTTAGCAGATACTCTCCAGTGAAACCTCCAACAATTCCCATGGCAACGGTAACCTTGTCCAGCTCTTTTAAAAGAGTAGAGACATTAATTCCATTACCACCACAATGCAACTCTTCTGAGGAAGAGCGATTGGTAAAGCCCATGTCCAATGTGTTTGGATGCATGACATAGTCAAGCGCGGGATTAAGCGTCATTGTGTAAATCACGGCAAGTCCTCCGAACTACAATAAAATCATGGAGACTTCAGTATGACGCAATCGCTCTCAACAAACAATTAGAAACTCACGACTCATAAAAAAATAAACCCTGACTTGAGTCAGGGTTTGAAATTTAAATGGTGGATCGTCAGGGGTTCGAACCCTGGACCTTGGGATTAAGAGTCCCCTGCTCTACCAGCTGAGCTAACGATCCGATAAACGCTTCGAATGGGGTGGGAAAAGGGGCTCGAACCCTCGACCTACGGAGCCACAGTCCGTCGCTCTGCCAACTGAGCTACTCCCACCATTTGGCCACCTCATGAAACGCAGCTAAATCATTATTACAGAATCAGAAAAAGATGCAAGCGAGAAACACATATTTTTCAACTCTTTTTTAATCTTCTTTGGAATTTACCAGCACAACGGGTTTCTCGCTAAACAAAATGCGGAGAAGAAAAAACTTCTCCGCAAAAAACTGCGTATAAGGAAAAGATAGGTAAACAGAATTATTTGAGCCTAAAGCTCCTGGCTTACTCTTAAAATCCGTGAGCTGAAAGAGATACATCTAAACGTTCCAATGCCTCTTCAATCTCAACTCTAGGCGCAGCCAAATTCCAGCGCTTAAATCCCTGAGCAGCCTTACCAAAAAAGACACCATCAGTGAAAAATACCTGAGCCTCAAACTCTAACAGGTGGTCGAGCTCTTCTGGTGTAAGGTCAAGATCTCTGAAGTCAAGCCACTGAAGATATGTACCTGTGATTGGCGCAAGCTTAACGCGAGGATGCTTTGTAGCAAAAAAGTTCAAAACCAACTTCTGGTTAGTATCAACGGCTTTTATACACGCATCCAGCCAAGCCGCACCCTTGCTATAAGCCAGCTCGCAGGCCTTGAAGCTTATTGGATTGCATGAAGTAGTCCCTCGGGCCTGCAAGCGTTTCTCAAGGCGATTGCGCAGCTCTGGATTACTCACAATAATGTTGCTGAACTGTGTGCCAGCCAAATTGAAGCTTTTTGAAGCGGAAGTACAGGTAATAGTACGTGCTGCTACCTCATCGGAGATTGTCTCAAAGACAGTGTGAACGGAGCCAGGCATGATTAGATCATGATGAATCTCGTCAGCAACTACAATAAGGTTGTGCTTAACTGCAATATCTGCAATACGTGTCAGCTCCTCTTTAGTCCACACTCGACCACTTGGGTTATGTGGTGAGCACAAAATAAGCAAAGTGTTCTTAGGCTCAGCAGCAAGCTTTTCTAGCAAATCAAAGTCAATGTCGTAATGAGGGCCCTCTGATAAGACAAGCGGACACTCTACCAGTGTACGGTTATTCTCCTCAACTGCCATGTAAAACGGATGGTAAACAGGTGTGAACAGAATGACGCCTTCATCTGGCTTAGTAAACTCAGCAACGGCAGCGAAGAGCGCCGGAACCACACCGGAAGAGTTGATTAACCACTCTGACCTTACATCCCAGTTGTGACGTGTCTTCATCCACGTGCACACAGCCTGCTTCATCTGGTCAGTTGGAACGGAATACCCAAGGATTGCATCGTTAATGTATTCCTTAAGGCCCTCAACAATCTCTGGGGCTGTATGATATTCCATATCAGCAACAGAAAAAGGTGGAATACCAGGAGCTACATTGGGATTTACGTCGTACATGACGTTCCATTTTCTAGAACCAGTACCAGCGCGATCAACGCGGGATTCAAAATCGTAAAACATACTGTCCCCGTTCACATAGGTTTGAAATCAGTGTAGCTGTTTTAGTGTAGCTAGTTTTTTCTTTATCACCCATCTAATAAGAAAATCTTCGATGGTGCAATGCTTTTGCAATCCTTATTGCTATAATGAACAACGCTTTTCGTCTCCTTAGCTCAGCTGGATAGAGCGTCGGTCTTCTAAACCGCAGGTCGCGCGTTCGAATCGCGCAGGAGGCACCAAAAACCCAAGGTAGATGGCTTGCCGTCTACCTTTTTTGTTAGGTAAGTAGCGCAAGTGCCTCCATTTTGCCTCCAAACTGTATGTCTACTGTAAAAGTAGAATACCTGTTCGAATAAAAGCCTTAACTATTTAGATAAGCTATTTCGCGTCCGATTAACGAACAATAAGTGATTTGTGCATAAACATTGGCTAATATTCATGAAAACTAATCAAGAAATTGATATATCAAACTAGAGGCACTGTTTTGGGTAAAAAATCCGTTTAGTTGGAGATTATTTTTAGAACTCGGAGGTTTGTCACTTACGTTTGCCCAGTTCAGAAATTTTGTGATAATTTTCGTAATTTTGTCCACGTAAAACTGCTAGTAGAAGGCATGCATAAAAACCGAGTATTTCTGGATACTCCAACTAAACGCATTTTTTACCATTTTGCCGCCGAACGGCACAATATCTTTGATAAATCCTATCTAGACACAAAAAATATCCGCTCAATTCCAGGAAAGGGATTGAGCGGATACTGAATCAGCAAATGCTGCACCGCGTTAAGTGCCACACGTCACGCGCACTTACAACCAGCGCCATAGTGCTCAGCAAACAGACAAACCGCGAGGTCACGCAGCAATGCACGGGATATTACAGCAGGTACTCTGCAATCTGGACGGCGTTAGTTGCAGCGCCCTTTCTAATCTGGTCTCCGCAGCAGAAGAAAGTCAACGCATGAGTGCCCTCATCAGCAGAAAGATCCTCGCGAATACGACCAACATAGATAAGGTCCTGATCAGAAGTATCAAGAGGCATTGGGTACTGAAGCTCTGCAGGGTTGTCCACAACCTTGATACCTGGAGCATCCTCAAGAATTGCGCGAGCCTCATCAGGACTCAAAGGACGCTCAAACTCAACAGTAATTGACTCAGAGTGTGAACGCATCGTTGGAACACGAACACAGGTGCAATTAACACGCAACTCAGGAAGGTGCATAATCTTGCGACCTTCGTTTTGCATCTTCATTTCCTCAGAAGTGTAACCAACCTCGTCAAAACCGCCAATCTGTGGAATCAGGTTGACAGCCAGCTGATATGCAAAAGGAGAGGTCTCGGTTACTTCCCTACCCGCAACAACATCAGCCATCTGGTTCTTCAGGCTCGTAAGACCAGGAAGGCCGGCACCTGATGCAGCCTGATACGTTGAAGCAATAATACGCTTTGCACCTGCTGCCTTATGCAAAGGATACAGAGGTACAAGACCAATAATGGTTGCACAGTTTGGATTAGAGATGATGCCGTTATGATTTTTAATATCCTCGGCGTTAATCTCTGGAATTACTAGTGGAGCATTTGGATCCATTCTGAATGCATGAGAGTTATCAACGCAGACGCATCCACGCTTAACTGCCTCAGGAAGCAGTTCTTTTGCTTGCTCATCGCCAGCTGCACCAAGAACAATATCTACACCCTCAAAAGCCTCAGGAGTTGCCTCGCGAATTACAATCTGCTGACCAGCAAATTCAATAGTTTTACCAGCGCTTCGAGCGGATGCCAAAAGCACTAGCTCCTTAATAGGAAAATTACGCTCTTCAAGGCACTGCATCATCTGGGCACCAACAACTCCGGTAGCACCAAGAATTGCAACAACCTTACCGTTTGGATCAAAAGTCATAGTTACCTCGAAACCATTTCATCACGAACAAATCCGTTATAAATGACGCCAATTGTGCGATCAAAGTCGGCATTATCGACGCCCACAATAATACTAATTTCTTCCGAGCTCTGCGTAATCATACGAATGTTGACGCCAGCATTACCCAGTGCACCAAAGATCTTACCAGAGGTGCCGGAACGCCTGGACATATTTCGACCAACAACAGAAACAAGAGCTAGGCGGTCTACCATCGTAATGTCATCAGGCTCAATCTCGCGTCGAATATCGCTGATGATGGAATAGACCGTATCCTTTACATCGGAAGCATTTACTACGATACCAAACGAATCAACGCCTGTTGGAATGTGCTCAACAGAGACGCCATAACGCTCAACAATATTGAGCGCACGACTAATAACGCCAACCTCGTTAGACATGTGTGCCTTTTTGACGTGAATTGCTAGGAAGTCCTTCTTGCCTGCAATACCAGTAATCAAGTGCTCGCTCGTATCGCCATCAGCGGTCTCTCTAATTACCGTGCCCACGTCTTCTGGACGGTTGGTATTTTTAATCTGAATTGGAATATTTGCCTCACGAACAGGAAAAATTGCCTCCTCCTGTAAAACAGAAGCACCCATATAGGAAAGCTCACGCATCTCGTCAAAAGTAATACGGCCGATAGCGCGCGGATTCTCAACAATACGAGGATCAGCAGACAGGAAACCGGACACGTCAGTCCAGTTCTCATATAAGTCTGCATCTAAACAGCGAGCAACAATTGCGCCAGTAATATCGCCGCCGCCACGTTGGAACAGCTTAATTGCACCGTCAACGGTAGCACCGTAGAAGCCTGGCAGCACAAACGAACCGCTGCGAGCAACTACTTCTTTGAGCCTGGATGCTGTGCGCTCCATATCAATAGTACCGTCATGATGGAACAGCATAACATCTGCAGCATCAACAAAGGGCAGACCAAGATACTCAGCAAGAATCTGGCAAGTAAACCACTCACCCCTACTTACTACATACTCTGGCGAGAAGGACTTGATGTTTGCAGCAAACTTCTCAAACTCCTCAGCGACAGGCCACAAAACTCCCAGCTCATCAGCAATCTCCACAAAACGAGCCTCGATGTCTGCAAGCAAAGATGTGCAGTCAACGTGATACTCAATGTGGGCATTTACCAACAGCAAAAGGTCAGTAATCTTATTATCGCTTGAATGGCGTTTTCCCGCTGCAGATGAAACAATAAAACGTCTGTCAGGGTCAGCCTCAACAATAGCTTTAACTTTTTTAAACTGCTCTGCGGAAGCAACACTTGAGCCACCAAATTTTGCAATTTTAATCATTTCTAATTCCTCTTTTCAAGAGCAGCCATAAAGGTTGTAGGGTCTTGCGAAAGCGCAACGGAAAGAAGCTCACGGGCCTTCTCGGCACTTAGATTTTTAACCAACTGAGCACCTGGCTCCCAGAACGTACCACTCGGGACATCCGCTTGTGTCCTAAAAATGTAATCAGAAACAAGCAGCTCTGGATTATACGAAAGATCTGCCGAGAAGGTCTGCTGGCCCCCAGCAGGAGTCGCGGCGCAGTCAATAATATCCTGTACGACAGCATTTGCTGTTGGGTCACCACCAGCTCCTTGACCATAGAACTTGAGCTCTCCGATGGTATTTCCCACGGCTGTTGCAACGTTAAAGTTAGTAGGAACGTTGGCCTCAATGGTTGAAAGCGGCACAGCAACAGGCTCAACAGCCACCGCATACGATGAACCGTTGGAAACACCTCGTCCAAAGAGCTTGATAGTCATATCGTGGCTGCCAAACATGGCAAGATCGCGCTTAGTTAAATTTCTAATACCAGACATAGGAATCTGGTCTGTGCAGATAACGTCAAAAGCAATGGACGAAGAAATCATGGTCTTAGAGCGGACATCAATACCGTCAATATCGCTTGATGGGTCTCGTTCAGCATAACCCAGCTCCTGAGCCTTACTCAAAACCTCAGAAAAGTCCGTTCCATCTTTAAGCATGGAATAAACAATGTAGTTAGTGGTGCCGTTCATGATTCCCCAGAACGCAGAAATAGTATCAATACGACGAACCTTCTGAATTCCTGCAATCCAAGGGATGCCACCACAGACACACGCTTCAATCTTAAAATTAACGCCCGCTTCAGCGGCAAGTGTCATAAACTCCTCAAAATGAGCTGAGACCACAGCTTTATTTGAGGTGACAACATTTTTCTTAGCAGTAAGCGCCGCTTTAATGTACTCATAGGCTGGCGAGAGACCACCTATACACTCAACAACAGTATCAAGAGCAGAATCAGACAAAAGCGCATCAAAATCAGACGTTGCACGAGGGTCAACGTACTCTTTACCAGCTCTAACCAAGATGGACGTCAGGTTAACGTCAGAAACGTGCTCATCAAGAATGCGCGCAACTGAAGCACCAACCGTTCCAAATCCAAGTAGGGCTACGTTTTGCATATGGCTCCAAATCTAGCGGTCATCTTTACACAACAAAGGCGATTGCGTAGCTAAAACAATTGCTCACAAAAATAACTACACAGAATACAATCGCAGAGACAAAACTACAAAGACTTTTAGCAGAATCTAAGAAACAATTTTCTCATCTTCATAATGCTATGAACAATTCTATGTTACAAGCGTCATTTTCTTCTCACTGTTAAAATAATAGAAACGCAATACGCAGCATGTTCTACAGATTGGTGGTTTTATGGCCGTCGCATATCACAGCACAAGAAGCTCTAACCATAACGTTTTGGGTAAACAGGCTATTTTGCAAGGCATTGCTCCCAATGGTGGCCTTTACATCCAAGATGCTATTGGCGAGAAACCTCTTGATCTTGCAAAGGTTTGCGCTCAAGGCTTTAAAGCTACTGCTTATGACGTGCTTTCTGCTCTGCTAGATGACTATACGCCTGAGGAGCTAAATAGCTGTATTGAAGGTGCTTACGGCTCTCAGTGGGACACTGATGCCATCACACCTGTTTCTGCTGTGGGAGATGACTGGCTCCTTGAACTTTTCCACGGACCAACATCGGCGTTTAAAGACGTTGCGCTTCAGATGCTTCCTCGCTTGATGAGTGTTGCTCGCAAGGACGCGGGCGCTCTGGGTGTCACGGGTGCTGCGGGCAAAAACATCATGATCGTGACCGCCACCTCCGGAGACACTGGTAAAGCCGCGCTTGAAGGCTTTAAAGACGTACCAGGCATGGGTATTACCGTCTTTTATCCAGAGGGAAAAGTCTCGGACATTCAGCGTCTTCAAATGGTGACTCAAAAAGGTTCTAACGTTTCCGTCTGCGCTGTTAAAGGCAACTTTGATGATGCGCAAAACGCTGCTAAAGCAATATTTGCTAACACTGAGCTGGCGCGTGAGCTAGCTAACAAAGATACGGTGCTTTCTAGCGCTAACTCTATCAATATTGGTCGCTTAGCTCCACAGGTTACCTACTACTTTGACGCGTATGCTCAGCTAGTGAACAAGGGTACAATTACACAAGGACAAAAAGTTACTTTCTGCGTTCCAACTGGTAACTTTGGCGATGTCCTTGCAGGCTACTTTGCAAAAGAAATGGGACTGCCTGTTGATCGCCTTATTGTGGCTTCTAACAGCAATAAAGTGCTAACTGATTTCTTGGAAACAGGCACCTACGACCGCAGGCGTACATTTGAAAAGACTATCTCTCCATCAATGGATATTCTAGTTTCATCAAACCTTGAACGACTTCTCTATCTTGCATCTGGCAAGGATACTGAGCTTGTCAGCTATCTGATGAACCAGCTGGTAACAAAGGGTATCTACACAGTTCCTACTCAGCTCATGGATACCATTCGCCAGACCTTTGACGCCGGATTTGCCACCGACGACCAGACACGTGAGACTATCCGTTCTACCTGGGAGAATTGTCGTGCGCTGATTGACCCTCACACAGCCGTCGCAAAACACGTGCTTGACAGGGTTTCTCGCCAGGCAAACAACGTGCGTGTATGTCTGTCCACCGCGAGCCCATATAAGTTCTCGTCCGACGTGCTTGCCGCACTGGGCCACTCGACCGTTGGCCTGGATGACTTTGCCTGTATGCATACGCTCGCCGAAATCACAGGTACGATTCCGCCAATCCAGCTTTCATCGCTGAATGATAACGTTATCATTCATACTGACGTTCGCGAGAAAGAACAACTTGCTTCATATGTTGTTGAAACATGCGAGCGCATTTTTGCTTGTTAAACACTGAGAAAGCAGGTTTTACATGCTAGACAACACCATCTTGACCGTTTCTGTACCTGCCACCTCAGCAAACATTGGCGTCGGTTACGATACATTGGGTCTTGCATTTAACCTGCGAGCAAAGATTTCATTTAAGGAGTCTCCTACACTTATTATTGACGGCTGCCCTGAGCAATTCAGAAATGACGACAACCTTGTGTGGACATCGTATATACGTGCCTGCGAGAAACTCGGCGAAGAGCCCACACCTAAACATATCACCATTGACTCGCCCATCCCTCTATCGGGAGGACTTGGCTCAAGTTCAACCTGTGTTATTGCAGGTATTGCAGCTGCATTGACTGAATCTCACAGTGGTTGGGATCCTGAACGCGCACTTGATTTTGCTTGCCATTTTGAGGGTCATCCTGATAATGTAGCCCCTGCTATTTATGGTGGTCTGACTTCGTCTTTTGTTGAAGGTGGCCATACCATTTGCACTCGCAGATTGGTAGCACGAGGTCTATCTTTTGTAGCAATTGCACCACCTTACTCAGTCAACACCGAAGATGCTCGCAAGGTAGTTCCGCAAAAAGTCTCCCTTGAAACGGCTGTTTATCAGATGGGCCGTACTGTCGCTGTCACTCATGCGCTTGAAACAGGAAACAGCGGACTGTTAGCAGCAGCTTGCAACGATAAGCTTCACGAGCCTTATCGTAAAGAACTTATCCCCGATTACGAAGAGCTCAAGCAAGTAGCTAAGCTTGCGCGTGCGTGCACGTTTGTTATTTCTGGATCAGGAGCAACTATGATTGCTATTTGCGACTCTCCTGTGACTGCGCGCGCTGTTGCCGAAAACGCCAAGCAAGTTAGAGGCGATTTTTGGATTCAGATTCTTGAGCCAGCTCTTCTAGGAACTGTCCTTACCTTAGATGATGGCCAACAACACCACAAAACTTTTGACGAAATTTAACGTAGATCATAACAACAAAACCCGGCTCCTTTGCTACATAGGAGCCGGGTTTTTAAGTCACGAGCAACGTTTAGGACACGTATACCATAAGGCGCGTTTATGCACCAAGATAAGCCTTGCGAACGTCATCGTCATGCAAAAGTTCCTGACCGGTAGCTTGCTTAGCAACCTTTCCAAGTTCAAGAACGTATGCACGGTCAGCAACCTTAAGCGCCATGTTAGCATTTTGCTCAACCAGCAAAATGGTAGTTCCTGCATCACCAAGCTGACGAATGATCTGGAAAATCTCCTCAATCAAAATAGGAGCCAGGCCCATAGAGGGCTCATCGAGCATCAGCAGCTTAGGCTTACTCATCAGAGCGCGTCCCATGGCAAGCATTTGCTGCTCGCCGCCAGAAAGCGTTCCTGCTAGCTGATTCTTGCGCTCACGAAGACGTGGGAAATGCTCGTAGACCATCTTGACGGTCTTAGCATTTTGGGAATCAGACTGAGTGTAGCCACCCATCTCAAGATTTTCAGCAACACTCATGCGAGAAAACACGCGACGACCCTCAGGACACAATGCCAAGCCAGCCTCAACAATCTTGTGAGCACGCATACCTACAAGGTTTTTCTCGCCAAGCGTAATGGTGCCAGAGTCAGGCTTTACTAGACCAGCAATGGTGTTCAAGGTAGTTGATTTACCTGCACCATTAGCACCAATAAGAGTGACAATCTCGCCTTCATGGATATCAAACGAGATACCCTGGACCGCGTGGATTGCGCCATAAGAAACATTAAGATCCTTGACAGACAGCAGGGTTTTTTCTGCGCCTGCTGCCTGGGTGTTTGTAGTTTCAGCGGCCATTAGCGCACCTCCTGCTTTCCAAGATATGCCTCGATAACGCGAGGATTGTTCTGAACCTCTTCTGGCGTTCCTTTTGCAATGATGTTGCCGTGATCAAGAACAGCCAATCCCTCGCAGATACCCATGACAAACTTCATGTCATGTTCAATGAGAAGAACAGCTATCTTGAAGTCGTCACGAATCTTAAGGACATTCTCCATAAGCTCGTCGGTCTCTGCTGGATTCATACCTGCAGCTGGCTCATCCAACAGCAAAATCTTAGGCTGAGTTGCCAGAGCACGAAGAATCTCAAGCTTACGCTGAGCACCATAAGGCAGGTTACCTGCAAGGGTATTTGAAAGATTCTCCATGCCAAAAATACGAAGCAGCTCGTAAGCGTTATCAGCACTCTCTTTTTCCTGCTTCCAGTGAGCTGGAAGACGGAAAATATCCTCAAAGAAGTGAGACGTCATGTGACTACCCTGTCCAACCTGAATGTTCTCTAAAACAGTCATTTTGTTGAACAGACGAATGTTCTGGAAGGTACGAGCAATGCCCATGTGATTTGCCTCAACAACGCTTTTTCCAGCTAGGTCATAACCATCAATCATGACAGAACCACGTGTTGGCTTATAGACGTTGGTCAACAAGTTGAACACGGTTGTTTTACCTGCACCATTAGGTCCAATGATGCCAGAAATCTCAGTAGGTCCAAGAGCAATATTGAAGTCATTAACAGCTGTCAAACCACCAAAGTCAATACCTAAGTGCTCGGCCTGAAGAACTGGAATAGCACCGAGGTCTCGCTCAGGAATGAGATTAGGAGATTCTTGCCTAATAAGTTTTGTAGGGTTTTTAGTTGCCATTGATCTTACGCCTCCTTCGAATCAGTTGAGGCATCGCTTTGCACATCTATCTGCTCGTCTGAGTCATCTTTATTCCAAGGAAAGTCTCTATTCATAACACGCTCAATAATGCGAGACAGCGAGAAATCATACGAACCAAACAGGCCCTCTGGTCTAAAAATCATGACCAGAATCAGCACAATTGCATAAGCGACCATGCGGTAGTCAGCAAAGGCGCGTAGAGCTTCTGGGAGCACAGTTAAAACAGTCGCAGATACAACAGAGCCAAACATAGAGCCCATGCCGCCCAGAACAACCATAACTAAAATCTCAACAGACTTCATGAAGCCAAACTTAGCAGGTGCCATAACACCAATACATCCTGCGTAAAGGCCTCCAGCAATGCCCGCAAGAAACGCTGAAAAAACAAATGCCAGGGTCTTGTAATACGTAGTGTTAACGCCTGATGCCTCTGCTGCAATCTCATTATCTCGAATAGCGAGAATAGCGCGGCCATATCGAGACTTCATTAAAGTATGAATAGCAAAAATGGCAAATGAAACTACAATCGCTGTGTTTAGGTAACCTGTATAGGCAGGAATGCCTGTTAGACCAGATGCTCCGCCAGTAAGTTTGAAGCCAAGAGCAGAGTCTATGTTTACCAGTACAACACGGATAATCTCTGCAAAACCTAAGGTAATAATGGCTAGGTAATCACCACGCAGTCGAAGTGCTGGAATACCAATAACTACACCCATAAGCGCGGCGCAAATTCCGCCAAACAAAAGACCTGCAACAAAGAGAATCACTGCTGGAGTAGATCCTGATGCCATAGCTTGAGCATTCAGACCAAAAAGTGGCATCATGCGAATAATAAAGATTGCACAGGCATAACCACCAATGGACATAAAGCCAGCGTGACCCAAAGGAAGCTGTCCCAAATAACCAGTAACAATGTTCAGAGAAACAGTCATCAGAACATAGACGCCGATTTGCTCAAAAACAACGGTCTGATAGCGAGAAATAAAGCCCTCTCCTACCAAAAAGTTTCCGCCAAAGACAAAGAGTGCAACAAGAATTGCATTGATGGCATAGCGAGCAGGCATAGTAAGCTCACGACGCTGACCATCTTTTCCACCAAAACCAGTGACAATTACAGGGTTGTGGTTATTATCGCGTGGATACATCTTAGTCATGTGAGCCCCCTTACACTTTCTCAGTAACTGGTCGGCCGAGCAGGCCAGTTGGTTTGACAACAAGGACAAGAATCAAGAGTAAGAAGACAACTGCATCTTGCCAGACAGACAAGCCAAAGGCGGCAACAAAGACCTCAGAAAAGCCGACAATAAGACCACCAATAACAGCACCTGGAATAGAACCAATGCCACCAAGAACTGCTGCAACAAATGCCTTAGTGCCCAGCATGACGCCCATGGTTGGAGAAACCTGCTGGTACGCCATGGAGTACAGAATTGCCGCAATACCCGCAAGCGCAGAACCAACTGCAAAGGTAAAGCTAATAGTGCCATTGACGTTGACACCCATTAAACGAGCCGCGCCCATATCTTCAGAAACTGCACGCATGGCTTTACCAAGACGGGTTTTCTGAACCAAAAGGGTCAGAACGACGGTTGCCACAATGGTTACCGCAACAGTCAGAAGAGCGGTACCAGAAAGCGTTGAGCCAAATACCTGAACAGTTCCCAGGTCAATAATGCTTGGAACAACCTTAGCGTCAGCACCAAGAAGCAGCTGAACGCCATTTTCAAGCAGATAAGAAACGCCAATTGCCGTAATCAGAATTGAAAGCCTTGGAGCTTCTCTAAGCGGTGCATAAGCCACCTTATCAATAAGGACTCCCAAAACAACACAACCAAAAATAGCGAGAAGAACGGCGATTGCAGGATTGAGTCCTAACTGAACAAGGGCAATCCAAGCAACGTAGGAGCCAAACATGATGATGTCACCATGTGCAAAGTTAAGAAGCAAGATAATGCCGTACACCATTGTGTAACCAAGCGCCACCAGTGCGTAAATACTGCCCAATTGAAGTCCATTGAGCACCTGAGTCAAAAACATCTGAGGTTCTCTTTTCTATGAAGGATTAATTGTGTCATAGATGGACTCTTTGCCATCTTTAAAGGTAATGATCAAGGTGGACTTCACTGGGTCACCTGTTCCCTGATATGAAAGGGTTCCAGTAACACCTTCGACCACACCAGATGCAATCGCGTCAATAATGGCTTGCCTATACTCATTGGAGTTGTAGGTATAACCGCGTTTCTCGACAGCCTTAAGAGCGGAGCAAAGAATCATTGCTGCGTCATAACCCAAAGAGCAGAAATTAGTTGGAGCCTCACCGTATTCTGCGGTATAAGCCTTAACAAAATGCTGGACTTTTTCATCTGGGTTTGAAGCAACAAATGCAGAGCAATAGAAACATCCTTCAAGGTCAGCCGCAGAAGCATAGTCCTGCTCGCCACCAATAATGCCTGCCCAGCCATCTGCACCCATAAAGGGCTTCTTGTAACCAAGCTGACGAGCCTGCGTCACAATCTTGCCATTATCTTGGTAATAATTTGGAGCCAAGATAGCATCTGGGTCAAGTCCAATAATACTGGTAAGCTGGGCGTTAAAGTCAACAGCTCCTGTTGGGTAGCCTTGCTGAGATACAACCTCAATGCCCAACTCACGAGCTCTCTGAACAAAGGCGTTATTTACGCCAATCTCATAATCGCCACCAGAGTTAAAGATAGTTCCTACGCGCTGATAGCCCTGCTTTTTAGCAAACTCCGCAAGAACAACACCCTGGAATGGATCGGTAACGGTAGCGCGGAACATGTTATTGCCGTGGGTAACAACATCTTCTGCTGTTGCAGATGCCGTTACGCAAGGAATGTTGTCCAGTACCGATTTCTGAGCTAATGCAATAGTTGGCGTTGAGGTAACGTCACCTAAAATTGCACAGACATTCTCGTCAAGAAGTTTGTTGTAGACAAGAATGGCCTCAGTTGAATCGCCTTTCTCGTCCTCAACAATAGGGACAATCTGGCGTCCATTAACGCCACCCTGCTTGTTAAACTCCTTAAGATACAAAAGAACGCCACTACGTACCGCAAGACCATACTGAGCAACATCGCCGGTAAACGGACCCATCACGCCAACGTAAATGGAGTTGGGGTCTTGGTTTTTTGACGAACAGCCTGCTAGAGCAAACGACCCCGCAATGGTCCCAGCCACCTCCAAAAAGCGTCGTCGCGTTAGCCTATGTGCCATATTCATCTCCTCATCTCCATAGCGCCGAATATATGACACAACACAATATGGCTGCAGTTCATAAAAGAGAACTACAGCCAAAAAATGTTATTTAACTTGAAATAATTTTGAAAAGTAACTTTTACAGACAGATCAAACCTAGAGTGATACTTTGTCCTTTTTCTAATATAGCTTTCTACGCCTCACGTACCAGCGGAAGATCTCCTGCAAAGTGACGAGGTTTGTAAGAAACTTTCTCAGAAGCTGTTTTCTCACTCAAATCAAGAGAAGAAATCTTCTTCAGTTTGCTGGTACCACCCTCAATAAGACGAAGCAATTCTCGTGTTGGTCTTTCATCAGCCGCCTGAAGCTCAGCTGCCATCTCTCGCTCAACCGAATCAAAGATATTCTGAATATGCTTGGACATATCATTTGTGCTCTTTACCAGCGGCATTGAGGTTGATTGAGCAACTACACCAGCATAGTTTGGCTCACGAGAAGAACGTGCCTGATCTGCAGCAACTTCACCAAGCACAGCAGGTCTTGCGTCAGACAGCTCAACCGAGCTTTTATCTTCTGTATCAGCTGCAACTTGACCGATAAGTGGCATCTGCACTGGATGATACTTACGCATCTTTGGCTGCTCATGGCGAGCCAAATGTTCATCCATTGCTGCCAAAGCAAGGGCCCAGTCATCAGTGTGTTCAAGCTCGTCAACCGTACGCTTCTCAGGGAAAACTCCCTGGTCAACGTAAGAAATACGACTAGAAATATCTGCAGCAGGATTGGAAAAGTCATCAGGAATAGCCTCTGCGCCAATCTCGGTGATGCCAAAATCATGTGTAATGGATTCTTCGCCTACTGCCTTGGTCCACCAAGCAGTACCAACATCTCCAACAGTTCCATCTGCACGCTCAATAATAGGTAGACCCTCCATAGGATCTTGTCCTAAACGCTCAAGAAGTACAGCAGCAGCACCCTTTGCACGAGCAACAGTTCGTTCACGCCAGCTTAAAAGCTTGGTGTAGTTCTCTGCAATCTGTGCATAATCATTTGTTGAATGCGCAGGTGACTTTTTAGCACGAACTGGCAAAGCAGCCTTTGCGGACGCACTCTCAATCTGTGTCTTCTTTACCACCGACTTTGCAGATTGAACGCGTATAGAACCAGTCATATCCCACTGAGAAGCTCTCATGTGTTTTGGCTTGTATGCAGCAATCGAGCGCCTTGAAGAGTCCAGTGGAATCACAATGCTCTCTTCTGGCGAGAAGTTCGATGCTGTTGAAACCTTTTTTGAAGAC
This sequence comes from Atopobium sp., assembly GCA_022732885.1. Taxonomy (GTDB): domain Bacteria; phylum Actinomycetota; class Coriobacteriia; order Coriobacteriales; family Atopobiaceae; genus Lancefieldella. The sequence continues at coordinate 3,068 of JAIJTS010000012.1, read as the reverse complement.
TTATTCTCATCTACTTTTAGCGAAGACTCACTTGATTGAATATGTTCTTCTGTTGCATTGGGTTTCTCGCCACGATTTGCAACGCGAGAAACAATCAACGCGGCACCAGAAATAATGGCAACCGTAGCAAGTCCCACTCCAATGCCAGTAAAGATTGCACCAAGAGGCGTTTGACGAATTTCATTAGCTGTAAGGGCATACGCAGATGCTGGTTCTGCTACAAAAACCAGTCCACTAAGAAGGCCGGCAACTACTGCCGGATTCCTACCTTCTGTCATACAAACTCTCCCTACAAACGCTAAGAAGATGTATGAAGGACACACGCTAAATTTGCATATGCTACTAAACCCAATATGGGCAACGTGAGCAACGGGTGGGCTTCATTTCATCTTTGTGTAATCCGCTGCAACACATACTTGTGCTGTTAGAAATGACTATAGCGTAATTCATTATTTTTTACAGCGTCTTTAAAACTTTTTCATAATTATTTGGCGGCTATTCAACAAAACATACAAAAAGAAGTGCTTTCAACAATATTTGAAAGCACTTCTTACGTTCATCTAATTTGGTATGTCACGACACCCTATGCGACACTACTTTTACTTGTCTAGCATCTATAGCAGCTTTAAATCTGACTAATTCTGTGGATAGTCAGACTGTGCAGCCTTTTTTGCAGATCTGATCAAGAAGTCCTGGTTATTATCGGTCTGCTTAAGACCGCTGATAAGAGCAGTTGTTGCACGTTCAGTATTATTGAAGCCCGCAAGAATACGGCGAACTCCCCAAACCATAGGCTGAAGCTCTGGCTTAATAAGGAGATCCTCATTACGAGTACCAGAAGAAACAGGATCAATAGCTGGGAAGATACGACGATCTGCAAGATCTCGATCAAGCTTGAGCTCCATGTTACCGGTACCCTTGAACTCCTCAAAGATAACCTCGTCCATCTTGGAACCAGTATCTACCAGGGCAGACGCAATAATAGTAAGCGAGCCACCGTTCTCGATGTTTCGAGCTGCACCCAAGAACTTCTTTGGAGGGTACAGAGCAGCGGAGTCAACACCGCCAGAAAGAATACGACCAGAAGCAGGAATAGCCAGGTTATATGCGCGTGCAAGGCGTGTAATGGAATCCAGAATAACCACGACGTCCTGACCCATTTCAACTAGACGCTTTGCTCGCTCAATAACAAGCTCGGAAACAACGGTGTGGTTCTCTGCTGGCATATCAAAAGTTGAAGCAACAACGGTACCCTTAATGGAGCGCTCCATGTCCGTAACTTCCTCAGGACGCTCGTCTACCAAGAGGCAGAAAAGGTGAACCTCAGGATTGTTGGTAGTAATAGACTGGCAAATGCGCTTCAAAATGGTAGTCTTACCTGCCTTTGGAGGCGAGACAATCAAACCACGCTGACCCTTACCAATAGGAGCTACCAAGTCAATTGCACGGCCCGTAATAGAATCTTTACCGTGCTCCATAGTAAGAGGTTCATCTGGGAAAATAGGAGTCAGATCTTTAAAGCGAGGACGGTCCTTAAGACCCTCAACTTCCCCACCGTTAACCTGGGTAACCTTAAGCAGTGGTGGATACTTGCTATTTACGCGAGCAGGTCCAACCATGCCTAAGACGCTATCGCCAGGACGCAAAGAAAGATTTCTAATAATCTGCTGATGGACAAAGGCGTCGTCATCGCCTTCCATGTAATTACCTGTGCGAATCCAACCGTAACCTTCGTTGCTAATCTGAAGAATACCTTCTACGGTCTTAAAGCCCTCTGCAGCTGCTGATGCAGCATATACCAGCTCAATCAAATCAGACTTATGAACGCCTGCATACTCAATGCCCAACTCAGTTGCTTTAGCGCGAAGCTCAGAAAGCTTCATCTCTTGTAGCATCTCTTTGGAAAGCGAAGGTTCACTTGCCTGGCCCTGCTTGCGATTCTTGTTGCGCTGGTTGTTTTGTCTACGATCGCGAGAAGAACGTTCCTGGTTGTTGGTGTGTGCGTTTTCCTGTGTCTTCTCGCCCTCCTGAGCCGCTTCTTTTGGCTCAGCATTACGGTGCCGACGACGAGGTGAGCTTGTGCGTGGGCGTACTGGACGCTCTGCTGAAACTGCGTCGTTTTCTGCCTCTGCATCAAAAACTTGTGCTTGAGCCGCACCGTCCTGCTGCTCAACAACATTTTTCTGAGATTGCTTGCTGTTCTGCTCAGCAGTGCCTTCTGCCGCAGCTTTAGTTAAAGCAGGAGCAGGAGTTACCTCTGCAGAAGGCTGAGTTGCATCTTGAACAATTTTAGTAAGACGGTCTGTATCTACAATGTCAGAAGAAACCTTACCGCCTGCCTGAACCTGAGCCAAAACCTCTGCTTGAAGAGCCTCAAGAGTCTGCTCCTGTAAAGCACGCTCCTCTACCTCTTCTTTGCTTGGACGACCACGGCGACGTTTGGGAGGCTCTGCAATACCAGCTGCATTTAATGCCTCAGCCATAACTGCCTCTACTGCACGACGAGCCTCAGTTTCCTTTTTAGTAGGACGTCCTCGACGGCGTTTACTAGCAGTTGCATTGGAAGTAGTTTCTTCATTTGTCTCAAAATTACTATTTTCAGAAAGAACATTTTCTGAATTACTATTTTCACTCTTACGAGGCCTACCACGTCTACGTGGTGCTGGAGCAATTTTTACATCATTTAAAGAATCATTTTGGACCGAAGACATTTCGTCCGACATGTACAAACCTCTCTGTTTATTCATCAAAACAATCTGTAAAAATACGTGAGAAATATGATGAAAAGATAACAAAAACAAAATCAATTAGATGCAAATTCAAAAGGAATATACCACGAAAAAGCCTTCCTTTTGTTGAAAAAACAATAAAATTCATTGTAAAACAGACAAATGAGTATTTATAAACGCCGAAGCGCATACTTCAAAAAACATTACTTGTGTAATTATTCACGCATACAAATCAATTTAAACTGAACTGCCTCCCATTTCTTGGACATAAGAAATAGGAGGCTTTTTATGCGTATGGATCGTAGGGTAAAGTACGATGTAGAGGTGAGGAGAAAGGCA
>JAIJTS010000011.1 GCA_022732885.1 Atopobium sp. | reverse complement strand
TATTCATTGTCAGGTTTATGCGGCCTCTTTGAGATGCAAACAACCTGCTACTTTGACCAATATCTTCTCGCTAGTCCAAGCACCTGGTTTCCCGATTTTATTGAAACTTTTGATACGAGCCATATACGTTCAGACATCCGCTGGTGTATTGCAAGCGGAGAAAATGAAGGAATAAACCATCCCGAACCTCTGCGCTCAGTGAGGCAGACAACAGATGCGCTGGTAGAGAAGCTAGCGCCCACTGCTCCGAATTATCAACGTATGTTAGATCCATACGATCATCACAAGGGTCTTGAACTGAGGCTGCAACGTTTGTTGAATTTTGGTTTTAATGCATAAGACAGCTTTTATTGTCTTGTTCTTCAGCCAAAGCCTGGCTGTACACAAATGCAAGCAGGCGTACAAGTACAACAAAGCAAAGCACCGTTGCAAGCATCGTCTCAACAGTAGCTACTCCGCCAAGCCACTCAATAGGCTGACCAAGTTTAACAAGACATGCAGCTGTTTGTTTGCACGCAATAGCACTGATTACAAAGGGGAACGTAAATGCAGCGTGACTAGGAAAGAACGGTTTTGTAAGACACCTAGCACACCATACAAGCGAAGCTACATAAATAATTGAAGCAATTGCCAGCATGACTAAAAGAAACAGTACAAACTTTGGCATTATGGACTGTACATATCCTGCAACACATAAGCTTGTTGGCGCAGCATAAATACACGCAAGCGGCTGAGCAGGAGTAGGTACTGGACCATGTTTGACATATTTAACACTTACTACAACAAGTAATGCTGCAAGACAGATAAATCCAAACCAAAACGAAATCGTACCAATACTTGCTTCCAAGGAATATGCTGGTGCCGTTACACTAGCAACAACAATACCTACGTATACAATAAACCAGTTCGCATGCACGTTTTTCCAATTAAATTTTTCAATATAGCAAAATGAAAATATAGCGATACATGCTATATGTAGAGCAATTGCCACAAACCATATAACCTGTGCGGCAATACCAATAAGTGGTTTTACATACACCGAAAGCAACATTACTGCCATAGGAAACGTTGCGGCAACTGAAAGACTAATTGGATCTGAAAGTTCTTGTCGCACCTCTTGAGGCATTACGCAAAGTTTCACGATATAAGCAAGTAAAAGAAGTGCTGAGATTATGCCGCATACAAGACGAATACCTTCCGCATAACTCTGTAAGAGATTTCCAAGTGCAGCAAAACCTAATGCAACACCACAAGCAGCAACGGGAAGCTTCTTAATGTAGTCCATAAAGTTTCTTTCTTCTGTTTTATCGTATCTAGTTAAACTTAAACGTCCGCAAGGGCTCGACGTGCACAAGGTTCATCAATCTCGTCAATATTTTTGATACCGCACTCACGACAAAGCATCTGTGTGAGCTTCCAGGCGCATAATCCCGTAAAATAAATGCACTGTTCTTTGTGCTCGCCAGCACCCATATCAAACTCACGAGTTAAAACACGACAACAAAGAGCATTCTTGCCGTTGTTAGCCCTAAACCAATCATGAAGTTCGTGCGTCAGTTCCATTGACTTGATGCTTCTTGGATTTGTTGGACCATCTTGTTCAGTGCGACCAAAAAGCATACCAATACAAAGAAGTGCTCCGTTAAACGCACCACATACACAACCAGACCTACCAGCGCCTACTGCCATACCAGAAGACATCGCGATAACAGCATCAGAAACATCAAGTTTTAATTCCTTTTTCATGGTGTACATAAGCGACTCGCAGCAATAATAACCAGCTTTGTAATTGCGCTCAGCAACCTGCTAGACAGCACGAGGGCTGATTTCGGTAACGCCAATAGGCACATTTGTTTCCATATTAAATTTCCTCTCCTTTTATTTATATCCCCCAATATAAATAATTGTCTTTATACTAACATGTCTAAAAATTAGTACGTTTTTATATAATTTTTTTTAGTAAATGAATATAAAAATAGGGACTAAAGAGTCCCTAAGAAATTCTTATGGTCGCGGGGGCTGGATTTGAACCAACGACCTTCGGGTTATGAGCCCGACGAGCTACCAGACTGCTCCACCCCGCAATGTACACGCTTATGCGCGAACAAGTACTATACCTTCCCAGCCACAATGAGTCAAGCAAAATAGAAGATTTTCTCGCCATAAAAGCGCGAGGCTGGCGTGCAAGGACCAAGAAAGTTGCAGTGTCGTCAGCACAAGTGGGGCCAGACGGCTAAACTAGTAATACTGTCTTAGGGGCGCTTTGTGCTTGCGCCACAGGTATAGAAGGACTTTTGAGGATGACATTACACGAGCTCCTGGCGCTCTTTACCAGCAAGAACATCGAGTACACTACCGCGCATCTTGACGCGGTTGATCAAGATGCACAGCTTACCGATGTTGCAAGCGATTCTCGTGAGGTCACCCCGGGCTCGCTGTTTGTCTGCAAGGGCGCGCACTTCTCGCCAGCGTATCTGGCAAGCGCAGTGAAGGCTGGAGCTGTTGCGTACCTCTGCCAGCAGTCGCTTGCAGAAGAGCTGCAGGCAGTGGCGCCAAACGTAGCCGCCATTCGCGTGGATGACGTGCGCCTTGCCATGGCCTACGCGGCCGCGGGCGTTGCGGACCACCCCGACAAAAAGCTCACTACCATCGGCATCACGGGCACAAAAGGCAAGTCTACCTGCTCGTATATGCTACGCGCCATCCTCGACGGCGACGAGCCGTACTCCAAGTGCGGCGTGATCGGCGGCATCGAGGTGTTTGACGGCAAGGACACGCAGCCCGCACACAACACCACGCCCGAGGCTCCTGAGCTGTGGCGTCACCTCAAGCACGCCGCGGATGCCGGCCTCCCCTACGTTGACATGGAGATTTCCAGCCAGGGACTCAAGTACGACCGCACGGTTGGCCTCAACCTGAGCGTCGCGGTGTTCTTAAACATTGGAACCGATCACATTTCCCCTGTTGAACACCCTACTTTTGAAGATTACTTTGAGAGCAAGCTGAAGATTTTTGACCTTGCTCGCGTGGCCGTTATCAACAAGAACACGATGATGTTTGACCAGGTCATGGAGCGTGCACAGAGGTGCGAGAAGGTCCTGACTTTCTCCACAACCGATTCCGACGCCACCGTTTGGGCGGACGAAATCACCCCTCACCAGGGCATGGTTACGTTTACCGTGCACGCGCCAACTTGGACCGCGGCTGCCGCGCTGCCCATGTCTGGCCTCTTTAACGTTGAGAATGCTCTTGCGGCAATCACCGTTGCCGACTACCTAGGCATTTGCGAGAAGGACGCTGTGCTTCCGCTGATGAACGTTAAGGTGCCAGGCCGCATGGAGCTTTTGAGCTCGCCCGACAACAAGGTTACAGGCTTGGTCGACTACGCCCACAACAAGCTTTCCTACCAGAAGCTTTTCTCGTCAACGTCTCAAGAATTCCCTGGTTATGGCCGCTATGTGGTCATGGGAGCCGTTGGCGGCAAGGCGTACAACCGTCGCCAGGAGCTGCCGGAAGAGGCGGCCAAGTGGGCGGACCTGATGATTTACACCACCGAGGACTGCAACATGGAAGATCCTGCGGTGATTTGCGCAGAAATGGCCAAAGCTACGCCCGAAGGTGCGGCGCACAAGATTATCCTTGACCGCTACGATGCCATTTACGAGGCAGTTTCCGCAGCTTACGACGACCCTCGCCCAGCGCTGGTCTACCTACTTGCCAAGGGCGACGAGCCGTTCAACATTATTGGCGGCAAACACGTTCCATGGATGACGGACGCTGCCGCGTTCAAGGCCGCCGTCCGCGCCAAGCTGGACGAACGCGCTGGTCGTACGGGCCGCGAGTAGCGGGCGCGGGCTGGAAGCTCCACATAACATGCAGGTCAGACCGGTGTTCACGCAGGTGAGCACCGGTTTTTGTGTACGGAGACAGCGTCGTGTGCGGACAAACTTGCAGGTCAAACGCGCGAAGCGCCGCTGCGAGTGCACGGGGTTTCTCGCCAGAGGGGCTTTTCTTGCTAAGAGCACCGTGCGAGCCTGAAAAATGCAAAGAATCTGTGTTTGAGACACAGATTCTTTGACAAAATCAGGCAGAATCCACCGATTCTTTGATGTTTTCAGGCAAAACGTACAGATTCTTTGCAGAAATCAGGCGCACGCTGGTCGCGCGCCGTCCCCGCACCAAACGCACCAGGCGCGCGCTGGTCGCGCACTAGGCGCGCAGCGCGCCTGGCGAGAAACTCCGTCTGCTAGCAGCGCTTTCGCACAAGAAAACCCGGTACCCACACGAAGTGGATACCGGGTAGAAGGCACGTACGGGCTGCGATGTGTTACTCGTTGTCGCCGGCGGTTGCCTGAGTTGCGGAGATAGCCTGATCAGCATCGGAAGCGTCTGGCCAAGACCAGTCGGTAAATGCTGGGTGATCATAGCCCTTCTCGACAGCAAACTCGAAAGCCTCGGAGCGGAACTTCTCCCACTCGTCAATCTGATCTGCCCACTTTTGAGCGTCAATCATGCGGAGAGCGTCAGCAGCAAGTGCCCAACGGTCCATGTTGTTCAGGCGCAGCATGTCGTAAGGAGTTGTGGTGGAACCCTGCTCCTCGTAGCCGTGAACGTTGAAGTTGTCGTGGTTTGGACGGTTCCAAATCAGGCGACGGACGGAGCCAGCGTAAGCGTGGAATGCGAAGAGAACTGGCTTGTCTGCGGAGAAGAGCTTGGTGAACTCCTCATCGGAGAGAGCCTCGTCATTCTCGGAAGCGTTCTGAATCTTGAGCAGGTCAACAACGTTGACGAAGCGAGCCTTGATACCCAGCTTGCCAAGCATATCAAGAGCAGCAAGGAGCTCCTGAGTTGGGACATCGCCGCAGGATGCGAGGACAATATCCTCCTCGCCGGCCTCAGCGTTGGAAGCCCACTTCCACTCCTTAGCGCCAACTGCAAGCTCCTCGCGAGCCTCATCAAGGGTTACCCACGTTGGAGCAGGCTGCTTACCAGCAAAGATTGCGTTGATGCAATTTGTGGAGGTGTAGCACTTCTCGCCAACTGCAAGCAGGAGGTTAGCATCTGCTGGGAAGTAGATGTTGGTGATGTGGTCGTTGTTGAAGCTCTTGTTGAGCATAATGTCAACAAAACCAGGATCCTGGTGAGAGAATCCGTTGTGGTCCTGGCGCCAAACGTGGCTGGAAAGGACCAGGTTAAGAGCGGAGATAGGCTTGCGCCATGGAATGTGGCGAACGGTAGCCTCAAGCCACTTAGCGTGCTGGTTAATCATGGAGTCAACGATGTGAACAAATGACTCGTAGCTGGACCAGATGCCGTGGCGGCCGGTCAGGGTGTAGCCCTCAAGCAGGCCCTCGCACTGATGCTCTGAAAGCTGCTCGATAACGTTACCAACTGGGGAGATGTGCTCGTCGTTCTCAAAGTCGTCGTTGAAGCCGCCGAACCACTGCTTGTCGGTTACCTGGAAGGAAGGCTGCAGGCGGTTGGAAGCGGTCTCGTCAGGTCCGAAGATACGGAACTCGGAGCGGTTGCTGTTGATGAGCTCAGCGGTGTACTCGCCAAGGACGCGCGTTGCCTCAGTAGCACCAAAGCCGTGGCCCTTCTCGGCAACTGGGATCTCGTACTTCTTTGCGTCAGGAAGAACGAGGTTGCGGCGAATTGCGCCACCGTTTGCGTTAGGGTTAGCGCCAAGGCGGAGGTCACCCTTAGGCATGAAGGAAGTAACCTCTGGGCGGATTGCGCCCTTCTCGGTGAAGAGGGTCTCTGGCTTGTAGGAGCTCATCCAGTCGCGAAGGACCTGGAAGTGAGCCTCGGTGTCGCGAGCGGATGCCAGTGGAACCTGGTGTGCGCGCCAAGAGCCCTCGGTCTTCTTGCCGTCGATGTAAGGAGGGCAAGTCCAGCCCTTAGGGGTGCGGAAGATGATCATTGGGTAGTAAGGACGGGATGCGTCACCTGCGGCTGCGCGAGTCTTGATAGCGCAGATCTCGTTGAAAACAGCCTCGAGAAGAGCAGCAAAACGACGGTGGATGGATGCGTGATCCTCGTCGTCAAAGCCTGCAACAAAGTTGTATGGGTGGTAGCCCATGCCGCGGAAGAACTCATCGCGCTCACCGTCGGAGATACGAGCAAGGATGGTTGGGTTAGCAATCTTGTAGCCGTTGAGGTGCAGGATTGGGAGAACGATACCATCGGTCAGCGGGTCCATGAACTTGTTGGTCTGCCAAGAAGTTGCAAGTGGGCCAGTCTCTGACTCGCCGTCGCCGACAACAGCAACTGCCAGCAAAGATGGGTTGTCCAGGACAGCGCCGTATGCGTGGGACAGGGTGTAGCCCAGCTCGCCGCCCTCGTGGATGGAGCCTGGAGTCTCAGGTGCGTAGTGGGAAGGAATTCCGCCTGGGTAAGAGAAGCGGCGGAAGAACTTCTGGAGGCCCTCTTCATCGTCGGTGATGAATGGGTAGGTCTCGCGATACGTACCATCAAGCAGGGACTGTGCGGTACCTGCAGGTCCACCGTGACCAGGGCCCATGAGGAAGATGGTGTTCTGGTTATGGTCGCGGATGAAGCGGTTGACGTGGCCAAACAGGAAGTTCAGACCTGGAGTGGTTCCCCAGTGGCCAACCAGACGATGCTTAACGTCCTCGCGAGAGAAACCTTCCTTCATAAGAGGATTGCTGCGAAGGTAAATCTGACCAACAGACAGGTAGTTAGCTGCGCGCCAATACCTATCGACGCCGGCAAGCTCTTCCTCAGATACAGGCTGATTCAGGGTCTGCCAAGGTGTTCCGTACACGGGCTGAGCCATGTGCTCCTCCTTTTTCTTTGGCTGCTACCTGCGCGTTTGTGCAGGTTGGACAACCTTGTTGTTTTCATCACCTGAGCGATTGTTTTGTTCGCACTCAACTGCAAGCGCGCCGCGCGCGGTGCGCGATGCGCGCCTTGCGGCTAGATTCAGCATGTCATTTCCACCTCACGATGAAAGTTAGAGCGAACATAACAACACATACGTAACAGTATGATGCTTCGGCTATGTTTCCAATACTACTCTAAGTGATAAAACGTTTTACCACGATGAGATTTCTGGAATTTCTTTTTTACCAGGCTCTGAAGCGCCTTTTGAGTAGCAAAGTGGAGTCCAGAGGTACTTACCTGGGGCTCAAGTGGTGTCCGCAGCGCCAAACGGGGCCCAAGTGGTACTCGTGACGCCAAACGGAGCTCAGGTGATACTCGCCGCATCGCCACACGGGGCTCAAGTGGTAAAAAATGCGTTTAGTTGGAGGTTTCATTTTTCTGCATACAGTGTTTGCCCAGATAAAAGTTTTTTGAGCGGTAAAAAATCGTCTTAGTTGGGGATAAAACGGGTAATTTTCATTTTTTATCTCCAACTAAACGGGATTTTTACCTTTTTTGGCACATAATTTTGAGCTCAAAAATTACGTATGCATAAAAATGAATATTATTGCAAGAATATGCAAAAAAATGACTAGCGATCTAAAGTACGCACGCTATTCTTCTCAATCATGCGCGGCTCAAGGACGATCTGGATTGACGCCCCATCTTCCTGCGCTTCGACACCGCTATTTTCGCCCGTCACGGCTGCTTGTGTCACGGCTGCTTGAGTCACGGCTGCGCCCGTCACGGCTGCTTGAGCTGCATCTCCCTGCACAACATCCGCTCCACGCTCATTCAATCGACGAAACATAATCGAAAGCGCAGCATCCGAAAGCTCGTCAACATTTTGCTCAATCGAAGTCAATGCCGGCTCAAACAGAGCGTCTGAAATGCTGTTATCGTATCCAACAACAGAATAGTCGCGCGGAACGCGCAAACCTCGCTCGTAAAGATAGCGCAGTAAACCCAAGGCGATGTTGTCGGATGTTGCAACAACTGCTGTGGCATTTACTCGAATAAGTCGCTGAGCAGCAAGATATGCGTCAGGAATGTAATAATCGCTGGTCAATACTAATGATTGATCTAGCTTAAGGTTTTTCTCGCTAAGTGCACGAATATAGCCGTTGAGGCGCGCGCAACCAGTGTTGGAAGCGGTATTGACCATGCACGCAATGCGACGATGACCGTGGTCTAGCAGGTACTTTGTGGCCAGATAACCGCCCAGCTCATTGTTGAATGTAACCTTGTCGCAGTTGAGAGCATCAATGGTTCTGTCCACCATAACGTACGGTACTGGCAACTGTTCCAGGTCCGCAATGAGCTGCTTTGAAGCTTCCACCTCGTCGGACGTGATGATAAAGATTCCGTCGGCACCACGATTAACCAGCAAACGCACAAGATCCGCATCATTTGACGTGCTGTTATCCGAGTTGGTGATAAACAGCGCATACCCGCGGCGGCGGCACTTCATTTCCAGCGTCTTTGCAATTGACGAGAAAAACCGGCTCTCGATATTTGGCACAATCAGCCCTAATGTTTGCGTATGCTGTGTGACCAAACTTCTTGCAATCTGATTGGGAATGTAGTGTTTACGACGAGCAACCTCAAGGATTCGGCGGCGGTTCTTATTGCTTACGCGCACCGGTCGGCCATTCAGCACCAGCGAAACCGTAGCGGGCGAAAGCCCAACCTCTCGCGCAATCATTTTTAGAGTGACTTTTTCTGCCACAACGCCTCATAACTTGACCCGTTTATTGTTGTCGCTTAAGTATAATAGTCGAGAAACCCTTACGGCTCGGCATCACACACCAACCGCATTCTGAGAGGACAGTCATGAACATCACTCCGCAGGAAATTGCCGAAACCCTTGCTATGGTCAGTGAGCAGAACCTTGATCTGCGCACCATTACAATGGGAATCTCGCTCAATAGCTGCGCAGATGAAGATTTGGACCGCATGTGCCAAAAAGTTTATGACCGCATCACACATCAGGCTGAGCACCTCGTTTCCGTGGCCGAAAACCTGGAGCGCGAATACGGCATTCCTATTGCTAACAAGCGTGTTTCCGTCACTCCAATCGCACAGATTGCGGCATGTACCTCGGCGCAGGACCTCACTCCACTTGCTCACGCGCTTAACCGTGCAGCAGAAACGCTGGGTATCGACTTTTTGGGTGGTTTCTCGGCGCTGGTCCACAAGGGTCTTGGCGACGCAGACCGCCGTCTCATCGCTTCAATCCCCGAGGCGCTGGCCACCACAACGCGCGTCTGCTCCTCGGTAAACGTCGCGTCTACGCGCGCGGGTATCAACATGGACGCCGTCCTGCTTATGGCAAAAACCGTGCTTGAAGCTGCTCGTCGTACCACCGACATCCAGTGCTACGGTGCCGCTAAGCTGGTCGTTTTTGCCAACATGGTAGAGGACTCCCCCTTCATGGCAGGAGCGGTCCACGGCGGTGGAGAAGCAGACGCCGTCATTAACGTGGGCGTTTCTGGTCCTGGCGTTATGGCGGCGGCCCTCGCAGAGCTCCCCGACTCCGCAAACCTTATGGACGTTGCCGAGAAAATCAAGCAGACCGCATTCAAAATTACTCGTGCAGGTGAGCTGATGAGCCGAGAGGCCTCAAGACGCCTGGGTATCGAGAAGGGCATTGTAGACCTAAGTCTTGCGCCTACCCCAGCAGCTGGCGATTCCGTCGCTAAGATTCTGGAACTCATTGGCGTTGGCGAATGCGGTGGTCCCGGAACTACCTGCGCGCTTGCCTTACTCAACGATGCTGTCAAGAAAGGTGGTGTCATGGCATCCTCCAGCGTTGGTGGTTTGTCTGGCGCGTTCATTCCAGTCTCCGAGGACGCGGGTATGATTCGCGCAGCTCAGGACGGTGCGCTTTCTCTTGAGAAGCTTGAAGCAATGACCTCGGTATGCTCTGTTGGCCTGGATATGATTGCTATTCCTGGCGATTCCTCTGTGGAGACCATCGCGGGCATCATTGCAGATGAGATGGCCATTGGTGTCATCAACACCAAAACCACGGCAGTCCGCGTTATCCCAGCTATCGGCTACAACGAGGGAGACGTCCTGGAGTTTGGTGGTCTCTTTGGATCTGCTCCCATCATGCCGGTCAACCAATTTGCGGGAACGGTACTTGCCCACCGAGGCGGTCGCTTCCCCGCTCCACTCAATTCGCTCAAGAACTAACAAAAGAGCCTCCACGTCGGAGGCTCTTTTTAGTTGCAAGTTTTACACGTTCGCAGCTCAGTGTTCGCCGTGCGCGTGGTGCTCGTGCTCGCCGTGCTCGTGGTGCTCGTGCTCGTGGTGCTCGTGCTCGTGCGCGTGGTGCTCGTGCTCGTGCGCGTGCTCGTGGCCCTCGTGCTCGTGCTCGTGGCCCTCGTGCTCGTGCTCACAGTGGCCATGTTCGTGATCGCAATGCGAGTGATCATGCTTGTCAGCCAGGTCTGACTGCTCATGCCAGAATGCTGGAACAAACACCTCACGAAGTCCATGGCGCAGCAGATCACGGCCAATGAACACACACCTAGACTCTTCCTGAGGCTCATCACCTGTAATAGCCCATGCACGCTCTACCAGGTCAAACTTGACCCACTGATTACCGCATGGCAACGTACCCTTTGCACGAGCAAGCTTGCCAAAAACGCCAGCCGATGCTGCATCCAAAAGCCAAATCAAGTGCGTTGGACTTGGAAGCTCAGCATGAGTAAGCGCCATAGTCTCCAAGTCAGGACCCTCGTCCTTCTCGCCAGTTCCGTTTGTCATAACAGAGCCGTCAAGCAATCGAGTCAGAAGAGAATTCCACCACTCATCGGGAATATCAGCATACGAAGACTCTGCAATAACCTCTGCCTGCGGATTCATCTCTGCCATAAGCTGCCTGATAGGTTCTGCGGAATCCTCAGTACCTGGTGCAAGCTTAGAAACGACAACACTTGCAGCCGCACTCAACTGGTCGTCAAAAATCTCTGGAAAATCAGCCTGCTGGCTCTGCCACGAGACAGCATCAACCACGGTAACTGGCGCCAGCAAACTAATGCGCTCCCAAGCCACCTGATTCACGTTATCAAGAATGCTCTGCAGCTTAGCCACGCCGGTTGGTTCAACAATTAAATACTCGGGGTCAATGGTGTTTGAAATGGTCAGCACCGACGTCGCAAAATCCTGCTTGCCCGAACAACAAATGCAGTTCTCGGTAGACTCCCAAACCTTAAGGTCAGAGTCTTGTCTGAGGCGGCGTGCATCAATGTCTGCCTGGCCATATTCATTTTCGTAGATGGCAAAATCACGCCCAGTCCGGCGCACAAGCTCCTGAATGAAGGTAGTTTTACCAGCTCCAAGAAAACCTGATACAACAAGAATTTTCATGAATACAACCGCTTCCTAAACTCCGTTGGTGCAATGCTTTGGGGGTCCTACCAGCACGTTTCATCGATTCTGTCGGCGCGTTTGGCGCCCACCAACGCAAAAAGCTGGCGAGAAAACCGAACTTCTCGCCAGCTTAAACGTACTAAATAACGCTACCTAATTGGTTACCTAGTCGATAACAACAACTGGCTTAATGAGCTCAGCTGGCTTATCACGCATGGTGAAGAGAGCCTCCTCGAGGTGATCCCAACCATGATAAAGGTGAGTAACCTCTGGATGAAGGTCAAGACGACCAGAAGTGACAAGGCTGGAGAGCTTCTCCATGCGCAGACGGCCGCCAGGCATGAGGCCGCCACGGATGTCCTTGTGACCCATACCAACGCCCCACTCGACGCGAGGAATCTCGACGTAGTCGCCGGAGCCAAGGTAATTGACGTTACCAATCTTTCCGCCTGGCTTAAGAGCCTTGACAGCATCCACAAAGGTCTCGCAGCCACCGCCGGCAACGCAGACGCGGTCAACGCCCTTGCCGCCGGTGAGCTCCATGACCTGCTCCCAGATTGGACCTTCCTTGTAGGAGATGAAGTCGGTTGCGCCGTAGCCCTTAGCTGCCTCAACGCAGACTGGACGGGTACCAACAGCAATAATGCGAGAAGCACCGTGAAGTGCAGCACCAGCAACGGACATGAGGCCGACAGGTCCAATACCAATGACCAGGACGGTGTCGCCAAACTCAACGCCAGCCAGCTCAACTGCGTGGAAGCCGGTTGGAACCATGTCGGAAAGGATACAGGCGTCTGCTGGATCCATGCCCTCTGGCATGTGAGCAAGGTTACCGTCAGCGTCGTTTACGTGGAAGTACTCGGAGAAGACGCCGTCCTTGAAGTTGGAGAACTTCCAGCCAGCAAGCATGCCACCGGAGTGCATGGAGTAGCCAGCCTGAGCCTCAAGGGAGTTCCAGTCTGGAGTAATTGCAGGAACGAGGACGCGATCGCCAGGCTTGAAGTCCTTGACGCACTCGCCAACCTCAACAACCTCTGCGGAGCACTCATGACCAAGAATCATGTTGTGACGGTCGCCGATTGCGCCCTCCCACAGAGTGTGAATGTCAGATGTACAGATTGCGACCGCAAGTGGCTTGCAGATTGCGTCCAGAGGACCACACTTTGGTGTCTCCTTCTCAATCCAGCCGGACTCGCCGATCTTGAGCATTGCATAACCCTTCATAAAACCCTCCTAAAATCTGTGTTTCTTGCAATGAAACACGAACCTACCTCGTGGAGGAGCACGCCTTTTACGTGGCACTGACGAGGCTATTAGACGTTTTGCGATAGTTCGCAAACCTTTACAAGCACTTGTAAACACCCGCGCTCTAACGGACTTTTGCAACCACTTGCAAAATATATTTTCAAGGCTAAATTTTGCTAATGCTAGAGAAAATCCGTGAAAGGTTGAGCAGACTTTCATGAATTGCAGATGAGAAAGAAACGCCCTCTGAATTTATCTAGTATTTATACACGTAAACAATGTGTACGCTAACATAGCGTGTGTCTAACCTTCATTGATGAAAATTAACGCTTATCGGCGAACGGTAACCGTTCACCGAATCAAAAGAACAACTGTCTTCTTTTAGGTTGTATAAAACCAGCGTCAAATGGTATGTACCTACGCCTTATTGTTCAGTACTGGTCGATTATCTTTTTTGTAACTTTTGCTTAACCTTTGCCCAGTTATCAATTCTTTTACTATTTAAAGATTTTTTTGCGCTTAAGTAATTCAAAAATTTATTTCACTACACATCATTGCAGAAATTATATGCTCTCCGCGCAGAATTAAATGGTGATAGCAAAACCATATATACTCAAAAGAAGCGTTATGTCACGAGAAGCCACGTTGGCTCGCGGCTGCCGCGAACCCGCCGCGCCGCTAGCATCTAAGACCAGAAAGGAAGCCCGTTGGAGACATTTCAGTTTGTACTCATCGTTTTGACCTGCGTTGTGGCTTCCTCGGTTATTGACAAATTTGTCAACGTTTCTATCCCCGTTATCCAAGTGGTCATAGGTCTTTTGGTAGCACTGATTTTACCTAACGTCCAAGAGGTGCACCTGGAATCCGAGCTCTTCATGCTGGTCTTTATTGCTCCGCTCCTGTTCAACGAGACAAGAGAAACCAACATTCGAGCACTTCTCCTTAACCTCAACAGCATTTTGTCGCTGGCAATTGCGCTGGTAGTTGTCAGCGTTCTGTCAGTTGGCTATATCCTCCACCTTTTGATTCCTTCAATTCCTCTTGCCGCAGCTTTTGCACTTGCTTCAGCGCTTGGACCAACAGATGCCGCCACTGTTACTGCACTTAAATCCAGCATTAACCTGACCCATCGCCAGCAGACGCTTCTCTCTGGAGAATCTCTGATTAACGACGCATCTGGTGTTGTTGCGTTTCAGTTTTCCGTTGCGGCAGCCGTAACAGGAATGTTCTCGCTTGTAGATGCAGCAGGATCGTTTGCTCTGCTTTTTGTGGGCGGTATTGCCATGGGAGTTATCACCGGCTTTGCCTTCTCTGCCATTAACGCAATGCTGAGCAGGCTGGGCTACGAAGACACCATTGCAAATGTCCTCTATGAGGTACTCACGCCGTTCCTTGTCTATCTTCTTGCCGAAACCTTTCACGTTTCTGGTGTTTTGGCTGTTGTAGCAGCAGGATTAGTGATTGCACTTCCTCGTAGGCAAAACAATAAAGCGTTGTTTGCCAGGCAAAAACTAGTCTCGGATTCTACTTGGAAGGTCATTAGCTTCCTTATCAACGGTACGCTTTTTGTATTCCTGGGAATGGAGCTGCCTCTTGCTGTGCTTCCTGGCACCAACGGCGGTCTGAACATCCTAGAAATCTTGGGCATTGTTGTGGTAATTACCCTGTTCATACACGCCGTTCGCTTTACGTGGCTTTACGCACTAGAAACTCACAAGCTCCACAAGGGTGGTCACCTCTGTACCGGCAAAGATGATGCTAGTGACTCTAAAGACAAAGACGGCGAGAAGACCAACGAGCAGCTTACTGAATTGGCAGCGGAACAAAACTCTGAGCAGCAACATGGCCAGCACAAAGCCTCGTGTGCTTCAAAGCCCATCTCTATCACATCTGCTGAACTGATCAAGAACGTGCTGGTTACCACTATTGCAGGTGCAAAAGGTGCGGTAACGTTGTCGATCATTTTTACCTTGCCGCTGGTAACTCAGTCTGGAGCAACATTCCCCCAGAGGGAGCTGCTCATTACCATTGCCGCCGGTGTTATTCTCGCCACGTTGCTTTTGGCAGACAACTTGTTACCTGTGCTATCTAAATCCCCTGAAGCAGACTCTGACCTGCCCGAACGTCTTCATAAGGGAGAGATTGCAGTTCTTGAAGCCACTCTTGCCGAACTCAGAAGCATGCTGCAGTCAGAAAATGCCGTATCAAAGTATCTACCTGCGCTTCGTTTGACTATTACGCGCTATACCAACCGCTTATTTGCTGCTCGCATTACCGCTCCTGACTCGGGCAAGCTGATACAAGATCTGGTACTTCACGAAGCAGAAATTCAGCAGAAACGCCTTGAGGAACTTCGTGAGCGTCACATTAAGACCAAGAACCCCATTCCGTGGGGCCAAATTGTTGACGATATTACCTCAATTCGCAGGTCAGTAGGCTACCACGGGTCTGTTGCAAATATTGCCGCAAAGACAAACCACCGCTCAAAAATTACCGTTGCGCTCCACGAGCTTAAACTTGCAGCACAGCGCATCATCGATGACGGAATCAGGCACCTAGAAGACGCTGATCAGTCTTACTATCAGGCATGTCTTTATGCGCTTGAAATGGAGTACGCGGAACTCGACGACCTGGAGCATATTGCCACCGGCAACGATGAAGAGCTGGCAGTCATCGCATCCAATCTGATGATTGACCACGAGTCGGCAATCGAGTCCATTTGGAGTCGCATTAACATCAACGACGAGCACGGCTCCAGCACCACGCAAGCCTCCTACCTGCTGCCTTACAACCTGAGCTCACACAAGATGTCTCCTCACTTTAGGCAGCAGATTGCCAACGCTCGCAAATACGCCGATGACGTGGCAGAAAACGCGCTTCGCATTGAGCTGGACCAGATTTCTCGTCTGCAGTTCGAGGGCATCATCGACCGCAAAGTTGCCGCTCACCTGCGCGAAAACGTCTACTACCTGCAAATGGCTCTGGGCGAGTAGCATGAGCGCCACGCCAACCACGCACCTCAACGTCAACGCAGACGCATGCCCCAACGACTTCAACGCAGACGCACGCTCCAACAACGCCGTAGCCTCGCATCCCACCAACCCCATGGCGAGAAAAACGATCATCTCCGAACTTTCTATCCACACGCAGATGTCTTCTGTAGCTGGAGCTCCCGTTGTCTACCTTTTGGGTAACGTGGCCGACCACTCCCCCGTTCAGGTACCTACAGGCGTCAGCCTCGTGCGCATAGGTGTTGACCTGTGGGAAGAGAACTTCTCGCCCTGGTGCGCGCCGCGAGTTTTTGCCAAGGGGCCTAACTTTGGAAACGGCGCTCAGAAGACACTTGATGTCCTTATCAATCGGGTTATCCCATGGGCAGAGTCTGACCTCAAAGAGCTGCCGGCATATAGGGTGCTTATAGGGTACTCGCTCGCAGGTCTGTTCAGTCTGTGGGCCGGCGTGGCCCAGGCCGGCGTGCCACCACAGGTAGCATGCGGCTGCCAGCACGACACCCCTACCACACCGCAGTTCAGCACCCCTGCCGCAACCTTCCAGCGCATCGGAGCAGTCTCGGGATCATTCTGGTTCCCCGGTCTTCTGGACTACGTTGACCAGCAGCTTGGAGGAGGGGCGGTCAGTCTCACACACGCCTATCTTTCTCTGGGTGACCGAGAAGCACGGACCCCCAACCCGCAAATAATGCACGTACGAGAAAACGCCGAACTTCTTGCCGCTAAACTCAGAGATGCGGGAATCACTTCTACGTTTGAACTAAACCGCGGAAACCATTTTCAAAACGTTGAGGGAAGAATACAAAAAGCCCTAAATTGGCTGGTTACACAGGATTAGATCCTTTAGATTGTCCATGTCCAAAAGACCTATTTTCCATTAAAAAATGATAACAAGGCTGATGTGTCTTACAGAAAGTTTTGACCAATCAGCTCGAATCCTTATTTCTTCTTAAAGCCCAGCTAAAACCAAAAATATGCGATTTTAGAATATTTATAAAACTGCACGTCAACTCATAAATATGCGATTTTCGCATATTTTGTAATGTAGCAATCTACCTGCATAAATAAAAAAGACGTCTTACCAAGAAAGACGCCTGTGTAAAGTACTTTTATCCAAGAAAAAATGTGATATATTACAAACAACTGGTGGCGCAGTTTCGCTCTGCATAGAGGGAGGACACGCCACCCGTTTTATAGAGCCACAATAACTGCGACCATTCTTTTCTCGTCTTCACCTAGAAGAGCTTGCATCACTCAACCCTATCGAATCCAGCCATTTTTGCACTTCACTAAAAGTATACGTACCTTTTACCGCCAATCCTGGTATCACACGAGAAGCACCACATTCCTTCTGGTACTCCTCAATCATGTTGCCAAATCCTCCGCCGCCGTGCGTGCAGAACGGAATGACTGTTTTGCCGCTCAAGTCCGTTGCCCGCAAGAACGAAAGCACCGGAGGAGCAAATGTTTTAAGCCAATTGGGAGATCCTATAAAGACAGTATCAAAGTCAGCAACGTTTATATCGAATTGCATAAGCGCAGGACAGACGCCTTTTTCTATTTGATCCCTAACCTCTTTTACCGCCGTGTTATACGAGAAAGAATAGGGCTCTTGAGGCTTAAGCTCCAGCAACTCGGCATCGATAATCAGCGCAATATCCTCCGCAAGCCTTCTTGTGATGCCGGAATACGAATAGTACACAATCAAAGACTTCATGTAAGGATCTCCACTACCAGTCGAAAAGAACGTGCCGTTGCAGCATTACGTCAAAAACCACGTCAAACAAAAAGCCGCCCTAAGGCGGCTAATAACAACGGCCAGGAATTGCACCTGAGTCATCTCCAACAAGGGCACTGCTTACTATGCTACGCGCTGTTAATATAATTCTACATTCCTGCAATAAAATGTCAATAAAAATAAGCTATGACCAGCGCTTTCCGTCTGGATCTAAATGGGAAAGCCAATTTACATCAAACGTCACCAGTCAAAATATTACTACGCTAAAACCTAAAGATACCCGCGCAAATCCACATCAAGTAGAATTGGGCGGGTATCTTTATTAACTATTATACCTAATTTTAGCCAGAATTCCACTGCGCAAAAAGCACCCGTTCCCCTGGTTGCTTTATTGATTGGTTTAGTTACCAGTCAGAATGTCACTGCGCCAAACAATACGTTTTATTACTAATTTGTTTACTACATATAACACAATACGGGGATTGTTTAAACAATCCCCGTATTTTCAGTTGCATCAAGTTTTATCTAATTAGTTGCCAGAAACCCAAACCTGTTCAGTCCAATACTCTGTATGACCCTTAGTTTGAGTCTCACCGACATTAAAACCACGGCCAGTATTGCCAGGGAGGACACTTTTACGACCAGTACGCTGTGTAAGCGCTTGATGTTGTGAGTTAAGGTATGCCTCGGCCTCTGCTTGAGTTCTAAACTGTGCGTCTGAAGAAGTACCAAAAGATGTAGTAAAGGTAATAGGATCGCCGTCATCGTCAGTCATAGTAACTACTGTATAAGTACCATCCTCGACGTACTTACTCTTCTGAACAGACTCGTAATGTCCTGCAGGTGCAGCGGACTTAGTATCCTCAGTTTTTGACTCCTCTGCAGGCTTAGTATTCTCGGTTTTTGTCTCCTCAGTAGGCTTGGCATCCTCGGTTTTTGTCTCTTTTGTAGACTTAGTATCCTCAGATTTTGTCTCCTCGGTCTTTGTTGGCTGTGTAATAGCAGGCTTCTGCTCTGGAGCAGGCGTCTGTTTAGGAATATGGAGGACAATACCAGTTGCACCGCCAGCAACAAGACCAGTTGTTACAATTCCCATGGCAATCTTCTGTGCAACAGTGCCAGTCTTTGCCACGGTCACCACTGTCTTTGGAGCATTTGCGACCGCCTTTGGGAAGCGCTTAGCAAATTTAACAAACTGGCCTGTAACCTTGTCAACCAATCCCACCTTAATCATAATCTCTCCTTTTATGAAGTTCGTTTAGGCTTTGTTTTAGTAATATAATTACTTTTTACTCCATAATTTATACAAAAATATTAGTAAGTAGCTAAATACATATTTTTTATAGAATTAGCTTTTATAAAATTAATTTTTATTACATCGTCAACTTCAAATAATTGACTCAATAACCGTATATAACTATTTACAGCAAAAAAACGAGACCGTTTCCTTCCAAGCAACTGCTCGGGCGTATCTCGTTTTTAATCAGTCTATGCAATCGTTAGCGCTTAGTCAAACCAGATCTTTACAACGTCGCCGTCTGCAGACGTAATATCCACAAGTGTGCCACTCTCGCCAGTCTTTGCAGCTTCCATAAGCGCATCAAGATTGATGTTAGAGAGCTGCTCCTGAGTCTCCTGATTAAGGTAGTTTCCGCTAACCTGAATTCCCGAATTCAGAACAAACTTTGCCAGGCCCAGAGGCACGCACATATCTACAACGTCACCATCGTCGGAGACTACATACAAGTGCAAGCCGTGCTTTGCAGAGCCATTTCCAAGACGGACGCCCTTCTTCTTGCTACCGTCAGCATCATCGTTCTTCTCGACTTTGACCATACTCTTACCAAAAAGCTTACCAAAGCTAAAACCTGAAGACTGAACAGCAATGCCCTGGTTGTCCTGCTCTGCAGGCGCTTCTACAATCTCTGCAGGCTCGTCAGCTGTGACGGAAATGACCTCAACAGCGCTCTCCTGAGCAGCAGCACTCTCCTGAACAGCAGCGTGCTCCTGAGTGGAAGCGCTTGCGCCGCTCAAAAGCTCGTCAACGGATACGCCAAGAAAGCGCGCAAGATCTGGCAACAGCGAGATATCCGGATAGTTAATGTCGTTCTCCCACTTGCTCACCGCCTGCGGGCTCACGTTCAGCTCCTTTGCCAGACGCTCCTGCGTTGCAGTTTTAGCTAAACGAAGACGTGCAATACGACGACCAAGGGTCTCAGATGAAGTAGTCATAGTTGCTCCTTTTCTCAACTCATTATCACTGAAATGGCATGCGGGCCGCTGATTTCACTATGAGTCGTAACAATACGTTCAACAAGAACGCATCAGTTGAGTTGGGTATCGCAGCGGTTTCCAACCACTCAACGGCAGGTTGAGTTTGCAGGTAAAGCTACAAGAACAGCCTCCTCTTTTCAGAGAAGGCTGTTAAGTTCAAACGATTTTACAGGGCTCGTTAGTGATATAGCTCTGGGCTATGCACGCTTACGAAGACGAATACCAGAAGCTATAGCGCCTGAAGCAGCAAGCATGCTGACAGAAGATAGAACAGCAGAAGCGTCTGAGGTGTCTGGAAGCACGCCCTTCTTGTGCGACCTGTGCTTCTTCTGCGAGCCGCCTGTGCTGTTGCCTGTGCCGTTGTTAGAGCTGCTGGTAGACGGATTGCTTGTAGTCTCTGTCACAGCAAGAGTTCCAGAAACGTAAGTAAACTCGTAGTCATCAGCCTCGCCACCTGCAGGAGTTAGTTCGTGAGCACCAACGCTCAGATCAGTTGCACTGAGGGTTGGAGCGGTGTAGTTGAGAGCGGTGCTAGCGGTCTCGCCGTTTACAAAACCAGTAACGGTAAGAGCAAGCTGAGGTGTAGTGCCCTTCTGGACATTCTCACCAGCATAGGTCGCAACAAGTTGGGCTTTATTGATGGTCCATAATGCGGTCTTAGCACCAACAGTACCATCTTCCCAAGTGTAGTTCACAGGATCGGCAATATTCATAACAACGTTATACGTACCAGCGTGAGTCGCCGAAACCTGACCGCTGAAAGCTACCTGTGGATTAGCGGTGGCATCAAAACCGCTCTGCTGCTGACCGTCATAGGTGTAGTTTGTTGCGGTTGGAACAGCAACAGTTCCCTTCTGAACGCTCATCTTCATAGGAATGGTGAAGTCGTACAGAGTGCCATTCTTGATGGTAATGCGTGTATAACCATTGCTTGCAGCAGTTGGAGTACCAGAAATAGTAGCAGTACTCCTGCGAGCAGTTGCGTCATTCTCCATTGGGCTAAGCGTAAGACCAGCAGGCAAGGTATCTACGGTAAAGGTGTCGTAACCCATGGTAGATACAGCCCATGGAATGGTTATTGGCTCGTTGTAGGCCTCGCCAACCTTTGCAGGAGTAATCTTGTTAGAAGGAAGCACTACGCCTGCCGTATTGTAGGAATTCTGGAACCTGGTATTCTCGATAGTCAAATCACCATCATTGGTGGTGGTAAGGTCAATCTGAACAACCGTAGAGTTTTTAACGGTTGAAGTTCCCCTGTTATCAAGGCCTTTGTAGAACGTAACGTTGTCAAAAGTTACGTTTGCACCAGCTTCAACAATAACTTCACCCTCAAACAGCATATTTGAAACGGTTCCGTTAAAGCCGGCAGGGAAAATAATGCGAGAACCCCTAGGGCTTAGACCAGAATAAATCTGAACTCGCGTGCCATTACCCAGGTAGGTGCTCTGATAGGTACTCGTAATGTTGGTAACCGTAGTAGGAACGGTAAAGTCCTGAATAGAAGAAGCGCTACCAGCACCAATAGTCACCCTTGAACCAGAGAAAGACCACGTAGATGCAGCGTCCATTGCAGCTTTGTTGTTTCTGTAGATGTATTGCAGGCTACTATAGCCATAACCCGAGAGCCAATCAGTGATCTCAAACGTTCCATCTGCGTAAGCTTTTGTTACAAATGACGAGAAAAACAAGCAGGCTGCAATAGCCATCACAATGACAAACTGAGCACGTAGCTTACCAAGTGCATGCTTAACATACATAGAACTTCCCCAATCTAACTGTTTGACGTAAATTCTCTGAATGAGCCGCAACGGTTTTATCCACATAGCACTCGTATCTTATCAAATAAGTTAGCCATGGGTAACAATAATATTCAACAAAAAAGACCCAAGTTGTATCCTTGGGTCTTATAAATGCTTTAACCTATTTACTTAGAACTGCACGTTCTTTTGGAGTCATTACGCGTTCTCAATCTCGTTGAGCTCTGCATCAACCAAGGTTGCTCCAAGGGTGTACTTGAAGTGCGCAAGCGCAAACTGATGGTTCTCAGGCGTCAGCGATGCAACTGCTGGCTCAACAACCTCAATGTGATATCCCAGGTTGTAAGCGTCAACTGCCGTGTGTAGCACGCAGATGTCGGTAAGAACGCCGGTCAAAATAACCGTGTTAATGCCGCGCTCCCTCAGACGAATATCAAGATCAGTTCCCGAGAAGGACGAGTAATGGCGCTTGTCCATCCAGAACACGCGACTATCGTCTTTGTGCTGCTGATAGAAATCATTCAGAGGACCAAACAGATCTCTACCACTTGTTCCAATAATATTGTGAGGTGGGAAAAGCTTAGTCTCTGGATGGAAATTATCCCCTGGATCGTGAGCGTCAATAGCAAAGAAAATATAGTCACCACGATCAAAAGCACACTTTGTAGCCTTGTAAATTGCATCTGAAATAGCCTGAGCAGGCGCACCCGCTGTAAGCTTTCCGTCATCTGCTACAAAATCGTAGGTGTAGTCAATCGAAATCAAAGCCTTCTGCATGTTTGATCACGCTTCTTTCTTACGCTCTGTCCGAGCGATCAGTAAAAGAATAGACGCCACCTATTGTACAAGTGACGCCTATATATTCCACACTTAATATGCAAATGTTTTTATGCTAAGCACTGTTAAAACAAATGCACAAGTCATTGATAGTTGACGTATTTTATAAAACATCCTTTAAGTTGGGGTTACACAAAATCAAAAAATAAATCTCTACTATCTAAGTTGTTGCATTAAAACTCTCAAATAGGATAATTTTTTATACCATAAACGGCTCTATCGGTTACAAGGAGGACGCTTTATGTCACTTCCAACTCCGCCAGAAACACCACAAAAACCCGCTCAAAAACAGGAAGTTCTAAGCAACGTTTATCATTATGATAAAAACGACACTTCCCCAATTCCTCTTACTTACGATGTAATTGATTTTGGTAAACCTCAGGGAGGCGCTAGTCCTCTTGTTGGTTGGGCAACTGGGGCGTTTTTTGCAGCCGGCGGCATTTGGAATTTCTTTAATTTAAATGGTGAGGGTACCATCTTTGTAGGAATTCTTTTGTCTGCTATTGGTGGCCTACTTATTGCAGCTGGTTTCTTTATGAATAGCTACAGCATTATTGCTAATGCAAATGGATTCAGGTCTGGAACAGCCAATAGTGGAGAAGTTACTGAGTGGCCTGTTGATCGTGGTTACTTTACTGTTAAAGTCCGCATTGGTGCTAACAAGACGGCGCGCATGGCTATGAACAGTGCAACTCTAACTATTACCAGGCCAAATAAGCTTCCTCTTTCTGTTCAGCAAGTTACCTTTACTGGTTCTAATACCACCAAACTCCAACAACGCTGTGAAGAGCAGGCGGACCGTATTTGGAACTGGGCTGTTGCAAAGGGATATATCTTTTAAAGTGTCCTAAAGGATCAAGCGGCCACAAGCCACAAATTGCTAAAAAGAACACTCCTAGGAACTTCTGTTTCTAAGAGTGTTTTGTTATAGCTAGGTCCTTATTGCAATTTACTGTTGCATCTTCTTGCGAAGACCAAAGGCGGTCAGTACAGCACCAGCTGCTGCAACAATGCCTGCTACAGAACTTGCATCACCAGTGTTAGGCAATACGCTTTTCTCGCGCCTTGGTGCTAGCTGCTGAGCTGTGTCAGAAGCAGGCGCAACTGGTGCAGATGCTGGCTGGGGCTCTGGCTCAGAAGCAGGCTCTGGCTGAGGCTGAGGTTCAGGTTCAGAACCTGGCGTCCAAAGCGGAGCAAAAAAGTAATAGTAAGTCATAGTGTCATCACCCAGATCATCAGTGACGGCCCACGAAGATATATCAGCAAAATTTACATGGACAAATCCGTTGGCATCAACGGTGTAAGGCGCTGACTGGTCTGGAGTTGCGTTATCCCTTTGCTCATTTGAAAATATTTCTGACGAATAACCCACCAGCCTGTAACCATCACGATGAATATTTCCATCAAAAGTAAAGCTTTTATGATCGTCTGAAATTGTTGCAGGAATATACCACTGTCCATTATATTGAGTGCCCTCAGCACCAACAACAAGATGAAGCCTAATGTTCCGACCAACTACAGGGTCATAAAAACGAACGATTGTCGCACCTTCATCATATGTTGAAGCGGCGCCAGTTGTTGCCTCACTTGTAGCGGTTGCGTCAGTCGTAGTGGCTGATTCAGCTGTAGCGCTTGCTTCAGTTGTAGCAGCTGCTTCAGACGTTGAAGTCGCCTCAGTTGTGGCAGTGGACTCTGTTATTGAAGTAGCTTCAGTTGAAGTTGCTGCCTCGGTTGTAGTGGTGGCCTCAGTTGTAGCGTTTGTCCCCGCTGCTTCAGCGCTCTCTGCAAGGGCAAGCTTAGAAAGCGCTGGCGAGAAGGCCAAAACACCTGCAAGAATGCCGGAAAGAATACAGAGCTTTGTATTGTTATAAAAATGCTTTGACATAAACGTATTATTTTCTCTTAAGAACGGTTACTTACTAAATTTCTTGCGGAGGCCAAGTGCAACAAGAGTGGTGCCGACTGCTGCGATAACACCTGCTACAGAGCTTGCATCACCCGTGTTAGGAAGAACGCTCTTCTCGCGCCTTGGTGCTGTCTGCTGAGTTGTTTCAGAAGCAGGAGCAACTGGTGCCGGTGATGGCTGGGGCTCTGGATCAGAAGCTGGTTCTGGCTGAGGTTCAGGCTCTGGCGCCGGCGCTGGTTCAGGCTCAGGGTTTGGCGCCCAAAGCGTAAACAGATGATATCTTGAAGTAACAATTCCTGTATCAATATTGTCTATAGAACTCCAAGACTCTAAATCACTAAAATTCATATGAACCATACCATCGGCGTCAATGGTGTAGGGCATAGACATATCAGGAGTTGCATCTCCTTGAGCTGACCAGTAATCAGTAGTAAAACCTACCAGCGTATAACCCTCACGCTGAACATGGCTGCTAAAAGAGACGCTTTTGGCGTCATCAGAAATAGTGGGAGGAATATATGATTTTCCGTTATACGTACCACCGTCTGTTGAAACTGAAATATGCAGCTCTCTTGTCAGGCCAAAGTAATTGTTATCTATATAAGATTTAACAGCTTCTGCGTCACTATCATCATCTGTTGAAGCAGCAGGAGCGGTCGACTCAGTTGTAGCAGCAGACTCTGTTGTTGTGGCAGCTTCAGTTGAAGTTGCCGCCTCGGTTGTAGTGGTGGCCTCGGTTGTAGCGTTTGTCCCCGCTGCTTCAGTGCTCTCTGCAAGCGCAAACGTAGAAAGTGCTGGCGATAAAACCAATACACCTGCCATAATACTAACAATCGCGAACAACTTCACATTGTTGCGTACATACTTAGACATTTTCATTTCCTTAACTTTTATGATTCAAGAAAAAATTGCATTTTTTCTTTTTTAAACATGCTTCAACGGGTTGATAAGTATATATGAAAAGAAAGTATAGATATGCTGCTAAAACACCCAGCAAAAGATATTCTTAAAATATCTATAACTGGGTGAAAAAACGTTTTTACTAAAAGAGGAAGTGTTGTGAATAATTCACGACAAGTTTTAACTTACAGCTTTAGTGTTTCGATTGAGCTTAGGTCCTTTGTAACCACAGCCGTATCAAATTTTATTTCAAATAAAACCAAGGATTCCCCTGCATATTCAATAGTATTTTTGTAGTTTGGAATCTTAGCAATAAATTGCTCTGCAACGTCAAAAATGGTCTTAGAACTTTTTTGAACAATCCCCTTTGCTTTGACGTGCTCATTTCCTGAGTGAGGAATTGTGGTAAACGCCACGTGTGGGTTTACTGTTATCTCTTTGATTTTGTCATTCTCTTTAAAAGACGAGAAGTAAAGTAAGTTTTCTTTTGGGTCAAAATAAAAATTTACTATCCTCACATTTGGGACATCATTTACAGATGTTGCCAAGGCAATCTCTGTTTGCTCAGACATAATCTTTAGAAATTCTGCTTTTGTATTCATTTGAGAAAATTACCTCTCTTTGAAACTGTAACTAAAGCGACTGAATGATCTCTTCTCCGCGAGCATTCTGCGGGATAAAACGAATCTCACGACGAGGCTCAGCGTCGTCGGATTCCAACTCTTTCTCAGATAGTCTAGAGACATACACATCAAGAGTTCTCTCGCCAATTTGCTCTGCAAATTGCTCTCCCCACTCGATGATGGTTGGACCATCAGACTCAAGTGCATCGTACAGGCCGGTGTCTTCAAGCTGGTCAGGATCGTTTAAGCGATACAGGTCAAAGTGGTAGAGCGGCATGGTTGTGCCCTCGTAAACCATCTCGATGGTAAACGTTGGGCTGGTCACGTCGTCTGTAACGCCCATACCAGCAGCAATACCTTTGGTGAGCTGCGTTTTTCCAGCGCCCAGGTCTCCCGTAAGCACCAGAACGTCTCCCGCCTGCAGGAGTTTGCCCAGAATCTGACCAAGAGCAATAGTTTGCTCGGTGGTAGTAGAAACATACGTGCCAGCTGCGGTTTTCTCTGGCAGGTTGTTTGCAGTGGAGTCGTTGTTTGCCGCAGTGTTGTTTGCAGCGGCGTTTGCGTTGTTTGCAGCATCGTTTGCGCTGGTAGAAAGGTTAGTCACAAGAGCCTCCCCGAGGATGTTCCTCAAGCCAATCAGCAAGAAGTCGCAGGTCATCTTTGAGGAACTGTGCCCACTCCTTGCGGTAAATAGTTGATGCGGGATGCATAGTAGGTAGCACGCTAAAGGCGCCTATCTGGTAAAACTTACCGCGCAGCTCCGTCACGCCCTTATCGGTATGCATGACAAACTGCGTTGCAAAATTTCCCAGGCAGACAATGACATCTGGCTTAATAGCGCGAATCTGATCGCGAAGGTACGGAGAGCACTCCTCCACCTCAGCTACCTTGGGATTTCTATTTGAAGGTGGTCGGCATTTGACCACATTAGAGATAAAAACATCCTGGCGAGAAAGACCAACTTCTTCTAACAGCGCGTCAAGCTTTTTGCCCGAAACACCTACGAAAGGTTGACCACTTAGATCCTCGTTTTTACCAGGAGCTTCCCCCACAATCATGATGCGAGCCGTAGGATTTGGACCGCCAAACACAATGTTGGTACGTGTTTCCCAAAGCGGGCACTTCTTGCAATCAGCTATCTGCTTGCGAATCTCATCAAGCGTGACTGCCATTAGATGTACACCTTATCAAGGCGAGCGCCAAAGTTACAAACTACCTCGTAATTGATAGTTTCACGCAAATCAGCCATCTCATCTACGGTAATTTCTTGATCGCCATCTTTTCCAATGAGGGTAACTACGTCACCATAACGAATCTCGTGCGCAGGCTTATTAGCATGAGTACCTGCGGTATCAACGGCAATCATGAACTGGTCCATGCAGATGTTGCCCACCTGACGAGCACGGTCTCCGCGCGTCAAAACATCCATGCGGTTAGAAAGGCTGCGTGCAAGTCCATCGGCATAGCCAATAGGCACCGTAGCTACCTGGATGTTATTGCGAGGAACACGCCAGGTCATACCGTAGCCAACGCCGTCACCAACAGCTGGATACACCACGCGCGTCACGCGACCACGCACACTCATAACAGGCTGTAGGTCAATACGGGGAATGGTGAGCTTACTTGGATGAAGTCCGTACAGGCCAATACCCACACGAACCATATCAAACTGAATATCTTTGTGCAGGATAGTACCGGGAGTATTGTCGGCGTGAACCAAACCCAACTCATAGCCTGCGTTTTTGAGCGCAGTTACCGCTTCAATAAAGCGATTAACCTGCAGGTCAAAGTCCCAGTTGTCAAGCACGTCGGCCGTAGCAAAATGCGTAAATGTGCCAGCGCATTCAAGACCCCTGTGGAAATCGATAGAACCGCGCACCTCAAGTAGGTCTTCTCGCCTGACGCCAATGCGGGTCATGCCGGTGTCAATGGCCAGATGATAGCGACCAACCTTATTAGCTGCGGCGGAAGCCTCGCCATAGGCAAGCGCAAAGTCAACCGTGTAAACGGAAGGCATGATGTCAAAGCGGACGAGGTCTGGGATGGAGGTGACTGGTGGCTCAGAAAGTACCAGGATAGGACTATCAATGCCAGAGCAGCGCAGCTCAACGCCCTCGTCAACCGTTGCAACGGCAAACTGATCGGCACCCACAGACTGCATAGCTTTAGCGCACTGAGCGGCACCATGACCGTATGCGTCAGCCTTAACCACACACATCATCTTAACACCGCGGTTAAGCTGGGCCTTAAATGCCTTCACGTTATGACGGACGGCAGAAAGATCAATCTCTATCCAAGCCCATCTATCCTGGGGATATGCCGACATCAAGTTCACCTACTCCGCAGCTTCTTCAAAGTCTGCCATAGGGAACGCAATTTGCTCCTCAAGCGCGTCGGAAGCAAGGCCAATAACGTCACAGATATTGCCGGCCATAGCTCCGCGTACACCGAACTTCTCGGCAGCTAGCTGACCTGCGTATGCGTGAACCTCACAAGCAAGGGAGCAGAAGGTTGGCAGGTCATCAACTTGACCAGCAACCTGAGCCAAGCGGCCAGCAATGGTACCAGCAAGAACATCGCCGGAGCCAGCAGTTGCCAACGTGACGGGGCCAGGCTTTGGCAGCACGGCTTTCTGAACGCCCACGCAACCAGTAGCGGTGCCTTTAGCAACAATGACCAGCTCAGAGCCACCGTCTGCCCAAACAATCTTGCGGGCAGCCTCAAGCTGAGCTACTAGGCTTGCAGGAGGATTGTCTACCTGGTTGACCAGGCGACCAAGCTCGCGACGGTGTGGAGTCATGATGAGTGGAGCGGTACGACGTGTGAGCTCGGGGAAATCTGGGAGATTGTTGTTGGTGAGGC
Organism: Atopobium sp.; assembly: GCA_022732885.1. GTDB lineage: Bacteria > Actinomycetota > Coriobacteriia > Coriobacteriales > Atopobiaceae > Lancefieldella. The sequence goes on along the minus strand of JAIJTS010000011.1, from coordinate 32,763 downwards.
GAGCAATGCAGTTGAGCGCATCAGCGTCAACAATAACAGGCAGCTCAGAGTCAAGCAGCGCAGAGGTAACCTTAACGGTTCCGCCAGAAACGCGCATACCAGGACCAACCAGCGTAACGGTACGCATAGCGGCAAGCTGCAAAACCAGTGGAGCTGCTTCCTCGGTAAGTACGCCTTCAGCATCACAAGGAAGGCCAATCACAGGAACTTCTGGCAGCATCATCTGAACGCAGCTGACAATAGCCTCAGGAACTGCCAGCGTGACATAGCCAGCACCCGCACGAGCAGCCGCCTTAGCAGCAAGAACAGCGGCTCCGGGGAAGCGGCTTGAGCCGCCAACTACCAGCACAGAACCACGAGAGTATTTATCGCAGTCGTTGAGCTGGGCAGGAACACAGGCAAGATAGTCTTCCAGGTCAACACGCCATGCAACAGGATCTGCCTCAACAACCAGGCGCTCTGTCTGCTCAGCCAAAGGAGCAACAACAATGGAGCCGCAAACGTCACGGCCCGCATCAGCAATAAGACCAGGCTTGAGTGCAATCATAGTAACGGTAATGTCAGCAACAACACATGCGCTTTCTACCTGGCCCTTCTGCGCAGAAAGGCCGCTTGGTACGTCAACAGAAAGCACGCGAGCGCCAGACTGATTGAGGCACTCAATCCAAATATCAAACGGAGCACGAACCTTGCCGTGAAAACCGGTACCCAGCATGCAGTCAAGCACCACGTCAGCTGTTGCCAGCAAGTCAATAAGCTCCTGGCGAGAAGGGCCAACCAGCACAGAGACTCCCGCGCGAACGGCGCGCTGCGCCATCTGACGTGCAAGATCACCGGAAATCTGATCAGGCTCAAGCGGACTAACTACCTTAACGTTGCAGTTTCTAGAGCGCAGCGCTTCTGCTGCCACCCAGCCATCTCCACCGTTATTGCCAAGACCTACAAGAATGACAACGTTAGAGATGTCTCCCCCCATGCCAAGGGCCTCTTGAGCGGCAGCGTAACCTGCACGGTGCATGAGCTCAGAAACACTCACGCCCACACGTGTCAGCGCAATCTCTACACGCTTGATGTCCTCAACATTTAGTACCGGCTGCATAACTTACTCCTCAGCTTTAACAACATCATCAAAGGTTGTCTCAATTATAGGTTCTTGCACGCGCTCAAGCTCATCCAACACAGAACGAGCTTCTTTGAACGAACGTGCCAACTCTTGGGCAGCATCTTCCTTTTGATCTACCTTAGGTTTTACGGCATTGGTTACCGCAACTGCATTGGCTACCGCAACGTCTCTGGTGTACGAGATAGAAAGCGCAATCTCTTGCACGCCCTGCTCAGCCGCAATCTGCGCAGCCTTGCCAGCCAGACGAGCCTGTGGCCTGCCTAGCTGATCTCTCTCAACAGACACATCCTGAAAACCAATACCAGACGAGAAACCCGTTCCTAAGGCTTTGAGCACAGCTTCTCTTGCCGCAAAGCGAGCAGCATAGTGCTCCGCAGGGCGAGCGGTGCGCTCACAATACGCACGCTCGGCATCGGTGAACATGCGGCGAATAAAGTGAGGGCGTCTCTCAATTGCCTGCTGCATGCGGGCAATCTCAAGCATATCTACACCTATTCCTGCCAGTGCCATCGTATCCCCTGGATCTATCTGCGCTTAAGCGCTGAGCCTATACTCCTCAAGTGCGTCAAGCACAATCTGGTTTGCCTGCTGGCAGAGCTCATCAGTTGGAGCTTCTGCAAGAACGCGCACCAGAGGCTCTGTTCCGGAAGCGCGGACCAACACGCGACCATTGCCCTCAAGGAACTTCTCGGCAGCTGCAACTGCTTTGTTGACCTTAGGAGACTGCATAGCAGCCTCTTTGTCGGTGACGCGGACGTTAACCAACTGCTGTGGATATAGTTTAACGGGACGAGTCAGCTCAGAGAGTTTCTCGCGCTCTGCTCGTAAGACCTCCATAATACGAAGGCTGGTCAGGATGCCGTCACCAGTCTTAGCAAGGTCACCAAAGATGATGTGACCGCTCTGCTCGCCGCCCAGGCTGTAATCGTTCTCATTCATGCAAGCATAGACGTACTTATCGCCCACGTTGGTCTTCTCGTAAGAGAGACCAGCGTCGTCAAAGGCTTTGAACAGGCCAAAGTTACTCATAACAGTGGTAACCACGGTCTGCTTTGCCAGGCGGCCATACTTGTTAAGATAGGTGCCACAGACGTAGAGAATGAGGTCTCCGTCAACCACGTGGCCGCGCTCGTCAACTGCTAGGCAGCGGTCAGCATCGCCATCGTAGGCAAAGCCCACGTCAAGGCCGTTCTGGACCACAAAGCGCTGCAACTGATCAATGTGCGTGGAACCAGAATCAACGTTGATGTTAAGACCATTTGGAGCGTTGTTGATAACGTGAGTCTCAGCACCTAGGGCGTCAAAAACAGGGCGAGCAACGCTAGAAGCTGCACCGTTTGCGCAGTCCAAGCCAATCTTTAGGCCCTGCAAGCTAAAGCCGCAGCTCGCAATAAGGCTAGAGATGTAGCGGTTACGGCCTTGCATGTAGTCAACCGTACGACCAATATCGTCAACGGTTGCTAGAGGAACTTCAAATTCATCATCAATATAAGCTTCTACCTGCTCAAGGACGTCCTCGTCCATCTTGTAGCCCTCTTTATTGACCAGCTTGATGCCGTTGTCAGTAAAGGGGTTATGAGAAGCGGTAATCATGACACCGCAGTCAAAGCCACCGTCTACTACCTCGTAGCTGACGCCAGGGGTAGGAATAACATGCAGCATGTACGCGTCAGCGCCAGAAGCAACCAAGCCCGAAACAAGCGCGGACTCAAACATATAGCTTGACCTGCGGGTATCCTTACCAATAATGATGCGCGCCTTACGAGACTGCTTGGCTCCGTAATACCAACCAATAAAGCGGCCAATTTTGTACGCATGATCAACGTTCAAACCCTCGTTTGCGCGTCCTCTAAAACCATCGGTTCCAAAGTATTTCATAAGCGTCTCCTAGCTGCGAATGTACTGTTGTCGGGTGGAGAGCAACGTGCGCGCGAAGCGCCAGCAAACTACTCGACAGGTAGAGCTTCTCGTCAGATGGCGAGAAAAACGTGCGGACTGAAACGATTGTGCAAATAAGCAAAATGCAACCGTTTAAAAGTATACAAAAAAGAGACCTGCCGATATACAACAGGTCTCTTTGTGAGGACTTTTTTGTGTCCTTGGCCTTAGCGCTTGGAGAACTGAGGACGCTTACGAGCCTTCTTCAGACCGTACTTCTTACGCTCGACCGCACGAGAATCGCGGGTGAGGTAGCCGGCCTTCTTAAGGTCATCACGATACTCGCCAGCCTCAAGAAGAGCGCGAGCAATGCCCAGGCGAAGAGCACCGGACTGGCCGTTGATGCCGCCGCCATCGCAGTTTGCGAGGACGTCAAAACGACCAAGAGTATCAGTAATGCGGAGAGGTGCGGTTGCGTTGTCTACGAGCTGCTGGCGACCAAAATACTGGACTGCCTCGCGGCCGTTAACGGTAACCTTACCAGTTCCAGGAACAAGACGAACACGAGCGACGGCCTCTTTACGACGGCCGGTGCCGGTGTAAACAGCGGTGTTATCTGCCATCGTTTAGCCCTCCAGCTCAATCTTGACGGGATTCTGTGCAGCATGTGGGTGCTCAGCGCCGGTGTAAACCTTAAGCTTCATACCCTGCTTGCGACCAAGAGTGGTCTTAGGAAGCATGCCCTTGACTGCGTGCTCAATAACACGCTCTGGGTGCTTCTCCATCTCTTCCTTGAAGGAAGAAATCTTCAAGCCACCAAGGTAGCCGGAGTGACGCCAATACTCCTTGTGGTCAGCCTTAACACCAGTAAGGACAACCTTGTCTGCATTGATGATGACAACAAAGTCACCAGTATCAGCGTTTGGGGTGTACTGTGGCTTGTTCTTGCCACGAAGAATCATGGCAGCCTTTGTAGCCAGACGACCGAGCGTTGCGCCCTCAGCGTCGATGAGCACCCACTTGCGCTCGACTTCGCCAGCCTTGGCGAACTGAGTCGACTTCTTCACTTGACTCCTCCTACGAATTACGAGTTGATAACCCCTGGACGGGTCATCGATGCTTTTTCTTGTCAGAGATTACGGGGCTCTGTGGAAAAGCCTTAAAAGTATACTCCACTCTTTAGCTGTTGTACGCGGAAATTTTGAGCACTTCACGAATGCAACAATTCATTCAAATTTGACGAGTTTCTCCACATTGCAAAGCCGTCCACAGCACAAGAGCAACCACTTGGCCTGCTGCGTGGTGCATTTTGTTTCATTTCTTTATTTATGGGGCGAGAAGTGCGGGCGTGCTCGTATGTTTACACCAAGGTCAAAGCTACAACGTCAGGAGGAACCAATGCGTGACACAAATTTTGTCGCACGTTTGCACCAAAATTTTGCGTTGCTGGGCGGCCAGCTTAAAACCCGATTTAAGAACCATATGGTACTGAGCGGCGCGCTCGCCCTATTTGCAGCACTTTTGCTGGTGATTCCATTTTATGGTTGCTCACCAGCTGCTTCTGGAAATACTCAAGGCAGTTCAGCCTCTCAATCGGAGACACAGAAAGACGAAGCTCCTAAAGGAACGGTAAAAGCTACATCGTTCTACTCGCCAACTCTTGGTCTGGACTGGAACTATGACGTCTACCTACCTGCAGACTACGAGTCCAATCCCAACAAGACCTACCCTGTTGTATATATGCTGCATGGCTTGTATGGCAATCACCGCAATCTGCTTGAGCGTTTTGATTCAGCCGCCATGCTTGACGAGGCTATTCAAACCGCTGGCCAGGGGGCTATCGTAGTCTTTGTTGACGGCTTTAACAGCTTCTATATTGACTCCGCTGATCGCGGTCTCAAGATGGAATCCGCCATTATGAACGACTTAGTTCCTTACATTGAGAGCACATATCGCGTATCAAAAGACCGCAAAGATCATGCAATCGGCGGCATTTCCATGGGCGGTTATGGTGCGGCTCGATTTGTTTTGCATCACTCCGATTACTTTAGTAAAGGCATTTTGCTTTCTCCTTCCGTTTGGACAAAGCTTGCTGATGACAACTTCATTTACACATCTCAGCACGCCTTTAGCGATGGCACCACCAGCTGGTCATGGGATTTATACAACAAACTGTTCCCAGCTCAGTATCTTGGTGAGGTTGATCCAACTCAGGTTTCGTTCTTTGTGGCTACAACCGCTGACGATGGCGTAGTGCCTGTTGCTGACGTTGACGCTTTTGTTGAGCAGCTCAAAAACGCTGGTATTAAGGTTGATTACCAGCGTGATACCGGCGACAACCACAACTGGAAGTACTGGTCCAGGGTTGCTCCAACTGCGTACGCTTGGGCTCTTGACCAGTTCAAAAGTGCTGACAGCAAGTAATCGCTGACAACGCAGCGTCAAGCCGGACTTGAGCAGAGCTGGGCGGGCCCAGCCGGACTTGAGCAGAGCTGCCGGGTCCAGATTAGGTCGCGAGTGCGCTGAGTTTCTCGCCAGAAATAATCGCGGACATGCGTGTAACAGCGCTGTCCGCGGTTACTTTTTTGCCAAAACTGAAGTATTATCAGCGTAGATAACCTGCGTCGCCTGGCGACGCCGTTCAAGCGCCATCATCCTGACGACGCCGCAAACCGAGGAGCGCCTATGCCCAGCATCTACACCGTCACGCTCAACCCCGCCCTGGACAAGACCGTCCATGTGCCAAATTTTGCCGTTGACCAGGTGAATCGCATCACGTGGCTCAGGCAGGACGCGGGCGGCAAGGGCATCAACGTCTCCAAGGTTATCGCTAAGCTGGGTGGAGAGTCTACCGCTATTGCCGTTCTTGCAGGTCAGACCGGTAAATGGATTGCTGACACGCTTGGCGAGAATAACATCAAGGTCCAGGCAATTGCCGTTCCCGGCGAGACGCGTACCAACCTCAAGGTTGTTGACACCGAGGGCGGCACCAACACCGACATCAACGAGCCTGGCCCCGAGGTTACCGACACCGTGCTTGACCAGGCACTTGCTGACGTGATTGCCAAGACTTCCGCCGGCGATATTGTGGTTCTTTCCGGCAGTCTCCCCCGCGGAGCTGCCGCTGACACGTATGGCCGCTGGACTCGTGCCCTGCGCGACGCTGGAGTGAAGGTTTACCTGGATGCCGACGGTGCAGCGCTCTCAGCTGGCCTTGAGCAAAAGCCGTACTTCACCAAACCAAACGATCACGAGCTTTCCGCCATGCTTGGCCGCGAGCTTACCGACGTGGACGCGATTGCCGCTGCCGCTTCCGAGATTGTTGCTGGCGGCATCAACACGGTCTGCGTTTCCATGGGCAGCAACGGTGCCGTCTACGCTACGGCTGACGAGGTTTGGTATGCAAGTCCAGTAAAAGTCCAGGTAGGAAGTACTGTCGGTGCCGGTGACTCCGTTGTGGCGGCGTTTGCCTATGCAGATGCACAGGGTCTCTCGACAGAAGACGCGCTGCGGCTGGCCATGGCCACGGGTGCCGCAAACGTCATGGAGAGCGGAACTCAGGCGGCAGAGCGCTCGGTTGTGGATTTGCTTATCGAGAAAGTGCAGCTCACGCGCCTGCGCTAACGTGCGGAATACGAGCGTTGGCCGCGGGTGCGAGCGCGCGGGTGCGAGTACGCGGGTTTCTCGCCAGGTGAGCCATAACAGCATGCGCGCCTAAAAAGTGCAAAGAATCTGTATTTTAAATACAGATTCTTTAACAAAATCAGGCAAATCCACTGATTCTTTTATGTTTTTAGGCAAAATTTACAGATTCTTTGAAGAAATCAGGCGCGCATAACGTTTCGCTCGCAAGCCGCGCGCATAACGTCTCGTTCGGAGCACCGTCACGCGAAAACGCGCGTGGTCTTTCCGCAGCTACTTAGCGTTACCCGCAGTTTTTCTGCGGTTGCATTCGAGCTTCCAGCCGATCATCCATCCAACTGCAAGAACGTAATTCTCGATAGCACCAACCAAATTTACCGACTCGTGAGCGCTCAAAAAATGAATGAAATGATTGGTTCCAATTCCGATACCACCCAGAATCAGCGCGAGCAAAATCGCACGTAGATAGACCCAATCGTAGTGGAAACACGTGGTAACCAAAATGATGAGCACCGCGAGATTCCAAAAACCAATCTCTCGCTGCCAACCGGTCGAAATACCATAAGCGGCATTGCTTCCCATGTACTCGGGAGCGACAATTTGCAAAATCGCCGCGCCAGTCATCGCGACGATAACCAGCGCAAACATTACCTTTAAAAACTTATTCATGGGCGTCTTCAAAACAGACTCTTTCCTAAATCACACATACTATATGCAGCAACACAAATCGCAGGTGAGAGCCGCTTCCCTACTCAATAAAACTTTTAATCTCTTCAAGGCGTTCAAGTGCAACTTGACGACCTGTCAGATACAGAGACAGTAGAGCCTCACCGTTCTTCTCGTTTACCTTAACTTCAACTGGCTCAGGCGGTTCAAGTACCAGAACTCTGCCCTCTTCTTCCAGCTCAAAAAGCTGTTTACGCTGATCCATATAACGCTCGGCGCGAGAAGCCAATGCGGCTTCAAAGTATGGATATGCGGAGTAGAGCTGCGAGCGTATAGCAAACTGCTCATTAGCGTCAGTTTTTACGAAATTTCTATCCTGCGTGACAATGACCAGCGCTTTCTTTACTGGTGTGTAATCGGGAATGCTAACCGGACGCTGCGCTTTTCCATCGGGCAGACCAAGCGCTGCAGCAAACGGAATTGAATCAGTAGTTCCGCCGTCCAAATAACGATGTCCCTGTAACTCAACCACACGAGAAACCGTTGGCATTGCTGCAGATGCTCTGACCATAGTCACATCTTCTGGAAACTTTTTTACGTGCAGATACGCTGGTGTACCAAATGTAACGTCGGACGCCACCACATACATCTGCATAGGATTTTGATTGAATGCCTTGTTATCGCAGGGATCCAAGTGGTTTTGGATCTCATCGAACATAAAATCCGCACCCGCAATATCACCAGTTGTAATTAACGAACGAAGCGAAAGAAATCGAGGGTCATCCCTAAAAGCTAGCATAATGCGCATGGCGCGGCCCATCTGTTTGGACCTAAAGCTCACGGCGTTGATGGCACCAGCGGAAACTCCCCACACGGTTTTGAAGTTAGTAACGCCCTTCTCGCGAAGTACATCAAGGATTCCAGCAGTAAAAATACCTCGATAGCTTCCACCTTCTAGCACAAGCGCAGTTGAAGACGGGCGTGTGAGCATCTGTTCCACGCCACCATTCTGTGAGAATTTTTGCTGCTGATCTTCCATAACAACCTCCGAATTACGTTATTCAGAGTGTACCCAATTTCTGTCCAGATGCTCGCTCGGGTTTCCACGTAAAAAGCGCCATACGAATATCAGGCGCTTTTCTCGCCTGAAAAGTGCAAAGAATCTGTGTTTGAGACACAGATTCTTTGATGAAATCAGGCAAAATCCACCGATTCTTTACTGTTTTCAGGCAAACGTTACAGATTTTTTGCAGAAATCAGGCGCGTGGCGACGGTGCAGAATCAGTTAAAACTTTACGCACGACGAGACGCCTGGTACTTCTCAAAAGCAGCCTTATATTTTTGCTCTTCTTTCTTGAAGATAGCATTGAAAATAAGAGTAGTTACCAAAAGAATGACTAGGTACAGAGCGGTAAATGACACCCACGACTGTGCCATATTGGGCACCCATCCTCCAACAATCGCCATCACAACAAGCGTTGGGAACAGGCAAACATTGAAGCCAAGGAACCTTTGAAGGTAGCTGAGTCTAATAACTAGAGGCTGAAAGTTGAACCAAATCTGCTGGTAAATGCCCGAAAGAGCGCCAGCGGCGATCAGCGTGAGGAGCGTGATGCTATTCTGCCTGTCGCCATCATTGATTGCTAGCGCAATGACTCCGTACACAAGTGAGATGCCAGTAAAGCATATTGCTCCAGAAGAAATGCCTTTGCACACAATTTGACCTACTGTTTTATTGAGACCTTCATCAAATTCTTGCTGAGAATCTTGCTCGATTTCTTTCCAGTTTTGCGATTCGTTGCGTTCCATAGTGTTCCCCTTCTCTGGGATAAAAATGTTGTTAAAGTGTGGTCTTTGGAAGTGTCCGGATCCTCGGACCGAGGTGCAAGAAAAAGCCTCTAACCCTTACACAATTCCAATGCGACGCTTGATTTCTGAAGCGTATTTTCTTGAGGCAACAAGGGTTTTCTCGCCAAGCGAGAGAAGCATTCGGCCGGAACCTGCGGGTTTGATGCCCGTAACCTGATCCAAGTTGACCAGTTCCTGTCGAGAAGTGCGCACAAACGCCGTGTCTTTGAGAGCGTCCTCGAGATCGGCCAAGCGACTAGAACTTTCCAGCGTCTCCCCGTTTACCAGGTGAATCAGCGTCGTATTGCCGTCCGTTTGAATCCATGCCACATCCGCGAGAAAAATGACGCGCCTGTCGATGGTTCCGGGAACGTATCCTGTCATCTTTCCGTCAACCATTTGGAGCTGGCGGACAATTCCAGAAACGCGCGGATCGTCAGGTCCACTCAAAATGGTTACTTCAATTTGCGCACGACCTTTTTCCTCAACTACTCGAATTTCCATATCACGTCCAATTAACTTACGTAACCAAATGACTCTTTTTTGCTGCAGCAGAATTGTGGTCCGCTTGCTTTCTTACCTTAAGGCATCTTTAGAGTAACCGTAGCGGCTCTTAGGTAAGGTCTTGTATCGCCCAAATGCACTAACTGGCGTGCGAAATGCACTCTTTGCACTTCGAACGTCACTTCCGCACGCCTGAGTTTGCCTGCGCAAGCGTGTACGCGCACGAGCGTCCATATAAAAAGCCTCCCATTTCTTATGTCCAAGAAATGGGAGGCAGTTCAAGATGAGAGCGGCTTAAAGTTACTATGCGTTAAATCTGTGGTTCCACGCACCATACCTGCAGGCATCAACCTTGCCGCATCTTAGTTTTTAGCTGCGTGAAGCTTGAGTGTGCCCAGGGCTAAAAGAAGCGCAGCGCCACCCGCAACAGCAAACATAAGCGTGTTCTGCAGAGTATCGTCACCGGTATAAGGAGTACGAGACTTGCGAGGCTTAGGAACTACAGGGTTAGTAGTAGTGTTGGTATCTGTGTCGATAAGACCATCGCTGACGTGAGCGGTGTTTACAACGTTAACGTCCCTCTCGCCCTTGTTGACCTTGACCTGGAAGGTAACGGTGAGCGTATCACCTGAAGCAACGTTTTTCGTCCAGGTCACGGTGCGGGTAGCTGGATCGTAGGTACCGCCATTATCAGCAGAGCCATCAACGTAGGTTGTGTGCTCTGGGATGACATCGGTGATAGTAACATCACGTGCAGTGTTGGTGGTGTTGGTATAGGTAACGGAGTAAGTAAGTACCTGGCCAGCAGTTACCTTATTGCCATCAATGGAGTTACCCTGACCGTCCAAGACATCCTTCTTTGGCTGAGGCAGAACTACCCAAACGCCAATGAAGTGAGCATTCTTGTGATCAATGACCTCGGAATTGTGATCGTAACCAACGAATACCCAAGTTCCGTCTGGAGTCTCTACACGAGTTACACCGCCAAGAGGCTGATCAGGGGTAACGGTAGTACCGTTAGGAATTCTGGTCTGCTTACCAGGAAGCAAGTCCAGAACCTCCTGAGGAAGCTCTCTGTTAGGAGTGCCGCTTACAAACTCGTGGGTCTTCTCGTACAGAAGCCCAGTGGTTACCTTGTTAGAGTGAGCAACATTGCCGTCAACAACCTGTGTGAGCTCGTTATCAATGTTGGAGCCGTCTGTCTCTACCTTACTGTTAGTAACAGTCTTATAAGTAACAACAAATTTCTTGCCACCATTTGCCTTGGTAAGCAGATGGTCCTTAATATCAACGGTGACCTTCTGTCCGTCAACAGAAACGGTATAGTCGGTACCCTCAGTAAGGGTCTGACCGTCGAGGCTTACGGTAAGGCTCTGGAAATCAAGGCGCTCATCAAAGGTATCAACCATGCTCATCGACTTAATCTTGCCGATGGTATCAATACCCTGCCTTGGTAGGGTAAAGGTACCGGTATACGTAATGGTTTCTCCGGCCTTAGCAGGAGCCTGCTCTGGATCAACAGCCTTTACTGGGGCTGGAGTAATTGCCTCAGTGTACACGCCAAAGAGGCTACCACTGGTAGCTGCACTAGTGGACTCAAACGTAATGCTGTTTGACTTGGACCTAACAGCAAAACCTGCAAGGTTCTTCTCTTGGTCAGCACCAGCAGTTCCACGTACTGGATTCCACGTAATCTTGTTGCCGCTTGTAGACTCAACAAGAATATTTCTATTGCTCATAACAATGCTGTCAATAGCGTTAGTAGCGTCAGGCAGCGAGAAGGTCTCGTTTGAGCCAGTATCACCAACAACATCAATATCACTTGGCTGCATGACAAGCTTGAGATTGCAAGGAGTGCCATCAGAGTATCTAAGCTCAACAGTCACATTGGCATTAATTGCATACGAACCCTGCATATCAGCAGTATAGCTTGGGTGATTCACGTCAATATAGTCCATAAGCTGGAAGGACTTTGTTCCCCAGTTTTCATCAACAGTCAGAAACGCTGCGTCTGTTTTATTAGGATTATTGTAGTCAGCGTTTGCGTGCCTGAGTGAAAGACCCAGTGAGTTAATGGTGACATACACATCAACAGACTTACCATCAACGGTGCCAGCATTAGAAAACTTTAGCGAAAGAGGCTGGTTGTACTGCTGAGGAGATCCGTCCTTGGTTGGCTGTACAACAAAAGCAGTTGAAGGTAAATTGCCTGTGTCAGAAGCAGGGATCTCTATACGCTTAACACCAGCTCCCTGCGAAAGAACAGTCATGTTATCTCTAGTCAACGTGAACTGGTAAATGTTGATCTGGGTAAGATCACTGTCATCTCTCTGGCGATCAAGTGCCTGGGCTGTGTTAATAGACATAAACAGGCATGCCACAACCATGGTAAGAAAGACTGAGATTCTCTTAAGAAAACCTTTTTTCATGATGGCCCCTTAAAAAGATATACATATTACAGTCGTATTTTCTTACAAATGGATAGCTAAAAATATAAGAGAATCACGTATTCACATAAAAAGTGAATTTAGCTGATGAATAGTACAGTTCGCATGGACAGTACTGTTTTGAAAATAGTTCAAATTTTTGTATCCACACCGCATCTGCTGCTAGTGAACATGAATTCAGCCTGTCGTGCTTCAGTTTGCCTCGTCAGGTCTAAAAGGTCTTCCAGCTTGGTGATTATCTGGCTCTTGAACTTTCTCTGTTTTGGAGCAAATCCACGCAACGGTATAGCCAACGCAGCCGATAAACAGGCAGGTTAGGCCTAACATAAACATTTTTTCGCCAACGCCAAAGTTAATCTCGTATTGAATTTTGAGCGCCAACGGAGGATCTTGCAGAGGAAGTCCAGCCTTAGCGAACAGGTAGTATGCGCCCATGAGCGCACTTAAAATACCCGAGATAAGAAAGCCCTGTGAAAGGTTCTTGATAATTTGAGCCGCTTTATTCATGTCGCATCATCCCCTTATGTGGATATAGTAAAGCAAAATGACGAGAAACCAAAAAGAGAGCTAGCACACCAGCTCTCTTTTAGCCTGTATATATTTTGGCTTCTTAGGTTGCTTACTTTCCACTTGCCATCTTAGCTGGATACCACTTTTGGAACCAAGCCGTAAACAGACCCATTCCAATAGGAACCAGGTTATTCACAATAACCAAAAAGCTGCCCACGCCATTTTGAACTGCAAACCAGCTCCAAATGGCCGTTAACACGTACATAGCACCCCAGCATGCAGCCAAAATATAATTTGTCTTCATGAACAGCGGATTGTTGTAGGCACTATCTCCGCCGTAGCTGTACTTAACATATGCAGCGCAGAGAGGCTCCTTAGTAAGGCACGACGAAAGCCACATAAGACCAAAAGCCAGGTAACCCAAATTGACAATAAGATTTCCGTCGCCATTTCTGCTCATAAAAACGCCTGCAGACAATGCTCCAACCAGGGCAAATGAGATTCTGTCCCAGATGGTGAACTTAAAGTTCCTCATAATAAGCGGCATTAAAGCAGTAACAAGCAGCACAATCATGGCACCAACCTGAGAATCAAACGATGTTGCAGTCCAGAAGGTAATCCAAGGGAGCAGCATTGTAATCATCTGAGGGTTTTTCTGCGTGTTGCCTGCTTCTTCAAGCGGCACGTTCTGCGCACCTCCGGATCCGCCGCCAGGAGTGGGACCAAAATACTTATCCCAATCAATCATGAAAGAGAAATCACCCTCAACGGTATACAGGTGCTTGCCCAGCGCCTCTGGCCCGCTCATCTCGCCCCTAGAAATGGACTGCCAGACCTCAAACGGAGTGTTGAGCTTTGTGGTTGTCGTAAGACTGCCATCAGTAAAGACTTTACTGCCATCTTTACCCAGCAAAATCTGATAGCTACGACCAAGATCGGTGTAGTTCATCTCAAGAACGCGATCTTTGCCGTCGTAAGCTGCCTTGTTATACAGAGCTGCCATCTGGGAGGTGAAGATATGGTCGAAAGGCACCTGCTCAACGGGTTTCTCGCCAGCGTTTTTGCTGCCCTGAGCGCTTGTATCGCGAGAAATTCCCCAGCTTGCATCCGCCATCTGCTCAAACATCTCTTTTGGATACAGCAACACTTTAAGCTCGGCTTTTGTCTGGTCAGAAATGCCACCCTTGGCGTACTCTGAACCAGCCTTTTTGACAAACGCTAGGTACTGATCAGTGCGCGCAGAAAGCTCCTTTACGCGGAAGAGCTCGCCCTGGCCACAGAAAATGCTCTCGTAGTTGCCCTGGCCAAGAATGTTGTCAAACATCTTGGTAACGCTATCGTAATTGCCCTCTGAAGAATAGAATCCGCAGGTAGAGATAAGAACGTGCTTTTTGCCTGTCATGTCATAACGAGACTCATGAGCGCCACTTCCATATCCCCTCTTTGCGTCACTCATGAAGGGCAGACTCATAGGGAGCTGGCGATCAATCAAGTTCTTCAGCAGTCCAGGCACGTTGAAGTAATAGAGCGGAAAGCTCCAAATAACCAGGTCAGCCCAGAGCTGCTTTTGGATGACAGTTTCTTCATCGTCCGACATAATGCACTTGCCAGGCGTGTTTTTCCAGCAGTGAAAGCAACCCTTGCATGGCTTGATGTCCATAGTAGCAACATTGAGCTGCTCAACGGTTACGTCTTCATTGGCGTGTTGCTCGGAGACGCCCTCAATGAAACTCTTTGCAAGACGTAGAGAATTGCTGGCCTTGCCTTTGGGACTGCCGTTAATGAGCAGGATGTTCATGATGCGCCTCCAGCTCCTTTATGCACTTCTCGCTCCATGCCCTTAGCATTTCCTCGTGCATCTTGCCGTACTCGATAGTAAATTGCCAGAACAACGCCTTTTCTGGGTCACCCATCTGCGCTGCATAGGCAGCTACTGCGCCAGATGCCAACTCGCTTCCACCAGGAAACGATGAAGCGTTATCTGCAATTCGTTTGAAGAACGCAAGGTTTTCCTCGTAGGAACACTCGCCCCTAAAGAACGTCTGCATCAAAAGCGGAATGCGCAGCACCGAGGATTGAAAGTCTTCCCTCAGCCACCTCTGCAACTCTTCTTTGCCGGCTTCAGTTATCGAGAAAACCTTCTTGTCCGGCTTTCCTTTTTGAACAACGAGGGTTGAGGTAACCCAGCCGTCTTTTTCTAGCGACTGCAGCTCTCTATAAATCTGGCTTGTTTGAGCAGTCCAGAAGTAATTAAGCGACTGTTGAAAAATGGTTTTAATCTCGTAGCCGGACATATCTCCATAATTTAAGAGACCAAGAATTCCCTGTTTGAGCAAGATGCTCATCTCCTTATATTCCACTTGTTGAATATCAGTAAGATACTATAGTTCCATTTGTGGAATATGTCAATGAGAAAATCTAAACAGCAAAAGCCGCACTCCAAATACCTTGGAATGCGGCTCTTTTACAATGTGCAACACACGTTGCATTCAAATAAAAGTACTCATGAATCGCAGAATTTCTAGCCATTCATAAGTAACGAATGTATGGTGGAGGTGCGGAGAATCGAACTCCGGTCCAAAGCAAATCCTAGGCAGGTGTCTCCAAGCTCAGTTACTAATTACATCTCAAGTACCGCACACTTAGTAACAGGCGTTTGGTGCTCCAGTTGGTTCAATCTTTTTGTGAGGCATACCAACTACGTCCTTACAAGCATCTCCCTAAAATGACGTCACCCTGAGAACAGGAGAAAATCCCAGTTAGACGCGCTGAACTAAATTAAGCAGCGAGAGCCATACGAGGCTCAAAAGTAAGAGTGTTGTCAATTCAATTTGACGTTACCCCTGTTTTACGTGGCGAGGAGACCACGGCTTGCTGCCCACCGCAAACTCACCTTGTCGAATCCAGTCACCCCCAATAATGAGAGAAACTGCCACCATGCAGTTTTCAATGTTCCTGAATTGCGTGCGCACGTGTGGTGCCGCCTGCAATTCAAAGTGTAGAGAGTATACCCCATGAACTGCCATTTTTTCAAAAAAGATATGACTATTTTGAGAACAGCTTACTTTGCGACCTACTTAAAGGCTTACTTTACAAGCTTACCGTGAGCTTCTAGAACTTGTTTCTCGCGATCAATAAACATGATAGAAATTACTACCAAAAGCGCCGCAGGTGAGAGCCATATCATATGAGTTCCCATAAGCGGAATGAGCAGATTGCCTACGACTGCGCCGCCTACAAAACAAAAAATAGTTCCAAAGTAGAGCAACGAGGTTTCAATGTGGACGGGCTCATGCGTGTGCATATAAGCTGCTATTTCTTGCGTTCCACTGCGAAGGTTGCCAATACACATAGTGGTGGCAAACGCGTGTCCGTGAAGTTTTCTAAACGCCTGAACCTGAATGCCACACGCAAGTGATGTCAAGCTGTTTGCCAGCAGGTTCAAATCAGTTGGAAGAAAAGAAACAACGCTTAAGAGCACAATCTCTACAATAACCGCCAGCTGCCTCCAGTGCAGATGTTCTTCTCGCGCAATGGCTCGTATGGCATATGAAAGCGCAATACCTATGGCAAACGCCAAAATTGGAAGGGCGTATTTGAGGCACTTTTCAAACGATCCACTTGTCAAATTAACGCCTAAAAGCAGCAAGTTTCCTGTCTGAGCGTTAGCAAAAACGCCGCCACGTACCAGGTAGGAATAGGCGTCCATAACTCCGCCCGAGAAGGCCAAAAAAGCAGCAACTTCTACCGAATCTGACATTTGTAATGCGTGCTTCAAGACTACTCCAACTCACTTATGCGCATCGGCGACACATGTCACGCAGACGTATACGAAAAGCGATGCAGGTTAAATCCTACATCGCTTTTACTTTTTTGTTTGGGTAATCATCAAAGAGGTTACCAGCGTGCAATCTTGTGCAGGTAGCCTATCTGACTAATTTGCGGGGAGTTTACTCCTCAACAAGCTCAAACATCTCAGGACCAACGCCGCAAACTGGGCAAACATAGTCCTCAGGAAGCTCTGGAGTGTCAACCTCAACCTCGTAGCCACAAACGGTACAAACAAACTTGTAAGTTTTCTCTGCCATTTTTATTCCTCTCTCCAAGTGCTCATGCACTTCTTCTTTTATTCGCGCAGTTAACGCGGATGGCAACTAACCGTGGCCCTTATCCGCGGTTAAGTGCTCATGCAGATAGTAACAAATCTTAAGTAATTCTAAGGCCTTATTCCAAAAATAGGAATGATTCTCATAAAATTCGCACGAAAATTTTTAGCGAGAAGTTCGGCGTACTCTTTGCGCTCCCGCTTCCAGCAAAGGCTTACCACTAGTAGCGACTGCGCTCCTTGAGAGCTCGCTGGATCTCACGGTCAGAATCACGCTTAGCCGCAGAAGCGCGCTTGTCGTAAAGCTTTTTACCCTGAGAAAGTGCAATCAATAGCTTAACGCGACTGTGCTCGTCAAAGTAAATCTCAAGCGGAACCAGCGCTAAGCCTTTTTGGCGAAGCTTTCCATCAAGATAGTCAATCTGCCTGCGATGAAGCAGCAGCTTACGCTTTCTATCTGGGTCTACATTCCATACACCGCCGTTTGTGTAGGGGTGTAGGTGCATACCGTGAATCCACACCTCTCCGTCACGAATAAGGCAAAACGTGTCAGTTAACTGACAGCCACGCTCACGCAAGCTCTTGACCTCGGTGCCCGTAAGTACCAAGCCACACTCAAAAGTCTCGCCAATCTCGTACTCATGACGAGCAGAGCGATTGTGCGCAATCGACTTCTTACCCTGCTGTTTTCCCTGGGTCTCGGCCATACTTACTTGCCTTCCCCGTCTGAAGTTTCTGCTGCATCGGTTTTCTCGCCAGATGCGTTGCTGGACGCGTCACCAGATACGGGATTGCCGCCTGCGGTGAAGCCCTCGGAGATTGCGGCGTCACGAACAAGCTGCAGAAGCGCAAGAGCTGCCTGCTCACCCACAAGGTCACGAGCGCGAATGGTCATCTCAGTTGCAGTAGCTCTGTCACCCATGGCAGCGCAATCCTGCGCGCACATGAGCAGGCAGATCGCAATCTCAGCGTTAGCACCTGTTGGTAGGCCCTCTGTCTCAAGCAGGTCGTTTGCCTCTTCATCGGTAAGGCCGTCAGGGTCTTTAGGAGTGCCTGCAGCCTGGTCAAGCGCAGCCTCAAGGGTGCTGTCTTTAACCTCAAAGCGGCGAGCAGCCCTCAAGCATGCCGCAGCTTGTTCAAGCTTACCTTGAGCCTCAAACCATGCGGCAAAGTTCAAAAATGCCCTGGTCAGATGCCTTGCATCACTTGCACGCTCAAAAACACCAAAGGTCAGAGCTATATGCTCACGCATGTCGCCTGCAATCCTAAACAGGTCAGCCAAATCAAGCCTAAATCCGCAATTCATTGGGTTCCAACGAATAGCATTCTTCAGCGCATTCATAGCGTTTTCGTAATCGCCAGTACGCACGTAGGCCATTGCAAGGTCTCCGTACAGACGATCAAGGGGCTCATGAACGTCCTCAAGCTTGCGAGGATCATTCTCCACGCGCCTATACGCTAAGCGGTCAAAAAGCGTTGGAAACGCAAAATACTGCACCTCATCTGTGGTTTGGCAGTTGCGATCCACATATTCCTCAGCGTCTTCAGCCAAACGAAGCAGCAGCTCAAGAGCATCCTCGTTTTGGTCCTGCATCATCATGCCTTCAGCGCGCATCAGCTCATCTGAAAGTGCCGAAAGTGCCATTTTACTCACCTATCATTCACTATCAATCACGCAATCATTTGTGCGGGTTCTTTATAAACCTGCACGTAATCTACGTGCTTATTATTCCACAAGTGCCAAATCAATCTGACCACGAGCCACATTTACGCCAGAAATCTTCACGCGTACACGTCCGCCAATGCGATACGTTTTGCCTGTTGATTCCCCTATCAGCGCCAGTGTCTCCTGGTCATACACATACCATTCGTGGCCCAAGTCCCTCACGGCGAGAAGCCCGTCAGCGTAGGTACCGTCCAACGTAATGAACAGGCCAAAGCGCTCGCAGCCGTCAATGGTTCCCCACGTTTCTTCTCCCAGACGGCTCTGATAGTACTCGGCCAGCTTGATCTTTTGCGTTGAGCGAGCCGCTGCATCTGCCTTGCGTTCCTGCTCAGAACAGGTACTGCAGATATCTGGGAGCGCACTCAGCTCTGCACGAGACGCCGTCTGACCACGAAGCAAACGCTTGAGTGTACGATGCACTATCACGTCAGGATAGCGCCTAATTGGCGAGGTGAAGTGACAGTACGCATCCGCTCCCAAGGCAAAGTGGCCCTGATTAGTTGACAGATAGATTGCTCGTTTTTGGGCCCTGAGCAGCTGTGCATTTACCACGCGAGCATAACGTGAGCCGTGGACTGACGCAAGCGCTTCTTGTAGCGCAGTCTGATCGCCGATGGCAATGCGGGATGCAACGTCTGGCTCAATGGCTCCCATCGCCACAAGCGGAGTGACCGCAAGCTTAAGTGACTCTGGCGAAGGCTGCTCATGCACTCGATATGCCGACTCAAGGTCGTGCTGGCTGAGCATATGCGCAACACTCTCGTTAGCCGCGAGCATTGCTTCCTCAATCAGCCCTGTTGCTTGAGTACGCTCGCGCACCGAGACTCCAACTGGCTTGTTATTCTGGTCAAGCACTACGCGCGTTTCCACGCTATCAAAATCTACCGAGCCACGTTTCTTACGAATCTCTTCTCGCAGTGCCCGGATTTGATTGAGAACGCCAATCATTTCTTTGATTGCACCAGCGTCTTCTGCAGAAACAGCCGAGTCAAGTGCCGCAGCATCTCCTTGGAGATAGCTATCTACCTGGTCGTAGCTGAGTCTTGCTCGTGAGCGAATAACGGAATTCATAGCCGTTGCGCCAAGGATCTTACCTGAGCTGCTCAAAGTCATCTTTACCGACATGGCCAGCCTATCTTCAGCTGGTCGTAGAGAACAAACGTCGTTGCAGAGCTTTTCTGGCAGCATAGGCAACACGCGGTCCACTAAATATGCCGAGCAGGTGCGCATGCGCGCTTCCAGATCAATGGGAGAATCCCATTTCACATAGTGAGCCACGTCTGCAATATGAACCCAGAGCTCAAAGCCGCCGTCTTCAAGCTTTCGCGCACCAACAGCATCATCAAAGTCTTTAGCATCTGCGGGGTCTACGGTAATGCACAACTCTTCTCGCAAATCGTGTCTTGAAACGTCTTCTGCAAGCGCTTTATCTGCGTCCACGGAGATTTTTTCGGCTTGCCTCAGCGCCTTGACAGGGAATTCTGTTGCCAATCCATACGAAGCAATGGTTGCCTCTACGTTCATGTCCAAATCTTCGGCAGACCCAACACGACGCTCAATAGTGACCACAGCTGCGCTTTTGCGCGTTGGGTACTCGGTAATGCGCGCGACAACCACATCGCCCTCAAAAACGTAATGACGCCCAACAGAAGGGTCTTCGGGAAGCACAAAGAAATCACGCTGGATACGGCTATCTAACGGCACCACAGCTCCAAGCGGACCAGCGTCATGATAGATGCCCAAAAACGTCTGAGTTGCACGAGTCACCACAAAGCGCACGTTAGCCAAAGGAGTCTTTCCCTTGGCCGAGACCAGCGAAACCTGTACCTCGTCACCGTGCATTGCCTCATGAATACCGTGCTTGGCCAGCGCATACGTTCCCTCAGGGGTGCTTACGGTAGCAACTCCTGGGCGAGAAAGACTGAGCATGCCCGTAAGCAGCGCTGATGGTCGCTTTGAGACTTTTGCTCGCCCCTGACGACGATTTCCTTTATGTATGCGTTTTCTAGCCAAAACTCTCCTGTAAGTAAAAGTCAGCGCTCCTTTACGCTAACCCATGAATCTTCTGATATGTACCCTAAAGTAACTTGTACTAGACGAAGCGCAGATAAGGCGAGAAGTGCCAGGGATTTCGTCGGGTTTCTCGACGGGTTTCTCGACAAGTTTCTCGATGGGTTTCTCGCCATCTGCACGCAAAAAGACCTCGTGAACGGTTTTCACGAGGTCTTACCTTGTAATCCTTATATAAAAAACTTTCTTAATTGATACTTTTTTAAACAATTAAAGTATCAGATTACTAGAACTTTATGCCTTCAAATAGCGGCCCATAGCAATAGCGGAACCAAAGAGTCCCAGCAGCAGGCCCAAAAGCAGCAGCAAGCCGCTCATACCCCACTTGACTGTTGCAGGAATAGCAAAGGTCAAGAAAGACATGCTTTCTGCCATAACAGGAAGAAGAAAATGGGCGCCAACTATCAAAACCACAATAGCGAGAAGAGCGCCGATCAGAGCCTCAAGCACGCCTTCCATGAGGAATGGTCCACGAATAAAGCCATTTGATGCGCCAACTAAGCGCATGATTGCAATCTCACGACGGCGAGCATTAATAGCCAGGCGAATGGTGTTGTTAATAAAAACAAATGCAACAAACACCAGAAGACCAACAAGGCCAAGTGCTCCTACGCGGATATATGCCGTAACACTAAACAAACGCTCAACGGTCTCACGACCATACTGCACGTCTCCAGATGGGTTACTCTTGTTATCAGCAATAGCTGCAAAAGACGTTGAAGACGCAATACGCTGAGCAACGTCTTGAACATCTTTAGGATCCTTGAGCTTAATCACAAGAGAAGCAGGAATAGGATTTTGGCCATCAAGAGCAGAAACTGCGTCAGAAGCATTGCGATAGCTCATGGTAGTACGGTACTCCTCAAGAGCTTGGTCTTTACTCTTGTAGGTTACAGACTCAACCGTATCCCAGCTTTGAATCTCTTTCTGAAAAGCGGTAACTGCAGCCTGATCAGCATCATCAGCAAGAAATGCCTGAATAGTAACGCGATTCTCGACACTACCTACCATATTTTCAATAAGAGCAGAGCCAAGAATAAACAGGCCAATAATAAATAGTGACAAGAAAATAGTTACGATTGCACCAAGAGCAGTAGACCAGTTCCTTCTAAAGTGGCTTCCGGCCTCACGCAGAGAATATCCAAAATTAGAGAGCCCCATAGTAGCCATAGCCTCCCTTCTCCTGGTCGCGAACAATATGACCAGCTTCAAGCGCAATAACGCGTCTACGCATAGAATCGACCATCTCGCGATCGTGTGTTGCCATTACAACTGTAGTGCCCGCACGATTAATGCGGTCAAGAAGCTTCATGATGCCCAAAGAAATGGCTGGGTCCAAGTTGCCTGTAGGCTCGTCACAAATAAGCAGAGGTGGACGGTTAACCATTGCTCGTGCAACAGAAACACGCTGCTGTTCACCACCAGAAAGCTGATCTGGATAGGCATCCATTTTCTGTCCAAGACCTACCAGACGTAAAACCTCTGGAACTTGTACCTTAATGACAGAGCGAGGTTTACCAATGCACTCAAGTGCAAAAGCAACGTTTTCATAAACGGTCTTATCAGGCAGAAGCTTAAAGTCCTGGAAGACGGTACCAATCTGGCGACGCAGATAAGGAACCTTAGAGTTACGCATACGCGTAAGATCCTGACCTGCAACAATCACCTGACCATGAGTTGCCTTCTGCTCACGTGTAATAAGTCGCAGAAGAGAAGACTTACCGGAACCAGAGTGTCCAACTACAAAGACAAACTCGCCTGGATAAATATCAGCGCTGATGTTATCCAGTGCTGGACGGTTTGGTTGTGATGGATACACAAGTGATGCGCCCTTAAAAGAAATAGTTGGGGTACCAGTACGCTCAACCTGAGGTGCATTTTGTGCAAGATCAGCAAAGAACTTTGCGCGATCAAGAGGAGCTTGCTCAGGGTTATTTTGCTGCTCAGCAGTTACCACATGAACAGGCTCTACTTCTGAAGCAAATGGATCAGATACAGTTGTTACAGGTTCAGCAGCCTGGGCCACTGGCACATCAGTAGAAGAGTCCTGGGTTTCAACTTGATCAGTTACTACATCCTGTTGGTCAAGCTGATTCAGATCATCCTGAGAAATTACCCCAAAACGATCATCAAATGAGGACTCCTGTTGCTCATCAGTGCGAAAATGATTAGCCACAGTTGCTCCTTTTCTTACTCCGAAGAGACAGATACGATTTTTATTTTACCAAAAGTGCAGGTATGTTACACGTCATGCAGCTCATCCACAGAAAAACCGCCTTCACTTTACAGAAAAAGGCGGTCTGACAATCGCGAGAAAAACGTTAATCAAGCATCTTGCTCTTTAATCCAGATAGAAAGTTTCTCTTTTATCTCATCCTTATCCAAAATACTTGTAATGCCAACTACGGTATAAATTTTATTCTCAGTATTTATTTTGTCCACAAGATCAGACATGGTAATGATTAGATTACCGTTAAAGTCACCCAATGCTTCCAGATTTCCATATTCCGTCTT
Organism: Atopobium sp.; assembly: GCA_022732885.1. GTDB lineage: Bacteria > Actinomycetota > Coriobacteriia > Coriobacteriales > Atopobiaceae > Lancefieldella. Next base: position 9,730 of record JAIJTS010000011.1, on the reverse strand, counting down.
AATAGGGTAACCATTATCTTTGATAACCTGATCAACTTTTACTTTAAGCATCATAGAAGAGCCAATGCCCGCACGACAACAAACGAGTGCATGAAATTTTTGATTCTCCATTGCGGCTTGCCTTTCTCTCCGCGAATAACTTTTTAGTTTTTCTTAATATTCCCCTCTTGCATAACCATATTCTTATTCAGCACTATTTGTCATATTTTTCATCTATTCGTTTTAAGCGACTCTTAGATAGCACCGAACTTGGCAAATAAACTTCGAAAAGTTATCCATATATAGTCCTAATATATAGTTCTACTTGTTGCTACGTATAGCACGTTTGTTTAAAAAAATTACATTTGTCATTATTCAAATTTTATTACAATTTTTTCATTACCCATTGATTTATTATTTTTATTCCCTTAGTTTATTTTCTATTGATTATTCTGATAAAGCTACTAGATTATGAGGAGATCTATTTATGAAAAGAAGTAAAGAGTATGTTGATTCACGCCGTGAAGACATCACTGCTTTTCTAGAAAAAGAAGGTCAGGCAAGCGTCATTGAGCTCGCAGAGCACTTTAATGTGTCCACGCTCACTATTAGAAGAGATTTAGAGTTTCTCGAGAAATGCGGAATTCTTTCTCGCCAGTATGGTATAGCAACGCTCCTCAACCCTTACGGACGTCCATCCGGCTCAAAACAGATTCGTTCCAATAAAGCAATTGCCCGTAAGGCTGCTCGTTATGTTGAAGACGGAGACTGTATTTTTATTAACAGCAGTTCTGTTGCGCTTGGCATGCTCGAATGGATTGAAGCTCGCGATGTTACAGTCGTTACCAACAATGGAAATACACTGATGTTAGAAGATGTTCGTGATCTTTCTATCATTTTAACTGGTGGAGATATTCGTCCCCCACGTGCTTCCATGACTGGAGAGACTGCCCTTGATTGCATCCAGCACATTACTGCTTCTAAATGCTTCTTAGGTTGCACAGGATTTTCTGCAGAGTTTGGACTTACTTCTGCAATTTCTCTCGAGCCAGCAATTAACGCTCAAATGCTCAAGCGTTCAAGAAAGCACTTTATTGTTGCTGATTCATCCAAACTTGGCGTTACTTCTAACTTTCAGTTTGGCTCTGCAGAAGATATTGACCTCTTGATTACGGATACTGGCGCAACCGATAAACAAATCAAAGAGCTCAAAACTGCAGGCCTTAAGGATGTCGTCTGCGTTACTCCTTCTATTCTTCCTGCTAAGTAAGATCTACGCCTCTTTGTTTCTTATGCAAACACACAATAAGCGACCTTTACGGGTCGCTTTTGTTTATCAAATCACAGTATTTTGTTGAACAAAACCCTAAAGAGTCTTTTAGTTAACGGCAATCACGCAGATACGCTTAACTTTCCAAAGCTTCAAACGACTTAAAGCCTTCACCAATTGCCTCATGCACTTCTGAAATAAATACCAGAGCGTCTGAATCAATCTCAGAAATGATGCCCTTCAACTGAATGAGCTCAGTACGGCCAAGAACACACATCAAAACCGGCTTATGAGCACCACTCCACACTCCACGAGCTTGAAGCTCTGTGCAGCCGCGGTTAAGCGTGTACAAAATCTCATGAGCAATTGCATCATGTTCAGAAGAAATAATATAAACGCAGCGTTCAGTTCTTGGTCCGTCAATGACAAAGTCAATCATTTTTCCGGTTACAAAGATTGCCAACGCAGAATACAAACCGTTTTCTAGCGAGAAAACCGGAATAGCCGCAATAATGATGACAATATCAACAACGATAATAGCGGTACCCGATGGGATAGAAAAACGCTTAGAGACTGCCTGGGCAATAATATCTGTTCCGCCAGTATTGCCCCCTGCCCTAAATACAAGTCCAAGACCAAAGCCGCAGATGATACTACCCCACAGAGCTGCAAGCATAAGATCATTGGCGCCTAGAGCTGGTAAAAATGGAGCAAAAAGGTCAACAAAAATACTAGAAATCAAAAAGCCTACTACGCTTTTAAGCAAGTATTTTTTATTTCCGGTTTTTGCCACAAAAGCCATCAAAACGATATTCATGACAATTGTTTGCATACCAACGGGTAGCTCAAAACCAAAAGGCTGCGCAACAGCTCTAATAACTGTTGCAACACCAGTAATACCTCCAGCTGCAAGTCCATTAGGAACTTCAAATACATCAAGGCCTACTGCAAAAATGGCACAGCCAAGGACGATAAAGAATGAATCTTTGAAGGTCTTTTGCCAAGTAGATTTTTGCACACTAATCCTTTCCGCCAACAACCCAGCGATGGTACGCAATAATAAACTGATCAAGATCGCCGTCTGAGAGAACGGACTCAACATTTCCTGTTTCCGCTCCCGTTCTTAAGTCCTTAATAAGCTGATAAGGATAAAGAACATAGCTTCTGATTTGATTTCCAAATGAGATTTCTCTCCTTGGACCGCGAAGCTCATCAAGCTCAGCCTCGCGTTTCTCTTTTTCAATCTCATACAAACGACTGCGCAGAATATTCATTGCTGCAGCTTTATTCTGTAGCTGACTTCGTTCGTTTTGGCAGGTTACTACCGTTCCTGTTGGGATATGAGTAATACGAACTGCTGAGTCCGTAGTATTAACTCCTTGGCCTCCTGGACCAGATGCATGATATACATCAATACGCAAGTCATTGGGGTCAATCTCAACCTCAATATCTTCAGGAAGTACAGGTAAAACTTCTACACCAGCAAATGACGTCTGTCTACGTTTCTTATCATCGGTAGGAGAAATTCTTACCAGACGATGCACGCCCTGCTCAGCACGAAGCATGCCGTAAGCATTCTTGCCACTTACCGTAAACGTCGCACGGTCAAGTCCAATAACCTCTGCAACAGGGGCGTCGTTAATATCAACTTTCCAACCACGACGGTCACAATATTTGAGATACATACGAAAAAGCATCTCGCACCAGTCTTGAGATTCAAGTCCGCCTTGACCAGGCTTAATGGTGACAATCGCATCGCCATGATCCAGCTCATCAGTAAACCAACTTGAAAGCTCAAGTTCTGATAAATCTTTTTCAAGAGATGCTGCCAGTATTTGAGATTCGTCAAGAGACGCTTGGTCTTCAAGTTCTGTTCCAAGCTCAAAAGCGGCTTCGGCATCACCGAGCTTCTCTTTAGCCTTATCAATACTGGCAACATCTTCACGAAGTGAAGCCAATTGAGTCATTACTTTTTGTGCAGCCTCAGCGTCATCCCAAAAATTGGGACGAGCACTTTCTGCCTCAAGTTCTGAAATTTGCTGACGCTTCTCAGCGAGATGAAGATACCCTTCTACCTCGGAAAGACGCTCCGCTAAAGCTTGGAGCGAAACAACTTCTGTATCAGCCATTCTTACCTATTTCGGCCGTGACAGTTCTTAAACTTTTTGCCACTTCCACATGGGCAAGGATCATTTCGGCCAACGTTAACGTAAGGATTTGGATCGTCGGACTTACGGTACGTAGACACAGAAGACTGGCTGGCACCGGTGCCCTGTGGGCTCTTACCAATAGCTGCAGTGTTCTTAAGCATGCTCTTACCTTGCTTAAGTGACTTATGATCGCCATCTGTCTCTTCTCCACCAGAATAGTGAGCATTCTGGAATGCTTCTGCTTCACTGTTTTGACGTGGACGATTAACCAGCTCAAGGCGAAGAATGGTACGCAGGAAGTCCTCGTACATAGTATTTACTAGCAGTGTGAATGCCTCATATGCCTCAGTCTTATACTCAACCAGAGGATCACGCTGACCAAAGCCGCGAAGACCAATACCAGTCTTCAAGTAATCCATCTCCTGGAGGTAAGCCATCCAGCGAGTATCAATGACGCGAAGCATTACCTGAGCAGCAAGCTCACGCATAACTTCTTCGCCAAGTTTCTGGGTCTTCTCGTCAAATGCATTCTGAACAAATGCAGTAACATCCTTTTCAAGCTGCTCAAACTTAGTATCATCAGAGAACTTAGGAAGGTTGGTCTTACCAGTAAGCTCGGTAAGCCACTTCTCAAGACCCTCAAGATCCCATTCGTCGGCATCTCCGTAGCAGAATTCCTCACAAATACGCTGAGTAGTAGAAGCAGTAACTGTCTCGATAAGCTCCATAAGATCCTTGCCATCAAGAATCTTGTTTCTCTCTGCGTAAATAACCTGACGCTGCTTATTCATAACGTCATCGTAATCAAGGACGTTCTTACGCATTGCAAAGTTGACTTCCTCAACCTTACGTTGAGCGCCCTCAACAAGCTTGGTAACAATCTTTGCCTTGATTGGCATGTCATCAGGAAGTTCATAGCGCTGCATCATTGCTGCAACACCATCCATGCGGTCTCCACCAAAGCGACGCATCAAGTCATCCTCAAGGGAGAGATAGAACTGGGTCTGACCAGGATCTCCTTGACGGCCTGAACGACCACGAAGCTGGTTATCAATACGACGGCTCTCATGACGCTCGGTACCAATAACACACAATCCGCCTGCAGCAGTTACAGCCTCGCGCTCTGTGGTGCAAATTTCCTTAGCCTCTTTACGAGCGGCTTCTTTCTGCTCCTGAGTTGCCTCAGTTGGATCAATTCCCTGGTTGCGAAGGATATCTTCTGCCATAACATCTGGGTTGCCGCCCAAAAGAATATCGGTACCACGGCCTGCCATGTTGGTTGCGATAGTAACCGCACCCTCACGACCTGCCTGAGCAATAATCTGTGCCTCACGCTCATGGAACTTAGCGTTCAGAACGTTGTGCTTAATGCCACGTTTAGAAAGAATACGAGAAATACGCTCGGAGTTGTCAATAGAAACGGTACCAACAAGTACTGGCTGACCATTCTGATGACGCTCTTCAACGTCTTTAACAACAGCCTCAAACTTAGCATCAATAGTGCGATAGACCAGGTCATCAAGGTCTTCACGCTTCACAGGGCGATTAGGTGGAATGACCTGTACAGGAACGTGATAAACCTCACGGAACTCTGCGTCCTCGGTCATTGCGGTACCAGTCATACCAGAAAGTTTGTCGTACATAAGGAAGTAGTTCTGGAGGGTAATAGTTGCCAGAGTCTGGTTCTCTTCGCGCACTTGGACGTTCTCTTTTGCCTCAATTGCCTGGTGAAGACCTTCAGAGTAACGACGACCTTCCATAATACGACCGGTAAACTCATCAACAATCTTAACTTCACCGTCAATAACAACATACTGTTGGTCGCGATGGAACATGTACTCAGCCTTCAAAGCTTGCTGAAGGTGATTGACCAGCTGACCAGTTTCATCATTGTAGATGTCGTCAATGTTGAGAGCACGCTCGACCTTCTCGAGACCAATCTCTGTTGTTGCAATGGTGTGCTTAGCCTCATCCATCTCAAAGTCAATGTCTGGGGTTAATCCGCGAACAGCCTTGGCAAAATCTTTATATGTACCAGCAGATTTAGTGCCAGCACCAGAAATAATCAAAGGAGTACGAGCCTCGTCGATGAGGATTGAGTCAACCTCGTCAACGATGGCGTAGTGGTGTCCACGCTGAACACGCATCTCTGGACGAGTAACCATGTTGTCGCGCAGGTAGTCAAAGCCAAACTCTGAGTTTGTACCGTAAGTAATATCTGCCTCATATGCAGGCTTTTTAAGACTCAGACGCATACCGTTCTGCAGAAGACCAACGCTAATACCCAAGAACTTGTAGATGGTGCCCATCCACTCACTGTCTCGCTTAGCCAGGTAATCATTGACGGTAACAATGTGAACGCCTTCGCCGCTTAGTGCGTTAAGGTAACCAGCAAGGGTGGAGACAAGCGTCTTACCTTCACCAGTTTTCATCTCTGCGATAGTGCCCTTGTGCAGTGCAATACCACCAATAAGCTGAACGTCAAAGTGACGCTGACCAATGGTTCTTACCGATGCCTCACGAACCGTTGCAAAAGCCTCGGGGAGAAGATCGTCTAGGCTCTCTCCCTCAGCATAACGAGCTTTGAACTTCTCAGTCTGAGACTGAAGCTCTTCATCACTCATTGCCTGCATTTTTGGCTCAAGTGCATTGATCTTCTCGACAATACGCTGGTATGCTTTGAGATCCTTATCAGCACCAAAGGACAGAATCTTAGAGAGGAAATTAGGCATAGCTTTTCCTTGACGTCAGGTATCTATCTAGAGTTGATAGACACAGTATTCAACATATATATGATACCTTGCTTATCTGCTTAAATCACACTACATAGCATCGTAAAATCCTAATTTCGTTATTTCTCCACCACTAGTTTCTATTGATTCTTTTCCTCTTTCTGAAGTCCCCATCATCCTAAGCTGCTTGGACGGCATTTTTCTGCGCTTCATAACATATTTCTGCACATACAAGTCATAATAATGTTGCGCGTCCTGTGCTCGCCCGCATTTTCTTAGCGCCTGAATAATGGCTGTCAGTGTGTCTTCTCTCATATCGTCAACAAGATAAGCTAGCTCTGCAAAATGTACCGCAAGTGTATAGTGAGTAATTCTCAACGCAGCAGCTGAAGCCGTTACCATGGTATCTATATATTGATCTCTTAAGGCAATTCGAATAGGCTCTGCAAATCTAAAACACTCATCTTCAGGAAGATACAGGTCCCCTTGATAGAGCTCCTCTGCTTGCTTTGCTAAATGGACTATATCTTCATCGCTATTTGACGACGCTACACTCTTTGCTAAACGCGTGAAAATATCTATGTCTACCGTTACTTGTTGAGGATTTAGTCCAAGAGTTCTTTCAATCCTAGACGCTTCAAAAGGTTCACAGCTTTCTTGAATAGCCTGCGCTTCTTTACGAATGACCCGAGTTGCTTGATACAGGCGCTCTTGCCACTGCCCCTGATTGGCCTCTGGCCAAATCTGTTGTGCAATTTGCGACCTAAAACTCATATGATTGTGAGCAAGCGCCAAATACACAAGTAATGCTTTTGCTGATCGATAGGCGATTTTTCTACCAGCAATCTCTTCTCCTTGCACTGACATACTAAATCTACCAAGAAGAGTAATGTACACTCCGGGATGGGCGCTTTTTATCTGCAGGCTCTTTCCTATAGCCTTTGCAGTTTTGGGATCATTTGTAGTTGGTTGAGAATCTCTCCATTTTGTCACTTCTCGTTTGCCCTCATTTGATTTCAAATAGTGAAGCCATTCCTCTGGTAATTCTTGCTCTAAACACTGCTGAAACTCAGATTCATCAGATAAAAGAGCTCTTAAAAGCCACATAGCATTTTCAGGAACTCCATACTCGACAGCATCGAGCCAAACAGGAGTTTGTCTTTTTACGCTTTTCAAAAGAGCTTTATATATTATTCTGCATGCTGTTTTTAGGGATGGAAGCGTGATCGCTTGAAGACTGTTTTCTGTAGGGCTGACACCTAAAAAGAATCCAGCAATATCCTCAATTATCTTTCCTACCTGCACTATATATAGCGAGTCCCACTCTTTGCTCAGCATCACTGCTCTTCTCGCCTGAAGCTGCGCTTTAGGATATGCCCTGTTTTTGAGGCTAAGAAGTGCTCCAATAAGAAGTGCAGGCACTTGAATCATGCGATTGCCTTGCATTTCTGACTGACTTATAAGCTGCTCAGTATCGTACAGATTACCGACAGAAGAGCTCTTTTCAAAAAGATAGCGAGCACATTTAAGTAGTCCAGCAGACCCCTTTAAAGCGTTTGCTTCGCCTTCTTGTAAAAAAGAAAGTGCTTTTAAGCTACGTCCACTAAGATCTTTTGTATATACACCTAATAACACGTAGAGCAATTCAATATCAACCGCTTGCATTGAAGAAGTTATTGAGAAGGTCTTTTCATGTCGTTGCTCGAGAAGAAGCAGTTGAAGAGCATATTTAAAATTTCCCTGCACTGCCAAATCAATCACGCGTTTGTGCAGTACTATTTTCTTCTCCAATGCTCCCAATTCAAGGTCTTCTTTCAAAGGTGGGACAGGTTTTTGCAGAACTATTTTCAGCAAAGTTAAATAAGCTGTCTGTTTAAGAAAACTATTGAATGATGTGAGATTTTCTAAAGTTATATCAACATTTTTAGCGATCATTGGACCTTTGGTATTAGACAATGCCTCTATCATTCGTTTTGCAGCTTTTTTGCTTGAATTTTCTAAAATGCAGTCAGAATGAGTAGCGGTAAGAACATTATCAACTAGTTCAATATATCCAGCATCTACGAATTCCGATGCATGAGAAAGCACAATTTCCCAGGATACCTCTTCTCTAACCAAAGAGCACACAAAGGCAGCCTTAGAAAATTCTCTTCTATCAATCAATAGAGTTATAGATCTCAAAATAAGTTTTTCATGATTACTAGCCAACGCCACAAGCTCTTGTTTATTAAAATTCAACACATCAAATCGTGTAGCATGAAGGCACGAAAAGCGCTTTGTATCTACATGTACGCCGAAGAAAGGCGCATCTCGTTCTATTTTTGCCAGATATTCAAGATCTATTTGTCCACAAATATGATTTAGATCATCAAATGATCCGCTTCCGAGGAGCATCATTCCAAGACGAAGTCTGAGCTCTTCAATTCCGAGTGAATTTCTGAGCATATATGACGCTACGCACGCAAGACTTGTCTGATATGTAATTGGAACATCACAGTCTTCCTGCTCACGAAATGTTACGGGAAGAGAATATACAAGAGTTGGGATACCGCGTGTTAGTCGCATATTGGTTAAAACAGACTGCTCAGAATTATCAATCCCAGGCATAATCGCAAGAAGCTCATCCTTGCCCAAAACATACACGCTAGAAATTTCTTCAATTAATTGACGAGCTTCTGGAGACAAGGAAAATGCGACAAGACAACCAGCCATACGAAGACGAGCAATCGATTTGACCTGACGAACAACAAAATACTCGTCAGACGGTGGAAAATCATCAATGAGAACTAGCCTCTTAAGGTCCTTACTGTTCTTAGCATTACAAATTGAAGTGCTTCTTTTAGACAAAACCTGCGTTGCTTCCTTTGCGGAAAGGCTAGAAAGAGAAATCTCATAAACAGTCCATCCCTTTGACTGAGCAAAGTCTGACATCTCTTTCAAAAACATGGTCTTGCCCATACATGGCTCTGCACAAAGTGCTATAGGACGTTTAGTCTTTTCCATTGTCTTAAAGAAATGCTGAGGAGAAATAATCCGTCTATAGTCTCCCATCATGTTTTGAGAAGACCCACCTAGCAATGACCCTGCTTCAACGACTTCTCTGCTTTCCTGCTTCATAAAACTCTCCTTACTGTCAAATACTTAAGCGCCATAAACGCCTTACATTTCAAATTTGCAAATTTTAGGTGGGATAAATAATCAAGCTAAATTTAAAGAAAAGTGAGAAAGTTTAGGTGAACGGTAGGTGAATTATGGTCAGATTCGGGAAAGATTTGTAACAAAATATGCTCAGAAATGCACAAATGTTGAAGTTAAATAAAAATCAACTGTAAAAATTATTTTCCGTGAACGGTATTAAATTAGAAAAATTATGAAAATCTCGTGATGATATTAAAAAATAAAATACATAATAAATATGTATTTTTGATAAATATTTTTATTCGATTTTCGAATATTATTACCCCAACCAAAACTTCAGTAATAAAAAAGACCTTACTGATGTAAGGTCTTTTGGCATAAAAAATACCCCTTGTTGGTCAGCGACGTCCTGCTCTCCCACGGACTTACTCCGCAGTACCATCGGCGCTCGGGGGCTTAAC
>JAIJTS010000010.1 GCA_022732885.1 Atopobium sp. | reverse complement strand
GTTACCTTTATGATTGGTGACGGCATTCTCCCTGGTAATGAGGGTAGAAGCTACATCCTTCGCCGTCTGCTCCGTCGCGCTGTCTACCACGGCCGCTTGCTAGGCATCCAGGGCACCTTCATGGCAGAGTATGCTCACGAGGTTGCCGTTCTGCTTGGCGCAGAGTATCCAGAGCTTGTCGAGAAGAGCGCTCTTATCGACGGCATTCTGACTGCAGAAGAGGAGCGCTTTGGTGCCACGCTTGATGCAGGTGAGTCCAAGCTTACTGCTGAGCTTGAACAGCTTGAGGACGGCGCACAGCTTTCTGGTGAGATTGCATTCCTTCTGCACGATACCTACGGATTCCCTATTGATCTTACTCGTGAGATTGCTGCAAATGCAGGTCACGTTGTTGACATGGACGCCTTTGACGCTGCAATGACTGAGCAGCGCGAGCGCGCTCGTATGTCTGCCAACCGTGATGCCTGGGGTAATGCTCAGAGCATCTGGGTTGCGCTCTCTGACCGCCTTGATGAGACTGTCTTTGATGGTTATGACAATAACGAGCTCTCTGGTGCTCGTGTGGTTGCTCTTGTCCAGAACGGACAAGAAGTTGAGTCCGCTGCTGCAGGCTCCGAGGTTGAGGTTGTGCTTGATCGCACTCCTTTCTACGCAGAGATGGGTGGTCAGGTAGGAGACACCGGCAAGCTGACAGCTTCTGGTCTCTACGTTCACGTCACTGACACCAAGCATCGTGATGGTGGCCTTGAGTCTCACGTTGGCGTGGTAGAGGAGGGCACCCTCTCTGTTGGTGATTCTGTCACCGCAACTATCGATGCTGGTCGTCGTGAGCTTATTCGCCGCAACCACACGGCAACCCACCTGCTTGATGCAGCACTCAAGAAGGTTTTGGGCGATCACGTTAACCAGGCTGGTTCTCTTGTTGCCCCAGATCGCATGCGCTTTGACTTTACGCATTTTGAGGCTCTTACCAAAGATGAGCTTGATCGTATTGAGGGCATGGTAAATGCAGAGATTTTTGCTGCTAAGCCTGTCGTTACTCAGATTATGAGCATTGAAGATGCTAAGGCAGCCGGTGCTGTTGCACTCTTTGGCGAGAAGTACGGTGATGTTGTACGTGTTGTCTCTGCTGGCGCGGAAGACACTCCATTCTCTCGCGAGCTCTGCGGCGGTACTCACGCACGCAATACTGCTGACCTTGGTCTTTTCAAGATTATTTCTGAGAGCTCTGTAGGTTCTAACTCAAGGCGTATTGAGGCTGTAACCTCTATGGGCGCTATTGAGTATGTTGATGAGCGCCTGGCTCAGCTTGACGATGTTGCGGCGGCCCTGAAGGTTCGTCCTTCTGCTGTTGCGGACCGTGTTGAGCAACTGCAGCAAGATCTTCGTGCGGCAAATCACAAACTTGAAGCTGCTCTTACGGGAGCAGGTAGCAACCAGGTAGCAGAAGCCCTTAAGTCTGCTGTTCAGCTTAATGGCTATAGCTGCGTAATTGCTAAGCTTGAGGGCCTTTCTGGCAAAGAGCTTCGCTCCGCATGGGATGGCATCCGTGATGCATCTGACGGCCAGCCTGTTGCTTGCGTCATTGCATCTGCAACTGCTGACGGTAAGGTTTCTCTGCTTGCAGGTGCAACTGATTCTGCGGTTGCAGCGGGCTTCTCGGCAGGTGATATTGTCAAAGAGATTGCAGAGCTTGTTGGTGGCCGCGGCGGCGGTAAGCCAGCAATGGCGCAGGCAGGCGGCTCAAATGCTGCAGGAATTGACGCTGCGCTTGAGGCTGCAAGAACAAAGCTTGGTGCATAGCGTTTGCGCGTTTTAGCTCTAGATATCGGTGAAGTTCGCATCGGGGTTGCTGTAAGTGACCCCGATGGTGCTATTGCGTCACCTGTTTGCGTGTTACCTGCACAAGAGGTGCTCTCTCATGCACGTACGTTTAAAGCGGTACTTGAAGATTGGGAGCCAGAACTCCTTCTGTGTGGCCGTCCTAAGACACTTGCTGGCGAAGATGGACCACAGGCCCAAAAAATTATTGCTCAAGCTGAGGAAATTGCGAAGAACTGCCAACTTCCATTAGAATTTACTGATGAAAGATTATCTTCGGCTGAAGCCAAGAAGATTTTACGTGCGCAAGGTTTGTCTGAGAAAGCCATGCGTGGAAAAGTTGACATGATTGCTGCATCGCTCTTTTTGCAATCGTGGCTTGATGTGCAAACACATAAGGGAGACTAAATGCCCACCTTATCTAACGGTTCTTCTCCGCGTCGTCAGGGCGCACATTTTTCTTCTCCTGTACCAGAAGGACAGGCTCAGGAAGAGCAGGCTCAACAGGAGCAGCCTCAACAGGAGCAGCCTCAACAAGGGCAAACTCAGCAGGAGCAGCCTCAACAAGGCGCATCTCACTATAGTGCTGACTTGCAAGAAACACTTCAACAGCCGTCCACTGAGGCTACAGGGTCGCTTCCTGCTCTTACTGGTGGAAAGCTTTCTTCGAGAAGTGCTCAAGTTACACACAAGGCAAAAAATAAGCAGGTAAAGCATAGAGATAAGAAGGCTTCAAAGCGTTCTCGTATTTTTGCTGCGCTTATTGCTTTTGCTATGGTTTCTGTTCTTGGCATTTTTGTATGGAAAGTAGCACTTCCAGAACTCACTCGTGCTAATTCTGATTCTCAAGAAATAACTGCCGGTCAGCAAGTTACTGTTACTATTCCAGATGGCGCTGGTGCGCAGGCAGTTGCAAAAATTCTTTTTGAAAACAAGATTATTGCCACAAAGAGCGAGTTTTTAAACCAGGTTAAGCGTCAGGATGCTGAGCAAAAAATAAAGAGTGGTATTTATGTTATTACCACTGGTGCCAAGCCTGCAGACATAGTGAACCTTCTTATTTCTGGTCCTAATGCTCCTGGTAGTGGCTTTGTTGTGCCAGAAGGTTATACTGTTTCTCAGGTTGCAGATTTAGTGCAAAAATACTTTGGCATTTCTCGCGATGATTTCTTAAAGCAGGCAAAAGCATCTAATTATGTTGCCGATTATCCATTCCTTGCTGGTGCAGTAGATGCTAACGATTCTCTTGAAGGTTATTTGTTCCCTAAGACGTATACCTTTACAGAAAGTAACGTAACGGCCGATACCGTCATCCGTGCCATGCTGGATCAGTTTAAGACAGAGACGGCTAATCTTAATCTTGACGCTGCCCGTATTACGCTTAATAAACGTTACAACTTGAATCTTACTAACGAGCAAATCATCATCATGGCATCTATTATTGAGCGAGAAGCCCTGACTGATGAGGATCGACCTAAGGTTGCATCTGTTTTCTATAACCGCCTCTATGATGATATGTATCTGCAAAGCGATGCTACTCTAGCTTATTCTTTGGGTAGGGAAGCTACTGCTGAAGAGCTAAGCTCAATGACAAGCGATCCGTACAACACGTATGCGTTTAAGGGTTTAACCCCTACACCTATTTGTTCTCCAGGGTACGCCTCTATTAAGGCGGCAATGGATCCTGCGGCAACTAATTATTATTACTTCTGGATCACTTCAGATGAGCACGTATTCTCTGAAACGTATGACGAGCATCAACAAGCTATAGAAAACGCACGTGAACATGATGCTTCAAGTAAGCAGTAGTTGGTAGTGGAATGAGTCTGATTAAAGCAACACAATACGTTTCTGCTGTTGAGTATGTCTCTGTAGAAGATCTTGTTCAGCAGGGGATTAAACTGGTACTTCTAGATCGCGATAATACCTGTGTGCCTCGTGATACTAAAGTTGCGCCACCACAGGTATTTGAATGGTTTAAGAAAGCTCATGCAGCTGGGCTTATGCTTTGTCTTATCTCCAACAACATTCATTTTGATGAGGTCCAGCGCAGCGCTCATGAGCTGGGAATTGAAGGAGAAGGCTTTGCATGCAAGCCGCTCCCTCGCGCATTACTTGCTGCTATGAAGCGTTTCTCGGCAACTAAAGAGCAAACCGTGATGGTGGGAGATCAGATTTTTACCGATGTAATCGCAGGTAATTTGGCTGGTATTTCAACCATTTTGGTAAAGCCTCAGTCTACTGAAGACCTTTGGTACACCAATATCATTCGTCACGTAGAGCGCCGCATTTTAAAAAATGTAACTTTTACGTCATAAAAGACGGCTTTAGTTTACTTGCTCCAACTCGATGATAGAATCATCTTGAAAGGCTGGAGGAGTATGGAGTTTCGCGATTCTAGATACGTCGTACATGAGGGCTGTGATCATATCTTTTTTGTAGGCTTTCTGGGTGCCGGAAAGTCTACGCTTGCGCGTAATTTAGGCGAGCTATTTCATCGTCGCTATGTAGACACTGACCGCTTAGCAGAACGTATAGCAGGTAAATCGCTGGCAGAAATCTACGAAGATGACGGTGAGGAGCTTTTTAGAGAGGCAGAAACTGAGGTTTTGCTAACCCTCAAGTCTAAGAAGTCACTGCTTGTAAGCTGCGGCGGGGGAATTGTCGAGAAGGACATCAATCTTGCACTTATGCGTGAGATGGGAGTCATCGTGTTTCTCGACGGCGATCTTTCTGACTCACTTCGTCAGATTCAGCGTACTGATAGACGTCCTGATTTAGGAAGTTTTGAAAACGCAACTCAGCTCTATAGGCGTTTACGTCCACGTTATGAGGCCGCTGCTGACATTACTATTGATATACGTGAGAAAACGTTTGAGCAGGTAGCTATTGATTCTGGCAAGCTGCTTTGGGAAAGAGGTCTTCTATGAGTGACAATGTCCAAAATGAGCATGAAGAGGAATTGCCACCTGTACAGATTAAACAGTGGGTTTCTATTCCTGGTGGCTCTATTGCACTTCGTTCTGGTGCTGGCGTTCTTTCAAACTTTGGCACTGAGTTGAGGACTGCAGTAGGTAGACCTCATCGCTGTGCTTTTCTGACAAGTAATCAGGCAGACAAAGATCTTGTTGAACTTCTTCGCAGGGACCTCACTACCATTGGTTTTCTCGTTACAAGCATAGAAGTAGAGGATGGCAACTCAGCAACTACCGTGGCAACAGAGGCACAGATCCTGTCTTCTTTGGCAGAAATGCACCTTACCGCCGATGATTTGGTAGTTGCCGTAGGTCATTCGGGAGTTATTTCTCTTGCAAACCATGTGGCAAACAAGTGGTGCGGGGGAGTCTCTCTTGCAACCGTTCCTTTGGATTTAGCAGCAGTTATTGTTTCGTCAATTACCCCTCGCGCGCTTGATACAGATGCTGAGCATCAGCGTCTTGTTACCACTAAACCTTGTGCTTGTTTTTGCTTTGCAGATCTTGAGGTTATGGATCTCTGTGATGACAACGCTAAGGTAGCTCAGGTGTGCATGGTTGCAACTGCTATGTCTGATAATGAGGCCGAGTTCGGCCGTATTTGGGATAGAGCAGACAACCTTTCCGCCGGAATTGCTGATATTGTTGCCGAGCAACTGGCAGAATCTACCAAGACTCGTGGCCGTCTCTCTGATTCTTCCGCCATTGCTATCCAGCAGTCTGTTCCTTATGGTTGGGTTTTTGTAGAGGCACTTCGTTCTCTTATCCCAGCTAATCAACCTCTTTCTGCTCTTTATGCAGACGCGCTTCGTTTTTCGGCAAGAATTGCAGTAGCTAAAGATTCACTTTCTTTTGACGACATGCTTGCTCAAGATGAGATTCTTGAGCGCTTGAATATTGGTTTTGTATCTTGTGATATCACTGCCGAGCAGCTTATCGAAGCGCTCAAACAAGAATGTTTCCGTTCTACTAATCGTTTTATGATGCCGCTTCCAATGTCTATTGGAAGGGTAAGATTAGCTTCAGTCGACGAGGAACTTCTCGCCGAACATGCCCGTGCTTGGTGTGAGGCGCACGCTTCGCATTAAGGTACCGCATCTAGCACCAAGAAACCTCGTTTGTGAGGTGGCTTTACTAGGTGTAGTTATTTGTTGTAAACATCTCGAGAAGGGATTTGAAATGGCAGATTTACAGGCAGCTGCAAAGCGCGTTGCGCGCTTTCGCGAGGTAATGGCTCAGAGAGGTTATGACGCTGTTGTTCTACGTCACAACCCAGACCTTCGTTGGTTGACTGATGCTGAGCGTACCTTTGACTTTGAGTTGGCACATACTGCTTTTATCACGCAGGATGAGCTGTTCTTACACACTGATTCTCGTTACTACAATACGTTCTTGGAGCGTCTTGGTGCTGACTCCCCATGGAAGTTTGATCAGGAAGCTATTACACCTACTGAGTGGGTTGCAGCACATATTGCAAAGGCTCATGCTCGCGTGGTAGCTATTGAAGACACCGTTGACCTTGCATTCTTTGATGGCCTGGAGCAGGCGTTGCGCGATCATTCAATTGCCGCTTTGCTTCCACGTATGCATGGCGATATTGCTGAGCTGCGTATTGTTAAAGACCCTGCCGAGATTGAGCTCATGAAGCATGCTCAGTCAATTACCGATAAGGCCTTCCTTCATATTTGCGAGTACATTAAGCCAGGTCTTACTGAGCAGCAGGTTCGTGCAGAGCTTGAAAATTATATGCTCTCTAACGGCGCAGACGCTCTGTCCTTTGATTCAATCATTGCTTCTGGTCCTAACGGCGCTAATCCTCATGCCCAGCCAGGTGAGCGTGTGATTCAGACAGGCGACATGATTGCTATGGACTACGGCGCAGGCTATCTTGATTACCATTCAGATATGACCCGTACTGTTGTTGTTGGTGCACCTTCCGAGGAGCAGCAGCACGTTTTTGATGTTGTTCGCAAGGCAAATGAGACTTGTGCTGCAGCTGTCCATGCAGGTGTTATTGGCTCTGATATCCATAACCTTGCTGTTAAGGTTATTACTGAGGCTGGTTACGGCGAGTACTTTGGTCATGGCCTTGGTCATGGTGTTGGCGTTGAGATTCACGAGCGCCCATTCTTCAACCCTCGTTGGAACAAGGTTATTGCAGCAGGTTCTGTTGTTACTGACGAGCCTGGCATTTACCTGCCTGGTAAGTTTGGTATCCGCCTTGAGGACTTTGGTGTTGTTACTGAGGACGGCTACGATGTCTTTACTCAGTCCACACATGACCTTGTTTCTGTTGGCTGCTAAGTAGCTACGATATACAAAAAATTTTACGGCCAGAAGCTTTGAGTTTCTGGCCGTTTTTGTATTTTTTATCTCAGAGTGATGAGATTTTTTCTTGTAAAACCAATAGCTTGTAAAACCCAAAAAATTTTAAAAAAGACGTAGGTTAATGGGACAACTGTTAGGCATATGTAATAGAATTTGAAAAAGTAAATGTTATCTTCATTGTTATGTTTACTGTTTATTTGTTCTATAAGGTGGAAAAGAAGGAGGTAGAAGTGGTTAGTATCGTTCTAGCCAGCCATGGTAAATTTGCCGAGGGCATTAAAGATTCTGGCAGCATGATTTTTGGCCCACAGGAAGGCGTTGTAGCTGTAACGCTTACCCCTGATATGGGTCCAGATGATCTGCATCAGAAGATTCTTGACGCAATTACCACGCTTCAAGATCAAGAGCACATCTTGTTCTTGGTTGACCTATGGGGTGGCACCCCCTTTAACCAGATTTCTCGTGTGCTTGAGGAAGAAGGTAAAGAGGATTGGGTTGCCGTTACTGGTCTTAACCTCCCCATGCTTATTGCAGCATATGGTTCTCGCCTTGGCGTAGACTCTGCCTCTGAGGTAGCAAAAGAGATTTTCTCTGAGGCTCGTATGGGCGTAAAGATTAAGCCAGAAGAGCTTGAGCCACAAGAGGCAACTCCTACTGATGTTTCTGCTACCGCAGCACCTCAGGGAACAATTCCTGCAGGTACCGTTATTGGCGACGGCAAACTTAAGATTGTTCTTGCACGTATTGATACCCGCCTTTTACATGGACAAGTTGCCACTACTTGGACAAAGACAACCAAGCCAGACCGCATTATTGTCTGCTCTGATGGCGTAGCTCAAGATGAACTCCGTAAGACCATGATTGTTCAGGCAGCTCCTCCTGGAGTACATGTTCACGTTGTTCCTATTAAAAAGATTATTGAGATTGCTCACGATACCCGTTTTGGTAATACTAAGGCAATGCTTTTGTTTGAGACTCCTCAGGATATGCTTCGTGCCATTGAAGGTGGAGTAGAAATCAAGAAAGCCAATCTTGGTTCTATAGCTCACTCTGTTGGCAAAGTTGTTGTTACCAACGCAGTTGCAATGGACGAAGACGACGTAAAGACTCTTGAGGCTATCCGTGAGTGCGGTACAGAGTTTGATGTACGTAAGGTTCCTGCAGATAATGCAGAGAATTTTGATGCAATGCTTAAAAAAGCTAAGTCCGAGCTTGCTAATCGTAAGTAACTAGAAGGAGGTAGAAATGACACCTATCACAATACTGCTTGTCGTAATTGTTGCCCTTCTTGCTGGTATGGAAGGTATTCTTGACCAGTGGGAGTTCCACCAGCCCTTGGTTGCTTGTTCATTGATTGGCCTTGTGACTGGTCACCCTGCCGAGGGAATTATCCTTGGTGGTTCTCTACAGATGATTGCTCTTGGTTGGGCAAATATCGGTGCTGCGGTTGCACCAGATGCAGCTTTAGCATCTGTTGCATCTGCAATTATCATGGTTTTGGCACTTAATGGTGGAGATACTGATACTACTGCTGCTATTAACACGTCTATTGCACTTGCAATTCCTCTGTCCGTAGCAGGTTTGTTCCTCACCATGATTGCTCGTACTATTGCAACTGGTATTGTCCACGCAATGGATGCAGCTGCCGAGAAGGGCGATTTTGCTGCAATCGAGCGTTGGCACGTTGTAGCCATTTTTATGCAGGGTGCACGTATTGCTGTTCCTGCAGCCGCTCTTTGCTTTATTGACCCAGCTATTGTTACTGAAGTCCTAAATGCAATGCCAAAGTGGCTCACTGGCGGTATGGCAGTTGGCGGCGGTATGGTTGCTGCTGTTGGTTATGCAATGGTTATCAATATGATGGCTACTCGTGAGGTTTGGCCATTCTTTGCACTTGGTTTTGTTTTTGCAGCTATTAATCAGCTCACCCTTATTGCTCTTGGTGTTATTGGCGTTTGCCTTGCAATTATTTATCTTGGTCTTAAAGACCTTGCTAAGCAGGGTGGCGGCACAGGCGGTGGATCTGGCGATCCACTCGGCGATATTATCGACAACTATTAATTCTGAAGGAGTGTGAAACTAATGGAGAAAAAGATTCAGCTTTCTAAGAAAGACCGTATGTCTGTTGCTCTTCGTCATCAGTTCCTTCAGGGTTCTTGGAACTACGAGCGTATGCAGAACGGTGGTTGGGCATTCTCAATGATTCCAGCCATCAAAAAGCTTTATTCAAACAAAGAGGATCAGATTGCCGCTCTTAAGCGTCATCTTGAGTTCTATAACACTCACCCTTATGTTTCTGCACCAGTTTTGGGTGTCACCCTTGCACTTGAAGAGGGACGCGCTAACGGTGAGCCTATTGATGACGTTGCAATTCAGGGTGTCAAGGTAGGTATGATGGGTCCTCTGGCCGGCGTTGGCGATCCAGTCTTCTGGTTTACCGTCCGTCCAATCCTTGGAGCACTTGGTGCATCTATTGCTCTTGGTGGCTCTGCACTTGGCCCAATTCTCTTCTTTGTTCTGTGGAATGTTATCCGCCTTATCTTCCTGTGGTACACCCAGGAATTTGGCTACCAGGCAGGAGCTTCAATTTCTTCCGATCTTTCTGGTGGTATGCTGGGCAAGATTACTGAGGGCGCTTCTATTCTTGGTATGTTTATCATTGGTGCTTTGGTACAGCGTTGGGTTTCAATTGCCTTTACACCTGTTGTTTCTACCATTCCACAGCAGGCAGGAGCATACATTGACTGGACAAAGCTTCCTTCAGGAGTAGAAGGAGTGCATCAAGCATTAAAGCTTTACTCTACTCTTGGACCAAATGGTCTTGACCCAATGAAGGTAACTACGCTTCAGTCCAATCTTGACTCACTTATTCCTGGACTTGCAGCTGTTGGACTGACACTACTTTGCTGCTCACTGCTTAAGAAAAAAGTCTCTCCAATCATCATCATCTTGGCACTCTTTGCTGTTGGTATTGTTGGTCGACTTCTTGGCTTCATGTAATAAGCAGGGGTACAACTAGTACCTAAAGTCGCACGAATATGGGTCGCGCTCTATAATGGGTGCGACCCATTTTTGAAAGGATTGTATGGCTCAGTCTCAAAACAGCACGGTTGACTTCACCGCAAAAGCAACGTCATTTCATGGGTTAGCTACCTATGGCGATATTCTTATTGGCAATAAGGCTTTTGAGTTTTACAACCAGAAAAATCCTGAAGATTACATTCAGATTCCATGGGATCAGATAGATCATGTGGCTGCCTCAGTTATGGGGCGTACTAAAAGCATTTCTCGCTTTGCTGTTTTTACTAAAAGTAATGGCAATTATTCGTTTTCTACAAGAGACAACAAGGCAACGCTAAGGGCAATTCGTACCCATATAGGGGAGGAGAAACTCGTGCGTTCTCCAAACTTCTGGTTTGTTTTTAAGCACGGACTTATGGCAATCCCACAGATCCCTCGTTTTATTAAAGAGAGTTTTATTAAAAAGAAGTAAGCAAATTTTGCATTTTCACAAGAGCCGCCAGCACGGAAGGCGTGAAACTGATAAAATCCAACATGCATATACGTGTCGCGGGTAGTTTGAAAATTCACGTTCTTCTCGCGACTTTATCGAGTGAAAAGAGTTAGACGTGACAACTATCAGCACCGCAGATTTTAAGAACGGCCTTGGCCTTAAGATTAACGATAAGTACTACACTATCGTTGAGTTCCAGCACGTAAAGCCAGGTAAGGGCGGCGCTTTTGTCCGCTACAAGATTCGCGACCTTCGTTCTGGCCGCGTTATTGATCAGACTTGCAACGCTGGTACTAAGTTTGAGAACGTCCTTCTGATCACTAAAGAGATGCAGTATCTCTATAACGATGGTGAGTCCTTCTACTTCATGGACAATGAAACTTATGATCAGGTAGCAGTGCCTGCTGAGTTTATTGGCGAGAAAAGCGTTTGGTTCAAAGAGAACGATAACGCACAGCTTCTCTATGCAGACACTGAGCTTCTTGGTGTTGAGCCTCCAATGTTTATTGAGGTGGAGATTACCGAGACTGATCCAGGTTTCAAGGGTGACACTGTTCAGGGTGGTACTAAGCCAGCAACTATTGAGACTGGTGCAACTCTTCAGGTTCCAATGTATTTGAACCAAGGTGAGCGCATTAAGGTTGATACGCGCGACGGTAAGTTTGTTTCTCGCGTTTAATGCATATCTTTGAGTGCTCAGCGCACAATTTGGATTTAGTAATTATTTCAAAGACAGTTTGTCTTTTTAGGGGGTAGACATGGCTGAAACAGAGCTTCGTATAGCAGGCATCGGCATCTCAAAAGATGTAATTTCAACGGTTGTCTCCGGCGCAGCTGGAAGTGTTGAAGGTGTTGCCTCCATTGGCGGAAACGACACATTAGCATCCAATCTGATTAATGTCTTTACCAGCAGAAGTCTTGCTCCAGAAAAGGCTGTTGAGGCAGGCGTAGAAAACGGTCAACTTCATATTGGAGTCCACCTTACCGTGTTTTATGGTTATCCCTTCACAAAGCTTGCTTCTGAGGTAAGGCTTGCTGTTGCTACTGCAGTAAATGAGCAGATTGGCGTCAGCATTGCTTCTGTTGATGTTTATATCGACAGCCTTGTTTTTCCTAAGGAGTAGGCTTGAGCGTTAAGTTTTTTGGACGAACTCTTGCCCGTAGCCAAGCACTACAGCTTTTGTTCCAGGCTGAAGCTACTAATCGGAGCGTTCTGGAGGTCCTTGACGGAGACTATACGCTCTCTGAAGGACCTCTGGATGAGTATGCGCAGTCATTGGCAGTGGGAGCAGATGGCATTAGAGATGATCTTGATGACATTATTGCTGCTTACTCAAAAGATTGGGCAATTGACCGTATGCCCTCTGTTGACCGTAATCTCTTAAGAATTTCTCTTTACGAGATTCTGGAAGTACCAGAGGTAGACGTTGCTGTTGCTATTAACGAGGTAGTTGACCTTGCTCGCGCCTACTGTGGCGACGATTCCCCTCGCTTTATTAACGGCGTTCTTGGCCGCATTGTTGACGATATTGAGGCAGGAGAAGACATTTATTCTCTGTGCCGCAAGCAATCTGCTGAGCAGGTTGTTTCCAAAGAAGAGCCAGTAAGCTCCGTGGAAGATGCAGAGTAGCTATGGCAAAAATTGATACGTCTGAATATCAAAGCTTTGACCAGATAACTGCAAGACTTGACTCAATCGTTGATCAAGTTCGCGATAAGAACGTTTCGCTGGAGCACTCTCTAGATCTCTTTGATGAGGCAATTGCTTTGGGCTCAAAGGCCGTTAACATGGTTGATACCACGGAGTTTACGCCAGAAGAGGAAGAGCGTCTGGTTCAGGCTCAGGCAGCGGAAGACACATCTAATGCAGAGGATGTCACAGAGGTTACCGCTGATGAGCAGGTTTCTTCTGAGCAGGTTGAGGCTTCAGCTGCAGATGAAACGTCGTCAAATGATGTAGTTTCAGAAAGTGATGAGCACTAGTGGCTCAACGCACTTCTCGCCAAAGGCTTGATAAAGAGCTGGTTAGGCAAGGATTTTTTAAGGATACCCAGACTGCATTGCGCGCAATTCTTGCGGGCGATGTTTCTACAAGTGATAGAAGACTGACCTCAGCAGGAGAGCTTGTTCCTGAGGGATTATTTCTGCACGTAAAAGGTGCTATTCCGTACGTGAGTCGAGGCGGGCTCAAGCTAGAGCGCGCCTTTGAAGTTTTTGATTTTACGGTTCGACAGAAAAAATGTTTAGATATTGGCTGTTCAACTGGTGGTTTTACCGATTGTCTGCTTCAAAATGGAGCCGCCTTAGTTACCTCAGTTGATGTTGGTTATGCCCAGTTTGATTGGTCGCTCAGAAATGACCATAGGGTTGAACTGCTTGAACGAACAAATATTACATCGCTACCAAAAATGGGCTATGCACGCAGTTTTGATGTTGCTGTGTGTGATGTATCTTTCACTTCAATTTTGTCAATTCTTCCCGCTGTTTTAGATGTTCTAGCTCCTGAAGGGATGTTTGTTACACTGGTCAAACCGCAGTTTGAAGCAGCAAGAGAGGAAGTAGGCGAGGGCGGCATTGTGACTGATGCATCCGTGCGCCTACAAACGTTGCAAAAGGTTGCCAATGCATTTAAAGAAACTCATATGGGTCCTTTGGGTGCGTGTGAAAGCCCTATTCATGGAGCTAAGGGTAACGTGGAATATCTGCTGTTTGGACAGCTTGGAGCAGGCTCATATACTTTGGATCTTGCTTCAGTGGTATTAAATCATTCTGTAGAAATAGTGAAATAGAACAAACGTTCTATTTCGTAGTATGGTTTGTAGTTTTTTAGGTATACTAAGTACATCAATCAGACGGTTTAATTGTTTTAGTTGTGTAATCAAGCAAAATCGGGAGAGTGGTTTGCGTGAAGGTGCTTCTTGTTCCAAATTTTTCAAGAGAAGTTGCTGTTTCCGGTGCGCGTAAACTTGAAGAATGGCTTTTTGAACAGGGTTGTGATGTCCAGTGGGCACATGATAAAAAGTTGTTCCCAGATAAAGTTATAGACTGCTCTGATTGTCAGCTTGTTATCTCTCTTGGTGGAGATGGAACGCTTCTTAGAGCTGCCAATATTGTTGAGTATTCAGAAATTCCTATTTTGGGTATTTCTTATGGTCACCTTGGCTTTTTAACCAGCGCAACTCCTAATCAAATGATTGAAATGGTAGCTGATGCTCTTGCGGGAGAACTTCATGCTTCTAGAAGAGCAACGCTTTCTGTAGAAACAGAATATGAACTTCCTTCTGGAGGAGTGTACGTCGAGAAGACCTTCTCACTCAATGATTTTGCTGTTTCTAGAGGTGGAGCAGGTGATATGGTTGAGTTTACGGTTTCTGTATCTGGCAACCATATTGATAAGCTTCGCGGAGATGGCTTTGTAGTTAGTACGGCAACTGGATCTACTGGTTATGCGCTTGCTGCAGGCGGGCCTATTGTTACGCCAGAGTTCTCGGGAATGGTTTGTGTGCCAATTGCACCACATACTATTTTGGCTCGCGCATTTCTTACCTCTCCTTCTGACGTGGTTGAAATCACTATGTCAAAGGACAGGCCGGCACCATGTCACTTCTTCTCTGATGGCCAAAACATTAAGCATCCAGAGGAGAGTCTGGCTGCCAAAGCTCGTATTAGCCGCGGACCAGGAGATATCATTTTGCTTGATAGAAGCGCTGATAGTTTCTATCGTTCAGTTTCTCGCGTATTTTACGGTAAAACTGGTCAGTAAGCAGGTCATATATGCTAGATGAACTTCGCGTGCAAAATGTTGCACTTATTGAAGATGCTTCTCTTGCTCCCGCTTCAGGTTTAACTGTTTTAACAGGAGAGACAGGTGCTGGTAAAACCGCTCTTTTATCTTCTATTAAGCTCTTAGTTGGTGAGCGCGCAGATGCTTCTGCAGTTAGAGAAGGAACTGATGCGCTTAGGGTTGAAGCGCGCTTTTTTACATCGCCAGAAGATCAAGAGGGTGTTGTTGTCTCTAGAAAAGTCTCTGCTGATGGTAGAGGCAGGGTAGAGATTGATGGCCACATGGCATCAGTTAAAGAGTTGGCTGGAGGCATTGGAACATCAATTGATCTTTGTGGTCAGCATGAACATCAAAGACTGTTAGATGTAAAGAATCATGTCAGTATGCTGGACGCATGGATTGGGTCAGATGTCCAATCTTATCAGACAGAGTATGTAGACGCTTTACATGCTTATCATGCTGCAACTGCTGAACTTCAACGGGTTATTGAAGTAAGCCAGTCAAGCAATGCAAAGATTGATGAAGCAGCATTTCTTGTCCAAAGAATTGATGAGGTTTCCCCTAAAGAAGGAGAGCTAGAAGACTTAGAAGAGCAACTTCCTCGCTTTGAGCACGCAGAAGCCCTCCTTCAAGCTGCAGGAGGAACACACGAGCTGCTCTCAAGTGATGAGGGAGTCATTGATTCTCTCTCTGACGCGGTTCAGATGCTTCAAAGTGCTTCAACGTTTGATACTCAGCTGGGTTCTTATGCAGAGTCTCTTTCAAGTGTTCTTATAGAGGTTGAAGATGTTTCTTCAGAGCTTAGAAGCTATGTTGGAACTCTTGATTTTGATGAAGAAGCTCTTGAAGAGATGCAAAGTCGCATGGCTCGTCTTCAGGGACTTATGAGAACGTATGGTCCTGGTATGAAAGATGTGTTTAAGAAATATCAGGCAGCTCAAAATCTTCTTGAGGTTACAAGAGATACAGAAAAGCTTGTTCGTGAAGCGCAGGCAGAAGTAGATAGAGCAAAAGAGGCTCTTACCGTAAAGGCTCAGGCTCTTAAAAAGGTTCGCGTTTGTGCGGCTCCAAAACTGTGTGATACAGTTAATGAGCAAATGAGTCATCTGCAGATGGGTTCAGCTCAAATTGAATTGAACTTTGAAGATCTTCCTTTTGAGCAGTGGAATAAAGTTGGCTCCACAAGAGTTGAGCTTATGTATAAGCCTTCAGCTCAAATGACCGCTCGCCCTCTTAGAAAGATAGCCTCTGGTGGTGAGGTTTCTCGCGTCATGCTTGCATGTAAAGTGGTTTTAGGAGAGTCTGACGTTTGCGATACGCTTGTATTTGATGAAGTTGACGCTGGTGTTGGCGGAGCAACTGCTGTTGCTCTTGCAGAGGTTTTAGCTCAGCTTGCTCATACGCATCAGGTGATTGTGGTAACTCACTTGCCACAAGTTGCTGTTATGGCTTCAAAACACTACGTAGTCTCAAAGACAGAAGAACACAACGTTTTGCCTGTAACCTCACTTACTGAGGTTTCTGGAATTCAGAGAGAAGAAGAGATTGCACGTATGCTATCAGGCTCAATAACTGAAGCTTCTTTAGCTCACGCGCATGAATTGCTTACAGAAGCTCACTAGATTTTTCTGAATTGCATGGATATAACAATATATTTATCTGGAGATTAAATTTCTCGACTCTATGGGCTTTAAAGCGGAATAATATAAAGACCCGTAGAAATGTAATTGGCTAATCTTACCTACGGGAGTAATTCATGACCAAGCATATATTTGTAACAGGTGGCGTTGTTTCCTCTCTTGGAAAAGGAATCACTGCTGCATCTCTCGGTCGACTTCTTAAGGCTCGTGGCTATAAGGTCATGATGCAAAAAGCTGATCCATATCTCAACGTTGACCCAGGTACTATGAGTCCTTTCCAGCACGGTGAGGTTTTTGTTACTGAGGATGGCAAAGAGACTGACCTTGATCTTGGCCATTATGAGCGCTTTATTGATGAAAATCTTACAAGAGAGTCTAACTTTACTACTGGCCTTATTTATCAGTCTTTAATTCAGCGTGAGCGTGCTGGAGACTTCCTTGGCGGTACTGTTCAGGTAATTCCTCACGTAACCGATGCAATTAAAGCTCGTTTTGCTCGCATTGAAGAGGTTACTAATGCTGATGTTGTCATTACAGAGCTTGGTGGCACCATTGGTGATATTGAGTCTCAGCCTTTTGTTGAGGCAATTCGCCAATTCAGAAAAGAGCGTGGCGCCAGTAACGTGGCTATCATTCACGTGAGCCTTGTTCCTTATATTGCTGCTGCTCATGAGGTTAAGACTAAGCCTACACAGCACTCCGTAAAAGAGCTTCGCTCCCTTGGTATTCAGCCAGACTTCATCGTATGTCGTTCTAGCCATTCTGTGGATGAATCTATTCGCGAGAAAATCGCTAATTTCTGTGATGTTGACGCAGATTGTGTTTTTGAGAATAACGATTTGCCTTCAATTTACGATGTTCCAGCACACTTGGCAGCACAGGGATTTGACAAGAAGGTACTTGAGCGCCTTGGTCTTGAAGTCCGTACAAGTGATCTTGGCAGCTGGGAAGCATTTACTACCGCAATGCATAAGGCAAATGCACTTGAAGATACAACAAGAATTTATGTTGTCGGCAAGTATACGCAGCTGCCTGATGCCTACCTTTCTGTTATTGAGGCACTTCACCACTCCGGCATTTTCTACGGCAGACATGTTGACATTCGCTTAGTAAATGGTGAAGAGCTAACAGAAGAAGATGTTGAGCAGGTGCTTGCTGGTGCAGATGGTATTTTGGTTCCTGGCGGATTTGGTCTTCGCGGCGTAGAGGGCAAGATGGTTGCTATCCGTCGTGCTCGTGAGCTTAAGATTCCATACCTTGGTGTCTGTCTTGGCATGCAAATGGCCGTTACTGAGTTTGCTCGTGATGTCTGTGGTATGGAGGGTGCAAATTCAGCAGAGTTTGGTCCAGATACTCCATATCCTGTTATTGATCTTATGCCTGATCAGGAAGATATTACTGACAAGGGCGGTACTATGCGCCTGGGTTCTTATCCTTGCAAGGTTGTTGAGGGAACTCTTGCGTACGAGGCATATGATAACAACTTGGTTTACGAGCGTCATCGCCATCGCTATGAGGTAAGCAACGTATTCCGCAATCAACTTGTTGAGGCTGGCTTGGTAATTTCTGGTGTTTCTCCAGATGATCGTCTTGTAGAGATGATTGAGCTTCCAGAGTCTGTTCACCCTTGGTTTGTTGCAAGCCAGGCTCACCCAGAGTTCAAGAGCCGTCCAACCCATCCTGCGCCTTTGTTCCGTGAGTTTGCTCGCGCAGCAATCGCTCATCATGAGGGTATTGACCGTCATGATGTAAATCAGACTCTCTAAGCAGTTTAATAGGGAAGAATAGTTATGGACCTCGCTCAGGCGCGTACAGAATTTTTAGCGTACGTTGCTGTTGAGCGAGGTCTTTCTGTAAATACGCTTGATGCCTATACCAGAGATTTAGAGGGTTATTTACTTTGGCTGAGTGGCAAACAGATTACTTTGCCCAACCAGGTGACTCGCTCTTATGTAGAAGAATACATTGGCTCTCTTAGAGATTTGGGTATGGCTCCAGCTTCGGTTGAGCGACACACTGCGGCAATAAGAAACTTCCACAAGTTTATGGCTGTTGAGCAAATTTGTGAGTCCTCGCCAGCTGAAGATTTACCTACCGCTGCAAGAATTCAAAGGCTTCCTGATGTTATCTCTCAAGAGAAGGCGGAAGAGCTGCTTGACCAGCCGTTTCCTAATTCGCCTTTAGGTATTCGTGATAAAGCAATACTAGAGCTGTTGTATGGGTGTGGACTTCGTGTATCAGAGCTTTGTGATCTTGAGGTGCGTGGGGTTCTTTTGGAAGATGAACTCTTGCGTGTTTTTGGCAAGGGCTCCAAAGAGCGTGTAGTTCCCGTGTTGGGTTCTGCGTATCGGGCGCTTAAAACATATCTTTATGAGGCTCGTTCACTCTTGCTTAAGCATGGTCAAGTATCCGAGGTGTTTGTAAACGCTCGGGGTGGACGTATTTCTCGCCAGTCAGTACATAAACTGGTGGCAAATTACGGCAGGGTAGTGGGGATTGAAGGCTTGCATTCTCATACACTGCGCCACAGTTTTGCAACGCACCTTCTAGAGGGTGGCGCTGATCTTCGTTCAGTGCAGGAACTTTTGGGACACGTAGACATTTCAACTACACAGCTTTATACGCACGTAGATAGGGCTCACATTAGAGATGTATATCTTGAGGCTCACCCAAGAGCTCACGTTCATGTAGACAATTAAACACGTTTGACATAAGTGTGGGGCAAAGTGGTGACTGCGTAAAAGTAGGGCCAAGGCTTTGTTTAAGTAGCGTATGATTTTCGCCACGAGTTCACCACAATTCCCTCAAAAATTTTCACTTCATAAAAAATTTAATACATTAAGTCAAAGACTCAGAAAATCCGTTCTTTTGTAGTTTGGATTTTTTTAAACACTACATATTGTGGTCTCAAGCTATTAATTCATATTTTTGTTAAACCCCAGCTAGACCACAAGAAAAATACTTGGTGTTGGAAAGTGTTTTCTAGTGTGTGTAAGTGTCGGAATGAGTTATATTTATTCCACGTTCAATCGACGGACTATGCCCAAGCATTGCCGCGCACACACAACACAAACACAGCCCGCGCGGCAAGGGGCGCCAATGTGAAAGGGGGAGACATGCTTACTGGCCAGTATCAGCGTTCGCTGGACTCCAAGATTCGCGTGACTCTTCCTGCACCTCAGCGCAAGCAGCTTGGCGATGTTGTCATCTTGCTCCGTCGACAGGACGCGCTTTACGGCTACTCACCTGAGGCATATGAGGCTTGGATTGCAAGTCTTAACCTCAACCCAAGGAACCGCGACGACGTCACAGCACTTCGCATGCTGAACGCAGCAGCAACAACCGTCGACATTGACTCGGCCGGTCGCGTTGCTCTGGGAAAGATTGACGAGTCCGATCCGCAGGCTAGGGAGAAGCTCCAGCTTGACCGCGACGTCACCATTGTCGGCAACGGCGACCACTTTGAGATTTGGAACACCAACAAGTGGAACAGCCTCTTCTCGGCAGATGATCGCGTTGCAACGCTTGAGGACCTCATCTTTGGCGCCTAGTGAGGCGAGAAGATCGTGAAGGTAGAAGACGGTAACTTGAAAGTCGAATATCGGCACCAACCAGTAATGCTTGCAGAAGTGCTGCGCGAGCTGGACCCCAAGCCAGGTGAAGTTGTTTGCGACTGCACCTTGGGAGGAGCGGGTCACACCGTAGAGATGGCAAAGCTGATTGCTCCGGATGGTCTTTCCATTGGAATTGATCAGGACGCAATGGCTCATCAAGCAGCAGCTGCTCGCCTGAAGCAAGAAGTACCAAACGCGGAGTTTTTGCCGCTTAAGGGAAACTTTGGCGACCTCGATGAACTTCTCGTCTCTGCAGAAGTCCCCGGAGTTGATTGTTTCCTCTTTGACATTGGTGTTTCTTCTCCTCAGCTTGATATCCCAGAGCGAGGCTTTTCGTACCACGAAGACGCCCCGTTGGATATGAGAATGGACCCGGGTAAACAAACTCCAACTGCACAAGAGGTCATCAACACCTATAACGAAGCCGACCTCGCCCGAATCCTTCGAATTTACGGAGACGAGAAATTTGCCTCCCGCATTGCACGACGCATTGTGCAAACGCGAGAAAAGCGTCCCATTCAAACGACGCTTGAACTTGTTGAGGTAATCAAAGCAGCAATTCCCGCTGCAGCGCGTCGTCACGGTGGACATCCCGCCAGAAAGACGTTCCAAGCGCTTCGTATTGAAGTAAACCACGAGCTTGAAGTTTTGGAACGCGGACTACGCTCTGCAATTGCCTGGACTAATCCAGGAGGCAGGATTTGCGTTATCTCGTACCACTCGCTTGAAGATCGCATTGTCAAGCACGTGTTCTCCGAGCTTAGCCAAGGTTGTATCTGCCCGCCAGACCTTCCGGTTTGTATGTGCGGTCAAGTGCCGATAGTTGACGTGATTACGCGCAAACCTCTTGTGGCAACTCCAGAAGAGATTGAGCGCAACTCAAGGGCGAGAAGCGCCCTGATGAGGGTAGCGGTTAAACGCGACCCAGAAAAATGAAGTACCCCATAGCAGTTGTTGCTTGTTGTGAAGAAGTTTTTGAAGGGATTGAAGTTTAATGGCACGTTACGGATCAGAGGCTGTAGCACGCACAACTCAGTTTGAGCATGAGTACGCTCCTGAACAGAGCACTCGCTCATCCTTTGAGGTTGTCCCTGGTGGCGGCCTTGATGCTGATGCTCGCCGTGGCGTAAGCAGCCAGTTCATCCAGCGTGTCAAGCTTATTGCTGTTGCCGCAGCTCTCTTCTTGACGCTTGGTGTTGTTCGTATTGGCATCTCTACGGCAACGGTTTCAACCCTTCAGTCCAATAACGTCATTAGAAATGAGATGCGTGCAACAACTGCAACTAACGATTCCCTGCGTGTTTCTCGCTCCCTGCTTGCAAGCACCACTCGTATTGAGCGCATTGCCACTCAGAATTACGGCATGACTCTTGAGACAAATCGTCCTGTTGTAGATGTAAGCAACAACGCCTAGGCGTAAAATATACGTTGTGAGTACGCAGAATCGACATACTCGCGCATCGCGCAGAATAACTCCTGAGGCCTCGTATGACGAGGCCTCTCGTGTGCATTTTCGTGGTCATCGTGGTAGCAGCGGTGGCTCGGATGGTGTTGGTCCTGAAGGCAGGCTCCGTCGTGTTGCAGCTGCTATGGCCATTATGGTGGCACTTGTTGTTGTAAGGCTTGCATGGCTGCAAATCTTTACTGCGGCAGATCTTGCAAAAGGTGCCGAGAATAACCGCACCAATGATATTGTTTTGCACGCTCGACGCGGCACTATTTACGACCGTAACGGTAACGTCTTAGCCATGAGCGTTGATTGTAAGGATATTTACGCTAATCCTTCAGAAATCAAAGACGCAAGCACGGTAGCACAGGTCATTGCATCGCTTTTAGGTGGAAGCCCTTCAGACTATCTTGGAGATCTGCAGCAAGACACTACGTTTGTCTACGTTCGTCGTCGTGTTGACAACGATACCGCTTCCAAGATTGAAAAGGCACTTGACGAGAAAAACCTCAAGGGCGTCTACTTTGTTAACAACACCAAGCGCGTCTATCCATACGGCAACGTTGGCGTACAGATTCTTGGTTTTGTAAACGCTGATAATGAGGGCGCATCTGGCCTGGAGTATTACTACAACGATATTCTTGCAGGCACTAACGGTCACATGATTGTTGAGACCGGTGCTGGTGGCACACCAATTGCAGGTGGTACCTCAAATATCACCGAGGCACAAAACGGTCAGGACATTGTCCTTTCCATTGATATTGAACTGCAGAAGAAGGCAGAAGAGCAGTTGACTTCTGCAGTAAAAGACATTGGGGCTCAGCAAGGTGGCTCAATTATGGCTATGAATCCTCGTACCGGAGAGATTTATGCTGCTGCCTCTTATCCGTTACCAGATTTTAAGAGTGATAACGGTGTTGATTACGAATCCCTTAATCTCAAGCTTGTCTCAAGTGTCTATGAGCCAGGTTCAGTATTTAAGGTAGTTACCACTTCAATTGGCATAGACGACAATCTCTTTGGTCCAGATTCAACTTTCAATATTCCAACTGAACTTCAGGTCGGCGATAACAAGGTTACCGACGATGACTGGCGTACTGGCGCTATGGACATGAGCGTAAGAGAGATGCTTAGGCGTTCCTCAAACGTTGGTATGGCTTTTCTAGAGACTCAGCTCATAGGCGATAAACGCTTTGCTGAGGGAGTTGATAAGTTTGGTATAGGACATACTACGGGCATTGATTTCCCAGGTGAAGCAACAGGCATTGTGCGCAGCTTAGATCAGTATGAAGGACCAACTGGTGGAAACATGGCATTTGGTCAAGGTCTTGCTATTCCATTTATTCAGGTTATCCGTGCATATACTGCTGTTGCCAATAAGGGAACCATGGTAACCCCACACTTTATGGTTTCTAAGGGCGGCCAAGAGGTTACTTGGCCTACTAAAGACGTTATTTCTGCTTCCACAGCTTCAGCTGAGCTTGACATGATGACTACCGTTGTTAAAGAGGGTACCGGTGTTCGTGCAGGTATCCCTGGTTACACCGTTGCTGGTAAAACAGGTACGGGTCAGCAGGTTGTGGAAGAAACCGGTTCGTATGGAGAAAATTCCGGTTTTGTAGCTTCTTTCTGCGGTATTGTAAATCCATCAGAATCTGACTTGATGGTTTACGTTGGACTTAACGATACTCATCAGCTTGCATCGCAATCTGCTGCTGTGGTCTTTTCGCAATTTGCAAAAGATGCAGCTACACGTCTTAATATTCAACCAATCAATAACTAGGAGAGCTCATGGTTAAGCTTTCGGTTGAACAGATGGTCGCAGCTACACATGCTCAGCTGCTTCATCGCGGAACTCGCGAGGTTGCGGGCGCGGCCGTCATCGACTCTCGTGAGGTTCAGGAAGGCTCAATCTTTGTGGCTTTTGCTGGCGAGAAGGTCAATGGAAATTCCTATCTCTTATCTGCTGCCCAGGCAGGTGCTGCTGTTGTTGTGGCATCTGAGCCTGTAGCAGACAATTTGCTCGACAACCTAGCCTCCACAGGAGTTAGCGTTCTTGAAGCCGCAGACGATGACTGCGAGGCGTTCCTTTTGGCCCTTGCCGCCGCTTGGCGAGAAGCCCATCCAAACTGGCTGGTTGTGGGCGTAACTGGATCGGTTGGTAAAACTACCACCAAAGAAATGCTTCGTCGCGGCATCGGTGCTACCCGTCGTGTACACGCAACCGCTGGCAATCACAACAACCTCATTGGCCTGCCGCTTACGGTGCTTTCTACGCCAGAAGATACCGAGGTGCTCGTGCTTGAGCTAGGCATGAATCATGCGGGTGAGATTGCCAGGCTCACTGCCGTTGCTCGTCCAACGGTAGCGGTCATTACCAACATTGGTACCAGCCACATTGGTCTTCTCGGCAGTCGAGAAAACATTGCGCGTGCCAAGGCAGAGATTGTTTCTGGTATGCGCGCGTTTGACTCAATTGAACCTACGCTTATTCAGGCTTCGGCAGGGGACTACACCAAGTTTATTGCAGATGAATTTGCGCGCCCTGCTCATGTTGTTTGTAAGACGGTGGGCGCAACAAAGGATGACGTCATGAGTGCGAAGCAAATCACTCTTGACGAGGAAGGCCTTCCAACTGCCACTCTTAGTGCTG
Source organism: Atopobium sp. (assembly GCA_022732885.1). Classification (GTDB taxonomy): domain Bacteria; phylum Actinomycetota; class Coriobacteriia; order Coriobacteriales; family Atopobiaceae; genus Lancefieldella. The sequence continues at coordinate 38,808 of JAIJTS010000010.1, read as the reverse complement.
TATCCGGCTGGTCACGCACGGTAACCCTTGAGTTACCTGGCCGTGTTGTGGTAGACGACCTTCTTTTAGCGCTTGAGGCTATAGAGACGCTTGGTCTTGATCTTGACGCTGCAGCAGAAGCTATTGAGCAAATGCCAGCCACTCGCATGCGTCTTTCGGTGCTTGACGCAACGTGCGGTGCCAAAATTATTGATGACTCCTACAACGCAAGTCCTAACTCAACAGCTGCAGCCCTTGACGTTTTGATGCAGATGCCTGCAGAGGGCCGTCGCATTGCACTTATCGGAGAAATTGGCGAGCTTGGCCCAGAGGAGAAGCGTCTCCACGGTTATGTGGGCGCCTATATTGCTGCTAAGAACCCAGATCTTGTTGCCTTTGTAGGCACAGGAGCCGCGCGTGAAATGGTTGAAGCCGCACGTGTCATGGGCTTCTCGGAAGATAAAATTGAACAGTTTAGTGATGTCAACGAAGCGCTTGCTGTGCTTGGACCAGTGCTTAAGCAAGGAGACGTTCTTCTCGCCAAAGCATCGAGGTCTGCCCAGCTTGATATTTTTGTAAAAGGAGTTACCGAGTAATGTTTTACCAGACTATTTACCCAACGTACCAGGTGTTTGTAGCGCTTGGTGTCTCCTGCGTCATCACCTTGGTCTTAATGCCTCTCTTTATCAAACTGATGAAGAAAGAGGGAGTGGGCCAGCAGGTTCGTGCTGACGGTCCTCAGCAACACCTGGTTAAACAGGGTACTCCTACTATGGGTGGTGTCATTATGCTGGTGAGCATTGTGCTGACCTGCATTGCGCTTGCTCAGTGGAATACAGACCTCATTCTTGCTATGGCAGCTATGCTGCTTACAGGCTCGCTAGGTCTTCTGGATGATATTGAGTCCGTTGCTCATGGAAGAAGTCTTGGTCTCACCGCATCTCAGAAGATGGCTGGACTCATTACCATTTCTGTTGCATTTTGCCTGGCAGCAGTCAATATTTGGGGCATTACACCTATTATTGCGTTCCCAGGTGGCCTTGATATCAACCTGGGTATCCTTACTACTACGGTCAATTTAGGTGGAAACGTAATTTCCATCCCTTGGCTGTATCTTTTCTTTGTCTTTTTGCTTATGGCGGGCCTCTCTAACGCTGTTAACTTGACCGACGGCCTTGATGGTCTGGCTGGTGGCTGCGTTATGGTTGTTATGATTTTTATGGCTGCGGTAGCTTTCCGTTATGGCGAGAGTAGCCTTGCTGTTTTTGCCGCCTCTATCGCAGGCGCTTGTATTGGTTTTTTGTGGTTTAACAGCTATCCAGCAAGCATTTTTATGGGTGACACTGGCTCTCTTGCCTGGGGCGCTGCTTTTGCAGCCCTGGCTGTTCTTACTAAAACTGAAGTAATTTCCCTGGTCATGGGTGGTCTTTTTATCATCGAGGCACTGTCCGTTATTATTCAGGTTGTCAGCTACAAGGCAACTAAAAAGCGCGTATTCTTGATGGCTCCACTTCATCATCACTTTGAGAAACTTGGCTGGAACGAGACAAAAGTTGTCTTTAGGTTTTGGATTATTTCTGGAGCATTTGCCGCTCTGGGTTTTGCCCTGTACTTCCAGCTTCATTAAAGGTATTGCTTTAGGAAAGGATCGCTTGCGTGTCGCTTCTAGAAACACTTGGTAAGGTATGTGTTCTTGGTTTTGGTAAGACCGGCATCTCTGTCTGCACGTATTTGTTGCAGCAGCCAGAGGGTCGTGTGTCTTCCATAACTCTTGTGGGCGGCGCAGACGCTACAATTGGCGAGAAAATCCAAGAGCTTGCAGGTTTAGGCGTACAGGTTCAATGCGGCTCCGATCAGGTTGGGGGCACCTTTGACCTAACCATTGCCTCTCCTGGCATTCCAGATACCTCTGAACTGTTCCTTAGCGCAAAGGCAGCTTCTAAGCAGATTATGGGTGAGCCAGAGTTTGCCTATCAAGAGAGCCCTTCACAGTGGATTGGTATTACCGGCACAAACGGTAAAACTACTACCACAAGTTTGACTACGTCTATCCTGCAGTATGCCGGCCTTGATGCAAGTGCTGTTGGCAATATTGGACTTACTATCACTGACCAGCTTGCTAAAAGAAAGCCAGATAACTGGTTTGTTGCAGAACTTTCAAGCTTCCAGCTTGCAACTACTCAGCAATTGCACCCTCATGTTGCTATGCTTTTAAACATTACGCCTGATCATCTTGAGTGGCATGGCTCACTTGAAGCGTATGCAGCGGCTAAAGAGAAGATTTTTGCCAACCTTGATACAAACGACCTGGCAATTGTGTCTGATTTGGATGATTTCTGCCTGGACGTATCTTCTCGCCTTGAAGCTCGTGGCATCAGCGTATGTCATCTTGCTCAGACAGATCCAGGTACGCAAAACGCCGCTTTTGTACGTGATGGCGTGCTGGTAGTAAGGCTATCTGGTAAAGAGATGGAGCTTGTAGCAGCTGATGCACTTCATATCAGGGGAGCGCATAATGCACTCAACGCTCTTGCTGCAGCTGCTTGTGGTCTGTTCTTGGGACTTGATATTGTTTCTATCAGGCACGCCCTTTTGGACTTTATGCCGCTTGAGCATAGGATTGAGCCTGTTGATACGGTTAATGGTGTGCTGTATGTCAATGACTCCAAGGCAACCAATACCGATTCAGTTGAGAAGTCTCTGACGTCATTTCCAGATAAAGATGTTATTTTGCTTCTGGGTGGTCACGATAAGGGCACAGAGCTTGATGAGTTTGCTCAGAAGGTATCTGCTACCTGTGAATATGCAATCTGTTTTGGAGAGGCTGGCCCTCGCTTTGCAGAGGCGCTTCGTCGCGTTTCTGGCGGACGCGCAGAAGTGGTGGAAGAACCTCATATGCATGAGGCTTTTGACCGTGCGGTAGAGCTTGCTCGTCCAGGTTCTGTAGTGCTTCTCTCACCAGCATGTTCATCATTTGATGAGTTTACGGGCATGGCTCAGCGTGGCCGCGTCTTTAAACAGCTCGTGTCAGAGCTTGCTCAAAAAGAGAGCGATCGATAATGACTACCAGCAGAAATAGGACAGGGGAGCGCGTGCAACAATCACATACTTCTCGCCAGAGGTCTTCTGAGCGTTCACAGACTAGCGGTCGCTTTGGTGTCATTCCAGAGCGTTTTATGCAGCCTAGGCTGGTGCTTCTGGTGTCAGCGGCTATTCTTGTGAGCTTTGGCCTGGTTATGATTTACTCTGCATCCTCGATTTCTGCTATGACTTCTGAGGATATGGGCTATAACCCCTTCTACTACGTGCAACGCCAGCTTGGTTTTGCTGCAGCAGGAGTTGTACTGGCGTTTTTTGTTTCTCGTATTGATTACCGTGCAGTAGTAAAAAACTTCCAGGTACCAATTTGGTTTGTGACTATTGGCATGCTGGCTATTATTTTTACTCCTATTGCTGGAGCTGATGCCTATGGTGCTACTCGCTGGATTTCCATTGGACCATTTTCTTTCCAGCCGTCTGAGTTTGCAAAGATTACTATTTTGGTTTCTGTGTCATACCTTGCACAGCAATACTTTATAGATCAGACCATAGATCAAATGGAGTTTTTTAAAAAGTTTGCTATAGCAGCGCTTGTACCACTTGCGCTTATTTTGGCACAGCCCGATAAAGGCTCTACATTGATTATTGTAGGAACGCTTTTGGTTATAGGATATCTTGCTGATGTTGATCGAAGAGTTCTTGCAACTATTGGCGTTATTGGCTTTATTGGCTTTGCCTTCTTGTCTCTTAAAGATGATTATTCTCGCGCCCGTGTAATGACCATGCTCAACCCTTGGGCTGATTATTACGGAGCAGGTTATCAGCTTGCTCAGGGCTTCTATGCCTTTGGTTCTGGAGGCATTTTTGGTGTTGGCTTTGGTTTTTCTCGCCAGAAATATTCGTATCTGCCTATGGCTCACAATGACTTTATTTTTGCAGTTATTGGAGAAGAGCTAGGCTTTATTGGCGTGCTTGGTCTTTTAGCGGTATTTGGCGCTCTGGTGTGGGCAGGCTTTAAGATTGCTCGCTATGCGCCAGATTTGACCGGTAGGCTTATTGCTGCAGGTTGTACCTCTATGTTTATCATTCAGGCCTTTGTCAACATTGGCGGTGTTTTGGGTCTTCTCCCTCTTTCTGGTAAGCCTTTGCCATTTATCTCATACGGTGGTTCAACCATCATGTCCAGTATTTTGATGGTTGGTCTTTTGATGTCTGTTTCAAGACAGTCAAGACTTCCAGAAACCGAGCATGATAGGCAGCGCGCTTCTTGGAGCATGGCTGAAGAGCAGGATAGCTTTGATGCTCCAGGGTTCTCGGGTCTTACCGTGGTTGATGGCGGGGTAGGAGTAGGCATGCCACTCCCACGTTCTTCTCGCCCTAAGAGCAGCGCTCAGAGCTCCGCACGTCCTTCACGGGGTGTCTTGCACTCAAGAGATGACAACGCCCCTCAAGCTCGTATTACAACAGATGCCTCTGGTAGGCGCAGAATTGATTTGGGACCTTCTGCTTCGGAGAGGCTTCGTGGAAACAACACCAGGCCTCGTCGATAGCTGATTTCTAGGAGATGGATTGCATGGCAGAACAGAAGAAACTCTCTGTTGCAATTGCTGCAGGTGGAACCGCTGGTCACATTAACCCAGCTCTAGCTCTTGCTGAGGAGCTTCGTGAGCGCGGTCACCAGGTTACGTTTTACGGTCAGCCCAATAAGCTTGAAGGTACGCTGGTGCCTGAGGCAGGCTTTGAGCTGGTGCCCATCCATGTAAACGGCTTTGATCGCAGACGTCCTTGGACGCTTATCAGTGCAGCATATAATCTAGAGCGAGCAAAGATGCAGCTTCACAAGCGTTTCAAAGAGCAGGGAGCTCCTGATGTTGCTATTGGCTTTGGCGCCTATGTTGAGCTGCCGTTGCTTCAGCTTTGCGCAAAGCTGCACATTCCCTATTTGATTCACGAGCAGAACTCGGTAACCGGTCTTGCTAACCGCGTTTCTGCCGGTAAAGCCGCTAAGGTATGTATTGCTTTCCCAGAGGCTCGCAAGGCTTTTGAGGGACACGTTAAAGCTCAGGACACCATTGTGGTCACCGGCAATCCTGTGCGAAAGAGTGTTCTTTCTGCTGACAGGGCTACCTCGAGGCAAGAGCTGGGTATTGCAGACAATCAAACATTGCTGCTTATTTTTGGCGGCAGCCTTGGCGCCCGTAGTATCAACGAGACATTTGCTGCACTTAAGCAGGAGCTTCTTTCCCGTCCTAACCTTCGCATCATCCAGTCAACAGGCCAAAAGCTCTACGACGAGGTTGTCTCGCTCATGAAGCTTACTGATGAGGAGGCTTCTCGCTGGGAGATTAAGCCCTACATCTCCAACATGGGCGCCATGCTTGCTGCTGCTGATGTGGTGGTTTCTCGCTCTGGAGCATCCTCTGTGGCTGAGATTGCAGCGTTAGAGCTCCCTAGTATTTTGGTGCCATATCCTTTGGCTACAGCAGATCACCAGACTACTAACGCGCATCTGTTGTCGGATGCAGGAGCAGCTATTCTGGTGCCAGATAGCCAGGTGGGCACAACGACCTTCTCGACAGCTCTCTTTGATCTGGTAGATAACGCAGATCAGCGCAAAAAACTCTCAGAGGCTGCTGCCACACTTGACCAGCGCAGTGCCGCATCTCTTGTGGCTGACGCTGTGGAAAGTGCCGTTTGTGGTGCATAAAACATTCGGTTTTGCGTTAGAGTAAACATGTCTTGGTGCGTCCAAGACTCAAACGATAACAATACTTGGAAAGGCTCTCTTATGGCAGATTCCATGGGCGAGAAGACCATCTCGCGTGCACATTTTATTGGAATTGGTGGCGCAGGCATGAGCGGAATAGCGCTTGTCCTGCATGAGCGCGGCTGCACGGTTACCGGCTCCGATCTAAAGAGCTCGCATTATGTCAGAGAGCTTGAAGACGCGGGTATTCAGGTAAGCATTGGTCATACTGCAGCCACTATTGATACCGTGAAGCCTGATGTTATTGTCACTTCTACGGCAATCCCAGAGACTAACCCTGAGGTCATCCGCGCACGTGAGCTTTCCATACCTATTTGGCCACGCGCTAAGATGCTCTCGTATCTCTCACGCGGTCGCAAGACAATTGCCGTTGCAGGTACTCACGGTAAGACCACCACATCTTCTATGGTTGCTACCATGCTGGATAAGCTTGGTGCTGATCCATCATTTTTGATTGGTGGCGTTGTTGAGGGCTACGACACCAACGGTAAAAACGGCAACGGCCAGTATTTTGTCTGCGAGGCAGATGAGTCTGACGGTTCGTTTATGTTCCTTAACCCTAACGTAGTAGTCATCACCAATATTGAGGCAGACCACCTTGATCACTACGGCTCTCTAGAGAATATCGAGAAGACCTTTTGTGAGTTTATGAGCCTGCTTGATAAGGAAGAAACCGTTGTTATCAACGGCGACAACCCTCATTACGTTGAGCTTGCTCAGTCAACGGGCAGACACGTAGTTACTTACGGCTTTGATTCAAGCTGCGATTTTGTTTGTACGCAGGAAGAAAGAAAGACTGGCATAGAAAATCCTCTGTCTATCAAGACTCCTTCTGGCCAGACTATCTCAGTGGTACTTCCAGCTAATCCTGGTAAGCACAATGTTGCTAATGCAACCGCTGCAATTGCTGTTGCGGACACTCTTGGCTTTGATCTTGAAAAGGCCGCAGCGGCACTTTCGCAGTTCAAGGGCGCACGCCGTCGCTTTACGCACGTAGGTGATATCAACGGCATTACCGTCGTAGACGATTATGGTCACCATCCAACCGAGATTGCAGCAACTATGTCTGCAGCTCTTCCTTTAGGCTTTAAGCGCGTTGTTGTTGTATTCCAGCCACACCGCTACAGCAGAACACAGGATTTGGCAGATTCGTTTGCGCACGCATTTGACGGCATTGACGTTTTACGTGTCATGGATGTCTTCTCTGCAGGTGAACTTCCTATCCCAGGCGTCTCGGGCAAAACGGTCTCTTCAAGAGTTCAGGCTGCCAATACTGTTCCTGACGTGCGCTATATTCCTTCTCGCCGCGATCTTATCGCAGACCTTCTTGATACGGTTAAGCCAGGAGATTTACTGATTACTCAGGGTGCAGGTGACGTCACTCAGATTGGTCCAATGTTTATCCGCGCACTTAAAGAGCGTCTTCAGAACCACTAGGACCTCTGCCGTGAGCTTGTTTAACGCCTATGTAAGCCTTTCTGGGGCTCTTGATGCCACAATCAAGCAAGATGAGCCATTGAGCCACCATACTTCCTTCAGGATTGGTGGTAAGGCGTCACTCTTTGCTGCTGTTCACAGCCATGCGGCCCTTGTGCGCGTGCTTGAGGTGCTTGCAGTTAATAAAGTTGATTGGGTGCTTTTGGGCAAAGGCTCAAACATCCTTGTCTCTGATAAGGGCTACAACGGTTGCGTTATTGTGCTCGATGATGAGCTTTCCACTATTTCAGTTGGCGAGAATAACCTCATTACTGCAGGTGCAGGCGCGCTTACGGCACGTGTTTGCAACGAAGCTATGAAAGCGGGTCTTTCTGGCCTTGAGATGTGTGCTGGTATCCCTGGAACTATCGGTGGCGCTCTTTCAATGAATGCAGGTACCAGGCATGATTGGATTGGTAAAGTCGTCCGTGATTGCGTGGTGCTTAAGCCTGGAAAGGGTCTTGTTCGCTATGATGCCTCGGAGATTGAATGGGGTTATCGCTATACCACATTTGCTCCAGATGAGATTATTCTTGAAGCAACGTTTGCGCTGACGTCGTCTAATCGTCCTAAAGTTGCTCTTGGCATGGATACGCTCTTGCAGCGAAGAAGAAATACGCAACCAACTGGCCAGCTTTGCTGTGGTTCTGTTTTTAAGAATCCGGGTAGTAGATCTGTTGGTGCGCTTATTGAAGAGTGTGGCCTTAAGGGTGCCACAGAGGGCGGTGCACAGATTTCCGATATTCACGCAAACTTTATTGTAAATACCGGCAACGCTACCGCCTCAGATGTCATTGTGCTCATGCGTAGGGCACACGATGCGGTGCAAGAAAAGTTTGATATTGATCTTCAGCCAGAGGTTAAACTTCTGGGTTTTGGGGCATAGGGAAGATATGGCAGAAGATACTTCAAAGCAACCAACACGCCGTAAGGGCACAAAGAGGGAGCCTTTATCGTCTGGAGCTACTCAGGCAAAAGGGGCAACTAAGCCTTCTTTTATGAGCAAGGCTTTTAAGCCTAAGCCAAAGGTTGAGGCTACAGCTTCTGATGTCAAGTCTTCCGCCAAAAAGGTTTCTGCTAAAAAGCCAAATAATGCTACAAAAACTGCAGCTCAAGCTCGTGCTGAGCGTATTAAACACAGCAGAAAAGTATCTTTCAAGGTAGTCCGCACAGTCTTTATTGTTTTACTGAGCTTGGCTCTACTTGCTGGTATAGCTTTTCTCGTCTTACGCTCTTCCTCAGTTTTTGCTATTACTAACATTCAGGTTGAGCCAACAGAACATGTCACCAACGAGCAAATTCAAAAGCTCATTGCAGTGGAAGAGGGAACAACTCTGCTCAATATGGATGAGTCCCTGATTACTGAGGAGCTTCAAAAGGACCCGTGGGTAGCTTCTGCAACGTACGAAAGGCAGTTCCCCAATACGCTGCGTATCACCATTACAGAGCGTAAGGTTACCGCTATTGTGGCGCTTTCTTCTGGTCCTGTTGCATGGTATTTGGGCGAGAATAACGTCTGGCTTGAGGCAGATCAGCTTAATGTGCCAGAAGGAAAAACTACCGCTACAGTTGCGCTTGAGAAGGCAACCTCAGAGGGTAAGCTGCTTATTACTGATGTTCCTGCAACGGTTTCTCCTGTAGCAGGTACTACGGCATCAGATGCAGAGATTCAAGCGGTTATGCAGTATCAATCTACATTCTCGTCAGAGCTTACCTCACAAATTGTGAGTTATTCGGCTAGTAGCGTTGATGCAATTTCTGTCACCCTCACCAATGGTGTACAGGTTGCACTTGGCTCTCCAACACAGATTGCAGACAAAGAAAAAGTGATTCTGGCAATGCTTAAGCAGTTCCCTGGAGAGCTTACGTACTTGAACGTAAGAACACCTGCAAGCCCAACGTATAGGCGAGTTTCTACTGGAAACGTTCAGTCTGGCTCTGGTGTTTCGTAGGTAAACACGCAAACCACGCTTGTCGCCAAGGATTGCTTTCCTACCATTTACCAGGTATCTTCACAATTTCTACATATTATTTGACTTGCATGGGTGAGTTGTGCAAATATACCCCGCTTTGCATGAAGCGTAAGCCTTAACTTGAGGTTTAGGGTTTTATACAGCGGTTCTGCGAGCGCATAAACGTAGCCTAAGCGCAGTCGCGCTCCGGGACAAACGGGCACAAGCGTGCCTCAAGGAGGAAGACATGATTAAGGACACCGATACCCTTAACAACTATCTTGCTGTTATCAAGGTTGTTGGCGTTGGTGGCGGCGGAACTAACGCTGTCAACCGCATGATTGAAGAAGGCATTCGTGGCGTTGAGTTCGTTGCTGTAAACACCGATGCACAGGCTCTTGCAATTTCCGATGCTGACATTAAGGTTCACATCGGTACTGACATCACCAAGGGTCTTGGTGCTGGCGCTAACCCTGAGGTTGGTAAAGAGGCAGCAGAGGATAGCCGTGATGAGATTAAGGCTGCACTTGCTGGCGCTGATATGGTCTTCATCACTGCTGGTGAGGGTGGCGGTACTGGTACCGGCGCTGCTCCAGTTGTTGCTGATATTGCAAAAAATGACGTTGGTGCACTGACCGTTGGTGTTGTTACCAAGCCATTCTCCTTCGAGGGTCGTCGTCGTTATGGTTCTGCAGCTGACGGAATCAAGACTCTTTCCGAGAATGTCGACACGCTCATTGTTATTCCAAACGATCGTCTGCTTGATCTTTCTGAGAAGAAGACCACCATGCTTGAGGCATTCCGCATGGCTGACGACGTTCTATGCCAGGGCACCCAGGGTATTACCGACCTCATCACTGTTCCTGGTCTGATTAACCTCGACTTTGCAGACGTCTGCACCATCATGAAGGGCGCAGGTAGCGCAATGATGGGCATTGGTATTGCTGCTGGTGATAATCGCGCTGCCGATGCCGCAACTGAGGCAATTTCTAGCCGCCTGCTTGAGAGCTCCATCGAGGGCGCAACTCGCGTTCTTCTCTCTATTGCTGGTAACAAAGATCTTGGTATTCAGGAGATTAACGAGGCAGCTGACCTGGTTGCTAAGAACGTTGACCCTGACGCTAACATCATTTTTGGTACTGTTGTTGATGAGTCTTTGGGCGATCAGGTTCGCGTAACCGTTATCGCAACTGGTTTTAATGACTCTAACGTTCAGCAGCAGCTTCCAACCCTGAACACTCAGAGCACCAGCCGTCCAAGCCGTCCTGTTCAGCCACAGCCAACTCGTCCTGTGACTGCTCAGCCACAGCCTGCTCGCACCAATAACTCTTCTAATGAGAAAGAGTTTGATATTCCAGATTTCCTTAAGCGTAGCCGCATCTAAATATGTGCGCGCTGAATAGACAGTGCTTACACGGCGTGACCCTGCTCATGGATCCAGAGGTTCCATGCGGGGTCACGCTCGCATTTACTGAGCGTACAGGCGGTTTTTCAGAAGGGGAGTTTAGCTCCCTCAATCTGGGCAGCAGATGCGGAGACAATCTGCAACAGGTGCAAAAGAATCGTCAGCTGGTCTTAGAGGCTCTTGGGGCTGGTAAGTTTTTCTCGCTCCTTCTTATTCCTCATCAGGTACACGGAAGCAACGTTGTTTGTCTAACTTCCGATACACCAGAGGCTTTTGAACAGGCTAAAGCTGAGGCAGAAGCTGGCGCAGACGCCATAGTATGCACGGTTCAAAATACGCCTGTGCTTCTGGCGTTTGCCGATTGTGTGCCAGTAATTCTTGTAGCTCCTGGTGGATTTGCGGTGGCGCATTCTGGCTGGAAAGGCACAATTGCTCGCATTTCTGCGCGTGCAACTGAGGCACTTTGTCAGGCAACTGGCGCCAAACCTTCCGAGGTCAAAGCCTACATTGGTCCACATATTGGCAGTGCTGACTATGAGGTTTCCCCGGAGCTTATCCAGATGTTCTCAAAAGAGTTTGGTCCCGGCGTGGTAGACCGTACATCTGGCGAGAGGTACCTAGATCTTGGATATGCCGTCAGAGCTGCACTGGTAGATGCTGGTGTACGCGCGTCTGCTATTGAAGAGGTTACTGATTCGACGGCCTCTACAACTGAGAGGTTCTTCTCGTATCGTGCAGAGCGTGGCAAGTGCGGAAGACATGCGGCTGTTGCTTACCTGGCTGCAAAGTAGGGTAGAAGGCGTTTAGCACTATCGGAGAAGACGTTTAGCGCTACGTAAGATATTGATGTATTCACCGAAAGATGATGGCTATGACGTATGATTCAGATGAATATCTTGAGTTTATTAGGGCTCGTAAAGCTCAGATTGAGTCTCTTGTAGCGGATGCTGCAAAAAAGTCCGGCAGAAGCGCTTCTGAGATTGAAATTGTGGCTGTCTCCAAAACTGTTCCTGTTGAGGCTGTTCTTGCAGCTTATAAGGCGGGTTATAAGGTTTTTGGTGAGAATCGCCCACAAGAGTTGACACATAAACTGACGTGTTTATCTGAAACTCCTTTTGCGTCTGAGATAACCTTTGACATGATTGGCAATCTTCAGAAGAACAAGATTAACCAGGTAGTTGGCAAGGTTCGCTACATTCATTCAATTTCTTCTGAGCACCTTGCAGAGGCAGTTTCAAAGCGTGCTGAAGTTAAGGGCTCTGAGGAGTCTGTTCTCCTTGAGGTAAACGTTTCTGCCGAGGCTTCAAAATCGGGTTTCTCGCCAGAAGAGGCGTCAGAGTCTATTCAAAAGATTGTTGAGCTTCCTCACATTTCTGTTGTAGGTCTTATGACTATGGCGCCAAAAGATGATTCAGAGCGAGCCAAGAAAACCTTCGCAGGACTCAGAGAATTGCGCGACAAGCTGAGCGTGCAAGCTGGCTTGAAGTTAGATGTTCTTTCTTGCGGCATGAGTGATGACTTTACGTATGCCATTGAAGAGGGTTCTACTATTATTCGCCTGGGTCGAGTATTGTTTGATCCAGCCTATACGTTGAGTGGGCACTAAAATAATTGCAAGTTTTTGATACAGTAGTAAGAAATTACGTGCGTTACAGAAAGGCACAATGATGAGCATTCTTGATACGCTAAAAGCAAAGTTTCGCGGTGGCCAGGACGATGAGTACTACGACGATGAGTATTATGGCGATGAGGCCTATGACGAGGTAGATACAGCATCTTCTCGCTCGTACGATGATCGTGCACAGCAAGGTTCTTCCAATAGGCTACTGGGTAATCCATCCAGACCTGAGGCAGAGAGCGTTTCTGTTTATACGCGCTCTGGTAAGCCAATTAGTACTAATCCAGCTGCTTCTTACAATCCTCAACAGGATATGCGCTCCCGTGCTTCTGCATACGCATCTCATCAGGAGCCTTCTGGATACACTCCTTCTTATGAGCACACCGTGAGCCCAAATTTACCTACTCCTGGTGATATTGGTCTTCGTCCTGTAAGCCGTACAAGCTATTCTGGACAGCTGCCACCATATGTTCTTCGTCCTGTTTCTTATGACGATGTTCAGTCGGTAGTTCGCCGTGTTCGTACTGGTCAGCCAGTTGTTCTTATCTTTAAGAACACCAACATTGAGGTTGCTAAGAGAATTTTGGACTTCAGTTTTGGTCTTTCTTATGGTCTTGACGGTGCTGTTGAAGAAGTAGCTGACCGCGTTTTTGTTGTACTTCCTCATGGCGTCTCTTTGACGCAGGCTGATCTTGATAAGCTTGCTGATGAGGGCGAGATTACCAGGTAACTGGAGGTTTTTGTGTTCTCGTATTATGTTTTAAACGCACTCTATACCTTATTTAGGATTTATAGTGTCTGCATTGTGATATGGTGCCTGTCCTCTTGGATTACCGTTTCAAATGATTCGGTTAGAAACATTCTTGAGGCTATTGGCAAAATTGTTGAACCATATCTCACTGTGTTTAGGAAGGTGATTCCTCCAATTTCTGGCGTTGACCTCTCGCCTATTATTGCGCTTTTTGTGCTTAATCTTGTGGAACGTTTGGCCATTTCGACGCTGGGCCTTATACTAATATAGGAAACTAGTTTGTCTTTAATTACAAACTGAGTAGTTATGATGTGTGGTACGTCTACTCGCAGACTGAAAGGGAACAAAGATGGCAATCACACCAGCAGACATCGAGCAGCAGACATTCTCTCCTGCTGAGACCGGCTACAATCCAGAGGAAGTTGACGCATTTCTTGAGCAGCTTTCTTCTGAGGTTGATGCAATGCTTCAGAAAATCGCTGACCTTAAGGGCCGTCTAACCAGCACTGAGCAGCAGCTTGCTGCAGCACAGGCTCAGGTTACAAACCTTGAGGAGAACGCAAGCGTTCCTTCTGTTGAAGAGACAAACGCCGCAGCTATTGCTGCATCTGAGCACCAGATTTCTCAGGTCCTTATTGTTGCTCAGCAGAGCGCAGATAAGCTTGTCGCAGACGCTCGCGCAAACGCAGAGCGTATCCGTAACGAGGCAGACCAGAAGGCTCGTGAGGTTATCCGTCAGGCTCTTGCAGAGAAGCAGACTGAGCTTGATGAGATTGATCGTCTCAAGCAGTCCCGTGAGGACTTCCGCGCTGAGTACCGTAAGCTCCTCCAGCACTTCCTGGATGATGCAGACTCTGTCTTCCCAGAGACTGTTCTTACCAACAACGCTCCAACTGGCTCCCAGAATGCTGCACAGTCTTCAGCACAGAAGACTCAGATTTCTACACCTGCACCTGCAGCTGGTGACTTCAACGACCTTGACTAAGTCTTAGGTTATTACCTTTGTACTGATAGGCGCTCAGCTCTGCTGGGCGCTTTTTTGTTACAAGTCTTTTTGAGTAGCAACCTTATAACCCAGAAGTAAGTTCTTTGTGAAACGTCTGTTTTTGTTCTATATGATGCACATCCTTTCTGTTTTCTCGCCCTTGATAGTGGGTGGGTATACCCTGGCTGCGTGCTGCTTCTGCATTTGTGCTTGCGTTGAGCTCAGGAAGTCCTTGCCATACACGTTTTGGCATCCAATGAGCGCGCAAGTCGTATCCTCTTTCTGCAGGTCCATGATCTTTCAGACCAACCCCTTCATAAAAACGTCTCCACATGGCTTGCACGTATTTCTCATCAGTTGCTAGGTCTGTTCTAGAGAGCAACTCTTCTAAAGAAGTGTCATCAAGTTGAATGGTTCCAAACGTTTTCATTTCTGGTGCATAAAAACTGACTATATGATGAGCCGGATCAACAATAAAAAACCGTTCTGTACTCATCCGTTTGACAAAGTAGTTGCAGGTTAGTGGCACCACGTTTGCATTAGGTTGAAACACAGACATAAAAGAGCCATCTGACATGCGAGAAAACCGTACAAATTGTCGTGTGTGCTCTCGTTCAGTTTCTACCTGCCTAGCTAATGCGTTAAACTCTGCCACAGTTGGATCCGCAATATCTTCAAGTGCTCCTACACCATAGGAAAATGCAAGACGAATGTACCTATGTACAATCTCCGGCATAGTATGAGCATCTGAAGCACATGCTAGAACAATACGACGTGTTATCTCTCTTGTTCCTACTTTTTTCTCTAGGCCTGTAAGAACTCGTCTAGCTAAGGCAACTACTGAGTCATCAGAGGGGTCTGGTCCACAGAGAACGTGCTCCTCAAGGCTAGGCTGACAAAAGCTTTCTCTAACAAGACGTATGTGTGCTGGGTTAGCATGTGAGAGATAGGTGAGTCCTACAGCCCCTACAACACCTTCTAAGCTTGGATTACAAGAGATAACAACCTTCTGAGGCTTGGAGAGTCTTGTAAGTCTCTTAACAAGCGAGACAAGCTCTTCGCTTTGATCAGAAGAGCCTGAGTTGAGAGGACTCAATACGACGTCTTGTTTTGTTGTATGAACTTGCTTTGGCATCAGCAATTACCCTCTGTTTAATCAGTTCTTGGTCAAGTGGAGCTGAGGCATCTCTTACGCCACAGCAGGTGAGAAAGTGATGAGATCGTTT
Organism: Atopobium sp.; assembly: GCA_022732885.1. Taxonomy (GTDB): domain Bacteria; phylum Actinomycetota; class Coriobacteriia; order Coriobacteriales; family Atopobiaceae; genus Lancefieldella. The sequence continues at coordinate 23,610 of JAIJTS010000010.1, read as the reverse complement.
GAGCTGTATTCCTAGCCGTTTAAGATCATCAAAGGTGAGGCGAGACCGCCTTCTTGCGGCAATAATTCTTCGTGCTCCGGTAGGGCCAATACCGGGCACTCGTAAAAGTATTTCTAGTGGAGCATCCATAATCTCTACAGGAAATTGATTAAGATGTGCCAGCGCCCATCCAAGCTTTGGATCAATTTCTAAATCAAGCCAAGGCGCTTCTGGAGAAACCAGCTCATCAGGAGAAAACGCATAGTAGCGCATAAGCCAATCAGCCTGGTAAAGGCGATGTTCTCTGCGCATGGGAATAGGGGTGTCTAACTCAGGAAGATTTTTGTCTTCTATTACAGGAATATAGGCAGAGAAGAATACTCGTTTTAACTCAAATTGCTGGTAAAGCGCTTGTGATAAGTGCAATATTTGATTATCTGATTCTGGAGAAGCTCCAATGATAATTTGTGTTGATTGTCCAGCAGGCGAGAAGGACCTCTTACCAGAAGATACCCTTGATGATCGCATAAAGGTATTCTTCAAACAGTTGGAACGTAGAGCTAAACCTTCTTTTATGATTTGCTTCTGGCTGGGAATAATAATGCCCTTAGATTTGCTAGCAGGTCTTACGATGCCTTTTGATGTATTTTTGGCTTCGAGTAATTGCCTCTCTTCAGAAACTCGCAGACGGTGAATGAAAGACATGGGTTTAGTAACTGTTTCAGCATTTTTGTGAGGACAAAGTTTAGTAAGCGAGACTGAGCTAGGTAATTCCAGGTTGACGGAGAGTCTATCTGCCAAACGGCCAATAGCGTCAATAAGATCTGGATCTGTTCCAGGAATTACTTTTGCATGAACATAGCCATTGAACAGTAACTCATTTCTGAGGTAGGAGAGACACTCAATCATGAGCTCTGTGGTGTGGTCTGGCGACCCTATAACACCAGAGGAAAGAAAAAGCCCCTCTATATAATTTCTTTTATAGAAATCTACGGTGAGCTCTGCTAATTCCTGTGGCGTAAAGGTGGCCCGCTTGGTCTGTGCGGACGACCTATTGACGCAGTAAGCACAGTCATAGCAACAAGCATTAGAAAGCAAAACTTTTAGCAGTGTAATGCAGCGGCCATCAGGAGTAAATGAGTGGCAACAACCTGCAGCTGAAGCCATTCCCACTTTTCCTGCCTGCGGATTTCTGTCTACACCAGAGGAGGTGCATGCAGCATCAAATTTAGCTGCATCTGCAAGTATGGTGAGTTTATCAAGAGTATCCATGGCAGCAACTTTCTACTTGAAAATAGAACGTATGTTCGTATACTTAGAGTATCACGAATGGGGAAGAAGTAAAGAAAAATCTAGAACAAATGTTTGTCATTTTAAAACTGCAGGAAGGATGTGAATGACGTGTGAAGGATGTATACTTTTCCCATCAGCAACAGCGGAAGGAATGGCTATGAGCACAGAGAAAAACAGCTCTTTACCATGTCTTTCTCGCCCTGTGGATTTACAGATTCCCACGTATGCCTTGCGTGCATTAGAAGTTCTTGAAGACGCTGGGTTTGAGGCATGGATTGTGGGTGGCTGGGTACGAGACGCGCTACGCGGCTCATTTGCCCACGATATTGACATCACAACGTCGGCAACGTGGCAGCAGAGCAAAGCGGCTTTTGTGGCTGCAGGTATTCCTGTGCATGAAACAGGCATTACATATGGAACTGTTACTGCTGTTGTTGAGCAGCGCCCTATTGAGGTCACAACGTATCGCTATGACGGAAAATACCTGGATGGTCGTCGTCCTGATTCTGTGCAGTTTGTCTCTCGTATAGAAGAAGATCTTGCGCGTAGAGATTTCACTATTAACGCTATGGCATATCACCCAAAGAGGGGCTTGCTTGATCTTTATGGCGGCCAAGAAGATTTGTCTGCATGTGTGATTCGCGCTGTTGGGGAGCCAAGTGTTCGCTTCACCGAGGATGCATTGCGTATGCTGCGTGCCTTGCGGTTTGCATGCAGGCTCTCGTTTTTAATTGAGGAGAAAACACATCAGGCACTCATTGAGTGTGCGCCGCTGCTTTCTCAGGTTGCAACTGAGCGTATTGGCTCGGAAGTGGCTCAAATTGTTGAGGCAGGTCACAGCGCTCATGCTATCAAGCTGGGTTTTCCTGTTTTAGCGGTAGCAATTCCAGAACTCTTACCGTTGCAAAACTTTGATCAAAGAAGCCCGTATCACGCTTATGACGTGCTTGAACATACTGCTCGGGTATGCTCTGCAACAGAGGCGTTTACGGCAGGTACTGCAAAGCCCGCGCTTAGGTGGGCAGCGCTTTTGCACGATATTGCAAAGCCAGAAATGTTTAGCGTTGATGCGGATGGAAGAGGTCATTTTTACGGTCACCCAGAAAAAGGCGCAGTCGTGGCAAAGGTCCTGCTTAAGCGCTTAGCTCTATCGCAGCATTTGAGTAATGAAGTTTGTGCTCTTGTGGCATTGCATGACTATGACGTGGACGTTACAACCTCATCGCTGAGGCATATGGTTGCTCTGTTAGCCGAGGCAAGTAAATCGGATGGCATTGCGCTGGCGTATGACCTTTTGACATTAAAGCAGGCAGATGCCTTAGCAAAGGCAAACTCGTATCGTAGCTATGCAGTAACACTTGAAGCTATGAGAACACTTCTCTTACATGAGGTGAAACAAGGAATTGCTCAGCGTCCGCAAGAGTTGTGTATTTCAGGTTCAGAAATTATGGAAGCACTCTCACTTCAACCAGGGCCTGCTGTTGGTGCGTGTCAACATAGACTCTTTGAGTTGTATTTGGCCGGTCAAGTGGAGAATAGAAAAGAAGATCTTCTCGCCATTCTTTCTTAAGCTAATTGGTAAAAATAATAAAGAGTGCCAAATTATTGCAATAAAAAAAGTCAGGTCTTTATATTTTTATAGGTTCGGTAAAACGGTATAGTAAGCATAAAAATTATCTGAGGGGCGTCATGTTATATGACGGATAGTGTTTTATGGGGGAGTTCATGGGCGAGAAGCGCAATTATATTACGTTAGAAGTAATACATCACAATGCTTATGAACAAAAACCTGTAGAAGAGCCTGAGGTTCCAGAACCTTCTTTTTCTCACATTCGTGCTGAAGCTCGCACTAAGAAAAGCGCAGCTACACGTAAGCGTATTATGCACGAAACAACTAAGCTCATGCTCGCTCGAGGAAATACCAACTTCAAAATGAGTGAGATTTCCGATAAAGCTCGTCTTTCAAAGGGTGCACTGTATTACTACTTTTCTGATAGAGAAGCTCTTTTGCAGGCAATCTTTGATGAGAGTGTTGATGAGCTTGCAAAAGATATTGCGCGCACAATTGGCAATAAACCTGCCTCTAAAGAAACGCTTCAAGCAATCATTGCTCAGCTTGCCTCACATATTCTTCCTGACTCGCCACTTGTTTTGGCTTTGATTAACAAGCTTGCAAGCTCTGAGCAGGCGCTTATTACCAACATTGAGGGACCACTTTCTCGCGTGGTTGTTCTTCTTGCTCATCAGCTTGAGGTGGGAAAATTGCAAGGTTTTATTCGCCAGAGCGTTGATTCAAGACTTGCCGCCTGTTCTATTACGGGTGCATTGGTCCTTTCGGCTATTGGTCTGATGGGAGAACGTCACGGTGCGGAGGGTTCTGATGAGCTTGCACAGAATCTGCTCGATATGACACTTGCCGGCATTGGAATAGACGAGTAATAGACAAGTAATCATACGTTTTTTTGCATAATACCAGGTTAACTATGCTATTTAAAGAGCGCCCTCGTGGTGCTCTTTTTTAAAATTTCTTGACTGATCCTGCTCAAAAGTGGCTTTGGCGGGTATAGTAAGAGTGGTTGCGCGTAGAAGAACGCAAATATGCTGCATAAGCAGAGAAGCCATGCGTGAAAGGACAGTTCATGGCACACAAAAATTATTTATTTACCTCAGAAAGTGTTACTGAGGGACATCCAGACAAGGTTTGCGATCAGATTTCTGACGCAATTCTTGATGCAATCCTGGCAAAAGAGGCAGAACTTGAAGAGCATGGATACGTTTCACCAAGTGGCGTTCCAGCTTGCTTGGATAACGTTCGTTGTGCATGCGAGACCTTTGCTACTACAGGAACTATTGTGGTAGCTGGAGAAATCCGCACCCAATCCTACGTTGATGTCCAGGAGATTGTTCGTAATACCCTCAGAAATATTGGCTATGACCGCGCTAAGTATGGCTTTGACTGCGAGACTTGCGGAGTCTTAAGTCTTATCCATGAGCAAAGCCCCGATATTGCTCAGGGTGTTGACCAGTCTTTTGACTCGCAGGCAGGACGTACCACAGATCCGCTTGATCTTATCGGCGCAGGCGATCAGGGCATGATGTTTGGCTTTGCCTCTGACGAGACCGATGTTCTTATGCCAATGCCTGCTTACCTGGCTCAGCGTCTGGCTCAGCGCCTCTCAGAGGTGCGTAAGTCCGGCGAGGTCGAGTATTTGCGTCCAGATGGCAAGACTCAGGTTACCGTTCGTTACGAGGACGAGAAACCCGTTGAGGTCACAGCCATTGTTGTCTCCACGCAGCATGCTCCAGAGATTGAGGACATGTCTGTCATCAAGCAGGATATGATTGACCACGTTATTGCACCTGTTATGGGCGAGGTCAATATTGCCTGGGATAACGCCGATATTTACGTTAACCCAACAGGCCGTTTTGTTGTTGGTGGACCTATGGGAGACACAGGACTTACCGGCAGAAAGATTATCGTTGACACCTATGGCGGCATGGGTCGTCATGGTGGCGGCGCTTTCTCTGGAAAAGACTGCACCAAGGTTGATCGCTCAGCAGCATATGCAGCTCGCTGGGTTGCTAAGAACGTTGTAGCGGCAGGCCTTGCAAAGAAGTGTGAAGTTCAGCTTGCCTACGCCATTGGTGTTTCTCATCCACTTTCTATCATGGTTGATACTTTTGGTACCGGCATTATTGACGACGCTGTAATTGAGCAGGCTATTGAGAAAGTCTTTGATCTTCGCCCTGGTGCCATTATTAGAGATCTTAAGCTACGCCGTCCTATCTTCTCTAAGACAGCGGCATACGGCCACTTTGGTCGCAAAGATCCAGACTTTACATGGGAAGCAACTGACCGTGTTCAAGAGCTTAAGGATGCAGTTTCTGCTCTTCAGGCATAGTGTTCTTACAAGGTAATCTTGTACAACCTCATAGAACCTTCTTCCAGCACCACCTCAAAACCTGGGGTGGTGTCTGTTATTTGCGTAACACCTCTAAAAGTTCCAGGCTTGTAGGTGCTGGTAACAGCGTTGGAGTAATCAACAACGTTGTCCAGAATAAGAACGTATTGCACGTTAAGATCGTGTACCGTCTGAAGCACCTCAGGGTCGCTTGCAATACGATTAAGACGTTTACGAAGAATTGCACTAGCAGGACGTTCTGAGGCGTCATAGCCGTTAGGGAAGCGCCAAAGAACATGCAAGTCGTTAGTGCCATACGCCCAGAGACTACCATCTTGGGGTAGGTTGGCAATAACGGCACCCGCGGGAACGGTAAGCTCAACGCGGCGTAAAAACTCTAATTCCTCTGAGGTCAAAATGTAGTGATCACCATAGGCTTTCTCGGAAGCCTGCTTAAAGGCAACAGCAGCAGGGATTGGCTCTTTTGATTTAAGGTTTGGCATAGGAACTACATAATTGAGTACAACTATGCATACAATAATTACGGCTGTTACCAGCGGTTTTGTCCAAGCAGCAAAAAAGGTGCAAGCCTTGGTTTTAGCTTGAGAGCAAGCGGCTTTTTCTCTCCAAGAGGCAAGTATTTCCAGCGCAGTCTCAGCAAGAGTTGCAAGACCAAGCGCTGCTAGTGGAATTGCCATAATGACGCAGCTTGCGGCAATGCGGAATGGATCGGTATACCAAAATCCCGAGAGATATCCCTTCAAAGGAACGTCAAACGTAATAATAAAAATGCAGAGTATGGATAGGTACACAAAGGCAGATACCATCCAGCGCGCTTGTTTATGCTTAAACGTCCATACAGCACCTACCAGCACACAGATTGATAGTACCGGCTGTGGAGAAACAAGCTCTCCACCTGCATATGACAGTCCAATAAAGTCCATACCCAAGGCGTGCAAAATAGCATCTTGTAAGCTTGAGTAAGCGCTCCACCAGAAGTTGAGAGCCACGCCTCGAATAATCAAAACGTAATAGAAAACAGACCATATGACCAGCGCAAAAATAAAAAATGCGTATGCTAGCGTAACGGGCTTTATTTGTTTTCCAAAGAGAACAACTCTGCGTTTTGATTCTCCAATGCGTGCAAAACTCCAAGGTAAAAGCACAACAATTGACGAGAAAATCGTGGAAGGATGCAAGATAAAGAGGGTAATGCTGCCAAGAATAAATATGACAATAAGCCAGATGAGGTCGTGTTTTGGTGTCTTTGAGCGAGTCATCTGCATAAAAATCCACCAGATAGAAGGCATTACACAGAAGGCTACGGTGTTAGGAAAAATTGGTCCATAGATCAAAAGCGACCAGGGAAAAACAAAGAATGCTAAGCAAATAAAGGCTCCGCTGATAAGGGCAACGCGGTGCTTAGGAAGAACTTTTGCAATAAGTGAGCAGATTGAAAGCGGAAAGACAATTGCTGCACTAACAAAGTTAAGTGCATTTCCTGCAATAGGAACGGTTGTAGAAACAAGTTGTGTTGTTAAAGCAACAATGATGTTCCAGCCTGAGGGATAAAAACCTGAAGATCCTGGTTCCCAAGGAGTAATGGCAGATTCGATGGTGCTATAAAAGTCATAGTGAATGGATGAGTATTTTTGAGACTCAATCATTGCCTGTGTGACGTCCAAGTGGTGCACAATATCCCAACCTTGTACAAATGAGCTGGCAGATGGCAGGGTTGGTAAGAAGAGAAGTCCTACGGTAAGGAGGCCTATTGCTACATATAGAAGAGGCATCCAGAAAGGAAGCTCTTCGCAGGTAAATGCTGGTACAGGGCTAGTTAATTGGTTGCCAGTGCGTGTTGCTTTGGATTTGTCGGGTTTCTCGCCACTATGTTTTTCTTTGTTCTTGGGAGCAATGTAATAAACGTAGCCATTGACCAGGATTGCAATAAGCAGGGGAACAAGAACCATCACAGCTAAAGGGATGGGGATGTTAAGCGCGCTGAAGATTTCTCCTTCAATAAAGTAGAGGGCGCAGCTTACTAAAGGAGCAGTGACAAGAGTCCAGGGCTTTGGCATGCCAGAGGCATGTAGCAAAATGACGCCCGGCACATAGAGCAGGGCAACAATTACAACTGCGCTTTGGAAAAACTCAAGCCACATCCTAATCCAATCAAAGTGTTAGCAAAATTCTTGTTCTTTTGGTCACACAAATGTGCGTAAAAGGTGCTTTGAATAGACTGGTCTATTTTACGATAGAAGCAAAAGTGGTGTTGAGATAAACAAAAAGGACTTCCGAAGAAGTCCTTGAACTTTTGGTAGCCCGTACCAGATTCGAACTGGTGATCTCCGCCTTGAGAGGGCGGCGTCCTGAACCGCTAGACGAACGGGCCATGTATGTTTGGGAGGACATGGCTGGGATAGAGAGAGTCGAACTCCCGTTGACGGAACCAGAATCCGCTGTCCTACCACTAGACGATATCCCAAGATGTCATCCGTGCGCATCAGCGCGAGAAACAACTATAAAGGAGACTCGCCAGAGATGCAAGCAACAATTTCAAGAAATTCTGTTTGCAGTGAAAAATATTATACAAAACGCATCTTTAAGCGCAAGGAACGTCTCTATTATTTGTGCCGAGCATGCGTTCTGCATCGATAAGTGCCTGGTCAAGAGGGGCACAACCGGTGCAACTTGCGCATGCAGTAGGAGCGCTTGGAGTGGCAGCAAGACCACCTTTGGCTGTTTCTCTAAGAGAAACGGGAAGCGCAGCGCCTACTTCTGCCATGGCATGAGCAACTTCATCAAACGGAATAGGGTTACCAACACCGGCTAAAGCAAGCTGAGAAGAGCTTACAGCGGCAGCTACACCAATGGCGTTTCTATCCTGGCAAGGATACTCAACCAGTCCTCTTACAGGGTCACAGATCAGACCTAGTAGGTTAGAGATAGCAATAGAAGCTGCGTCCAAGCACTGCTGAGGAGTGCCGCCCAGAAGCTCGGTCAGGGCAGACGCACTCATGGCGGCAGCAGATCCAACCTCTGCCTGACAGCCACCTTCGGCACCAGAAACACTTGCGTTAGTGGTTAGGATGGCGCCAATAGCACTTGCGTTCCAAAGTGCAGAGATAACCTGCTCGTCGGTAGCGCCAATCTCTTCTGCAACAGAGATGAGTGATCCTGGTACAACGCCAGAAGCACCTGCAGTAGGGGCGGCAACAATAACGCCCATGGTAGCTGAGCGCTCAAGAACGGCCATAGCGTAGGCAACGGCTCGTGTTTGCGTGGCACCCATAAGTGCACTGGAGATTGTAGCAGGGGTATTTGCCACAGTCTTTGCTTGGCCGTTGAGTAGGCCACCAATGGATTGACGAGGCGTCTTGATAGTGTCGTGAACCTCATCGCGCATAATCTCAAGAACGTGAGCCATCTCGGCGTCTACGTCTGCGTCTGGTCGCAGGTCCTTCTCGCGCTGACGCATAATCTGGCCAATTGAGGCTTCCGTCTTAGAGCACCTGGCGAGAAGATCTGCGCCGTTGTCAAACGCCCCGGAAAGCACGTCGTTTGTGACCTGAGGAGCGGCTCCTGGAATGGAAACCTGAGCGGCATATGATACGTGAGGTGCCAGCTGGAAGAGATCCAGAACTTTCTGCTCAATAGGTTCGTCAATCTCAAAGACGGTGTGTGCAAAGCCGCCACGCTCCGAGCGGAAGGTGCGCATGGTTGCAACATTGATATTCTGCGTAGCCAAAATGGAAGTGAGAGCTGCAAGAACACCGGGTTTATCGCGATGTGAAACAAAAATGGTGGGCATATCACCAGACATGCGAATGCGTACGCCGTTAACGCCAGAGATGCGAATGCGGCCGCCGCCAACGGACTCGCCCATAACGGAAACGTGGACGTTATCTGCACCGTAGAGGTGAATTTCTACGGTATTTGGATGCAAAGTCTCGTCGTCACCCTTTTCAATAACGCTGTAGTTGAGGTGGGCTTCTTCTGCCAAGGTAAGTGCTTCACGGACGCGCGTGTCGTCTGGAGCAAGGCCCAAAATGCCTGCAATCAGAGCGTAATCAGTGCCATGACCAAGGTGGGTATGAGAAAAGGAGTTGTAGAGCCAAAACTCAACGCGCTCCAGCTGCTTTGGTGCAAGTGAGCGTGCAACCAGAGCTATGCGCAGGGCTCCTGCTGTGTGCGAGGAAGAAGGACCCACCATAATGGGGCCGAGGACCTCAAACGCAGACATAGAAATCATAGCTACTCCAAAACTAAACAAACGGTAACGATAAAAGAGCTGCAAAACCATCTGTTTTACAGCTCTTGTGTGGTTTTACTTTTGATACCCACTTATGTTTGGAAGAATACGCGACAGGCGAGCATTCAGCGCGTTATTTGCAAAGCTCCAAAGCGCGCTCAAGGCGAGCGAGGCAAACCTCACGACCAAGAAGCTCCATAGACTCTCCAAGAGGAGGGGAGACCATGTTGCCGCACTCAGCAACACGAATGGACTGGAAGACAACGCGCTTCTTAAGGTCAAGCTGCTCTGGAAGCACCTCAAGGGCAGCGTCAATTGCTGCAGCTTTCCACTCGTCCTCAGAGACACCTTCAAGAGCGGTCTTTGCAGCAGCAAGAACAGTTGCACTCTGATCAGAGTCTTTGGTAAGGCCCTTCTCAACACTCTTCTGATCAAAGGTTACGTTTGCTCCTTCATACAGGAAGCGGGACTTCTCAATGACGTCTGGGCTTACTGTGGTACGAGGACGAAGAATCTCGGAGAGCAGGTCATACCAGCCTGGACGGGTTGCGTAAATCTCTTCTGCCTCAGTTGCACTGCCCTGAACAGGCTCAAGGCCGGCGCCTACAAGCTCTGGAATCAGAACGGTCTTTGCAAAGGTCTGGTTGTCCATATTGGCAAGATAGGTTGCATTAATCCAGTTCAGACGCTCTGGATCGGACTGAGCAGGGTTCTTGGAAACGTGATCCAAAGAGAACTGAGACGCCAAAACGTCGCGAGGCACAATGGTTGTCTCGCCATCAAGCGACCAGCCGAGAAGAGCCAGGTAGTTGACAAAGGCATCTGCAAGATAGCCCTGGTCACGATACTCCTCAACAGAAGTTGCGCCATGGCGCTTGGAGAGCTTCTTGCCGTCAGGACCCAAAATCATGGAGATGTGGGCGAAGGTTGGGACAGGAGCGCCCAGAGCCTCGTACACCATAATCTGGCGAGGAGTGTTGGATAGGTGGTCATCGCCACGAATAATGTGGGTGATGCCCATGCCAGCGTCATCAACAACGGTAGCAAAGTTGTAGGTTGGGGTGCCATCGGAGCGGAAGATGATGAAGTCATCAAGCTCGCGAGCGTTAAAGGTTACGTCTCCGTGAACAGCGTCGTGGACAATGACGTCACCGCGATCCAGTGGAACCTTGATGCGGATGGTATAAGGCTCACCAGCATCAATGCGGCGCTGTGCCTCTGCAGGGTCAATGTTTCTGCAGGTACGCTGATAGCCCTGGAAGGGGTCGTGACGCTCTTCTGCGGCCTTCTTGTCTTCAGCAAGTTTTTCTGGCGTGCAGAAGCAAGGGTATGCCTTGCCCTCTGCCAGCAGTTTATTTGCTGCCTCACGATACAGGTCAAGGCGCTCGGTCTGGCTGTAAGGACCGCAATCGCCGCCCTTATCGGGACCCTCGTCCCAATCAAGGCCAAGCCACTTCATAGCACGCAGAATAATCTGAGTATTCTCTTCAGTTGAGCGCGTAGGATCTGTGTCATCAATACGAAGAATAAACTTGCCACCATTTGCACGAGCAAAAGCCCAGTTATAGATAGCAGTACGCGCACCTCCGATATGCAGCTTGCCTGTTGGGGATGGCGCAAAACGTACTCTTACCTGCTTCTCTGACAAAACTCCTCCTTGGCAGTTATTTTTTAGCGAGAAAATCTAGCTTATGCACTCTTTAGTATAACGCTTGAACACTCATGACCGACAACGTTGCCTAGTCTTCAAACATATTGTGGTCTGCAAACTCTGCTTGAACGGTGCGAATCATAAGGTCTACGTCTTCAAGTCCCAAGTGACGTTCCTTCTCGTCTGCTGCAAGCGTATGCCTACGACGTGCCCAGTTCTCAAGTGCAGCAGGGGAAGACTCACGGGGAAGAGATCTAATCTCAGGGTCCAAGCGACGGCAGATGTCACGGGAGTCAATGACAATAATCTTGCCTGCTTTTCTAGCTTCTGCGTAACCGTCAATGTTGAACATGAACCAAGAATCCTCAAAGGCAGCGTTATGAGCCATAAAAGGAATCTTCTTCATTGTTGCCAGCAGGGCTTCTTGGGCTTTTTTATCGTCTCTAAATGATTTCTTGCCCTCAACATCTTTCCAGGTAATCTGGTGAATATCAGAAAGAGGAACACCTTTTTCTTTGTACATCTCTGGGATGCCAAAGTAGGCGGAGTGAGGCTCTACCGGAACGGTATTGCGACCAAGATTCCAGAACTCAAAACCCACGTTAACAATGTAGCCCAGCTCAGGAAAACGCGAGGTAGTCTCAATATCAATACCCAGCACCGTGCCAGAAACGCTTTTCTCGACATATGCAATTTGCAAGTCATTAAGAAGCGGACCTGCGGTTTTGTAGACAGCCTTAGGGCGACGACGCTGCATCTTTGCAACAGCTGCTGCAAGATCGTCGTTTGAAAGACCGCGAGAAAGGCCAACGCCTCGATGATTTCTGAGCCTTTCCACGCCGTAGGTGTCGCACAGCGAGCGCGTTCTATCAGCAAGTTGCTGAATGACAGAAAACTCTACAGGCTCTTGGCCAAGTGGTGCTTCCTTCCAGGCATCAAGCAGCGTTTTAATCGCGTCACAGTTTTTGTTGACCTCGCCGATGATGGACTGATCATCAACAAGAAGTCCAGGTATGACAAACGCATTTGCGTGCTCAATAGCTTGATTGATATCCATATACTCTCGCTTTGGTGGGTGAGAATTAGTTCAATATATAAGTATCTACCCTGAAGCGCGTATTCTTTGCGTCATTTTCTAGAAAGTGAGCGCCTCACCAAAAATGCGTGTTAGGCTGTTGGGTGCAACACAGTTCTATGAAAGGTTTTACGCATGTCTGATTTAAACGAGTCACTTGCTCTTTCTGAGGAGCTCCTTGCTTTTATTAAGCAGAGCCCTTCTATGTTTCATACCACGCAAACCATCAAAGAGTACCTGCTAGAGAATGGTTTTACGTACCTCTCCGAGGGTTCTTCTTGGGACATTCAGCCAGGCGGCTCTTACTTTACCACGCGCAATAATTCTTCAATTGTTGCCTGGAAAGTTGGCGAGAAGTACCGCGATGCCCAAACCGCACCCACTGATGCTCCTTACCATTTCCAGCTTGCCGTTGCCCACGGCGATTCTCCAACTTACAAGGTAAAAGCTCAGCCAGAGCTTACTGGTGAGGGCAACTCGCTTCGTCTGAACACCGAGGCATACGGTGGCATGCTTGACCACACGTGGTTTGACCGTCCTTTGGGCATTGCTGGTCGTGTGCTGGTCAAGGTAGGAAACAAGGTAGAGTCCAGGCTAGTTAACATTGAAGATGACGTTGTCATGATTCCAAGCTTGGCTATTCATCTTGAGCACAAAAATGGTCTCTCACCAGAGTTTAATCGCGCTAAAGATCTGATGCCACTCTTCAGTGCTGGAGAGCTCAATCCTGGCGCCTTTAATGCCCTGGTGGCTGACGCAGCGGGCGTGTCTCAAGAGGACATTCTTTCTCGCGATTTGTTCTTAGTTGATCACACGGGCGGCCGCATTTGGGGTGCTAAGAAGGAGTTTGTTTCCGCTGGTCATCTTGATGACCTTCAGTGTGCCTTTGTAGCGCTTAAGGCCTTCCTTGCGTCTTCAAATGAGCAGGATATCTCTGTGTATACTTGCTTTGACAACGAGGAAGTTGGTTCAAATACCAAGCAGGGCGCAAAGTCTACGTTCCTTAAAGACACGCTGCAGCGCGTTAACGCCACGCTTGGCTTTACGCAAGAAGATTACTACCGCGCGCTCTCGACATCACTGCTGGTAAGCTGCGACAACGCTCATGCGGTACACCCCAATTATCCCGAGAAGCACGATGCGGCCAACAGGCCTTATCTCAATGGCGGCATGGTTATCAAGGAGGCAGCACGTCAGTCGTACTGCACAGATGCGTTTAGTCGCGCCATTGTCGAGGCAATTTGGAAGCAGCAAAACATTCCTTACCAGGTCTTTGCTAACAGAAGCGATATGCCAGGCGGATCAACGCTAGGCAACCTCTCCAACATTCAGGCCAGCATGCATGCCGTTGACGTGGGCCTGCCACAGCTTGCTATGCACTCCGTCTACGAGACCGCTGGTACCAAAGACACACTTCTGGGATACCAAGCGCTCAAGGCGTTCTATGACACCTGCGTTTGCATCACCGATGCCGATTCGTTTGAGTTGAGGTAGTACCTGGCGAGAAACCCCGTGTACTAGCTATACTTACGTACGTCGCATACAACACATTACTTGAAGGAGCTCTATGTCAGAAAAACAGCTTACTGCTCATGATATGGAGCTCCTAACTTGTGCAGGCATTTACGTTGAACCTCAGGCACTGAGTGGTCCTGCATTGGTATTTCCTATTTCAGATAGTGAAGATGGAGAAATACGTGTGTTATGGCAGGGCGGCGCCTATGAAAGTGCAACGTACACAGATTCTAGAAAGAACCAGCTTGTATTTCCTTATCTTGAGTTGTATGACTTGCTGTTTGAAGCTGCCTGTCCCGTGCATTCAGTCTTAATGATTGGTGCTGGTGGTTGCTCGTATCCTCGGTATTTAGTAGCTCATTATCCAGAGGTTTCTTGTGACGCACTGGAGCTTGATCCTAAAATTGCAGACCTTGCTCGCAGCTATTTCTTTATGGATGAGGCTATGAGAGAGAGCAATGGCAGGCTTCAAGTACAGGTAACTGATGGCATAGAGTATATAAAGAGCCTAGCTACCTCTGATAACAAACGCTATGACGCTATCTTGAATGACTGCTTTAGCGGAGAAGTTCCACCTGCGGCTATGATGACCAGTGAGTGGATGAGTCTGGTAGCACACTGTCTTACTCCCGGCGGAAGATATCTCACAAATGTAGTTTCTGCACAGTCAGGAGAGGGAGCGTATCAGCTTGAAGTGCTCCTAGATGCTGCTCGCATAGTGTTTGAGCAGGTAGAGGTTGTGCCTTTGGATCCAGAAGCAGATCCAACAGAGTCAGATAACCTTATGCTCGTTTGCCAGCGCGCTTAAGTGCTGTGAGTGTTAGCTTTTGGCTATTTATTAGTCAAAAGTTCTCAGTGAAGTCAATGAATTAACATCGATAGAGAAATTAAAAAAATGAAGTGTAAAATAGAAGCTGCTGATTTTAGTTTTTGAATGATTCTCGTTTAGACACAACATAAATCGAATTTTTTAGTCTAGCTCAGCGCACTTGATTGGAGATATGAATATATGAAAGAATCGTTTTTATCAATAAAAGAAATCTTGCATATTGGTAATGGAAAAATCAATGCACTAGTTTTTCTTGCTGTTTTAGCGGTTTTATCATCATTTCTTGAGATTTATTCGATTCAATATATGCAGTCACTTTCAGAAGTTTTTAGCACATCGGTTACAAATGATCTTTTTCAAATTGGTTTTATCTGCGCTAAGTTTTTGATGTTAATTGTGCTTTCAACAATAGTTAGAAATTACTTTTGCCTTAGAGTTTCTATTTTTTCAAATGACATCATTAAAAACGTAAGAGATAAAGCGTATTCAAAACTTATTGATATGAAATATGAATTAGCGACAATTCATGATAATGCGTATTATATTAACTTGATAGACAATAACGTAAATAGATTAAGCTTAATCTTTTCAACAAGCTTTTTTACTTTGTGCTCAGATATATTCGATACAGTGTGGATTTGTTTTTTTATGACACAAATAAATATCACTTCGTTATTTATTTTAATAATCGGTATATTACCATTAGTTTTAATCGGCAATATATCGGCATCTGAGCAAAAAAAGTTTGCAGAAAATACAATCAAACTCAATGAGAATTTGATTGAAAAGATTAATGAAACTAATGATAACTTTTCATATATTAAAATATTTAAAGGCGAGGAGAGAGAGGACAATCGTTTTAACCGTATAAATATTGATATTTTGGAGAACGATAATTTGTCGAGTGCGGCACTTAGTGTCTTCTTTGTTATAGAAAAAAGCGTTCGATATTTATTTATTGCGATTTCATTATTCTTTTTATGCAAAGATGTGTTAATGCAGGATGGAAATTGGATGATTCTTATCCCATTTTTGCTCTACGTACAAAGATTTTATAATCCATTCTCAAATTTGAATAAATATTCTCAGTTAATTCAAAAATCTGTTTCAAGTGCAGATAAGCTTATAGATTTTATAATCTCGAAGCCAACTGAAGAGATCTCAACTATCCATTTTATTTCTGATTCATCTGAATCAGAAATAGTTTTGACTGGCATATCAAAAAATTATGAATCTGAAGCAATTCTTGAAGATGTCAATTTCAGATTTAAAGAAGGAGTCAACTTAATCGACGGAAAAAGTGGTGTAGGTAAATCCACTTTGATAAAAATACTTTTAGGCTTAATCAAATCTTCGAGTGGAGAAGTGACTATCTATTCTCGAGAAGACGACTTGAATTTGTACTCATATTCAGGACAATCGAATAAACTGTTTAATTTATCCGTGATAGAAAATTTGATATATCCTAAAACCGTAGACCATCTCTCATCATCGGAAAGAATGAAATTAGAGAGTTTACTAGATGAATTTGGATTCAGAAAAAGCTTATTGAATAAAGATATTGCTAAAGAAGGTGAAAATCTTTCTGGAGGTGAAAGAAAAAGACTGTCCATTCTTAGAGCACTGATTCGTCCGTCAAAAGTTGTGATACTTGATGAACCATTTGCAAATTTAGACCCGAACAATATTGAAATTATTGCTCAGAAAATACAGAATCTTTCCAAGAGCAGAATTGTTATTATTGTTTCTCACGAAGCCTCTTTTCCTGCTTCTTTAAAATTTAATACGCACTTGACTATTAGTGGTACTTAAAGGTTTCTTTGGTTTAAATCATTCTCAAGATCCAGAGGCAGACCCAACAGAGCCCGATAACCTTATGCTCGTTTGCCAGCGCGCTTAAGTGCGATAAGAGCAAGCGCAAGACAACTGCTCATCAGTACAATGCCTATGCCAAAGAGCACCAAGAAACCGTGGGCTGAACCGTCAACAATCAGGCTCCAAATAATGAGTGCACAAGCAGAGACAAAGCTGCTTACACCTGCAATTCTTGAGTAAATAAGTGTGGAATCTTTTTTTCCAAAGACTGCGCGGACCAGCAGAGGTGAGCCGACCGTTGTGAGGGCGTAGGCAATTCCAAAAAGGAAGGTTCCTGCCAACAAGAGCGGCAATACCGGAAGCTTAATTCCCAACATGAGTAAGCCAACAATACCCGAGAAAATTCCTACAAAGCAGGCAAGTTTTACTGAGATATCGCTTAAAGCACCTAGTAACACTTTTCCAATCGCCTGACCCAGCATAGTTGTTCCAGCAAGAAGGCCTGTAGCAGCGGCAATGGCAGGAGCGGTTTCTGCAAACGTTGCGGCATAGCTAGGGAAGTACTGAGAGATTTGCTGGTTAAAGGTAATAAGCGCATAAAATGCTGCGACCAGATAAAACTCAGGATATTTCATTGCGTCATCAGCAGAGATGTCGGTTGAAGAAACTTCTGCTACTTCAACGTTTTTCTCGTCAGTAGAGGAGAAGGTAAGAGGTGTAAGGCCAAGGTCTTGGGGTTTCTTGCGTACCACAAAAAGGGTAAAGGGGAGTGTTCCTACTAGCATAACTAGGGCAAAAATCTGATAGCAAGCACGCCAACCTTCAGGGCTAGACGAGATAATGGCAGATCCGATGGGGTTAAAGACAGTGCCGCCGATGCCAGTAAATGCAAAGCAGAGGCCCATAAAAGTGCCAACACGCTGGTCAAACCAATCGTTGATGAGGGCGGGGACACATAAGAACATGAGCGCAGGTATACCAATGCCAAGTCCCACTGCATAGAGATAAAAATGCCACATCTCTTGAGCTGTTGACATGGCTCCATATGAGATTGCGCAGATGATAACGCTTGCAGAAAGCACCAAGCGCGTGTCATGTGTTTTATAGAACTTTCCTATGAACGGCATAACTACCGTCATAGCAATGCAAAGTACCGAGAAGACCGCAGAGAAGGCAACACGGGGAACGCCAAAGTATTGGGAAACTGGCGTAATGAAAATGCCAAAGCACGTAAGGATAATGGCGCACGGTAAAAACATAATGACAACACAAGTTGCAACAATGGCGTATGCATACTTAGTGCCTAGTAAACGCTGTAGCACTGAGGCTCCTCTCTTTTGGCCAGAACTAGTGTAGGCGATGTGCCGTAAAAAGGACACATCGCCTACCAAGTCGCACAAAATTTTCGAGAGGTAACTCAGGGTTTTGCACGCGCAAAACCTTAGCTGTCAGAGCCTCTGCGGTTCTCGCCCTCAAGAGCACGGATTGGTCCGATGTCCTGCGTGGTCTCAAGAGCGCCCAGGTAATTGCCCTCTTCGTCACGGACAGCAAAGTAACGCACGTAGAGGAATTTACCTCTTACATCAAACCAGAACTCAGAGGAATCACGCTTGCCGCTCTTGAACTCAGTGAGGATGCGACGAACAGCTTCTTGACTCTTTGGTGGATGGCAGTCATACACATCGCGACCAAGGCAGCTCTTAGGACGAGGGAAGGCGCGGGTGTCGCCGTGGCTGAAGTAACGAGTCTTGTCGTCTGCGTCAACAAAGGTAATGTCAAGTGGAATGGTTGCAAAGACAGCCTCAAGCTGAGGAATGGTGAACTCGCCGGTAGAGAGCTTAACCTTGCCGTCAGCAGAGATTACTTCTTTCTCTGCCTCAGCGTCCTTCTCGCCCATAGCACCTGCAGCTTCCATCTCTTTAAGCTTGTCGTTTGCAAGCTCAAGAGGATCTGCGTGCCATGAAGGAGGATTGACGCCAAATGCGTGGCCAAACTCGTTCTCTTCAGCAGCAATCTGGGTCCACTGAGTAGCACTTAGATGCTCAAGGGAAAGTGGAATGAGAACGTTTTCTTCCTTGGAAGCCATAGACTCAGCGCCCTCAATAGCCTCATCCAGATAGTCAGCAACGCCTGCCATAAGGGCTGCATCATACTGGCCGTATGCAGTCTCAAGCAGAGCTTCTGCTCCGTTAACAGCGTTTCGTACCTCGTCGTCCTTACCCCACATAACCTTTGAAGGGCCGGTAATATCGTGACGCTCCAGGTGAGGGAAGAGAAGCTCTTCCTTGCGCTTGTAGTGAACAAAGACCTCATCAAAGGCATCCATATCAGCCTTCAGAATTGCTGCAACGCCAGCACACTCTTCGTTGCTGGAAGACTCAGTCAGTGTACGAGCACGCTTCACATCTGGAGCAACGCGGTCGTGGATAAAGGCAAGAATGCGGTCGTTTTCTTGACGCATGGTCCAAACAGGATGACCAGGGGTCTCTTCAACAGCACCTGTTGGTGCACAGGAAACCTTGCCTTCAAAGAGAGCGGCATGAACGTCACAGAGCTTCAGGACCTTCTCCATAGGAACTCCGCCAGCAATGAGCTCCTGCTCAGCGTTAGAGATCTCTGAGCCAGAGACGTCCTTAAAGTTGCGAGCAAAGTCCTCGCGAACCGCGTCGATGTCCTCGCCGTCGTTAAGGCGCTCAAGATACTGGGCGATAAGAACTTTGCGCTCCTCAGGGGTCTGCGCAATAGGTGCGTTTTCTGTCTCTGCGGGCTTCTCGTCAGCTGGGATTTCTGCTGCTGCAGGCTCCTCATCACCAAGAATGGTAAAGCCGTGAGCGCGGAAGATTGCTTTGAGCTCCTCAAGGTCTACGCCTTTGTGATCGCAACCTTTAGGGATGGTCATAAAACGACCCATGGTCTGAAGACGGCCTGGCTCGGTAATCTCGGCAAAGCCGTTTTCTGCCATAAGGCCTTTAATAACGGGGTACTTAGTGCAAATCTCATAAACGGATTTGCTTAAATCAAGAACCTGTGCCATACGGGCTCCTCTCGCGGATAGGTTTAGAAAGTCTACTCTGGCTTACTTTATACCCAAAGTGTGGCAGGACTTCCATATGGCTTTTGTTGTGGTTACAACAAAACAAAAATTATTCTTTATTTTTAAAAGAGATCAGAATGAGAACCGGTTCTAAAAAGGAAAAGGAGTAAATCTTCGTTATCAATTCTGTAAATAAGAAGCCAGTCTGGCTTGATATGACACTCTCTAAAGTCTGCGTAAGAGCCAGTCAGAGAATGGTCACGATATTTTTCTGGAAGTGATTGTTGAGAGGCGAGGGTATCTACAACTTCAGTAAGCAGCTCAAGCTTGAGACCTCTTTTTTGCGCTGATTTAATATCTTTTTTAAATTGATTAGAGAGAACGATTTCAAGCATCTAGGACCTCCGACATTGCGTCGGAGAATGAGGCATAGTGCTTGTAATTTTCTGGATGCTCTTTCATGTTGGTGTATTCATTAAGAGCCTCTATAGTTTGAGCATTAGGAATTTCTCGCTTGATTTCAAAAGGGATTCCCTGCTCACGAACAGTCTGACGAAGAAAAATGGTAATAGCAGTAGTAAGATCCATGCCTAAATCTCTGAAAAGCTCCTGAGCATTCTTTTTAAGCGTTGGATCCAAATTTATATTTGTGCTTACTTTTGCCATAATGACCCGCCTTTCTTGTAGTTATGTTATACAAGATGATGACGGCAAAGTCAATAAATATGTGCGTAAGATAGGTATAATACGCACATAATATGAATATATCAAAGGGTGGATAGACCTATTCTGCGCTCTTTAGGGTAAATGACAGAAGAACCGGGTTGTGGTCCGAGTAAGCAAATTGCGTGTCAATGTTTTTGGCAGTTGCAACAACGTTATCCGAGACAATCCAACCATCAACTGTGGTGGTGTACGTCTTGTCTTTCTCGTATGGAATGTCATCTCCACGGCAGGTAGGAACGTTGGTGAGGTTGTCTGGGGCCACAACGCTAAAGCCTTCTGGCAAATCAGACTCTTTGAGCTCTGCTACCCAGTCAGGTACTTGCTGAATAGAAGGATAGAGTGTAAGCGAGCCCAAAATGGCATGGTTCCAGTCGCCACCCGCAATAACGTAATTACCCTTAGCACGCTCTTCAGACATTATTTTGGTCAGAAGTGCAAGCTGCTGAGCGCGACTGGTGCCACCTTTGTCGTATGCAGACATGTGGCTGTTAATAAGGACCAGCTCGTGACCATCACTGGTAGGGTAGCGTGTAATCATAAAGCAACGGTCTAGGTCAAAGAATTTTGTTGGGAATGACTCATCAATGGGGTAGGTACGACGAGTTGCGCTTGAAGCAAGTACGTTTGAAAGCGTAAGAATTCCCGAGTTGGAGGTTCCGTGGAACTCAGTGAGTGGATAGGCGAGAAACGCGGTGTGGAAGTTCTGCGCAAAATAGGATGCGTAGGATCCAAAGCGGCTCTCTGCTTCAGAAACTTGATTCACATGCCAACTTCTATCGGATGAGGTATCAATTTCTTGAAAGAGAATAAAGTCAGGGGCTGCACCGTCATTGAGAGAAGAAACCGTGTTCAGAGCACCGTTTGTAGTGTAAAGAACGGAATTTCTGCTTACCGCGCGTCCGTGTGTCCCCACGGTGCGTGTGCCATCCTGCATGATGCCTTCATCCATAAAGAAGGTGTAATCAGGGGTGTAAGCACCAAAGCCAATGTTGTAGGTCGAAGCTGTGTAGGTTTGTCCTACCTGTACGGTTGTAGTCTTAGGAGAAGCACCTTGATTAGATACGGGAGTATTGTCAGGAATGCGATAGTAGGTAAGCTGCAGGTAGAGGACATATCCACCAAGAACCAGTAAAGCTAGAACAAAAAGCCCGCCTACAAATTTGAAAAGTGGTGCAAGGACCCTTTTTAGAAGGCCAGTAATAAACTTAAGGCCAAGAGACAAAACCCTTTTCATGCGAGCCCCATATCAATCAAGTGTCGTATGATTTAAATAATACCTATTCTAAATTGAAAGTACGTTGAGGAGTTTGCATGCCACTTTCAAGAAATACAACTTTAGAGCTTTTCAAACCCTCAGGTATCAGGCGTTTCTCGGCACTTGCCGCTGCAACACCAGGTTGTATTTCTTTAACCATCGGAGAGCCAGGAGAAGACACTCCAGCTCCTATTTGCAACTTAGTTGACAAAGAGCTTGCGGCTGGAAACACTCACTACCCACCTAATATTGGTACTCCCGAGCTGAGAAGTGCTATTGCCGCTTGGGAGTCAGCTCGTGGTATGAAGGTCAGTCCAGACGGCATTGTAGTTACCGTTGGAGCAACAGAGGCTATTTCTGCTGCCATGTTAACGCTGATGAATCCAGGCGATGAAGTTATCATCCCTGAGCCAGCGTATTTGGTATACAGAACACTCTGCCAGCTTAATCGTGGTGTAGTTGTGCCACTTGATACCAGTGACAATCATTTCCAAATTGATTCAGAGCAGCTTAAGTCAAAGATTTCAGAGAAGACAAAGCTTATTGTGCTGACTTCTCCCAACAATCCTACGGGATGTGTTTATACAAAAGAGTCGCTCGATGCGGTGGCGGAACTTGCCCGCAAGCACGGCTTTTATGTTTTATGCGATGACGTTTATAGAGAGCTTACGTATGTTCAGAATGTTCCACGTTTTGCAGAGCTCTATCCAGATTTAGCAGATCGCTGCATTGTGACAAATAGTTTCTCCAAACCATGGGCAATGACGGGTTGGAGACTTGGTTGGGTTGCCACCTCTGATGAGCTTGCGGCAGATATTGGAAAGGTTCATGCCCAGTTAGTGTCTTCTGTTCCTTCATTTTTACAGCCAGCTGCTCTCTATGCACTTTCTTATGATGTCACGCCTATGCGTACAAACTATCAAAAGCGCAGGCAGATTGTGCTTTCTGCGCTTGAAGACATGAAACTTCCTGTTGAAGAGCCAGAAGGCGCCTTCTATGCATTCCCATCAATCAAGGAATTTGCCCTTGATTCTGAGGCGTTTTGTGAGCGAGCAATCAAAGAGTTTGGTGTAGCTCTGGTACCTGGTGTTTTCTTCGGCGCCGAGGGCTATGTACGTATCAGTTATGCCGCTTCTGACAAGAATCTGACAGAAGGCCTTTCTCGCCTTAAGACTTTTGTTAATACTTTGCGAGAAGAACAAAACTAGCCCAAATGCAGAGCTTTTGTGGTAGTGTTTTACTGTCAATAGAGGAGCGAGCACGATGAGCTCTGGGTTAGTCGGCAGGCAGTGACCCCAGAAGGAGGCGAGGTTCGCCGAACTTGGCAATCAGGTGTGGTTGTCAGGTGGGCTTGTATGAAATACATGCAAGACTGTCCGAGATTTCGGGGGTGCTACTTTGACGGTGTATTGCGCCCCTAATTTGAGGGGGAGCTTTGAGTAAGAAACCGTTTGTTTCTGCAGAAGCCTTAGAGGCAATTACAAAGACGTATCCAACGCCATTTCACCTGTATAACAAGGAAGAGATAGTTCGTCGAGCAAAGCTGTTACAAGAGGCTTTTAGCTGGAACGCTGGCTTTAAAGAGTACTTTGCGGTTAAAGCTACGCCAAATCCTTATATTGTGAGATTGCTTGCAGAGCTTGGCTGTGGCTGTGACTGTGCAAACGCCACCGAGCTCACACTTGCAAAAGCCTGTGGAGTTACCGGCCAAAACATTATGCTTTCGTCAAACGACACTACGGTGCTTGATTTTGCTCGTGCTCATGAGCTGGGAGTCATTATTAACTTAGACGCTGGTGGCGATATGCTTACAACGCTTGAAGAAGCGGTGGGAAGCAACATGCCTCAGGTCATGTGCGCACGCCTTAATCCTGGCGGCGTGTTTGAATCGCAAAATGGCATTATTGGAAATCCCGATGATGCTAAGTTTGGCATGACAGAAGAGCAGCTTTTCCAGACGTTTGCGTATCTTAAGACCAAAGGCGTGACTGAGTTTGGCCTTCATGCATTCCTGGCTAGTAACGCTCAAGAGGAAGATTACTATCCAAACCTTGCGCGTGTCCTCTTTAAGCTGGCCGTTAAGCTGCATACAGAGCTTGATATTCATATCGGGTTTATTGATCTTTCTGGTGGTATTGGTGTGGCATATGAGCCAGACCAGGTTGAGCCTGATGTTTTAGCCATTGGCCAGGGCGTAAAGCGTGCCTTTGAAGAAGTGTTAGTTCCCGCAGATATGGGAGACGTTGCCATCTACACCGAGCTTGGACGTTGGCTTTTGGGTCCT